>NZ_CP080443.1:2795081-3435163 GCF_019613955.1 Chryseobacterium sp. LJ668 | reverse complement strand
GAAAATATTAATAGTTTGTTTAGGTAACATCTGCAGAAGCCCTCTTACTGAAGGAATTTTAAAATCTAAACTTTCAGAAAATTTTTTTGTAGACTCTGTTGGGACCATTTCTATGCATGAAGGCGAAACACCTGACAAAAGGGCAGTACAAACAGCGGCCAATCACGGGATAGATATTTCGAAACAAAAATCCCGACCTATTCGTATTTCAGATTTAGATTATTTCGATAAAATCTATTGTATGGATCTGAAAAATTATGAGGACGTTATTTCAATGACTCAAAGTGAAGAGCAGCGCCAGAAAGTTCGTTTGTTTTTAGAAGAAGCAGGAAACCACCAGAATATAGAAGTGCCCGATCCTTATTGGGGAGAAATGAGTGATTTTGAAAACGTTTTTCAGCTGTTAGATAATGCCTGCAACAAGATTTCACATCAACTACAGCAGCAGGCAATTAGCAATAAGATATAGAATGCATATCTTTAAATTATTAAATTAAACTCATCTTTAAACACTATGCTTTTCCTAATTCCCGCATACTTATCAGAAAATACTCCGATCACTCATTTTTCTCCAGTGATTACGGAATACATTATGCATACTGATTATTTTTTTGTGGAAAACGAAAAAACAGCAAGAAAAGTGATTAAATTTTTTGCGCCGGCGAAAAAGCAATCAGATTTAAAACTTTTTCTTTTAGATAAATATACTGAAAACGCCGATATCAAAGAAGCTCAGGACAGAATGCTGAATGGTCAGGATTTTGGTTTGCTTTCGGAAGCCGGTCTTCCGTGCATTGCAGATCCCGGTAACCTGATCGTAAAATGGTGCCACGAAAAAAACATAAGGGTAATTCCTATTTCAGGGCCCTCATCAATCATTTTAGCACTAATTTCAAGCGGTTTCAACGGGCAGGAATTTACTTTTAACGGTTATCTTCCAATAGAAAAAGGCGAAAAGAAAAAAAGAATTCAATTGTTAGAAAGCGAACTTCAGAAAACCGGCTATACCCAGATTTTTATGGAAACTCCCTACAGAAACAATGCACTTTTCGACGATTTGTGTAAATTTCTTTCCCCGAATACTAAACTTTGTATTGCGGCAAACATCAATGATGCAGAACATGAATTGATTAAGACATTGAGTATAAAAGACTGGCAGAAACGAAAGCCGGAACTGCATAAAATTCCAGCGGTGTTTGTGCTCGGGAAGTAAAATGTTTTTATCTCTCGAAGATCCAGCAAATTGAGCAAATTATCAATGTTATTCATGTTATTTGTGTTTAAATAGTGACTTCAAATTAATTTAACAGCCCTTAACACATCATTAGCATCATTCTTGCGAACACCTATATAACATTAAAAAATAAATTATGTCTGAAAAAAAATTAGCTGGACTTTGGATTGATTCCCAGAAAGCTGTAGTTGTAAAAAATCATGATGCGCAAAATGCTTTCAAATTTTTTCTTTGCAGCCCTGTAAAAGCGGTAATCCAACATGGTAATTCAAGTGAAAATGCAGGAAATAACGCTGAACAAACCAACAAAATAAAATTTTTCAAGGAAGTAGAACATCTTTTGACAAACTCTGAAGAAGTTTTAATTACCGGCCCCGGAACCATCCAGGAAGAATTAAAGCATTATCTTCATGATACTGCTCAGTTCAAAGACTTGAAAATTACTTTAGAAACTTCGCAGCAAATGTCTGACGAGCAGGTCTTGGAAACTGTGAAATCACATTTTAATGCGTAGATAATTGTTATTGCAATGAAACATCCGAATATGAAAATATTCGGATGTTTTTGTTTTTACATTAGATTAGATTTTCCTTCTGTTTTTTCGCCACTTTTTCCAGATGACAATAATTATAGGAATCAACAGTAAAAATGGCCAGAGAGAAATGAGACCCAAAAAAAATGCGACAAAACTATTCCAACCTTCAGTAACAGAATCTCCAAACCGGCTTCCGAAGCCGATCTTTGAAGTTGCTGAACTTCGCACTTTTTCTTTGTAAAGATTTAAATTTAATGTGCTGTAATCGACTCTATCATCAATATAACGGAGTCTGCCTTCAGAGACATCAATTTCATCTTCCAGTTCACGGATATTTTCCTGAATTTCCAGCATATCTTTCGTTGTTTTCGCACTTCTTAGCATATCACGGTATTTCTCAAGATAAATTTTCTTGTTGGTTAATTTTATAGAAACATCTGTATATTCTTCTGTTACATCATCTGAAGAAATGTTTTTTGATAAGATTGAGCCCACCCCATCAGAAAATGAATTAATCAGTGCATCAAAATTCTGGTGCGGAACCCGAATGGTTAAATTTAAATTTTCGGCAGTATCATTATTGCTAAAACGCTCGGTTTGAATATAGGCTGTATTGTTTTTTATAATTTCATTAATCTTTTGATGCGCCTTTTTAATTTCATCCACCTGAATTTCCATTTCACCATTTTTAATAATTTTTTTAGAAATGATATTGCCTTTTTTAGATGTTGAATCTTGTTCAGAAATTTCTACTGCTTTATCCTGAAGCACGACCGATGCATCGGTTTTATTATCCAATGGGGCTGCTGAATTTTCATCTTCGATGACGGTCATTGCGCTTACAGATTCATCTGCAACAGCTTCGGATTTATTACAGTTAAAAAGGACAATACAAAATAAAACGAAAATTATATTTTTCATAAATGAATTTTCCAATGTGGTATCAAAAAACATGCTTAAAGTTTTATTGTTGTTATATATTAAATATTTTAAAGTGTTAAAGTCATAAAGTTATTGCTAAATACATAACGTATATCTCTTAAATTTAAAATTAATATTTTTATCAAATGAAAAAATGTCTTATTGCATTAATATTTTCATCATTTATTTATGCTCAGGAATCTCCGAAGCTTACTGATGAAATGGCTGTCAAACTATCAGAAAAACCTCTGCACTGCATTAATCAGGAGTATCCGAACAAAACGGCACATATTATTAATAATGAAAAAGAAGCTGTTTTGGGTCCTAAAGATCTGCATCCCAGCTTTTACGGCTGTTTTGATTGGCATTCGTCTGTACACGGACATTGGATGTTAGTTCGTTTATTAAAAACAAAGCCTGATTTATCTGTTGCGAAAAACATTGAATCTATTTTAGATCACTCATTTACAAAAGAAAATCTACAGGCCGAAGCAGATTATTTTACAAAATATCAATTAACGACAACTTTTGAACGTACTTACGGCTGGGCTTGGTTATTGAAATTAGATGAAGAATTAATGACCTGGAATCATCCTAAAGCGAAATTATGGCACGAGAATTTAAAATCTCTGACAGATAAAATTCTTACTTCATGGAAAACATATTTACCAAAACAAACCTATCCTAACCGAACAGGAGTTCATCCCAACACTGCATTTGCAATGGTTTTTGCTTTGGATTGGGCAAGAGCTAAAGGTGATAAAGATTTTGAAAATCAGCTAATCGAAAAAGCAAAATATTTCTATTTAAATAATATAAAAACTCCCGCATATCTTGAGCCGGACGGTTCAGATTTTTTTTCACCGAGCCTGGAAATTGCAGATTTGATGAGGAGAGTGCTTCCGCAGAAAGAGTTCGAAAAATGGCTTGACAATTTCTATGAAAAGAGAAGCTTAGAAAATATTGAAAAAATCCCGGTTGTAAGTGATCTAAGCGATTATCAGACTGTACACCTGGTAGGTTTATCATTTACAAAAGCGTGGTGTATGAAAGGGATTGCCAAATCTCTTCCCGATACTCATCCTTTAAAAAAGAGATTCTTAAAAACCGCAACAATATTTTTAAATAACGGACTTCCATTATTATTTCAGGGAAATTATGGTGGAGATCATTGGTTGGCAAGTTTTGCGGTGTATGCTTTGGAAGATTGATATAATAGTGAAATCCCCTGAAAATGTTCAGAGGATTTCACTTATAATAATCTGAGTAAACCAAATTTAATTTCGTAAATATTGACCGATCTCTGCAGAGTCAAAAGTATATGCAGTTGAATTCTCAGATTTATCTAATTTTTTGCTAATCGTCAGTGCCCACAAAACCAATTCTTTGCAGAAGTTTTTATCTTCTTCACTCAATTCTGCAGTATTTTCTTCTACCACAGTTGTTAATGGTGTGATACTGTTGAGTTTGCTATAGAATTCTTCATCTGTATCGGTATAATTAAGTTCCAGATGATTTTTATTAAACCATTTAATCAAATCGGTATAAGGAGTTTTAATACCTTCTTTTTCAAGTTTTGAAATGCGTGGGAAAATACTTTCAAACTGTGTCATCACAGCTTTATCTATTAATATTTTGGCGACATAATCTGCACCTTCTTGCTCACCTTCGTACACCAACTCAATTTTTCCGGTAATGGACGGAATGATTGACATAAAATCAAGCAATCTAATGGTCGTTTTTTCAGCAGCAGATTCAATTAAACGCAATTTAGCTGCAGCAACCAGATTTTCCATGGCACTGATGGTTAGTCTTGCACTTACACCACTTTTCGCATCCACATATTCGCTGTCACGGGCTGCAAAAGCGACTTCTTCCAATAGGTTTTTCGCCAAATCTGGAATTTGAATTTGGGCTCTATCTTCTGCTGAAACCTGAGCTTCCTGCTCTGTAATCTGTTTGGCTAAAGCGATTGTTTTCGGGTAATGCGTAAAAATCTGTGACCCTATTCTGTCTTTCAAAGGCGTAACGATGCTTCCACGGTTGGTATAATCTTCAGGGTTTGCGGTAAACACAAACTGAATATCCAAAGGCATTCTCAACTGAAATCCACGGATTTGAATATCACCTTCCTGCAAAATATTAAACAGAGAAACCTGAATTCTCGCCTGCAAGTCGGGCAATTCATTTAAAACAAATATTGAACGGTTCGCTCTAGGGATCATTCCGTAATGCAAAACGCGTTCATCAGAGTAGGGAAGTTTTAAAGTGGCTGCTTTAATCGGGTCGATGTCGCCAATCAAATCGGCAACATTCACATCGGGAGTTGCCAGTTTTTCAAAGAAACGATTAGATCGGTGCACCCACGAAATGGGTGTTTCGTCTCCCAATTCAGCAATCAAATCTCTTGCAAATTTTGAAATCGGCTGAAACGGACTGTCATTGATTTCAGAACCTTTTACAATCGGCATATATTCGTCCAAAAGGTTAACCATACTTCTTGCGATTCGGGTTTTTGCCTGTCCACGTAATCCTAATAAATTGATATGATGACCGGCAAGAATTGCCTTTTTCAATTGCGGAACCACAGAATCTTCATAACCCCAAAGTCCTTCAAATACAGGTTCTTTTGCCTTAATTTTTTCAATTAAATTTGCCTTAATTTCCTGATTGATGGTTTTCTCGGTATATCGTGATTGTTTTAATTCTTTAAATGTTGTATCGTTTTTCATTTTAATTTTTTATTGTTTAGTATGCTGGATGATGGTTGTCAGAAGCTGGAAGCTAATGTATTCAAACTAATCAAAAGATGGCTTTACAAGAAAAATTTTGAAAAGGCAATGATTTGTAAACACCGCGAACATCCATCCATCTTTATATTCTTTTAATTCTATTTTTTTCGTAATCCTCAAAAATCATCTGTCCCAAACCTGAAAGTCCTGTTAGAAATGCTTTTCCTTTATTTTGTGCTGTAAAAGCGTTGACAAACTGACGGAGATAAGGATCCTGTGCAATCATAAATGTGGTGATTGGGATTTTGAGTTTTCTAGCCTGTGCTGCTTTGTTTAGACATTCAGTTACAATTCTTTGGTCGAGTCCAACACTGTTCATATAATATTCACCGTTGGGCAATTTCAGGCAGCTTGGCTTTCCGTCAGTAATCATGAAAATCTGTTTGTTGGTATTTCTTTTTCTGCGGAGGATATCCATCGCAAGTTCCAATCCTGCAACTGTATTGGTGTGATACGGACCAACCTGTAAATAGGGAAGGTCTTTGATTTTTATCGGCCAAGCTTCGTTTCCGAAGACAATAATGTCAATGGAATCTTTCGGGTATTTTCGCTTGATAAGTTCTACCAAAGCCATTGCAACTTTTTTGGCTGGCGTAATTCTGTCTTCACCGTACAAAATCATCGAGTGACTAATGTCGATCATCAAAACCGTGCTCATCTGCGCTTTATGCTTGGTTTCTTCAACGATGAGATCGTCTTCGGTCATTCGAAGGTCTGCAATTCCATTATTGATTTGCGCGTTTTTCAGACTTTCGGTCATGTTGACCGTTGATAAGTCGTCTCCGTATTGGAAGTTTCGGTTTTCACCATCACGCTCATCGCCGACTCCGGATTTGTTGGTCCTGTGATTTCCGATGCCACTTTTTTTGAGCTTTCCGAAAATTTGGTCTAAAGCATATTCACGCAAAGCTGCTTCCAGTTTGGCAGTTAGAATATTCCTGCCTTTTCCGTTTCCGGTATTTCCGTCTTCGGAATCATCTTCTTTTTTGATGTAACCTCGTTTTCTGAGGTCTTCTTCAAAATCAGCAAGTGTATATTCGTCAGTAAAAATATCGTATTCTTTATCAAGCATATCGAGCCATTCAAAAGCTTCCTCAATATCGCCCGAAGTGTGGGTCAGCAAGTCTTTGAAAACATCAAAAACCCGGTCAAAGTGCGATGTTTCTTCCGGAATGTGTTTGCTGAATGTAAAACCCTGTTGAAAATTAAATTGTTTATCTGTCATGAGAAGAATCTCGTTTTTAGAAAAGACAAGTTAGGAAATTTTTGTAGGAATGAGGTTGGTTAAAAATAGAAAATGTGGATGATGATGATTGTTAATACGGCAGATTTAATTGATCTGTTTTTTAATAAAGATTGCAAGTGATTTGGTAATTTTTAAAGTTTTACAAAATCCTCAGTTTCTCTAACAAAAATGATTTGATATTGACGCGGTAAATACCAACTAAGAAATTGAAGTAAAGATTGTAAATTTTCTTCTTGATAATCTGTAAATTGTTCTGGTACAATATTAAAAGCTAATGTCAATCTGTTACTATCTATCCACCAGATTAATGCGATTTTCACATTCACCAGATTGAAAGTAAATAAAAAATCTCTAATATTTTTTCTTGCACTTTGGGGTAAAAATTTTTCTGATGGTTGTCCGATTCTTGCTTCACGATCATTTATATATGTATCAATAACTCTTCCTGTATATGGTTCTGAAATTTCTACTGAATAAAATACTCCATTAATTGAATAATTCAAGAGATCACCATAACTAAAAATCCAATCAGATTTTTCTTTTGTTCCGCATATTGCGATTCCATCACCAATTTCTAAACAAGTATTCATGTAGAATTCAAGACTATTTGAGCTGTCTTGACTATTTAAACTAAGATTTAAGTAATGCATGCCAACTTCATCTTCAATATTTTCAGGATTTCCTTTTGTGAAAGTATGTCCCTTTATCGCCTTATTAAATTCCATTATCCAAGAGTAATTTCTCTGATCTAATGGTGTTAGAAATAAATCTTTAATATTCAAATCATTTGTTTTGACAATGTTTTCTGAAGATTTTTTCTTAAACATTTTGAATATATCCATGATGACTAATTTATTTACGTTACTCAAATATACATTTATTCAATTTTGTTCAGTAATATTATAGTTATTAGATTTAAATTTCATTTTTTTATTATTCTGCACAAACCCTTATCTTTGCCCCAATAAAATTCAGCATGAAAGACTTAATGGGACGAGCAATCTGGGATTATTTTTACAACGAAAATCCTGAAGATCTGCAGACTGAAACTTCAATTTCCGAACTCGATGAGCTTCCTGTAAAATATCTTTTCAGAGATTTTGAAGAGATGAACAAAATCGAACAAAAAGCTTTAAAATTATCTCACGGAAAAGTTTTGGATATTGGAGCAGGAGCAGGTTCGCATTCGTTGTATCTTCAGAATGAAAGAAATTTAGATGTTACCGCTTTAGATATTTCGCCAAAATCAATTGAAGTTTGTCAGTTGAGAGGAATTCAGAAAACAGTTGCTCAGAATATGCTTGAATTTTCGGGGGAAACTTTCGATACAATTCTTCTTTTAATGAACGGGACCGGAATTTTTCAAAGCCTGAATGTGATTGATATTTATCTTCAAAAATTACACACCTTATTAAACAAAAGCGGACAAATTCTGATCGACAGTACTGATATTTTATATATGTTTGATGTTGATGAAGATGGAGGAGTTTTAATTCCGGCCAATGGATATTATGGCGAACTGGATTATGTAGTTCATTACAAAAGCGAGTCGGAAGATCCGATCAAATGGCTGTATCTTGATTTTAATACCTTACAAAATGCTGCCGAAAATAATGGGTTTAAAATAGAAAAAGTGATGCAGGATGAAGATTCTTTTTTAGCAAAACTGATAAAGAAAGCTTAATAACATGGGATGCTTCGACTCCGCTCAGCATGACATTACTACAAATAAGCTATATATTCAGCCAGTTAGTATTAGGAATTTCATTCTGAGCTTGCCCAAGCATCTCAAATAAAACAAATAAAAAAAACGCATCATACATGCGTTTTTTCTTTATATAAATTTTTGAAGATTATCCGATTTCAATACCATTATCCACCGTATCATCCGGCGTCACAAAAGATAATTTCCCGTCAGCTTTTGTCGTTAACAACAACATTCCCTGAGATTCTATCCCTCTGATTTTTCTTGGAGCAAGATTTAATAAAATCATCACTTGTTTTCCGATCACTTCTTCAGCGGTAAAGCTTTCTGCGATCCCAGAAACCACAGTTCTCACATCAACACCTGTATCAACAGTTAGTTTTAATAATTTATCTGCTTTCTCAACCTTTTCAGCAGTTAAAATAGTTGCTGTTCTTAAGTCGATTTTTGTAAAATCATCAAATTGTATTTCGTCTTTCATTGGGTTTGCCTTTTGGTTTGTTTTTTTGTTACTTTGTTTTGTATTTTCTAATTTTTGGATTTGAAAATCAATTACATCGTCTTCGATTTTTGAGAAAAGTAGAGATGATTCGTTGATCTGATGTCCGGTTTCAATCAAAACAGATTTTGTTTCAACGTTGTTCCAATCTGATTTTTGAACATTAAACATCTTCAATAACTTTTCAGAACTAAAAGGCATAAACGGCTCACATAATTGTGCCAAACCGACAGCAATCTGAGCTCCCACAAATAAAGAGTGTGCTGCTTTTTCCGGATTATCTTTAATCGTTTTCCAAGGCTCTTCTGCTTGCAAATATTGGTTTCCGAAACGTGCCAAATTCATCAAAGCTGTTAGAGAATTTCTAAATTCATAGTTTTCTAAAAATTCTGATATTTCTTTCGCTGACTTATTGATTTCCTGCAGTTCAGGAGCGTTTATATCACCTTGGGGAACAATTCCGTCATAATATTTATGAATTAAAACGGCGACTCTGTTGATGAAGTTTCCGAAAATCCCCACCAGTTCAGAATTATTTTTCGTCTGAAAATCTTTCCAGGTAAAGTTGTTATCTTTCGTTTCAGGAGCTGACGAAAGCAGTGCGTAACGCAGAACATCTTGCTGTCCAGGGAATTCTTCCACATATTCGTGCGCCCAAACAGCCCAGTTTCTGGAAGTTGAAATTTTATCATTTTCAAGATTCAAAAATTCAAAAGCAGGTACATTTTTCGGCATGATAAAATCTTCGTGAGCCTTCATCATCGCAGGGAAAATAATACAATGGAAAACAATATTGTCTTTTCCTATAAAGTGTACTAAATCACTGTTGTCACTTTGCCAGTAATCTTTCCAGTCCTTTCCGTTTTTTTCTGCCCATTCTTTGGTGAAAGAGATATATCCGATGGGCGCATCAAACCAGACATACAAAACTTTTCCCTCTGCATTTGGAAGTGGAACGGGAACCCCCCAGTTTAAATCTCTGGTCATGGCACGAGGTTTTAAACCATCGGTTAGCCAAGATTTTACCTGTCCGTAAACGTTCGGTTTCCAATCGTCTTGATGACCTTCGATAATCCATTCGTTGAGGAAATCTTCGTATTCGTTTAATGGTAAATACCAGTTTTTTGTTTCTTTTAAAATTGGAACGTTTCCGCTCAACATTGATTTTGGATTGATCAATTCAGATGGAGACAGGGTAGTACCGCATCTTTCACACTGATCACCGTAAGCGTTTTCGTTACCGCAATTCGGACAAGTCCCAACAATATATCGGTCTGCTAAAAATTCATTTGCCTGCTCATCAAAATACTGTTCTGAAACTTCTTCTGTGAATTTTCCTTTATCATAAAGTGTTTTAAAGAAATCCTGGCTTGTATTGTGATGTTTTTTTGAAGTGGTTCTAGAATATTCATCAAAGGAAATCCCAAGATCTGAGAAAGATTTTTTGATGATTTCGTGGTATTTATCGACGATATCCTGTGGTGTAACTCCTTCTTTTTTAGCTCTTATGGTAATAGGAATTCCGTGCTCATCTGAACCGCAGATGAAAGCAACGTCTTTTCCCGATCTTCTCTGAAATCTCGCATAAACATCTGCAGGAATGTAAACTCCCGCCAAATGCCCAATATGAACCGGTCCGTTTGCATAAGGCAAAGCCGCCGTAATCATCTTTTTGTTTGACATTTTATAGTATAGTTTTAAGTCTGCAAAGATAAAGATTATTTGCTTAAATCGGTTTTTAAGAGAAATCTTAGGTAAAAAAGAACTACTGACATTAAAAACAATATTTTACCGTTAAACAAACGTTTAGTAATTTACTATATGTTAACAGAATGTTATGTTATGAATAATTTAGTGTAAATTACTGACAAACAGGTTTATAAATAAAATTTTTCGTTTAATTTACATTATTTTAATTAAAATTTATCTAAAATTATGATAATTATAAATTTTTTTTAAATTGCAGGCTTGTACAGTATGATTTTAAAATAATAAAAAACTATAAAAAGACAATATTTTGAGAAATTTTACATTGGTTCTAAAAATTGCACCTGCATTTCTATTGGCAAGCTCCGTAATGAACGCGCAAACACAAGACTCTGCTACGAAAGAGAAAAACATCGAAGAGGTTGTATTAATTGGATATGGGAAGCAGAAGAAAACGGATCTGACAGGATCTATAACCTCTTTATCAACTGCTGATTTTAATAAAGGTGCAGTAACAAATGCTGAAGGACTTATTAATGGCCGTGCTGCAGGAGTTGTAATCACTCAATCCGGAACACCTGGGAGTGAACCGATCATTAGAATAAGGGGTGGCTCTTCTTTGAATGCAAGTAATGAACCTTTATTGGTTGTAGATGGTTTACCTTTAGATGGAGTTTCTTTATCTACTATTAATCCAAATGATATAGAATCTTTTTCTATATTGAAAGATGCTGCTTCTACTGCAATTTATGGTTCTAGAGGTTCAAATGGTGTTATTTTAATTACCACAAAAAAAGGTGGAAAAAAATTAAGAGTATCATTAAATGCTTTTACCACTGTTAATACTTTAGCTAAGAAAATTAAAGTATATAGTGGTGATGAGTTTAGAGCCCTAATCAATCAATTTGTCCCGGATAAAGTATCTCAATTAGGTACTTCTAATACAGATTGGCAAGACGAAATTTTTAAAACTTCTGTAACGAATGATATTAATGCTTCAGTTTCCGGAAGTTTGTTTGGAAAAGTACCAACTCGTTTCTCTGTAGATCATTTAGAAAATAGCGGTTTATTAATAACTTCAGGTTTTCAAAGAACAACGGGAAACATCGCAATCAGTCCAAGTTTTTTTGACGATCATTTGAAATTCAACATTACAGGTACTTATTCTTATACATTTAAAAATAATGCCGACGAAGCAGCTATTGGTAATGCACTTTCTATGAATCCTACACAATCTGTTTATGAAGACAATTCTATCTATGGAGATGGTTATTACGAAAATAGAATGGGTAATTTTAACTCTACTACAGGAACGTATAATCCTAATGGGGTTTCGAACCCTGTAGCACAGCTAAGAAATAAGCATGATATTCAAAATTTCAAAAGATTTTTTGGAAATGTAAACATGGAATATAAATTCCATTTTTTACCAGAATTAAGGTTAGTTGCGAATGTAGGTTTGGATACCAGAGAATACGATGGTCATGTAACGACAAATAAATATTCGAGAAACGGATATTATTCTATTAATAACACTTTTGCATATTATGGATCAGAATCTTTTTCTGGTGAAAGTCTATTCAATAAAAATGCAAATGTACAGTTGAATTATGCTAAAACTTTTGGGCAATTCAATTTTGATGTGATGGGAGGTCATGAGTATCAAAATTATCATAAGACAAGCTTTGGAAGTGGTAATATACTTGTATATGGTATAGACCCTGCTCAATTTTATAATCCGAATTCTAAACCAGATGTTAATTTGCAAGCATTTTTTGGTAGATTAAATTTAGGATATAACAATAAATATTTACTTACCGTAAATTATAGAAGGGATGGATCTTCACGTTTTGGAAAAAATAACAGATGGGGAGATTTTGGGGGTATTGCAGCTGCTTGGAAAATTTCAGAAGAAAGTTTCCTAAAAGGAAACTCCTCATTATCTGATCTTAAACTTAGAGCTAGTGTTGGTAAGATTGGGAATCAAGATATTGGTGACGGACCAAGGGTTGATTATTTAAAAACTTATGATGTTTCTACAACATTATTTTATCAATTGGGAAATACATTTTATCAAATTGCAAAAGCCAATGGATATAATGAAAACTTAAAATGGGAAGAAAGTATAAAATATAACTTGGGATTAGATTTTGGATTTGCTAAGAATAGAGTAACAGGGACATTAGATTTTTATTTAGCAGATACAGAAGATTTACTATCTATTGTTCCAGAAGGACCATTAGAAAATTTAAGAATTATTGGTCCTAAAAATATTGGTAGATTGCAGTCTAAAGGAGTAGAATTAGGCTTGGACATAAAGGCTGTGAAAAAAGAAAATTTTACTCTAAATTTCAATTATAATGCAACTTACAATAATATCAATATTAAAGAATTAGAATTAGATAAAATTGACAAGGGTGGTGTAGGTTTAGGTGCTTTTATACAGACATTTACGACAGGATATTCTCCGTATGCGTTTAATGTTTATCAGCAAGTATATGACATTAATGGTAAGCCCATAGAAGGAGCATATGTTGATAGAAATAATGACGGTGTTATAACTTCTGCAGATAAGTATATTTTTAAAAAACCACAGGCAGATGTAACAATGGGCTTTATGACCAATGCAACTTTTGGAAAACATATTGATTTCTCTATGGCTTGGAGAGCGAGTATTGGAAATTACGTCTATGATCAAATATCTGCAGATAGAGCTCAATTGGGTAATATTTATAATACTGTAGATGGTACGATCAATAATGCTCCTGTAGATTTTAATAATACTAATTTTTCACAAACCCGTAAAGAATCTGATTATTTCGTTAAAAACGGAAGTTTTGTAAAATTAGATAATGTAACTTTAGGATATACGTTTAATAATTTATTAAAAAACAATGGTTCTATAAGATTTTATACCGGTGTAAATAATGTCCTCATTATTACTAAATATAAAAACCTGGATCCTGAAGTGTTTAATGAAGGTAGAGATGGTTCTATTTATCCAAGAGCAAGAATGTTCACTTTAGGGATTAATGCTAACTTTTAAAATTCACAGAAAATGAAATTAAATATAATAAAATTAAGAAATCTTGCTATAGCAAGCGTATTTCTACTATCAGCAACCTCTTGTATTAATGATTTAGATGTTAAAGTAAATGATGATGAATTATATACATCTGAGCAGTTTTATGCCAATCCTGATTCTTATAAACAGTTTTTGGCTAAAATTTATGCAGGCTTAGCGGTTACAGGACAAACTTCTCCTAATGGAAATTCAGATTTAGGATTGGAAGCAGATGGTGGACCGAACGAGGGTTTTTCACAATATATTAGAGGGTATTGGCAGTTACAAGAATTAACAACTGATGAAGCGATCATCGCTTGGGGAGAATCTGACAATCCTGGGATCAGAGATTTGAACTTTAATACTTGGAACGCAGATAATAAGTTCAATGAAGCTTTTTTTGCAAGAATATTTTTCCAAATTGGCTTAGTGAATGAGTTTTTAAGAGAAACGACAGATGAAAAATTATCATCGAGAGGAGTTTCAGCAGATTTAAAAACTCAAATAAAAACTTTCCGTGCAGAAGCGAGATTCCTAAGAGCTTTATCTTACTATCATGCTATTGATATTTATGGTAAAATTCCTTTTGCTACAGAAAATGATGTTATCGGTTCTGGTGTAAAACCATCAGTACAGTCAAGAGAATATGTTTTCAACTATTTATTAGGAGAGCTGAATGAGATAGATGGAGATTTAGCAGGCGCAAAAAACAATGAGTACGGTAGAGCAGATAAAGCTGCTGCCTGGATGTTGAAAGCCAAGCTATACCAAAATTCAAAGGTATATACTGGTGTGGATAGAAGTACAGAAGCTCTGACGGAAATTACAAAAGTAATTGGTTCTCCATATAAAGTAGCAACAATACCTTACGCTGATCTATTTAAAGCAGACAATAATATCAACGGAGCACAAGACGAAGCTATTTTTCCTATCACTTTCGATGGTATTAAAACAAAAACGTACGGAGGAACTACATTTTTAATCCACGCAAGCTGTACCAATGCAGTAGCAACAATATTAGGTGTTGATGCAGGTTGGGCAGGTTTTAGAACTCGTCAGGAATTTATTCAATCTACAGGAACAGATGCGAGAGTGATGAAAGTAGCTGGAAGTACAGATCCTACATCGATTTCAGATTATTCGAAGTTTGAAGAAGGTACAAAGTTGATTAAGTTTTCTAATAAAAAAGCAGGCGGAGCAAGTGGAAGTGATGGTACTTTTGCAGATGCAGATTTTGCTTTATTCAGAATGGGGGATGCTTATTTAATGTATGCGGAATTAGCAATTGTTAATGGAAAAGGTAGTACAGCCACAGCTTTAGGATATATCAATGCTTTAAGAACAAGAGGTGGTGTTGCAAACATTACAATGTCTGATATTAATGCTCTTACTACAACAGATGCTAAAGAAATGTTTATTTTGAATGAAAGAGCTAAAGAATTGTATTGGGAAGGTACAAGAAGACAAGATTTGATTAGATTAAATCATTACGTATCTGGTTATACTTGGCAATGGAAAGGAGGAATCCAAAATGGATCATCTATAGCTTCTACTAGAGTTTTGTTCCCAATCCCAAATAAATATTTGAATATTAATTCTAATTTAACTCAAAATCCGGGTTATTAATTTTTAAAAATATTACAATAATGAAAAATATAATAAAATTTCTTTTCGCAGCTGTAGCTATTATGATGGTTTTGTCTTGCGAAAAAGATGAAGATCAGGCTGTTTTATCTTTAAAATCTGAGCCTACACTTAAAGCAAGTGTAACTACATTGACGCTATCTAGTGCAAATGCAAATAACAATGCAGTTACTTTTACAATCACTCCTGCAGAATATACTCCTCAAGTAGAAATTACCAATGTTTTACAATTTGCAGTTACGGGTACTAATTTTGCTTCACCAAAAGAAGCAGGTTTGAGCAATGGAGTACTATCTAAATCTTACACAGTAATAGAATTTAATGCTTTGATGTTAAGTCTTGGATTACCAACTGGTGTTACTACTAATGTAGATGTAAGATTAAAAACTACTGTTGGTAAAGGAACTCCTGTTTATTCTGCAGTACAGAAAATCTCTGTAATTCCTTATGCTTTGGTTTCTTACATGTATGCGCCGGGTGCTTATCAGGGTTGGGATCCGCCAACTGCTCAAGCTTTAAAATCTGCTACAAGCAACGGAATCTATATTGGTTATATTAATTTTACAGCACCAAATTCTGAATTTAAAATTACACCAATGAAAAATTGGGATCACAGTTATGGTACCAATAATAATATAGATATAATATATGATGGAGGTAGTAACAACTTAAAAGCAGTAAATGCTGGAAGTCAAAAACTAACAGTAAATACCAATACTAATAAATTTACTTTAGCACCTTATTCTTGGGGAGTTATCGGTTCTGCAACACCAAATGGTTGGAGTGATCCGGATACAGATTTAATCTGGAATAGCAATACAGAAAAATGGGAGGTTACTGTTGTTTTAACTGCTGGAGAAATTAAATTCAGACTTAATAATGACTGGGGAACCAACTTTGGTGATGATGGAAATAACGGAACTTTAGATGCTGGTGGTGCAAATATTGCTATTGGTATAGCAGGAACTTATAAAATTACTTTTGATGAGGTAAACTTAGTTTATACAGCTGTAAAACTATAATTTAACTTCAGAATATTTACAAAAAACTGTTGCTAAAAAGCAGCAGTTTTTATATTTTTAAACTTATAAATAGTTATCATGAAGAAAATTACGGTTGGAGCATTTTTGCTCTCAATGATGTTTGGAGTCGCTAATGCACAATCTCTAAAATCACCCGATGGAAAATTTGAAATGAATTTTCAGCTTAAAGGTGGAGTGCCATTTTATAATTTAAAATTCAACGGAAAAACAGTAGTTGAAGATTCAAAATTGGGATTGAGAATTTTTAAGGATTCTTCCATTAAATTTGCTTCAGAAATTGCTAAACCTGAAGATGCTAAATTCGATTTAAATAGTGGGTTTACAAAAACGGCAGAAAAAACAGATTCAAAGAACGAAACTTGGCAACCGGTTTTAGGTGAAAAGAAAAATTATATAAACAATTACAACGAATTGGCGATTACGCTCAATCAGGCAAGTACTGACAGAAGCATCGTTGTAAAATTCAGATTGTTCAATGACGGTTTAGGTTTTAGATATGAATTTCCGCAGCAGAAAAATCTCAATTATTTTGTCATTAGGGAAGAAGATTCTGAAATTGATTTTCCGACAGACATGAAAGCCTGGTGGATGGTAGCAGACTACGACTCTCAGGAATATCAGTATCAGGAAACCAAAGTTTCTGAAATTCCGGGAAGATGGGCAAAAGCAGCAGATGCAAATGCTTCTCAGACTTTAATCAAAAATGCAGTTCAGTCACCATTAATGTTAAAAGTAGAAGGAAAAGTACCATTATATATCAACGTTGCAGAGGCAGCAGTTTTAGATTATCCGGCTTCTCATCTTGAGGTAGATGCTCAGAATTTCAAATTCAAAACTCACCTTACAGCCGACAGACAGGGTGCAAAAGGCTACATGCAGACTCCGATGGTGACACCCTGGAGAACCATTATCGTTGCTTCAAAAGCGGTAGATGTGATGGATTCTAAAATGATTTTCAATTTGAATGAGCCGACAAAATACACCGATACGTCTTACATTCATCCTACAAAATATATGGGTGTTTGGTGGGAAATGATTATCGGAAAATCACAGTGGGCTTATGGTCAGCCGGAATCTAATGTACGTTTGGGTCAGACAGATTTCTCAAAGCTGACGCCCAACGGAAATCACGGTGCCAATAATACCAAAGTAAAAGATTATATCGATTTCGCCGCCGAAAATGGTTTTCAGGGACTTTTAATTGAAGGCTGGAATGTTGGTTGGGAAGACTGGTTCGGTCGTTCAAAAGAATATGTTTTCGATTTTATCACTCCATATCCGGATTTTGATATCAAAATGTTGAATGAATATGCCCATTCTAAAGGTATTAAACTGATCATGCATCACGAGACATCGGGTTCTGCCACAAACTATGAAAGATGGGCAGATAAAGCATTCCAGTTGATGAATAAATATGGTTATGATGCTGTGAAAACAGGTTATGTTGGAGATGTCATTCCAAGAGGGGAACATCATTATTCGCAGTGGATGATCAATCATTACTACAGAATTGCAGAAAAAGCAAATGAATACAAAGTAATGGTCAATTCTCATGAATCGGTTCGCCCGACAGGGGAAAGTCGTACCTATCCGAATTATATTTCTGCTGAAGCAGCGCGTGGAACGGAATACGAAGCTTTCGGAGGAAATAATCCTGACCATCAGACGATTTTACCGTTTACAAGATGGATGGGTGGCTCTATGGATTATACACCGGGAATTTTCCAGACCAAATTAGATTATTATTTCCCTGGCGATAAGCGTTTTGTAAAAACAACATTAGCAAAGCAGTTGGCCTTATATGTTACGATGTATATGCCGCTTCAGATGGCTGCAGATTTACCAGAGAATTATAAAAAGCATATGGATGCTTTCCAGTTTATCAAGGATGTTGCGGCAGATTGGGATGATACCAAGATTTTGTCTGCAGAACCGGGAGATCATGTGATCACGGCAAGAAAAGCCAAAGGTACAGAAAATTGGTTCGTGGGAGGAATCACAGATGAAAACAAACGCGATTATACCGTAGATTTTTCTTTTCTGGATAAAAATAAAAAATATGAAGCCACCATTTATGAAGATGGAAAAGATGCTGATTATATTGACAATCCTCAAAGTTATAATATCTATAAAAAACAAATTACGGCAAAATCTAAAATCAATTTTAAAATGGTAAGAAGCGGCGGATTTGCCATCTCAATTAAGCCTGTAAAATAAAATCCCCCTTCCATAAAGTGTTGAATCTCGAGCGCAACACAGAAAAGACGGAATTTATATCATATTAAAAAGGTTTTTTTAGAAGCTATTTCCCGCTCTTCGCTGTATCTTTTTTGTCCCTGGCTTTTTCCCAAAACAAAAAAGGATGCCGCTGCGATCGGGGCTAGAAGAGATACAGTCATACAAACTTTGTCAAAGTTGAAGTCTTTGACAGAGTTTTAGTTTAAAATTAAAAACACAAATCACAAGTTTTTAGAATACAGAAAATGAAAAAAATAACTTTACTTACTTTACTTTTAGCATTTCAGATGTTTCATTTGCAGATTCAGAAAGTGGAACCTGCTTTCTGGTGGAAAGGAATGAAAAACCCTAAGCTTCAGATTTTAGTCTACGGAAAAAATATTGCCAGCAACGAAATTGAGCTTTCAGACGGAATTCAGATTAAAAACATTCAGAAAGTAGAAAACCCGAACTATGTATTTGTTACGGTCAATACCAATGAAATCAACGTTTCAAAATTTAAAATCAATATCAAAAAAGGAAGTAAAAATATAGATTCTTACACCTACGAGCTAAAAGAGAGACAGCCCAATTCGGCGAACAGGCAATCATTTTCTTCAAAAGATGTCATGTATTTAATCATGCCCGATCGGTTCGCCAACGGAAACCCATCGAACGATAATACCAATGATACTGCTGAAAAAGCAGACCGTAAAAATCCGGGCGGGCGTCATGGTGGTGATATTGAAGGAATTATCAAAAACTTAGATTATCTTAAAGAAATGGGAGTTACCGCGCTTTGGAACACTCCATTGTTGGAAGATAATGAGCCGGCTTATTCTTATCATGGCTATGCGCAGAGTGATTATTATAAAATTGACCCGCGTTATGGGACAAATGAAGACTATAAAAGATTGGCGGGTGAACTCCATCAGCGGGATATGAAGCTTATTATGGATTATGTGACCAATCATTGGGGATCACAAAGCTGGATCATTAAAGATATGCCTTCAAAAGACTGGATACATTATTGGAAAGACGGTGACAAAGGTTTTAAAAGAAGCAATTACAGAATGACGACACAGTTTGATACCAATGCTGCAAAAATAGACGCCGAAAACTGTATGGATGGATGGTTTGATACCACAATGCCCGACATGAACCAAAGCAATCCATTGGTGGTCAATTATATGGCTCAAAATGCGATCTGGTGGACAGAATATGCTGGTTTGGACGGATTACGTGTAGATACCTATTCTTACAACGATAAAAAAGGAATTGCAGAATGGACGAAAAGAATCACAGATGAATACCCGAATTTAAATATTGTAGGTGAAGTATGGATGCATGATCAGGCACAAATGTCTTATTGGCAGAAAGGCAGCAAAATTTCTGCAATAGAAAACTATAATTCATATTTGCCCTCTGTAATGGATTTTACCCTGCATGATGCTATCGGTCAGGTTTTTAAAGAAAATTCAGGTTGGGATTCCGGGATGCAGAGAGTATATGATAATTTTGCCAATGATTTTTTGTATCCCAATATCAATAATATTCTTGTATTTGCCGAAAATCATGATACCCAGAGATTCAATGAGTCTTATCCTAAAATTGAAGATTATAAACTTGCTATGTCTCTAATTTTGACCGTTCGGGGAATTCCGCAGTTGTATTATGGCTCGGAAATCGGTATGGCGGGAGATAAAGGAAAAGGAGACGGAGATATTCGCCGAGATTTTCCGGGAGGCTGGAAGGATGATTCCAATAATGGTTTTGTACAGTCAGGAAGAACCAAAACTCAGAATCAATATTTTGATTTTACTAAAAAATTATTGAACTGGCGAAAATCCAAAGAAGTTATTCATACAGGAAAGACATTACATTACGTACCTGAAAACAATGTTTATGTTTATTTCAGATATAATGATAAAGAAAGAATAATGACAGTAATCAACAATAACCCGGAAAAACAGGTTGTGAATTTGAAAAGATTCTCAGAAGGTCTTAAAAGCTTTACCAAAGGAAAAGACGTCATTTCAGACGAAGAAATTTCTTTACAAAATAGTTTAATAATCTCTGGGAAATCTTCAATGATTTTAGAAATCAAGTAAAATGAAAAAACATACTTTCTGTTTTATTTTTCTCGTTACAACAGTTTTTTGTCTAGCTCAGGAGGAAAAACAGGTAAGAGAATATTATGATGTAAATAGAGTAGCTACGGTTAAAGAAGTTTCACAAACTCACAAAGTAGGGAAAGACGAGATAAAAACAGTAAAAACGTATCAGGCAAATTTTTTTATTCAGATTTCTCATCTTAAAAATGGAAAAAAAGAAGGTGTACAACTAGAATATTACAAAAATGGAAAATTAAAAGATAGAACCACTTGGAAAAATGGAAATCGGATAGGTGAAAGAACGACCTATCATCCAAATGGCAATTTATCAGGAGTATACTATTATAATGGATATGAAGTAATAGAAACGAAGGCATTTTATACCAATCAAATGGAAGAGGGAACTTGCAGAACATTTTATGAAAATGGGCAGCCTCACGAAATTTATTCGGCATCAAAAGGAATAGTGTATGGTTTAAACCAAGTTTTTTTTCCTGATGGGAAACTCTATCGAAAGGGATACTTTCTTGACGATCAGCAGATAGGAGAATGGGTATATTTTAATGAATTGGGAGAAAAAACAATTGGCGGTTATAAAAATGGCAGTAGATCAGGAATTTGGACACAGTATTATGAAAACGGAAATATAAAAACAATAAAAGAATTTGACGGAAATAATTGTTGTGAGCCGATTGCAGGATCTATTATAAATTTTAACGAAAAAGGTAAACGGATAAAAAATGAAAAAAAATAGAATATTTAAAATAGCACTTTTGTTATTCTTTGGAATTATTTCAATGAAACTTTCCTCACAAAACAAAGGTTTTTATGAAAAAGAAAAAACAGAAATAGGTACACTGCTTGACGGCTTTAATATCGCTGCGGCACAGTCTGATTTCAATACCTATTTTAATTATTATGCCGACGAATCTACTTTCATAGGCACAGATGCTACAGAGGTCTGGAACAAAAAAGAGTTTATGATTTGGGCAAAACCTTATTTCGATAAAAAGAAAACATGGAATTTTACTTCTCTGAAAAGAAATATTTACTTCAGCAAAGACGGAAAACTGGCCTGGTTTGATGAATTACTGGATACCCAGATGAAAATCTGCCGCGGTTCCGGAGTTGTCGAAAAAATAAACGGAGTTTGGAAAATAAGACAATATGTTCTTTCAGTAACCGTCCCGAATGATATCGTGGATAAAGTAGTTACTGAAAAAACCGCAATTGAAGATCTCTTAATACAAAAATTAAAAACACAAAGATAAAATGAATTCTCCTCACAGTACCCTTTCAAAAAGAATAAAACCAAATTTATCCATGGCTCAGATTATCAATATGAGCATGGGTTTTCTCGGAATCCAAATGGCTTTCGGATTGCAAAACGGAAACGCAAGCAGAATTTTAGCTAATTTTGGAGCAGACGTTCATGAGTTGTCATGGTTTTGGCTGGTAGCACCAATTACAGGCCTAATCGTTCAGCCGATTATCGGTCACATGGGTGATAATACATGGAGTCCGCTTGGCAGAAGAAAACCTTACTTTTTAATCGGTGCGGTTCTATGTGCCATCGGTTTGGTGATGTTGCCCAATGCAGCTTCAGCAACACAAATGATGGCAGCAAATGTTCTTTTATTAGCTGTGATTTTTTTAGCCATGATGGATGCTTCCATTAATGTCGCTATGGAACCTTTCCGTGCATTAGTGGGAGATATGCTCCCTAAACATCAGGCAACAATCGGATTTTCTGTGCAGACGATTTTGATCGGAATCGGAGCAGTAATCGGCTCTGAATTGCCCAATTGGCTCACTAAAATGGGAGTTTCTAATGCCGCTCCGCAAGGTTTTGTGGCAGATAATGTGATTTATGCTTTTTACATCGGTGCCGCGGTTTTAATTGTATCCATTTTATATACGATTTTAACTACCAAAGAATATTCACCGGAGGAATTTGCATCATTTGAAGGCGGAAAACCTATTGTGAAAAATGAATCTAAATTCTCAGATATTTTTAAAGATTTCAATAATGCACCGGTACAGATGAAGAAACTGGGAATTGTTCAGTTTTTTTCATGGTTTGCTTTATTTACAATGTGGGTTTTTACGACAAGCGCTTTGGCAACTCATCATTTCGGGCTTTCGCCTGATGATACACATTCTGTGCAGTTTAATAAAGCAGGTGATTTGACGGGTCATTTATTTGGGAGATATAATTTGTATGCTATTTTCTTTGCTTTTGCCTTAACTCCGATTGCCAAGGTGATAGGAAAAAAACAGACTCATGCATTGGCGTTGATTTGTGGCGGCTTTGGTTTGATTTCCATGTATTTCATTAAAGATGTCAATCATCTTTGGATTTCCATGGTAGGATTAGGTTTTGCATGGGCAAGTATTTTAGCAATGCCTTATGCAATGCTGATTGATACAATTCCGCAAAGAAAGATGGGAGTTTATATGGGTATTTTCAATTTTTTTATTGTCATTCCGCAAATTCTGAACGGACTTTTCGGGGGTCCCATTGTAAGCAGCATGTTTGCAGATCAAGCAATGGATTATGTTGTGGTGGGGGGAGTTTGTATGTTGATTGCAGCCGTTTTAACCATTATTTTCGTTCAATCTCATCACGAAACACCAAAAGAAATTGAAGAAGAAATTCAGCAGGTACATTTCTGAAAATTAAATTTAAGATATAAAAATGTGACTAGAAATATCAATAGGAGCGGACTTAGGTACGCTTTTTTTAGTTATGCGAAAATGGCTTTATCCAAAAACTTAATTATTTAAAAAACAAATAAACCTTAATAGGAAAATTTATTTCAAAAAACTGTCAGCTCAATATTCATCCGAATTCCTTTCTTACCTTACATCAACATTTTCCGACAACACTTGATGTACATTTGTACTATAAATAATCAAAAAATATCTACAATATGAAAACAGTATATCACAAAGCAGATTCCAGAGGCCATGCAGATCACGGATGGTTAAACAGCTATCATACCTTCAGTTTTGCAGGCTATCAAAATAGAGAAAGATCCAATTTCGGAGTGTTGAGAGTATTAAATGACGACACCGTTTCTCAGGGAATGGGATTTGGGACTCACCCTCATAAAGACATGGAAATTATATCTATTCCGTTGGAAGGAAATTTAGAGCATAAAGATTCTATGGGAACTACCGCCGTGATCAGAAAAGGGGAAATTCAAGTGATGAGCGCAGGAACAGGGGTAATGCACAGTGAATATAACCAAAATAAAGACGAAGCAGTGAAATTTTTACAAATCTGGGTTTTCCCAAGAGAAGTTGGTGTTGAGCCCAGATACGATCAGAAAAGCATCAAAGAAGGCGAGAAAATAAATGGATTCCAACAAATTTTATCACCCGACAAAAATGATGATGGCGTTTGGATTCATCAGGATGCATGGTTTAACCTGGCTAATTTTACAAAAGGAAATGGCAAAAATTACACGGTAAATAAAAAAGGAAATGGGGTGTATGCTTTCGTTTTAAAAGGAAGCGCAAAAGTAGGAGACAGGATTTTAAACGAAAAAGACGGTTTGGGAATCTGGGATACTCAGAGTTTCAATATCCAAGCGGTAGAGGATACCGAAATTCTTCTCATGGAAGTTCCTATGGACCTACCGGATTATTTAAAATAAACAACTAATTTTGCACCACCAAAGATTCCCCTCCTCTGGAGGGTAGGATCAATTTTCGAAGAAAACTGAGACGGGGTAGTTTTAAAAAATAAAATAGAAAAACCAGTCCGTAAATCACGACATTCAGTGGCGTAGGGAAAGACCCTATGAATAATAAAATCCATATTTCAGCCCTGCAAGGGCGAAATCATTCAGATATCAATATATATATAACAACTAAAAATGAAAATTCTAGCCATAGCAGGAAGTAATTCCGATACCTCAATTAATAGACAACTGGTAACATACGCAGCTTCACTATTCGAAAACGAAGAAATAGAAGTGGTAGACATGAACGATTTTGAAATGCCGATCTATAAGCACCAAAGAGAAGTAGAAAGTGGAGTTCCGCATCAGGCAAAAGAATTCGCTGCAAAAATTGACAGTGCAGATGTTCTTTTAATCTCTTTATCTGAGCATAACGGAACTTATACAACTGCGTTTAAAAATGTATTTGACTGGACTTCCAGAATTAAAGAAAGAGCCGTATGGAACGAGGTTCCGATGATTCTTATGGCAACAGCTCCCGGTGCAAGAGGAGGATTGGGCGTGCTTGAAGCGGCAGAAAAACGTTTCCCATTACATGGAGGAAATATTATTGATACTTTTACCCTTCCGTTTTTTAATGACAACTTTGATAAAGAAGCGCAGAAAATCTCTAACTTCGAAAAAGACACTGAGTTAAAAGAAAAAATAAATAAAATTTCTCAGGTTGAGACAATCTTGGAAAAATAGAATTTGAATATTAACTTAAAATTAATATCTTTGCAAAAAGAAAATAGATGAAGATTCAGTCCACTTTCAAAGAATGTTTTTCAATTAATGGAGAAACTGTGGACTCTGAAACTCTCAGATAAAACATCAGCCGATAATCTACCGAGATTGTCGGCTTTTTATTTTTTAAATCAAAAGTAAATATAAAGACAAAAGATGTCAGCTTGTAATCTGAAATCTAACATCTAAAAATCTAAAATAATAATGAGCAATACGTATAAATCTGCAGGGGTAGACAAAGAAGAAGGCTACAAAACCGTTGATAAAATCAAAAAGGCGGTCGGCGAAACGCACAATTCAAATGTATTGAATCATCTGGGAAGTTTCGGTGCTTTTTATGAAATCGGAGGTTACAAAAACCCTGTTTTAGTTTCAGGAACTGATGGAGTAGGAACAAAGCTGAAAGTTGCTTTAGATTCAAAAAGATATGACTCTATCGGGGTAGACTGTTTCGCAATGTGTGCCAATGACATCCTTTGTCACGGCGCAAAACCTTTATTTTTCCTTGATTATTTGGCTTGCGGAAAATTAGATTCTGAAATCGCTGCCGAAATCGTTTTGGGAATGGTAAAAGCCTGTAAAGATAACAATTGCGCATTAATTGGCGGTGAAACTGCCGAAATGCCGGGAATGTATCAACCGGGAGATTATGATGTAGCGGGTTTCTGCGTAGGAATTGTTGAAAAAGATCAAATTATTGACGGATCCAAAATCAAGACAGGAGATAAAATTATTGCCTTACCAAGTTCAGGTTTTCACTCCAACGGATTTTCTCTGGTAAGAAAAATATTCCCGAATTTTGAAGAAGAATTTGAAGGAAAACCTTTGTATGAAACTCTTCTGGTTCCTACGAGATTATATTATAAAGATATTCACAAAGTAATTGAAGAAGTAAAAGTTTCAGGAATTGCCCATATTACAGGAGGTGGTTTGTACGAGAACATTCCAAGAATCATCGGTGATGGATTATGTGCTTCAATCGATGCTTCAAAAATTCAGATTCCAACCGTAATGTTAGAGTTGGAAAAAAGAGGAAATATCGCTCGTGAAGAAATGTTCGGAACCTTCAACATGGGTGTCGGAATGATCGTTGTCGTTGATCCGGAACACGCTGAAAAAGTGCTTCACCTTTTAGATGACGCGTACGAAATCGGAGAAATCACAGAAGGAAGCGAGAAAATTGATTTGAAATTCTAAAAGACATCAGATTGTAGATAGCAAACGACAGACTTTTAGTCTGAAATTTAATATCTGAAATCTATCATCTAAATTAATGAAAAACCTAGTTATACTCGTTTCAGGCTCAGGAACCAATCTTCAGAGAATTATCGATACCATCGACAGCGGAGAAATCCGGAATGCAAAGGTATCGTTAGTTGTTGCGGACAGAGAATGTTACGGACTCGAAAGAGCAAAAAACCATAACATTGAAACTGTGTTGATTCCGAGAGGGAAAAACTTCAGCAGTGAATTGGGTAACATCATTCCGGAAAATACAGATTTAATCGTGTTGGCAGGATTTTTATCCATCCTCAAACCTGAATTTGTAGAAAGTTGGGCAGGAAAAATCATCAATATTCATCCAGCTTTACTTCCAAAATATGGAGGAAAAGGCATGTGGGGACATCACGTTCACAATGCGGTAATAGAAGCCAAAGAAGCAGAAAGCGGAGCAACGGTACATTTTGTAACAGTAGGAATTGACGAAGGAGAAGCGATTCTCCAAAAATCATTCGAAGTCACAGAAAACGATACTCCCGAGACATTAGCAGAAAAAGTTCACAAAATTGAATATGAAATTTTTCCCGTAGCTATCAACAAGGTATTGGGAAATAATTAGAATTTAATTATTAGAGACATAAAAATTCCCCTCCGTTGGAGGGTGGCAAAAATTCAAAGAATTTTTGAAGGGTGGTTAAAGCATCCAATAATTGAGTAACAACAGGAAGTGCTCAACAGAAAGAAAAGATAGGGCTCCATGTGTTATAAGTAACATCCAGTTTGTCATTCCGTAGGAATCTAAAAACAGCATAGATGCTCCCAGCATGACAAAATGAATGCTAAATAAAAATAAAAAGACACACTTAGATAAACAAAAATTATTTCAAAAAAATCTAGGTAAAAGTAAGATCGGAGGTGAAAGAACCGGTCTACAGTTTGAAATAACTGTAAAAAGTAAAAGTTGAAAGGCCTCAAAGGCAAAAGTAAAAATGAGTGAAAATCGCAATCCTGCGATTTTCGCTTCAAAAAATGAAAAAAATCTATGAGCAAGAGAGTTTTGATCAGTGTTTCTGACAAAAGCGGATTAACAGAATTCGCACAGTTTTTAGAATCTCAAAATTATGAATTGATCTCTACAGGAGGCACATTCAAACATTTGAAAGACGCTGGTTTAAATCCGATTCAGATCGATGAGGTAACCGATTTTCCTGAAATGTTGGACGGAAGAGTGAAAACTTTACACCCGAAAGTTCACGGAGGTTTATTGGCAGTTCGTTCAAACGAAGAGCACATGAAGACCGTTCAAGAGCATAATATCGGGTTGATCGACATGGTGATTGTGAATTTGTATCCTTTTTTTGAAAATGTAAACAAAGACATTTCATTACATGAAAAAGTAGAATTCATCGACATCGGAGGACCATCCATGCTTCGTTCAGCTGCTAAAAATTTTGATTCTGTCACTGTTATTACTGACGTTGAAGATTACGGAATAGTAAAAGCAGAAATGGAACAAAACGGTGACACCGTCATCGAAACTCGTAAAAGGTTAGCAGGAAAAGTATTCAATCTGACTTCAGCTTACGATGCGGCCATCTCAAGAATGCTGTTAGAAGAAGATTATCCAACTTATTTAAGTGCTTCTTATAAGAAAGTGGCAGATTTAAGATATGGAGAAAACCCGCACCAGACTGCAGCTTACTACACTTCAACTTTCGAAAACGGAGCAATGAAAGATTTCGAACAATTGGGAGGTAAAGAATTATCTTTCAATAATCTTCGTGATATGGATCTTTGCTGGAAAGTGGTTACTGAATTTAAAGAAGAAATGGCTTGTTGTGCCGTAAAACATTCTACACCTTGTGGAGTGGCAATCGGAACTTCTGCTTTGGAAACATATAAGAAAACTTTTGAATGTGATCCTGTTTCTATTTTCGGTGGAATCGTTGCTGCCAACTTTAAAATCGATGCTGCAACGGCTGAAGAATTAAACAAAACTTTCCTTGAGATCGTAATGGCTCCTGAATTTGAAGAGGATGCCTTGGAAATTTTAAGAAAAAAGAAAAATTTAAGAATCATAAAAATCGTTAATCCGGTTTCTGACAAACAAACCTGGGTAAAAGTTGACGGTGGAATATTGGTTCAGGACAACGACAGTACTTTCTCAGATGATATTAAAGTGGTTACTGAAACTCAACCGACAGAAGAGCAGAAAAAAGCATTATTATTTTCTCAGAGAGTCGTAAAATATGTAAAATCAAACGCGATTGTTGTTTCAAACGGTATTCAGGCTTTCGGAATCGGTGGCGGACAAGTCAACAGAATCTGGGCGACTCAACAGGCAATCGAAAGAGCAAAAGAGAAATTCACAGGAGAATTAGTTTTAGCTTCTGATGCATTCTTCCCTTTCCGCGACGTGGTAGATTTCTGCGCGCAGGAAGGTATTACAGCGATTATTCAACCTGGAGGAAGCGTAAAAGATCAGGAAAGTATTGATGCTGCTAACGAACACAAAATCCCAATGATGTTCACAGGTGTAAGGCATTTCTTTCATTAATTTTTTTTTGTGTAAATACAATTGCTGGTAACCAAAAGTCAATGGCTAACAGCAGAAAATTACATTTTCTAATTGTATTTATAGCATTCAAAATTATATATTTGTAAATTAGACTAGATAATAAATAAAGTATGAGAATATTAATCATAGGTGAAGGTGGAAGAGAATCTGCACTGGCAGCAAAACTTCAAAAGGACAACAGGGTTACCAAAATGTTTTTTGCCAACGGAAATGCATCTACAGACGCAATTGGGCAAAATGTTCATATGTCTGAGATTAAGGAATTGAGAGATTTTGCGATTAAAGAAAAAGTAGATCTTACAATTGTAGGTCCTGAAGCTCCTTTGGTAGCTGGTTTGAAAGATGAGTTTAAGAAGCATGACCTTAAAGTTTTCGGTCCGAACCAAAAAGTGGCAAGTCTTGAAGGAAGTAAGGCTTTCTCTAAGAAATTTATGCAGACCTATGATATCAAAACAGCTAAAGCTGTAGTCTTTGATTCATACAACGAAGCGAAGGCTTATGTAAAAACTCAGGATTATCCTTTAGTAATTAAGGCAAGTGGTTTAGCAGGCGGAAAAGGCGTTGTTATCTGTGATACTCTTGAGGAAGCAGAAGCTACCATCCACGATTTTATGATCAGAAGAATTCATGGTGATGCAGGGATTCGTTTGGTTATTGAAGAATTTTTACAAGGTTTTGAAGCATCAATTATTGCATTCTCAAACGGTGAAAAAATATTCCCGTGTATTGCTGCAAAAGATTACAAAAAAGCTGGAAACGGCGATAAAGGCCCAAATACAGGTGGTATGGGATCTGTAGCACCAAGCCCGGAATTTACGGCAGAGCATACTGCAGATTTTGAAAAAAATATTTTAGAGCCTACTCTTAAAGGTCTCAAGGCAGAAGGTTTCAGTTTTAAGGGAATCATTTTCTTCGGATTGATGGTAACCAAAAACGGAACCTATCTTTTAGAATACAACATGAGATTCGGAGATCCTGAAACTCAGGTTTTGATGGCGTTGATGGAAAACAATCTTTTAGACGTGATCAACGACTGTATGAACGGAAAAGAATTAAACCTTAAATTCAAAGACGAAAAAGCAGTTTGTCTGGTAATGTGTTCAGGCGGGTACCCTGGAAACATCGAAACAGGTTTTGAAATTACAGGAATAGAAAAAGCCAAGCACAGCCAGGTGTTGTGTGCAGGAGCTGTCAAAAAAGGAGACAAAATAGTTTCTCATGGAGGTCGGGTAATTAATATAGTTGCTACCGGCGCTACTTACGACGAAGCTAGAAAGAAAGTGTATGAAGACGCACATCATGTGCACTTCGATTACAGTTTTTACAGAGAAGATATCGGTAAATTTTAATATAATGCCCTGATTTTTCGGGGCTTTTTTTATTAGAAGCCGGGAACCTGCTGTCCACTGTATCTTTTTTGTCATTGCAAACTACTGAAGTTATCCCTAGAACATTCGCAGACTTGCAATAACAAAAAAGGATGCCGCTCCCATCAGGGCTAGGGTTTTCGTCCCTTTAAAAAATTAGGTAAATCAACATCATTTGTTTTATCATTTATAAATTATCAATTATAGAAAATGAACAACGGTATTATCATATTAGATTTCGGATCTCAGTACAACCAGCTTATCGGAAGAAGAATCCGTGAGATGGGGGTGTATTCCGAAATTTTGCCATTCAATACATCATTAGAGACTATTTTAGAAAAGCAGCCGAGAGGGATCATTCTTTCAGGCGGACCAAGTTCTGTAAACGCAGAAAATGCGCACTTGGTTGAAAAATCATTATACGAACAGGGAATTCCAATTTTGGGAATTTGCTACGGAATGCAACTTACCGCACACCTTTTAGGAGGAAAAGTTCATAAAGGCCAAAAAGGCGAATACGGGAAAGCGCATTTGGATATTGTGAAAGAAAGTTCTTTGTTAAAAGGAGTTACCAACAATTCTATTGTATGGATGAGTCATTTTGACGAAGTCGGAGAACTGCCTGCAGGTTTTGAGTTAAATGCAAAATCCGGAGTAATTGCTTCCATTTCTAATGAAGATAAAAAAATCTATTGCGTACAGTTTCATCCTGAAGTTTCTCACACAGAAGAAGGTGGAAAAATGTTGGAAAACTTCGTTTTCGCAATTTGTAACGCCGAGAAAAACTGGAAACTAACCAATTATATCGAAAAAACGGTTGAAGAAATCAGAGAAAGAGTTGGTGATAACAAAGTGATCCTTGGTCTCTCCGGAGGTGTAGACTCTTCTGTTGCTGCCGTTCTGATTCACAAAGCAATCGGAGATCAATTGCAGTGTATCTTTGTAGATACCGGACTTTTACGAAAAGATGAAGACGTCAAAGTGATGGAAAATTATGGAGAGCATTTTCATATGAATATCAAATTGGTTGACGCCAAAGAAAGATTTTTATCAAAATTAGCAGGAATCGACGATCCGGAAGCTAAAAGAAAAATTATCGGAAACGAATTTATCCATGTTTTCGACGAAGAATCTCATAAAATTGAAGGGGCAAAATTCTTAGCTCAGGGAACAATTTATCCGGATGTGATCGAAAGCCAGTCGGTAAACGGACCTTCAGCAGTAATCAAGTCTCACCATAATGTGGGCGGACTCCCCGAAGAAATGGAGTTTGAGCTTCTTGAGCCTTTAAGAGAACTCTTCAAAGACGAAGTAAGAAAAGTAGGTGAAGAATTGGGAATTCCTCATCATTTGGTACACAGACATCCCTTCCCGGGTCCCGGTTTGGGAATCAGAATCTTGGGTGCTGTAGATGCTGAAAAAGTGAAAATCCTTCAGGAAGCGGATGATATTTTCATTGAAGAGTTGTACAAAAACGATTTGTATGAGAAAGTTTCTCAGGCATTCGTAGTGCTTCTTCCTGTAAAATCCGTAGGAGTTATGGGTGACGAAAGAACTTACGAATACACTGCCGTGGTTCGTTCTGCGAATACTATCGACTTTATGACCGCAACGTGGAGCAGACTTCCTTACGAGTTTTTAGATACCGTTTCAAGCAGAATCATCAACGAAGTGAGAGGAATCAACAGAGTAGCTTACGATATTTCAAGCAAACCACCTGCAACAATCGAGTGGGAATAATTTTGATGCGTAAATAATATAGACCAGCTTTTCGAGGCTGGTTTTTTTGTTTTATAATTTAAAACTGATGCAAATGCAGAATGATAATTATGATATTGAGCGCTATCAAAATACAATATACTCCCTTCGATATATTATTTTTTGCAGGGAGAATATAGTTTATCAATATTGAAAGCATCAGAACAAAATAAACTAAACTATTTGTATCACGTTCTTCAAATTCAGAGTATGAAAATAAATTTATATTGTGAGATAATGCCTTTTTAAAATCAGAAAAAATAATTCTTATAAAAGAAATAATTAGAATTGTGGAAAAATGAGTAAGATGAAAATATTTCATTTTGAACTAATAATTGAGATTCGAATTTAAAATATTTCAATAAATATAGTGCTATTTTTCAATAGGAATAAATTTTGAACGTACTTTGTAATTCAATTCATCTTCAAAATTATGTTTGACAAACAGCAGCGAAAGCTAAAAAGATCTGCACGTTTAATTTCCGTTTTAAGCAAATACGGCTTCAAAGATATGATTGCCAGAATGGGCAAAAAACCGGAAGAAAATGCTTTGCAGAATGACGAAATCATTTCCAAAGGAACCGTTTATGAAAGAATCAGGATGGTTCTGGAAGAATTGGGTCCCACTTTTGTGAAACTTGGTCAGACATTCAGCAACCGGGAAGATCTGCTTCCACCCGAATTGATTCAGGAGCTGCAGAAACTTCAGGATCGGGTAGAGGTTATCGATATGAATGTGGAAGAAATTCTTGAAAACGAATTTAATATTTCTGTTAAAGACCATTTTTCTGAAATTATTACAATACCATTAGCTACCGCTTCGATTGCACAGGTTTATAAAGCAACACTCAGTAGCGGAGAAAAAGTTATACTTAAAATCAAAAAACCTGATGTTCTTTCTATTATTGAAGATGATTTATTGCTCATTAAAGATCTGGTAAAGTTGATTTCGACATACTCTGAAATTGGCTCAAAATTAAATTTAAAGCAGGCCATTGCCACTTTTGAAAAATCTTTACTGGAAGAGGTTTCGCTCGTTAACGAACGAAATAATATCCATCAGTTTGCTCTAAATTTTAAAAATCATAAAGAAACCTACGTTCCCATTATCTATGACGAATTCTCCAACAATAACGTCCTCTGCATGGAATTTATTGACGGAATAAAAGTTACCGATAAAGAAGAACTTTTAAAACATCAAATTGATCCTGTGACTGTTTCTGAAGTAGGTTTAAGACTTTTCGTTTCACAGATTTTAGATTACGGATTTTTCCATGCAGATCCTCACGCTGGAAATATTTTGGTAAAAAAAGATGGAAAAGTTGTTTTCATCGATTTCGGAGCCATAGGGAAAATTCAGCCCAATGACAAAGAAATTCTTGAAAGTCTGATTGTTGCTTTCGTGGCTAAAAATTCCAATAAAATTGTTCGTTATCTCAAGAAAATGGCGGTCAGCTATGAAATTCCGGATGAAAGAAGATTTGAAAAAGATGTAGAGGAAGTTTTGAATTTTGTTCACAGCACGTCCCTGAAAAATATTGATCCGAACACGATCATGAATAAAATGAAAGATGTTCTGAAAGAAAACAGGCTTTACATGCCTGATTATTTTTATCTCCTGTTTAAAGGGATTGGCCTCATAGAAGGGGTAGGAAGAACCATTAATCCGGATTTGGATCTTGTAAAAAGTCTTCATCCTTACACCAAAAAAATTCTCGCCAGAAAAGTAAGCCCGAAAAAGCTCCTTAAAACCGGAATAGAGAAAATGATAACTTTTACGGATAATATTGACGAAATTCCAAAAGAAATGCGTTCGGTTTTACAGAAGCTGGATGATAATAAATTTACCATTTCGAGCGAGATAAAAAATATTGAAAAAACAAATCAGCTCATAAAATCAAGCATCATCAATTTAATTTTGGCAATGGTATTGGGAGCAAATATCATCGCAACAGCCATTGTTTTTGTCTCTGAAACCGGTCCGAGAATGGGTAACATGTCTTTGGTTGCAATAGTAGGATTTATGTTTTCGATGCTTTTAGTAACCATTATTTTATTAAGAATTATGAGAAAGTAATGCTCTCGCAAAACATCATTGACCGATTATTTCTCCTTAATCCCAAAGTCATTCATCAGTTCAAAACCATAATTGCGTAAAGCGGTAATAATTATTATGGCTTTATTTCCTCTTTCTGTAATAGTGTATTCTGTTCTGAGCGGCACTTCAGGGAATATTTTCTTGGAAATGAAACCATCATTTAACAATTCCTTTAAACTTTTTGATAGCATTCTGTCTGAAATATGAGGAATATGATGGGCAAGTTCAGAATACCGCCAGGTTTTATCTTTTAAACGCCAGAGAATTGGCATTTTATACATTCCTCCTATTTTGCTCATGGCAAATTCAACAGGGTTGTGAAACAGGTGCTTATCAGAGATAAAATCAGGCATACTTACATCTTTGTGCGTTACTTACAAAGATAACCATTATTGTTTTAGCCAAAACTCAGAATTATATTTGTTTTAATAAAATTAAAAAAAAATTAAAAAGGCAAATATGAGAAAAGTAAAAGAAGTACATAGCTATGTTCATTTTCACGGTGCGCCTTCAAAAGGAAAAATCTTAATGGTCGCGAGTTCACCGAGTGTAAGTCAGCAAACCAATTGGCCAATCGGTTTTTGGGCAGCAGAGCTCACTCATCCTTTACGAGTGTTTCAGGAAGCCGGATATGATGTGGAATTGGTTTCTACAAATGGTGGCAAACTGGAAATGGATGGTTATTCAAATCCTCTGGACGAAAGCGGTTATTCATCTCATGACATAATTTCTTTAGGATATTTGCAAAAACCTGAATTTACTGCAATGCTTGAAAATACGAAGAAACTAACTGAAATTGATGAAAAAAAATATGATGCTATATTCCTTATTGGAGGACAGGGGCCAATGTATACTTTCAGGGGAAACAAAGATTTAGAAAGCTTATTTGTAAATTTTTACGAAAACGGAAAGCCAAGCGCTTCAGTGTGCCACTCAACCGCTTTATTATTGGAAGCTAAAACATCTGATGGCGAGTTATTGGTAAAAGGAAAAACATGGACGGGCTTTGCAGATGCAGAAGAAGATTTTGCAGATCAGGCGGTTGGAATGAAAATTCAGCCCTACAGAATAGAAACGGAAGCAAGGAAAATTGACGGAACAACATTTAAAGTTGAAATTCCTTTCAGCGCTTATGCTATTGCAGATGGTAACCTGATTACAGGGCAACAACAGAACTCAGGTGCAGCCGCAGCAGGATTGGTAGTTGATCAATTATCCGGGAAAAATAATTAATATTGTAAAAAAATAACAAGATGAAAATAGCAATTATTGGTTCTGGAAACGTAGGAAGCGCATTAGCGCAACAATGGATTAAAATGAAGCACACTGTTTTGATAGGCGCTCAGTTTCCTCTTAGTGAAAAAAATGTCTCTCTCGCTACAAAAATCGGTGAAGATCGTTTTGCCGTTATTGAAAATGCAGTAAAGCAGTGTGACGTCATTCTTATTGCAACACCGCCAATGGCCATTTTTGAAATTATCAAGAAATTAGGAAATGTATCCGGAAAAGTAATCATTGACGCTACAAATGCAGTGATGAATGCTCCCGAACCGTATCAAACTGTTTATCATGCTTTAGCAGACAAAACTCAGGCTGAAATTGTAAAATGTTTCAATACAACAGGTTTTGAAAATATGCTTAATCCATCATATAATGGTGAAAAAATAGATATGTTCATGGCGGGAGACAGTGAGAAAGCAAAAGAAGTTGCCAAGCAATTAGCTTTGGATTGTGGTTTTGATTCCTGTATAGATTTTGGAAAAGCGGATAAAGTAGAACTGTTGGAAAAATTTGCCCTTTCCTGGATTAATCTTGCCATAATGCAAGGCAATGGAAGAAATATGGCGTTTAAAGTTTTGAAAAGATAATTTGTGAATAAGGCTGCAGTTTTGCTTCTGTCTCTTATATTATCTGCTCGTTTCATACACAAAACCTTACTCTATAAGAAGTTCAAAAATTAATTCTCTATCTTTGCAAAATGGAAAAACTCACTTTTGCAGACTTTGACCTTCCGGTTAGAGTTCTTGATGTTTTAGCAGATTTAAATTTATTTGAGCCTACCCCAATTCAGGAAAAAAGTATAGGTCCTATTCTTTCCGGAAGGGATGTGATGGGAATTGCACAGACTGGAACGGGTAAAACGTTAGCGTATCTTTTACCGGTTTTAAAGACCTGGAAATATAATAAAACAGGAAATCCTACAGTTGTTGTGCTGGTTCCTACAAGAGAACTGGTGGTGCAGGTAACGGAAATTGTAGAAAAACTGACAGAAAATATCACTGCAAGAGTAATAGGAATTTACGGTGGAAAGAATATCAATACACAAAAGCTTTTATTCAATGATGGCTGCGATATTTTAGTCGGAACTCCGGGTAGAATCATGGATCTGGCGATTGATAATGCCATTTCACTGAGAGAAGTTCAAAAGTTGATTATTGATGAGTTTGATGAAATGTTGAATTTGGGTTTCAGACCTCAATTGACACATATCTTTGAAATGATGAGAGAAAAAAGACAGAATATTCTTTTTTCTGCAACCATGACAGAAGCTGTTGACGAAATGCTGGAACAGTATTTTGCAGGTCCTATTGAAATTTCACTGGCAAAATCGGGAACTCCGCTTGAAAAAATTGAGCAGACTGCTTACAAAGTTGAAAACTTTAACACAAAAATCAACCTGCTTGAATATTTGCTGAAAAACAATGCAGATATGTCTAAAGTTTTGATTTTCGCTAATAATAAAAAACACTCAGACATACTTTTTACCAAAATAGATGAGCTTTTTCCAGAGCAGTTTGATGTTATTCACTCCAACAAATCTCAAAATTACCGCTTAAAAGCGATGAAAAGATTTGAAAAGGAAGAGATCAGAGGTTTAATTACAACTGATGTTATGGCGAGAGGTCTGGATATTTCAAACATTACGCATGTTATCAATTTTGAAACTCCGGAAGTTCCTGAGCAGTACATTCACAGAATTGGTAGAACAGGTAGGGCAGATAAGGATGGAAAAGCTATTACTTTTGTTGCTAAAAAAGAAGAAACTCTTGTCTTAGATATCGAATTATTGATGGACAAAGAATTACAGTACATTGATTTCCCATCAGAGGTCAAAATCAATCCTAAAAAGATTGCATCTGAGGAAGATGTCATTTTGATGAAAAATCCCGCACAGGGAAAATTGTATGAAGGAGGAGGTGCATTTCATGAAAAGAAAGACAAAAATAAAAAAGAAAACTGGGGTGGGCCTTCAAAAAGAAAAGAGCCTAAAAAATTCGGTGCCAACCGATCACAGCAGAAAGCCATTTCGAAATCTAAAAGAAAGAAATAAGAAAAACGATTCCAATTTGGAATCGTTTTTTGTTTATTTAATATCTATGTTGTTTTTTTTCAGAATTTCTTTAAATTTTTCGGTCTGTCCTTTTTCCTTCATATTTTTATATATTAATGATAGTATGCTTTCTGCATCTGTTCTGTAAGGCGATTTCTGGTCATTATAAATTCTGTAGGCTTTACAGATGTAGTCTAATGCTTTTTCATCATCTTTGATACCTGAGAAATAGACATTTCCAATTCCGTAATATACTTCAGGATCTCCGGGATGTACTTTATCTAATTTTAAGTAAGCGTCAATAGCTTTTTGATATTCTTTTTTGTAAATGTATATGACGGGAATGTTCTGCAACGGCATTTTTCCTGCAGGATCTGCTTCAAGAGATTTTTTATACGCCTCAAGAGCTTTATCATATTCTCCAATTCTTCTGTAGCACAACCCCAAATTATCCCATGCATAGGTATAAGATGGATCTTTTTTTACAGCTCTCTCATAATTTTTTATTGCTTCTACCCAATCTTCTTTTTTTGATGCTTCAATTGCTTTGTGATAAAAGTCTAAAGCTTCATCATTTTTAGTGACTTTTTCTATTTTGCTTTCTGCAACATTTACTGCATCTTTTAGACTTGAGCAGTTTTTCATCATATAACGTTCAATCTCATTATAACTTTCTATATATTGCTTAGAATCTTTATCAAGATCAAGATTGATATTCACTTCTTTTTTACCATCTACTTCAGGAGCGTTTTTAGACAGTTCATCAACAGTTGAAAGAAGAGAACCTAATTGTAAAGCACCTGTATGCTTGTCAATGCAACCGTGAACATCTTTTATGATATCCGATTTATCTCTGTTAAAAATTTCTATGGAATCTACACATTTACAGGCATTGTCAGAGAGTTCCTGAATCAATTTTTTATTGTTTGGGGTCTTCTGTGCAAAACTTAAGCAACAGATGACTAATGCAATTAAAGTGGTTAGCTGTTTTTTTATCATGTTGTAATTATTTTAGATAAGGTTTTATCACTTTTGCCCAAAGTTGGTACCCCTCCGGAGTTATATGAAGCATATCATTTAGAAAAAGGTCTTTTCTTACATTTCCATTAGAATCATTCATTGTTTTTGTAATGTCAATAAATTCTGCGTTCTTTTCCTTCTTCATAAATTTTGCAATTTTCTCATTAGCTTCTGTCATTTGAGGCCAGAGTTTTTCGCGGCTCGGAGAATATTTTATTGAAATGTAATCAACTTCAATATTCGGAAACTTTTCACGTATTTTTATGTAAAATGTTTTAAATCTATCCACTACGACATCAGCTTTTAATCTTTCATCATCAGCAAAATCATTTTCACCGCAATAGATAATAATTTGTTTGGGTTGATAGGGTTTGAGTAAATCTTCAGAATAAAAATTTAAATCTGTTAATCTTGAACCTCCAAAACCTCTGTTAATGATTATTTTACCTGGAAAATAATCTGCAACATCCTGCCATTTAGTAAAAGATGAGCTTCCGATGAGCAAAATAGCATTTTTCGGAGAGGATTTTTTAAGATCTGATTTCTTAAAATTTTCAATGTCCTGCCAAAACATCGGTTTTTCTTTCTGTGAAAAAATAAGGATAGAGGTCAGCAATAGAAATGCTGAAATGATTTTCTTCATTATTCTGATTTTTAGTTAAAATAAATAGAATAAAAAACTCCCGAGATTTTCGGGAGCTTGTTAACTTATCTTACGTAATTGATAAAGGTGTAATCGATGACCGTGTCTCCGTCGTAATCTATACTGTCAAACATTTCCATCAGTCTTAGCTCTGAACTGCTCAGAATGACAACCTTATATTTTCTTGCGGTATCATTGTTATATTTAATAACCAATTCTTTCGTTTCGGCATCATAAGTGTAAGTTCCTTCAGTTTTAGAACTGGTACATGTAGCTCCTACACCGGTTACAGCTGTATATGCTGCATAAAAATCAATTCTGAATTCAGTTGTGCTTTTCGCGTTACAGCCTGTAGGGGTATCAGTTGAAATTACAGTTTTATTGTCTGCTCCTGAAATAATTTCAGCTTTAGAAACCTTCCATTCACCTTTCAGCATATCCATTTCAAAGTGTTGAACGTCATCATCTTCGCACGAAGTAAGTGCCAAACCAGCAAAGGCAAATAAAAGTAAGTATTTTTTCATTTTCACAAATTTTAGAATATGCTAAAATATAAATAAATTTGAAATATTTATAATGAAATTAAGGTTTTTTAGATGAATGTTTGTAAAAAAGACAATTTCAAAAAAGAAGCATAGATTTAATCTGGGAAATCAACACTGAATGGTCATCCAACTTAAACTGTTATTCTAATAACTCATCTCCACAATTTTGTATGCGTCCTGAGGAGTCAGTTTTTTATGTTCACCCAATCCAATCCAATTTCTTTCCGTAAAAGCTTTCTCAACACGTTCTGCAGTGTTGAGGTAATCATCAGTATAATCTGAAAGTCTGGTCTGAATATGCAGACTGTGGAAAAACTCTTCCATTTTCCTGATAGCAGCTTCAGCTTTTTGTTCTGTATTTCCTTCAGTTATTTTCCAAACTCTTTCAGCGTATTGAGCTAATTTTTCCTTTTTATTTTCGAAATTATAGCGGTAATGAGAAGGTGCGATTACTGCGAGAGTTCTTGCGTGATCAATACCGTAATAAGCAGTTAGCTCATGGCCCATTGCATGAACTGCCCAATCGGTGATTACTCCCTTTTGAATAAGGCCGTTAAGAGCCATGGTACAACACCACATAAAATTTCCAGCTGCATCATAATCAAAATTTTCAGCCATTACTTTTGGCGCGGTTTCCTGGAGACTGATCAAAATGCTCTCTGCAATCCTCTCCTGGAGATCTGCAGAAGACGGGAAAGTCATATATTGTTCCAAAACGTGAGTATAAGCATCAGCAATACCATTCGCAATCTGTTTTTTCGGAATAGATTTTACAACCTCAGGATCCAAAACCGAGAATTGAGGAAACAGCCCTGGTCCGCCTGAAGATAATTTCTCCCTAGTTTCTCTTCTCGAGATTACATATCCTGAATTCATTTCTGATCCGGTTGCCGGTAACGTTAAAATAGTCCCGAATGGCATTCCTTTACCTTCCAAGGTTCTAATAGGCTTTTTCAAAATTTCCCACGGTTCGCCTTCGTAATTGGCTGCTGCAGATAGAAATTTCACTCCGTCAATCACAGAACCGCCTCCTACAGCGAGCAGATAGGTAATCTTGTTTTCTTTGATATCTTGTAAAGCCTTCACCAAAACTTCATATTCAGGATTGGCAGGAATACCTCCGAACTCAAAGAGATCATAATCTTTCAAAGTTTGCTTTACCTGCTCGTAAATGCCGTTGGTTTTGATGCTTCCACTGCCATAGATCATTAAAATTCTTGCATCTTGTGGGATTTCTTTTGAAATTTTGGCAATTTCTCCCTTACCGAAAAATATTTTTGTGGGATTTTTAAATTCGAAATTAAGCATTGTTCTAAATTTATTTAGATCAAATGTACGCATCGGATGATGAAATTTCAGTTAATAAATGTTTAAAATTTGAATGATTATGTTTTAATAAAACGATGGAATTTTGAGTTGTTTTAAAAATATCAGTTCGAATCGTTTTCTTTAATTTTATTTTGTAAACGGATGTAAGAAGATCTTGTCTTGATTTCGTCTTTTACCTTCTTTAGTTTTAATAAAGTGTAAATATAGATAGGAATAAAAATTAGCGGAAATATTGTGAAAATCGAAAAGCCATTTTTATTTGTAATGTAAATAACAATTCCTGTGAATAGTAAGATAATTAAGGTGAAGATTATTATTGTAGACTGATATTTTTTTTTCGTACGTTTTAATTCTTCCAGGCTTTGATCCGAGAATATCTTCTTTTGCATTGTGATTGGTTTAGAATAAATAAAATCTAAATTACAAAAAATAAAATAACCTGACAGTATAAAATTCCCTATTTGATGATACATAGAAGATGATGGTGCTGTATGTTGCTCAAAATAAGTTTGATAAGTTGCGATTTTGAATTTAAAAAAAAATAATATTTTTTTTCTCATCATTTTTACATTTCAAAATGTCTGAGATTAACGAAGAATATTTTTCTATATGAATAAACAAGTATCACCTCTTTTAATTTATATCAAATGGAGCGGAACTGGAATTTTTTTCTATTCTTAGCATTTCAATTTTAATAAATATGATTCATCAAACCGCATCATTCATGCAGAATAAATGATGTATGTAATCGATTGCAATTTGACTATTTGTGCTAAATTTTTTGTAAAAATCATCCCGAAAAATAATAATTGAATACAAAAAACTTTACATTTGTTGTATGAGACAAGACCAGCGCACAGAAAAATTCAGGCAGATTGTAGAAAATAAATTTCAGATTTACAACTCATTATTTATGAGCCTCCCTTATGATAAAATGACCAATATCGGGATGCTTCTTCCTTTTCTGTATGAAGAAAGTAAAGAAGGTTATCAATCAGGGAAAACTCCTGAAGATATCGTAGAAGAATTCTTTACCAATCATACAGATCTGCAGACAGAAGAACAAAAATTAGAATTGCTGTTTAAAATCATTCAGTATATAGAAAGACAGGTGGTTTTGTTTGACAGTATTGAAGATGCAGCATTTCCGAATTTGCATTCTGAAAGTGACAGCGGAACCGCGACCAATCTTTTTGAGCGTTCGTTGCAGGATCATAAATTAGAAAAAGTGCGCGAAAAGCTACGGGATTTTACAGTAAAAGTGGTTTTTACGGCTCACCCTACACAGTTTTATCCAAGTTCGGTTCAGAGAATTCTGCATGATTTAAGAAAGTCTATTACCGATGATTCGATTACCAATATCGACATGCTTTTGCAGCAGTTAGGGAAAACGCCTTTCGTCAATAAAGAAAAACCAACTCCGATTGATGAGGCTTTGAGCATCATTCATTATCTGAGATATGTTTATTATGATACCATTGGTGAGTTGTTCACTAAAATAAAAAAAACTTTTGGTACAGAGCATTATCATTTGCATGAGGATTTAATTCAGCTCGGCTTTTGGCCGGGAGGTGACCGAGACGGAAATCCTTTTGTTACTGCTGATGTTACAAAAAGAGTTTCTGAAGAACTGCGCTCTGCAATTTTAAAATCTTATTATGGAAATCTGAAAGATGTCAGAAGAAGATTGAGCTTCAGGGGTGTTTCAGAAATTTTAGGACAGTTGAGTGCAGAATTGTACAGTGCTATTTTTAGAAATGAAATAATCACTGCGGAACATATAATCAAAAGGCTTGATGACGCAGAGGAAATATTGATAAGTCAGCATAATTCGCTGTTCTTAGACCAGCTTGAAAACTTCAGAGATCGAGTAAAAATCTTCGGGACTCACTTTGCCACTTTAGATATCAGACAAGACAGCAGGATTCATCAGCAGGTGATTGATGATGTCTACAGAGCTCAGTTGGGTGAATCTGAAGCAAGTCATGAAGAAAAATTTAATCAGCTGATTCAGCTTTCAGAAAAAATAAATGCCGGTGATTTTAATGATATTGTAAAAGACACCTTACTCAATGTTGTACAGATAAAAGATATTCAGTTAGCAAACGGACATCGAGGGATGAATCGGTATATTATTTCCAATTCTGATGCGGTGAAAGATGTGATGAATGTGTATGCATTTTTCAAAATTTCGGGGTACAGAGATGAAGAAATTAATATGGATATTGTTCCGCTATTTGAGACGATGGAAGGTCTTGATAATGCCGAAAAGGTGATGAAAGATTTATACGAAAATCCAATTTATCAAAAACATTTGGAACGTAGAGGAAATCAGCAGACGATTATGCTCGGTTTCTCCGACGGAACTAAAGATGGTGGTTATCTGAAAGCCAACTGGGAAATTTACAAAGCCAAAGAAGTGCTCACTAAACTGTCAGAAGAAAACGGAATTAAAGTTGTTTTTTTCGACGGTAGAGGTGGTCCGCCGGCTAGAGGCGGAGGCAAAACCCACGATTTCTATGCTTCCCAGGGAAAAACAATTGCCAATAATAAAATTGAATTGACCATTCAGGGACAGACCATTACAAGCATTTTTGGAAATAAAGAGCAGGCAAAATATAATTTTGAACAGCTTCTGACGGCTGGCGTTGAAAATGATGTTTTTAAAAACTCTAAAAAAGATCTTACGGAAAAAGAAAGAGCTCTGATTCTTGAGCTGGCCAATATCAGTTATAAAAAATATTCAGATTTAAAAGCGCATCCCATGTTTGTGCCTTATCTTCAGGAGATGAGCACGCTAGAATATTACGGAAAAACCAATATCGGAAGCCGACCTTCAAAACGCGGTGGTGGAAATGAACTGAAATTTGAAGATTTGAGAGCTATACCTTTTGTGGGATCATGGTCACAGCTTAAACAGAACGTTCCTGGATTTTTTGGCTTTGGTTTTGCGATGCAGCAATTGAAAGATGAGGGCAGATTTAATGAAGTGAGAGAATTGTACAGAGGTTCTGATTTCTTTAAAACTTTAGTATTAAACTCGATGATGAGCATGAACAAATCGTATTTTCCGTTAACCTATTACATCAAAGACAATCCGAAATTCGGTGAATTCTGGAATGTGCTTTTCGAAGAATACAATCTTTCAAAAGATATCATGCTTGAACTGACAGGTTTTACGATGCTTCAGGAAGAAGATCCGTTGTCAAGAAAATCTGTGAAAATACGTGAGAAAATTGTACTTCCGTTGTTGAGCATTCAGCAATACGCTTTAATGAAAATTCAGAAAGGTGAAGGAAACAAGGAAGCGTATGAAAAACTGGTAACAAGATCGCTTTTTGGAAATATTAATGCGAGTAGAAATTCGGCTTAAAGTCACATAATTTAGTTTAATGTGTACTTAAAATATGTCTATTTAATTTAGACCAAACCTCAAAAATCACCAACCAAAAGTAATTATATTTCATTGGTGATTTTTATCAATTAAGTTTTTCAAATTCTGTAAGACTGCTTTCTTGCCATTTACCTTTTTCGAATTTGAAAAATTTTGAGACTGAAATTTTAAAATTATAATAATAATCTGCTTTAACAAAATTATTTTTGTGAGATAAATAAATTGCCAGTCCCGAATACCTATATACATCATCACCAAGTGTTAACGGTCTATTGTCAGTTTTTTTATAATAACTATAATAGGATAATTCTTGCGGCGGACGTGTTATGAATTTTCTATCAGTTAAAACTTTTCCGCTTTCAAATTTTTTAATGAAGGGGTTTTGATGTTCAAAATTATTTACAAATATATTATCTGGATATTGTAGTGATTGTACGAGAACTATTTTTTTTCTACGATTAGTTTTCATAAAATTTTCGAAATTTTCTTTGTTCCACAAATTATTAGTTAAATTTTGACGAATATTACATTATCTAATGGTAATCTAGGTTTTGAGCTGCTGATGTCATTTCCCCATTCCTCGTATCTAAAATTTAGTAGAATTATATCACTCTTTTCAAAATACTTCTTTTTTAGTTTCTGTGTAATTAAACTTGATAGTTGTTTAAAGTTAAAACTGTTTTCAAATTCTGTAAACTGTTGTAATTGTCTTTGGTTGTTTACGGCGTATTCTTCTTTACTAATTCCCAGGCATCCATGGCTGTCACTTATCCCTGCGATTTTTGGGCATGCATCTTCTTCATCCCTTATTCCATCATTATCAGAATCAATAATTTGAGATTTACAGTAAAAAAATTGTAAAATAAATAGTACTGTTAAAATTGTTTTAAACATCCAATTTTCAACTTATAATTAAGGGTTTTTATTCTTTCAAAAATTTCTCATAATAAACCTGATCTTTCATCTGAATTTTCAGATAATAGGTCCCATTAGAAAAATCCTGAACGTTGATTGATTTTTGTTTTTTTGATTTTAAAACTAATTTTCCTAAATTATCATACACTTCAAGAGATGAGACTTCACCTTCAGTTGCGATATTTAAAATTGTTTTTACTGGGTTCGGGAAAATGGCAAATTTATCTTTTTTCACCAGTTCAGAAGTATTCAACACTGAATTATATAAATTTCCGAAATTCAAAATCCCATAACCCATTTGGTCCGTATAATTGGGGAAAAGGGAAGCAGTTTGTCTTAATTTGGTTTTCATTAAATCCCTGCTCATCGTAGGAAAAGCCTGTATCAGACATGCAACTCCGCCGGCAGCAATGGGTGTAGCAATTGATGTCCCCGAGACTGAAGTTGTAGTATTGTTATCAACAGTTGTTGCAGCTGTTCCTCTTGCGCTTGCATCGGGCTTTATAACACCTAGAGAATTAGGCCCATACGATGAAAATCCTGAAGACAATCCTGCAGAATCTACAGATCCGATGGTGAAAACCTGTGCATTGTCACCAGGTGTTGTAATATAATGCCAGGTTTGCTCACCCGAATTTCCGGCCGCAATCAAAACAAAAATTCCTTTACTTGCGGCAATCTGGCTTGCTCTCGCAATAAAAGAAGTTGTTCCGTTCATTTGGGCGTAAGTATAGCTATATTTTGGGTCATCGAAAACGTTATAGCCTAAAGAAGTTGTGATGACATCTACACCTTTTCTGTCGGCTTCTTCGGCAGCTTCGATCCAGTAAAGCTCTTCTTCGGGAACCTCTACAGCCGCATTTTCGCTTCGGTAAAGATAGAAATCTGCATCAGGTGCAGAACCTACAAAAGTATTTTGAATGTATCCGCCAATTGCTCCTAATACCACGGTCCCATGTGCATTTAAAGAAGTATTATAGATATTGGTAGTTTTTGTCACAAAATCATAACCGGCTTTAATTTTATTGTTAGTCCATAATCTGGAGAATGCCGTGCCCGTATTGACATTAGGGAAACCTGTGTCGATCACCGCGATTGAAACGCCGTTTCCTGTGAACCCCGCAAGATGAAGCGGTCTTAGATTGATCTGATCAATCTGTTCTGATCCTGAACCATAATTAAATGTTGTCAAATCTTTTTGAGCTTTTTCGAAACTTTCCCATTTATTGGTATTTTGAGTTTTTAATATCAATGAAGAGTTTTTCGCAAAACTTTCTACAGACTGCACAAAAGGCTGAGCTTTGATTAAATTAACCTGAGCCTGATTGGCATTTACGGCAACACCATTTAGCCATTTTGAGGAGTCTGTAATTGTAAATCCTAAATTCTGAAGATTTTGGATGTAGCTTTGTTCAATCGGCGCGTCCTGGTCATTCAGGGCTATTCCTAAAGCAGTACGTCGATCGAGTGCCTTTTGAGAAAGCTCAGACAAAGGATTGGCATAGAAAGCTGTTTTATTGGGTTTGCTGTTAAAATAGACAAAAACCAATTCGGTTTGAGCCTGGCTTAAACTATAACCTGCTAAAAAACAAATTAATAAAAGTTTTTTCATTGTTTATTTTTTATAAAGATAAAACAAATTCAATAAAATTTTTCGCAGGATTTTAAATTCCTTATTTTTACGAAAATATTTGTGTATAAAAATCGCCGTACAACATTCTGCATATCAGAATACCAATAAAAATAGCGATAACATTTGACTTTTAAAAATTAACATTTACCATATGAAAAAGATACAGATGGTTGACTTGCAAAGTCAGTATTATAAAATAAAAAATGATGTAGATAATGCGGTTTTAAATGTGTTGGATTCTGCGGCTTTCATCAATGGCCCTGAAGTAAAATCTTTCCAAAACGAGCTGGAAGCCTATTTGGATGTGAAAAATGTAATTCCGTGTGCCAATGGAACCGATGCTTTGCAAATCGCACTCATGGCGTTAGATTTACAGGAAGGTGATGAGGTTATTACTGCGGACTTCACTTTTGCAGCGACGGTAGAGGTTATTCATTTGCTTAAATTAAAATCTGTATTGGTAGATGTTGATTACGATACTTTTACAATTTCTACAAAGCAGATCAAAAAAGCAATTACTCCTAAAACAAAAGCAATCATTCCGGTACATATTTTCGGACAGTGCGCGAATATGGAGGAGATTTTAAAGATTGCTGAAGAACATAATTTATTTGTGATCGAAGACAATGCACAGGCAATCGGTTCTCAGTTTACCTTTTCAGACGGAAGCGTAAAACACGCAGGTACGATGTCAATTGTCGGGACAACTTCATTTTTTCCGTCTAAAAATTTAGGATGTTATGGTGATGGAGGTGCAATTTTTACCAATAATGACGAGTTAGCCCATAGATTAAGAGGGATCGTCAATCATGGAATGTACGAAAGATACTATCACGATGAGGTCGGGGTAAATTCAAGATTAGACAGCATTCAGGCGGCAGTTTTAAGAAAAAAACTTCCCAATCTGGATTCTTATAACGATGCCAGAAGAAAAGCAGCTGATTATTATGATGAAGCTTTCGGAGGAAATGAAAATATTTTAACTCCGAAAAGAGCAGCATATTCAACACACGTCTTCCATCAATATACCTTGAGAATCCTTAACGGAAAACGAAATGAATTGCAGAAATTCTTAACTGAAAAAGAAATTCCGGCAATGATTTATTACCCTGTCGCCTTAAGAAAACAGAAAGCCTATTATCAGGAAAGCAACGATAGCGATTTTTTGAATACCGATAAGCTTTTGGATCAGGTAATTTCTCTTCCGATGCACACAGAATTAGACGAAGAGCAGCTGAAGTATATTACAGATGCTGTGTTGGAGTTTATAAGATAAAATGAAAAAACAAATTTTTAAGTATAAAATTATTGGAGTTTTATTATTTATAATAGAACTCTTTATATTAATTTTATTTTCTTATGGAAGTTATGATAGTTTTATAGAGTTTGGTTCTGATAAAACACTTTCAAGGGAAAATATGACTTTTGTATTTGCTTCAATGATAGCATTTACAGCAATGTTAAGTATAATTTCGATTTTACTAAGATTTAGAAAAACCATATTAATACTAAATGTTCATTACTCAATTATTTTATTTTTTTTTCTTTTTGCGTTAGTGGAATTAATTTATGAAAATGATTATTTCATAGAGGATAACTTTAAATTTATTATAGTATTTTCAATTATTTTCATGCTTTTATTTATTACTAATTTTTTTAAATATAGAAACATAGATTTCTTGGAAATAGAAGATTTAGGAAAACTAGAATAAAAATTAGACATTACCAATCATATATTACTTATAAAACAATGGCAATACTTGTAACAGGCGGACTTGGGTACATCGGTTCTCACACCGTAGTAGAACTGATCAATAATAACTTTGAAGTCATTATTATAGATGATTTATCCAATTCGGAAAAATTTATTTTAAGCAATATTGAGGAAATTACAGGTAAGAGGCCTATTTTTTATCCTTTTGATTTAAAAAGAAAAGAACTTCTCAATCAGGTTTTTGACGCACATAATATTGAAGGCTGTATCAACTTTGCAGCATTTAAAGCAGTAGGTGAAAGCCAGGAAAAACCGGTTGATTATTATGAAAATAATTTATTTTCGTTGATCAATGTTCTTCAGGAATTTAAAACAAGAAATATTTCCAACTTTATTTTCAGTTCATCCTGTACTGTTTATGGACAAGCAGACGAAATGCCAATTGATGAAAACACTTTGCTCAAATTGCCGGAAAGCGTTTATGGCAAAACAAAACAAATGGGTGAGGAAATCTTAAAAGATTTTGCTCAGGCTTATCAAAGAAAAATCTGTTTGTTGAGGTATTTTAATCCGATTGGAGCACATCCTTCATCTCTGTTAGGAGAATTGCCTATCGGAATTCCGAATAATCTTGTGCCTTATGTGATGCAGACTGCAGCAGGAATTCGTGAAAAACTGAACGTATGGGGAGATGATTATCCTACTGAGGATGGAACAGCAATCCGTGATTATATCTATGTTGTAGATTTGGCGAAAGCTCACGTTGCCGCTTTGAAAAATCTGATCAATAAAAATTCAGAAAAAACTGTAATTGATATTTATAATCTAGGAACAGGGAAGGGATCATCGGTTTTAGAGGTTGTGAAAGCTTTTGAATCTGCTAATGATGTTTCGGTTCCTTATCAAATTTGTGACAGAAGAGAAGGAGATATTACCGTGGCCTATGCAAATGCTGATAAAGCAGAAAGAGAACTTGGGTGGAAATCTGAAACTTCATTGGAAGAAGCACTAAAAACGGTATGGAATTGGCAGAAGTATTTAAATTCAAGAAAAAATTAAATACAAATAATAGACTCATAATATACACATATGAAAACCGAAAGAATAGGCATCACATTCTCATCATTTGATTTACTTCATGCGGGCCACATCAAAATGTTGGAGGAAGCCAAAACTGTATGCGATTATCTGATTGTTGGTCTTCAAATCGATCCTTCACATGATCGTCCTACGAAGAATAAGCCAACTCAAACCATTGTTGAACGATATATACAGCTGAAAGCTGTGAATGCTGTGGACGAAATTATCCCTTACTATACGGAAGAAGATCTGGAAGATATCTTGAAATCTTTTGTGATTGATGTTCGGATTATTGGTGATGATTATATGGACAAGGATTTCACAGGAAAAAAATACTGTGAAGAAAAAGGAATTGAAATTTTTTATAATAAGAGAGATCACCGCTTTTCTTCAAGTGATCTTAGGAAAAGAATCTATGAAGCCGAAATGGCAAAACTGAAATAAAAAAATCCCGGAAAATAATTTCGGGATTTTTATTTATATTCATTAATAATTACATCGGAGCCTGCTGTTCGTCTCCTGTAGCATTAGAATTCACATCTTTCTTTTTCTTAGGCTGCTCAATTTTTTCACCCTGCTTGAATCTATAAGTCAAGGATACTGCAAACTGTCTTGGTTGCCATTGCATATAAGAATCTCTGCTAAATTCAGCGGTATTAGTTACACTTCTCATAGAACGTGTATTAAAAATATCCTGAATATTGAAGCTTACTGTTCCGTTACCGTCCCAGATCGTTTTTGATGCGCCAAGATTTAAAGCATACATATCGTTTCTTGTCTGGTTTTCAGTTTTCTGGGCACCTCTGTAGAAACCTTGCAGCTGGAAGCTGAATGTCTTATCAATCTTGAAAGTGGAAGTCAGTCTTGCTCTTGTAGAAAAACCTGTACCTTCAAAAGACATTGGTTTGGTGAGAATTGCAGGATCAGTATAGATTCCTGTTGTCTTATATCCGAATAAATCAACATTACCTAAGAACTTCAACCATTTTGTAGCATCCCAATTGAAATTTAAATCTAAACCGTAGCGGTCATCAGATCCCAAATTAATAGGTCTGGTTTTAAAAACTCCCTTGTCAGAATACACAAGCATTTTTACATCATCTGTTGAATGTCTGTAATAAAGAGTCGGATTTATAGTGAATTTACCTTTTGAAATACTGTATCCAAACTCATAAGAATCTACATAAGATGGATTTAAGTCAATATTCCCTTCAAAAATATTCTGATTATCGGTATAACTTGGGTTTGGAATCAAAAAGAATGATCTCGGTCTATCAATCCTTCTTGAATAATTGATTAAAAACTGATTGTCTTTTGCAATCTCGTAGCTTAAAAATACAGAAGGAAATAGATTATTATAAGTTTTTTTACTGTTAATATTGTCCGTGTAATAATCTAAATTTGAATATTTGATATCAACCTGAGAATATTCATTTCTAAGTCCTAGCTGATAACCTAATTTTCCGATTTTACTTCTGAACTGAACATATCCCGCATTGAAAATTTCCCTGTAATAAGCATTGTAAGTATAGTTATTCAGAAAATGAAATACAGGATTTGCGACTGTTCTTTCTAAAACATCATTATCATAAACATTTTGATTGATGTCTAATCTGTAGCCTGCCTCAATTTTAGCATTTTCACCAATAGGAAGCTCATAATCAGCTTTACCTACTAATGTCTTATTTTTAGTTGTCTGATTAATGGAATTTTCTAGCTCATATAAACCGTTTTGAGTTTGATTTACATAGGTATCATTAAATGATCTGTTGCTCTGTAAACTTGCTGACAATGATATAAGCTGCCCTTTATCATCAAATTTATGATCCAATCCAAAATCACCCTGAAAAGCAAGATTGTCATTAGAACCATTGTTCAGCCTTTGAGAGAATGCGCCTGTTCCGTCCTTGAAACGCTCATCATAGGTTACATTTCCTATATTCTCACTGTCAAAAGTTCGCACGGTTGCCGATGCATTTATCGATGTTTTATCAGAAAAATCATAAACGAATCCTGAAGATGCATTGTAATTGTTGTTGTTATTATTTGAGATAGATTCCTGATTGATCGCGGTTCTATCTTTATCTGCAACAGCATTAAAATAGGTTGCGTTGTTTCTATTGGTGTTTTTAGATTCACGATAGCCGCCGCCGCCATTCAAAAACCATGTCAGATTTCCTTTTCTCCAGCTTAAATTAGTATTTAAATTGGTTTGAGGTAAATAGCCTAAAGTTCCGGTTACACTTCCGTTAAAACCTGTTTTTTTAGATTTCTTTAAAATGATATTTAAAATACCTGCCGTTCCGCTTGCCTCAAATTTCGAAGATGGGTTGGTAATTACTTCAATTCTTTCAATCTGGTCTGCAGGAATACTCTGTAGAGCATTTGCGCCGTCATCAATCCCCAGAAGAGCAGAAGGTTTTCCATTAATCAAAAATCTTACGTTTGAGCTGCCTCTCATTGACACGGTACCGTCTGTATCTACAGACACAGAAGGTACGTTTGAGAGAACGTCCTGAAGGTTTCCACCTTTGCTTACGATGTCCTGAGAAGGGTCGTATGTTCTCTTATCCAGCTCAACTTTATAAGGTTTTACAGTAGCAGTAATCGTAACACCCTGTATATCCTGTGTTTTTAGATTGGTTGTTGATGCTTCAGCTTCAATAGATAACGCTCCTATATTTCCTGCTGCAGCAATTTGCTTGTTGATCGTGCTTTTCTTATAATCAATTGCTTCTACTGAAACGTCGTAGTTACCGGGAGTAAGTTCTAATCTGTATTGACCCTTTTCATCCGTTAGGGTAGCATCACTAAAAAGCTTATTTTGCTTGTGACTAAAAGTAACAGATGCGTAAGGCACCGGCTGGTTACTTTTGTCTACAATTGTTCCGCTTACACCTACTTTTTCCTGGCCGAAGGCAAACGCCGCTGCAGATAATACAAAAGTAAGCGCTAAAGTCTTCTTTGTAAAAATGTTGATTATTTCTGTTTGATTCATAAAATATTCTTTAGATCAAATCATGAAAAACACATTTAATATTATGAATGTTATTAAACGCTGAAGTGTTCAGATTTTCAGATTTGTTTATTATTTTTAATAGATAGGTCGCCTTTGATCGCGGTTTGTTAATTACTATATTGTTAATTTTTAGTTAAATATATTTATTATTTGATATTTTTAGAATTCAGCCAGTCCTGATATGCTTTTGCATTGATTACATGCTGTTCTGCACTGGCCGTAAATTTGTGATAACCCATTCTTGCAGGATCAGCACACATAAAGATATAGGAGTTATTTTCTGCATCTAAAACAGCATCCACAGAATTTTTATCGACTACACATATAGGTCCCGGCGGAATTCCTGCATTAGCATAGGTGTTGTAAGGCGATGGAGTAGCCAAATGTTTATACAAGACCCTTTTAATAGGATCTTTAAAATTGGTTTGTTTGTTCATTGCATAGATTACGGTAGGATCAGACTGCAGTTTCATTCCTGTTCTGAAACGATTTAAATACAATCCGGCAATGGTTTTCATTTCGTCAGGTTTACCACCGGATTCTTTATAAACGATCGATGCTAGAGAATAAATCTGCTCTCTCGTCAAACCAGATTTCTGTTCTTTTGATTTTCTGTTGGCAGTCCAAAATTCATTGTACTGATCTTCAAATTTTTTAAAAAACTCATTCGGAGTTACGGTCCAGAAAAAATTATAAGTGTCAATGAAAAAATATTTTTTTAGATCTTCTGCATTGTTATATCCTTTTTCTGACGCAATTTCATTCAAATCATTTATAAATTTTAAAGAATCCAATTCTGTTTTCTTTGAAACTTTCCCAACCATCTGATAAATGTCTCCAAAATCTCCAATTCTAAAAGAATTTGCAGTTTGATTTCCTGCTTTAATCATATTCACAAGAACAGTGTTGCTCGCTCCTTTTTCGAAATGATAACGTCCCGGTTTGAAGTACTGATCCATCGATTTATCTTTTGCAACATCAATGAATGCTTCTTTATTATCAATATAAGGCGTAATTGAATCTAAAATCTGCTTAAATTCTGCCCCATGCGGAATCAAAACATAACCGTCTTTCTGTACGTTGTTTCCGTAATATTTTTTATAAAATTTAAAGCCAAAAAATCCTGCTACAGCAAGAATGAAGAGAATGATAATGAGAACAGCTTTTTTCATTATGATATTGATAGTTTAAAAGTTTTGTGTTTTTTTAAAGAAGATCTATTTTACCTTTAAAAACGCGCTTTGCGGGACCTTCCAGCCAAATTTCACGGAAAGAATTTCCATCTTTTTCGGCGTACACTTTGAGATCACCACCCAAAGTTTTAACTTTTATGGAGGTTAGATTGCTTTTTTGTAAGAAAGTTAAAGCAGAAGCAGTAACTCCCGTTCCGCAACTGAAAGTTTCATCCTCAACGCCTCGTTCATAGGTTCTTACAAATATTTCGTCATCAGAAATATTTTCAATGAAATTTACATTGATGCCTTTTTCTTTGTAATTTTTAGAGTTTCTGATGTTGTTTCCTTCGGCAAAAACATTAAAGTCGGCAATATCTTCCACATATTTTACATAATGTGGCGAACCGGTATTCAAGACAAAATCTTCACCGTCTTTACTAATCGTTTCAACATCAATCATTTTTAATTTTACGATTCCATTATGAATATCAGCTTCATGCTCTCCGTCTGTTGCGATAAAAGAACATTTGTTTTCAAAAATATCTAAGAAAGACGCAAAAGCTACCAAGCATCTTCCGCCGTTGCCGCACATTGTACTTTCTCCGCCATCAGAATTGTAGTATACCATTTTAAAATCATACTTTTCATCATTTTCCAATAAAATAAGGCCGTCAGCACCAATACCGAAGCGTCTGTCGCATAATTTTTCAATGATTTTTTTATCTTTCGGAAAGGCTAAATCACGGTTGTCGATCATGATAAAGTCGTTTCCTGTTCCCTGATATTTGTAAAATTCCATACTTTATTCGTCTAAAAAACTGACTTGCAAAATTACTATAATTAAAGCAAAAACGAACAGCAATTGCTGTTCGTTTCTATAATTTAGAATGATTATCTTCTGAATCCGCCACCCGATCTTGTAGAGTTATCCTGGGTATTGTTTTGAGGAGTCGCAGGTGGTGTGTTTGGCGTATTGTTCGTACTAGAGCTGTTTCGGAAGCCGCTGTTGCTGTTTGATCTCGGCGTGCTTTGTTGTTGTGGCTGCTGTGAACGTTGTCCGCTGTTACTATTCGACCGCTGATTTCTGAAGCCGCTGCTGTTTCTATTAGTATTGCTACTGTTATTATTTCTTGAATTTGTATATGTGCTTCCGTTGTCGGTCGGGGTATTTCTAAATCCGCTTGCCGGTCTCTGCGTTGTATTTTGTCTTTCTACATAAACCTTTGTTCGGTTATTCCCGTAATAATAAGGTACACCATTGTCGTAATAGTAGTTCATATTGTCTCTGTAGTAGTATCCGTCATTACCGTAATATCCTCCGGAATTGTAATATCCTTGAGGCGCATAATAATATCCATTGTTGTAGTATGGATCTCCGTATGTATCTGCATATCCGTTATTGTAAGACATACAAGAAGATAAACTTATTGTAACGAATGCTCCGAGTGCTATTTTTATTAAATTTTTCATGACTTTGCTGATTTTTTTTCTTTAAAACTTTTTTTCCAATTGACGTATCCAATGACCGCCATTATGGTAAATACCAAATATTGAACCGAAGTGATACCCAGCTCTTTATAAATTAGCATAGGAATACAAATAAAATCTCCGATGATCCAGAAAAACCAGTTCTCAATGCGCTGTTTCGCCATTAGCCACATCCCAACCAAAAAAATAGAAGTGGTGACCACATCTAGCCAGTTTGCCCAATCGAGATGATATAAACCTAGACTAATGCCCTCAAAAGAAAATCGATTATCGATATACGGCTTATAATAATATAAAACAGTTACCATAATAATACTGAACAGGAAAAGAGCACTTGCAAAAATCCATTCTTTAAGCGTAGCCCACGAAACGTCTACATGAATATGATCTTTTGAATTTTTTGACCACAAGACCCATCCGTAAATGCTCATTGCTGCATAATATGCATTGATCATGCAGTCACCTAGCAAACCGATGTTAAATAAAATGTAAACGTAAATTAGTGTAGAAACAATTCCGGTAGGATATACCCAAATATTTTTTTTAATAGAAAAAAAAACACTTAAGATTCCGAAAATTGCACCCGAAGCTTCCAGCAGAATTTGGAGGTTTGTATAGGTTTCATAAGGTTTTATAAAGAGATCATATAAATTCATGACCTCAAAAATAAGAAAAATAAAGTGCCCCTGAAATGTTATAAAGCAAGTGTAAATCAGTTTTTTATATTTTTTAATGTAAATTAAATGATGAAATTTTATTAATAAATGTTAATATCGTTAAAATTTTTATATTTTCGTAAATCTTTAATAAATAAAAAAATATGTCTAAAATTTGGATTAAGAAACCAATGAGCGCCTATGAAGCTGATATCCAAAAGAGCCAGCTGAAACGCGTTCTGGGGAAATGGAGCCTTACTGCTATCGGAATCGGAGCTATTATCGGAGGAGGAATTTTTGTGCTGACAGGAACAGGAGCATACTATAATGCAGGTCCTGCATTGGCACTTTCTTTTGTAATTGCAGGAATTGCCTGTGTATTTGCTGCTTTGTGTTATGCTGAGTTTGCATCGATACTTCCTGTAGAAGGTTCTGCATATGCTTACGCTTACGGGACGGTTGGTGAAATTTTCGCATGGATCATCGGATGGGGATTAATTCTGGAGTACGCAATGGGATCGATGACAGTCGCCGTGTCCTGGTCGGGTTATTTTGCCAAGCTACTCAAAATGTTTGGTCTGCATCTTCCTTACTGGATGACTACAGATCCCGGAACTGCACACAAAGCCTTTGGTGAGGCAAGCAAACAGATTGCAGAAGGCAAACTGCCGGCAGATAAATTGCTGGCTTTTCAGGAAACAGTAGCAAACTTTAATGCTGCTCCTGAACTTTTGGATTTTAAACTTTTCCTAAACTTACCTGCATTACTTATCGTTTTATTTGTAATCTGGATTTTATTAAGAGGTACAAAAGGTGCCGCTAAGGCCAACAACTTCATTGTAATTTTAAAGGTTTCTGCGATTATATTTGTAATTATAGCCGGTTTATTTTTTATCGATACGGCAAATTGGTCACCATTCATCCCTGAAGCAACTACTATCACAGAAAACGGGGTCACCCACAAAGCATATGGCGTTGCCGGAATTGTTGCCGGAGCATCTGCAATTTTCTTTGCATATGTTGGTTTTGATGCGGTTTCTACGCAGGCTGGTGAAGCGATTAATCCTAAAAAAGATGTTCCTTTTGCAATTATCACATCATTGGTGATCTGTACAATACTTTATATTTTGGTGTCGCTTGTTTTGACAGGGATGATGCATTATACTGATTTTAATCCGCTAGGAAAATATCCTGATGCTATCAAAGCTCCTGTAGCTTATGCATTTGATATTGCTGGTCAGGCTTGGGCAGGTTATATTATCACCGTTGCAGCTACTGTAGGTTTAATTTCTGTATTGATGGTCATGATTATGGGGCAGTCTAGAATTTTCTTAGGAATGTCTAAAGACGGTCTTATACCTGCAACATTCTCAAAAGTGAATCCTACTTCCGGAGTTCCTAGAAAAAACTTAATGATTTTGGGTGCGGTTATTGCGGTTATAGCATCACTTACACCTATTAACGAATTGGCACACATGACAAGTTTTGGAACCTTATTTGCCTTTACAATGGTGTGTGTTGCTGTTTGGGTTTTAAGGGTAAAAGAACCCAATCTGGTAAGAAGCTTCAGAGTTCCTGCACTGCCTGTAATTGCTTGTTTAGGAATTGCTATCAATGTATACCTGATTTTTAATTTAAGTGTAGAAGCACAAAAATATTCTTTCGGTTGGTTGATTATCGGGTTTATTATTTATTTCCTTTACAGTAAAAAACATTCTAAGCTGCAAAATGGCGGTTATGGTGAAACTTTCAAGGCTGAACAGCAACCTTTAGAAGATGTAGATATCAATATTGATAATAAAGACTAAATTTAAATTCCGCGTTTTGCGGAATTTTTTTTGATTAAATTTAATTGCTATGAAAAAACTTTTTCCATTGTTCCTTTTAATATTTGGAACATTTATCTCTGCACAGAATGTGAAATTTGAAACACTGCTTACCGACAAGATAAGCATCAGAGCCCTGGAAATATCGGAAGGCAAAGTCTGGTACAGCGGAACCGATTCTAAATTTGGATATGTTGATTTAAAAAATATTCAAAATCAGAAGCAAATAAAGCTTTCTGAAAAGAAATTGCAGTTCAGAACTTTGGCGCAGGATAAAAATTCATTTTACACGATCAACATAGAAAGTCCCGCGCAGTTTTTCAAAATTGACAAAAAGAGCCTGAAATTTAATGTAGTTTATCAGGATACAGCAAAAACAGCTTTTTATGATGCTCTGTATTTTAATAAAAATAAGTTCTATGCTTTTTCAGATCCTTCTGGAGATTTGAATCTAAAACTGTTGCAATTCAATTTGAATAAAGGAAAATTCGAAATTAAAAAGTACTCACATTTAAAAATGAATGTGGGTGAAGCGGCTTTTGCAGCGAGTAATACCAATATTTCTGGAGGACTAAATTACATTTGGATTGGAACCGGAGGAAATTCTTCAAGGATTTTGAGATTAAATCTTAAAAATGACAAATTAGAAGCTTTTGATACTCCTTTTGTTCAAGGTATATCTTCCCAGGGAATTTATTCAATAGATTTTTCTGATGATAAATTCGGTATCGCTGTTGGTGGTGATTATACTAAACAAGAAGCCAATATCAACAATATTGCAACCACCAATAACGGTGGTGAAACATGGCAGATTCAGGCATCAGGTAAAAATTCAGGTTACACGACATGCGTAAAGATAAAACCGGGATCAAAAGGAAAAGAGATCATCGCAGTAGGAGATCAGCACATCAGTTATTCTTCAGATTTCGGGAAAACTTGGAAGAAAATTTCCGATGAAAAAGCACTTTTTGTCTGTGAATGGATCGATAAAAATGCAGTGGTTTTTGCAGGCAAAGACAGAATTATAAAAATGAAACTGGATTGATTATTTTAAACAAAAAATAATTAAATTGTGCTTTTAAAAATATCAACACTTCATGCTGAATATTATCAATCAACTTTTTGAAATTGAAAAAAAATCAAAAGATCAGGATATTTCAATTTTTGAAAGAAACTTTGAAAGAATACACCACGAGCTCACAGAATTAGGCTATTCTGTCAACAATCCTATTGGGAAAATATATGATTCCCGAGACACATCGCTGGAAGCCAATATTGTGGGAAATTCTGCAAGACCAGTCATAACAAAAGTTTTGAAACCGGCGATCTTTCAGAATGACGGTTCAGGTACAATATTATTACAAAAAGGAATTGTAATCGCAGAATAATATGGGAAATATAAATTTTGGGATAGACTTAGGAACCACCAACTCAGGGATTTCAAAGTTTGCAGACGGAAAGGTGCATATTTATAAAAATCCTGTCGGCTTCAGCGATACATTGCCATCGATAGTTGCTTATAAAAAAGGAAGAATCCTGATTGGTGACAAAGCAAGAGAACTTTTGAAATCCGCACATCTGGATGTTTTTTCTTCCTTTAAAAGAAAAATGGGAACCGAGCATCTTTATGATGTTAAAGATACTGACGAACAAAAAAGTCCGGTGGAGCTGTCAGCAATGATTCTGAAAGAACTCCAGAGCTTTATTCCCGACGAGAAACCGCAATCGATCGTTATTACTATTCCGGCATCTTTCGATACCGTGCAGTCAAATGCTACTAAAAAAGCTGGTTTATTAGCCGGATTTCAGCAGGTCGTTCTTCTACAGGAACCTATTGCAGCTTGTTTGGCATATGCCAATTTTCAGACTCAGGATCAGTCTTCAGAAAAGAATTGGCTCGTTTATGATTTCGGCGGCGGAACTTTCGATGTGGCTTTGGTTAAAATCAATGAACGCGAACTGAAAATTACAGACCATGAAGGAAACAACTTCCTTGGCGGTGTAGATCTTGACCATTTGGTAATAGAGCATTTATTTGTTCCGAAAATTGAAAAGGTTTTACACGAAGAATCACTTTTCAAAAAGATGATGTCTAAGGAGAACGGTTTTTATGCTAAATTATATTACGAACTTCTCTATAAAGCCGAAGAAATTAAAAAAGAGCTCTCTGTAAAAGAAATCGTCAATACCGAAGTGGAATTGAATGACGGTGATCACTATATTGATTTTACCATCTCACGCAATGATTTCAATCAGGTGATTGCTCCAAAAGTCGATGAAACGATTACATTGATCAAAAAGCTTTTAGAAGAAAATCAAAAATCAGCAAGTGATATTGAAAGGATTATTTTAGTGGGTGGAACAACGTACATTCCATACATCAGAGAGCATTTGAAAGAGATTTTTCAAATCACAGTAGATAATTCCATTGATCCAACCACAGCTGTCATGGTGGGTGCAGCTTATTTTGCAGGAACCAAAGAAGAAGATTTAATTAAAACTGAAAATATATCAGTAGAAAATACAAAAGATCAAGACTCTAATGCTATCGGCCTGAAATTAATCTACGACGTCAATACACAGGATGATGAAGAATTAATGGTGGGAAATATCGCCGGAGATTTTGAAGGGTATTATAGAATTACCCGAAAAGATGGAGGTTTTGACACCGGACTGATGAGTTTTAAAAATAAATTTTCAGAATTTGTAAAGATTCTTCCAAAGCAGGTGAATCTGTTTAATCTGACGGTTTCAGACCAGAATCAGAATGTGGTTTTTGAACAGAATAATATCTCCATCAACCACGGAATTTACAATATCTCGGGACAGCCTTTGCCGAATGACATTTGTCTGGAAGTAGATGATAATTTCGGCAGCACCTATCTTGAAAGGATTTTTAAGAAAAACGATATTCTTCCGCTTACCAAAACAATTTATAAAACCACTTCAAAAAATTTCAACAAAGAAGCTGATGATAAGCTGATTATCAATATTTTGGAAGGTAAAACCGCCACGCTTCCTGCAAGCAATATGAGCATAGGTTATATCGAAATCAATTCAAAAGATCTGCCTATCAATCTTTTAAAAGGTATGGATATCGAATTGAAATTCAGCATGAGTGAATCTCGTGACCTATCGGTTTCGGTGTACATCAGTTCGGTAGATTTTGAAAAAAAAGAAATTTTTAATCCACATACGAAGCACATCAATAAAGATAAATTTCAGGAAGATATCGACAAAGTAATTGACGAAATTGAAACCGAATTGAGCTATGTCAACAATGTAGATGAGGCCGATCCTGAAGATATATCAGTTCTTGTGAAATTTAAAAATATCAAGGACGAGCTTTTCAGAATTAAATTTGATCTGATTGAAGTGCAGGAAGATGAGCAAACCGAAAGAATTTTTCAGCTTGACGAAAGAAAAAGACGTGCGCTGCAGGAATATGATAAGATCGTGCGTTTCCGTGATGTGATCTATGAAATAGATGAGTACAAAATCTCAAAAGCTGATATGGAAAGCTTGCTGGAAGAGGCTACCCAAAGACAAAAAGAGCAGTTCAAGAAGATCATAAAAGATGAAAAAATATTTTTGGAATCTAACGAAAAGTCGCTCATTAAAAGAAAAACAAAGGAACTAGACAAGCTTCACGCAGATATTTATTATCAAAAAGATGAGTCGTATGCATCATTATACTATTACTATAAGTACAGGGATATTGATGAATATAAAGATGAGAAAAGAGCTTCAAAACTTTTTGAGAACGGCGATAAAGCGATGGAAAACAACAATTTTAAAGAAGTAAAATATGTCATCCAGGGATTATATGATTTGCTTAAAGTGAAACCAAAAAATCCATTTGAAGACACAGATGGAAATTTGGGATTAAAGTAATAAAAGCAAATGAGTGCTTTTTTATTTCTTTTTAATTACGGCACGGATTACCCAAATTACCAGAATAATTCCGCCGAGCCCGATACCGCCTGAGCCTACAGTAACTGCAATGAGAAGTCCTGCAATGCCAAGAAAAACAGCTATAGCTATCAAGTAAATCTGAAGAATAAAAAATTTGAATGACCATTTTTTGAGCTTTCTGCGGTATGATTTATCATCTTTCGACTCTGAGCTTTCTTCATAATGACCGTTGAGTTTCTTATTCAACACTAAAAAAAGAAAAATTTCGATTCCTACGAGTGCCCAAAAAATATTTCCCAGTTTTGTGTATAGAAAATAAGTAAGAAAGGCAAGAAGAGATAGATATATTGAAAGCAAAATCCATTCTGCGGTTTTACCATAATCTTTTTCAGCAAACTTTTGAGTCGAATTCTTTTTAAGTACAACTGTAGAATCAAGATTTGCCCATTTCCTGCCGATTTTTGAATTTTTAATCAACAAACCTTTTAACTCTTCTGTATAAGCATCAAATTTTGAAAGAGCAATAAAAATTTTCCCTAAATAAACTCTGTTGTTTTGAGTGGTGTGCTGATACTTTGCCAAGTCATTATTAATGTCCATGATCTCCTCATTAAAATAAGCCGAATCAATGTCCGACTGCAACGCATAAAAATCCGGGTCAATAGAATGTTTATACTGATTAAGCAACAAACCATACTGATCAGTGTACGGAATAGTACCCCTTACAAGATTATTTTTTGCAGTGATAATGTCAATCAAACGGTCTTTATTTTCAAAACTGATAATCGGAAAATAATTTTTGTAGAAAATGCGCAGGTTACTCCAGGTATTGTTTTTAATATTCATTTGGATATAGTTCTGAATATTTTCGGCATAATCATTTCCAAAATCGTCACGCAGTGAAGAAGGTTGCGAAAAAATATTCTTTGAAGAATTGATGTTGAAATTTTCATTTTTAAGAATTTTTTGCAGATTCTCATCCTGAAGAATAACGGCGTATTTATTACCGTTATCTTTATAAAATTTGATGAAATTTTCAATCTCATTAAGCTGTAATTCAGGATTTGTTTTTTGATAAATTTTAAGAATTTTTTCGGCTTTTATCAAATCAGAAGAATTACCTGCGTCAAAATCAGGAAGGGTTTCTTTAATGATATCCAGTAACTTCAGCTGTGCCATAATTAAGAATTTTTTTTGCCCATAAAATTTTTACAGCAATTATTACAACTCGTTTTGCTACAAATTCTGTATGGCTATCAAATGGTTGTGCAAAATAAAAAAAATTATTTTTAATTATTCTCATCACCAGTATTAATTTCGAAATTTGAAATTTTTGATTTTAAAAAGTAGTATTACTAAAGATTTGCTTCGTAGGTGCAAAATGGTTGTAGAAAAATAAAAGGGTTGACGGCGAGCTCCGTAGGAGCGGAACCATCAAAACTTCTGTAGATTAAATCTTTCACATTAATACTTGTTTGTCACAATCATCTTATCCAGATTGATAAAGTATTTAGACTGATTATAAAATAAGACCTAATATAATTCATAAGTAAAAAGTCATCTGTAATAGTTAATTTTGCAATGTGAAAATCTGTAAGGATTTAATCTTATTTAAAATTTCAGAATGAACTCTTTAATCGATAAATATAATATTCCGGGACCTCGTTACACTTCTTATCCCACCGTCCCTTATTGGGACGAGAGTACTTTTTCACCAGAAAAATGGAAAGAAACTGTAATCAGGTCATTCAATGAAAGCAATACAGAAGAAGGCATATCAATTTATATTCATTTACCTTTTTGTGAAGCTTTATGCACATTTTGTGCGTGTCACAAGCGCATTACGAAGCAGCACAGCGTAGAAATTCCCTATCTGGAAAGCGTTTTAAAAGAATGGAAATTATATCTTGAATTATTTAGCGAAAAGCCAAAACTAAAAGAGCTTCATTTAGGCGGCGGAACACCTACTTTTTTCTCTCCACAAAATTTAAAAACCTTACTGGATGGGATCTTTTCAACTGTTGAAATTGCTGAACATCCCGAATTTTCTTTTGAAGGACATCCGAATAATACAACCAGAGAACATCTCCAGGCTTTGTATGATTTAGGCTTCAGAAGAGCGAGTTTTGGGGTTCAGGATTATGATCCGAAAGTGCAGAAAGCGATCAACAGAATCCAGCCGTTTGAAAAAGTAAAAGACGTTACTGAATGGGCAAGAGAAATAGGATATGTAAGCATCAGTCATGATCTGGTTTTCGGGCTTCCACATCAAAGCTGGGAGGCTATGCAACACACGATTCATAAAACTATGGAATTGAAACCCGATCGATTAGCCTTCTATTCTTATGCTCATGTTCCATGGATAAAGGGTGTCGGACAGCGAGGATTTGACGAAAATGATCTTCCAAGCGGGGAAGAAAAACGCCGTTTGTATGAAGACGGAAAGCAACTTTTGGAAGATTTAGGATATATTGAAGTCGGGATGGATCACTTTTCTCTGGAACATGATGATTTGTATCAGTCTTTAATTCAGAAAAAACTTCACCGGAATTTTATGGGCTATACATCAAGTCAAACCCAATTGATGGTTGGTTTGGGGATGTCTTCAATTTCAGATTCTTGGTATGCTTTTGCACAGAATGTAAAAACAGTGGAAGAGTATCAGAAAACAGTAGAAGAGGGCATAATTCCTGTGGTGAAAGGTCATATTCTGAATCAGGAAGATCTGATTGTGAGAAGACATATTTTAAATTTAATGTGTCAGCTTGAGACAAATTTTGATATTAACAATACTTTTCCCGAACTTGAAAACGCCTTTGAAATGCTGAAAGAAATGGAGAATGATGAATTGGTTGAAATTCACGATAATCAAATAAAGATCACTGAAAAAGGCCGTGCATTTACAAGAAACGTTGCTATGGTTTTTGACCTGCGAATGATGCGGAACAAGCCGGAAACAAGGATTTTTTCGATGACGATATAAATATATGAACCGAAGGCTTCTTCTTATCTTAATTTATCTGTATGCATTATTTTTTAGTGTTTTAAAAACATTAAGATTCCCAAACGACTGGTCAGAAGCACATTGGATGCTTGATTACCGGTTCGGATTTATAAAAAGAGGTTTGGCGGGAGAAATTTTCGGGCTGTTATTTGCCAAAACAGAATTAAGTATTGTCATTCTTTCTGCAGTTATTTTATTCTTGTTATATACCGTTTTGGTTTTGATTGCTGTCAGGAAAACCGATATTTTAAAGCAGGGAATCACGTATGATTTTATGTTTTATGTATTATTTTTTCTGTCTCAATATATTGTTTTTTCAGCACATTTGATTGGTTATCTTGATCATCTGATTTTTCTAATGACTTTTTTAGTGATTTTTTTAATAAGAAAGAAAATGATTTTTCTTTCGTCTATTTTTGTAACAATTGCTGTACTGATTCATGAAATCTCTTTTTTTCTGATGTTGCCCATTTGCTTTTTTACTCTCATTTTGATGGAATTTAAAAATTATGATCAAATCTTGAAAAACGTTTTGGTGACCAGAATTTGTAAAAGATCCGTTCTGTTTTTGCTGCTTCCACTTGTTGCAACTGTAACGGTATCTATTTATCAAGAGATGTACGGAATGTCATACTACGAAAAAATAGTGTGTTACCTGAAAAGTATTGCGTTTATCAATGATGCTCCGGCTCATACTGTTGCATCTGCATATACAGAAAAATTCAGTTATTATTTGAAAATGGAAAGTCCTCATTTTTTTCAGCGGATCTTTGTTTCTACATGTTCTTTATTGTATGGTATACCGATATTATTTATGGGATTTTTGATGTATAAAAAGTTTAAAAAAATTAATTTATACTTGTTGATGTCTTTAGGTGTCTGTGTTTTAATACCCCAGCTTCTCCATGCAATTGCCTGGGATACTTATAGAATATGGTCTTTTCCTTTTATGATTTTATTTCTTGGTTATTGGGTTTTAAGTTCTGAAAATAAAAGTGACACATCTTCTTCTAAAGTTTCATTATGGATGTTGTTTATCTTTATTCTGTGTCTTATTTTAGTATCAATGTTCGCAAACCCTCTGTTTGATGGTGAGATTGAGAGGTTTTCTCTTTTTTTGAAATTTTTAATTTTAGTACCTTTTATTACGTTGATTTTATGGTATTTAAAAAAGCCTCAAAAAAAATTTGAGGCAAATATTTAATATGATGAAATTTATGGAAAATCCAGAAAAGATTATTTAGAATCTTTTTAATTTACATTGTATTTATGTGCTAAATTTTAGAAATAAGAAAACTCAAAAATTAAAATGTTAATATCAGAATGTTGAGAATCAAAGAAATGAAATTATTTTTTCTGACAATAGTGAAAATTAAAGCACAATTTTAATAAATATGTTAATAATTTAGTATATTTGCAATACATTAAAACATTTAAAACATTAAAAAATGCAAAAAAAATCATTAAAGCTAAAAAAGAAAACTATTTCAAGTCTTGATCAAACTTTAGCATCAAAAATCAAAGGGGGAGAGATTGGTATGGATAACGGAATTTGGACTGGAGGATGTACAGATGGCTGTGGAGGTATGCAAAGTATTCTTAATTGTACTAATGCTGATTGTACTACTGATTGTACTAAAGGAGTTACCACAAAAAATACCAGTACAGCTAGATGTTATTAATGTAATTGTAAAATTCAAAAATAACTAAAGTCGGAATAATTTATTCCGACTTTTTCATTGTAAAATATTTTTAATAATGCTGTAAAATATGTATGAAGATATATTAACGGAAATAACTGATCTTTTAGAAGATAACCGAGATTTACTACAAAATGATTATGGACTTTTATCGGGATTAACGGGGAAAGCAATATTAATGCATGAGTATAGAAAGCTTTATCCCAAGAATGATATTGATAATGAAATTTATATAGAGGATATTTTCAATTCTATTGAAAATTATGATTCTATTTCTACTTATTGTGCAGGGGTATCTGGAGCATGTCTTGGAATTGGTTATTTGAATTTCAGTAATTTTGGAGAAGATGGCAGGTTTGATTTTATTTCAGATGAAGTTGAAGAATTTATAGACTTAGATTACTTAAGCTATATAAAAGACGATAATATTGATTTTTTACATGGAGCAACAGGAATAGCTTTTTATTATGTGGAAAGATTAAAAGAAGATGAAGAAAAGTATAAACATCATATTGAAACATTACTATCTCATCTAGACGAGACAGGTATTTGGGAAAATAGTATGCTAAGATGGAAAGAAAGTACAAATATTTCATTATCCCACGGTATGGCAAGTATTGTTATTTTATTATGCAATCTGCTGAGGCAAAATATTGATTTTAATGTAGATATTTTGCGTATTCTAAAAGGAGCTGTAAATTATATTTTATCACAGGAAATAGATTATTCTAAGTATGGATCATTTTTTCCCAATAAGTCAAATTCTGAAGAAATTAGAAGCAGACTAGCTTGGTGCTACGGTGATCTTGGTGTTGCTCTATGTTTATTGAATGCTTCAGAAATATTAAATGATGATTTACTTAAGAAAAAAGCATTACTAATAATAAATTGTGCATCTACTAGAAGAAATTTAGAAGAAAATTTTATAGTGGATGCTAGTCTATGTCATGGAGCCTCGGGAATTGCAATGTTTTTTTATAGTTTATATCTTAAGATGAAAGATGATAATTATTTGGACACTGCAAAGTATTGGCTCGATAAAACAATAGAATTATATAGGGAAGAAAAAATATTTTATTTAGTAAATCAAAACCGATATGATAATGAGAGGCTAAGCTTATTGGAAGGGAAAATAGGTATTGCATTGGCAATTTTATCTATTCATAATAATATACGGTCTGAATGGCAAAAATTTTTACTGATTTAAATTGATATGAACGAGAAATATATAAATTTCAATAAATTTCTATTAAGAACTCCAGCTTTAGGATTTAATATAGATGAGATAAGTAAAGTGAAATTTGAAGATAATTTACTTTTCAAAGAAGCTATATTTATTAGTTCTATTGAATTATATTATGAGATGGAAAAATTCTTTGAAAATCGTGTGACGAATGAAAAAGAAAAAGAAAAAATATTTAGTTCTTTATTTAAATATTGGAGAAGGATGAGAACAAGAACAACTCCATATGGATTGTTTTCTGCCGTTACTGCAGGTTCCATAACATCAGAAGAATCTACAGAGATTATTTTTAATAATCAACTTATTAGATTTACCAGACTGGACATGGAGGTTATTTGTTCTATTATAGAAAAGTTAGAAAAAATCGTAAAATATGAAATTTTTTATTTTCCCAATGATACTCTATATAATGTCCATAATGAAGCAAGATATTATGAAGCAAAGTTTAGTGAAAGCAAATATTTTAAGTATTCAATCTCATCAGTTCATAATACATCTACATTAAAAAAAATTCTAAAGTATTCACAAAAAGGAGCCAAAATTGAGAATATAGTTTCATTTGTAACAAAAATAGAAAATGGAGTGTCTGATCAGGATGCAGAAGATTTTATTTTGGAGTTGATAGATTCTAAGATTCTTATTAGCGAAATTACACCTGCTATTACAAATGGAGATCCATTAAATTGTTTAATTAGTATCTTAATTCAAAGAAATGTACAATCCGATATTGTCTCTCCATTAATTAATATAAAAAATATAATTGAGAATTATAATTCTATAAATCCAGAAAGCAGCTATAAATTGGTGATTGATATACTTGATGGGTTTGGAAACAATTATAGTAAGAAAAATATTTTTCAGATTGATTTATATAAAGGAGCTGGTATTTCTAATCTGAATAAAGAAATATGCGATGATATATTATCTGCAGTTTTATTCTTAACCAAATTGGATCATGGTGGTAATAAAAATGAAAATTTAGAATTATTTAAAAAAGTTTTTACTGAAAAATTTAACGAAAGAGAGGTTGATTTTCTTTTCGTCTGCGATGCAGATGTTGGCATCGGTTATCCGGTAAGTTATAACGGGGAGCCATATTTGAATGATCTGATTAAAGGATTAAGATTACCTTCGAAAACTACCCAAGGTGACGATGGTCTGAATCTGAATAGTAAACAAAAGCTGCTATTTGAAAAAATATTAGAAACAGTAAGACTTGGTGAAAACGAAATAATATTGACTGATAAAGACTTTGAAAATAAAAACTTACATGATTTATACCCTACATTTTATTGTAGTTTTGAAATCGTTGGTAAAGAAGACGATCAACATATTTTAAAATTAAATTCTGCAGGAGGAAATTCTGGTGCAAACTTGCTGGCGAGATTTTCTCACATGAGTGCCGATATAGATGATTTCACTAGAGAAATTGCTAAAAAAGAACAAGAGCTAACGTCCTTGCCTATACTAGAAATGGTACATATTCCTAATCCGAGAATAGGAAATGTAATTATAAGGCCCCAAATGAGAGATTATGAGCTGACGATTCTTACCAATTCTTCTTTACCAGATAAGAAAAGTATACCGGTTTCTGATTTAACAATATCAATTATTAATGATAAAATTATTATAAAATCTAAAACACTCAATAGTGAAGTAAAGATTGCGCACACAAATGCTTTAAATCATTCTATGTCTAATATTCCTGCCTTTGGACTATTATGTGATATACAAAATGATAATGAAAATTTATTAGGAGTATCACTTACCCCAAGTAATAGTTTTAAATATATTCCTAGAGTTAAATACAAAAATGTTATCCTAAGTCCTGCAACTTGGTTCTTTAAAAAAGAAGAAATTGAAAATAATATTTCTAAGGATAATCTGGAGAGTATTGGTATTTGGAGAGAAAAATATAAAATACCACAATTTGTTATCTTTTGTGAAGCGGATAATGAATTGTTTATAGATTTCTTAGATGAAAATAGTATCATGTCACTATTTGAAATAATTAAAAAAAATAACTTTATAACTTTAAAAGAATTTTTATTTGATTCAAATTGTTCTGTAGCAAGAGATTTAGAGAATAATGTTTATAAAAATGAATTTATAGTTTCTTTTTTTAAAAATGAATTATGATATGAAAGGAAAGTACACTCCTGGTTCAGAATGGATATATCTAAAGTTTTATATGAGTATATCATTTGCAGATGAGATCCTAACAAATTATATATTTAAGATTATTAAACATGCTGAAAAAGAAAATCAGATAGAAAAATTCTTTTTTATTAGGTATTCTGATCCTTATTATCATATTAGGTTAAGAATCAAACTTAAAAATCAAGATTCAATAAGTCTTATTTTGAATTTATTTCAGGCTAGATTAAAAAAATATCTCGAAAATGATATTATTTGGAAAATTCAAATGGATACATACGAACAAGAGATCGAACGATATCATGCAAAATTGATTGATGTTACAGAATCATTATTCTGTATAGATAGTGAATATTGTATAAAGATCTTAAAGATAATTAATGAACACGAAATAGAAGATTATAAATGGAAAATTTCGTTGAAAAGCATAGACTCTTATCTAAGTCTTTTTTTTGGCAATAATCTTGAAGAAAAGCTGAAAAGTATAAGTACAATAAGTGACTCTTTTAAACATGAGTTTGGATACAATAAAAACAATTCAAAAGTGCTTAATGAATTATATAGGGATAAAAGAAAATTTGTAGAAGAAATTATAGATGAATCAGAGTTATTACTGAACAATGATCCAATAATTAGAAAAATAATTACTCTTTCAAAGAAGAGAGATTCAGAGTTAAAGAAAGTTGTTGGGACTTTAAAAGATATTTGTCTTAAAGAAAAAATCAATTTTGAGGATTATATTTTTAGTTATATACACATGAATATAAATAGAATAATTCCTACAAATAATAGGGCGCATGAATTATTATTATATGATTATGTCAGACGCTTTTATGAAAGTAAAATCGCTAAAAATAAATATATAGCATTAACACATAAAAATTAGAATAGAAATGGAAAAGCTTAGCTTGTAAAAAATTTAAACTTTTCCATTAATGTTTTTGTGGAATTCTTTATAAAACGTATTGCTATTTAATTATTAATTTCTGGCTGTACGCCTTTAAATCTCCTGATTTTATATTGAGATAATAGACTCCGGCAGGAATACTGGTAATATCTAAGCTGTTTTCACTATCCAGTTTTATTGCATCTAAAACTATTTTTCCTTCTGTGCTTATCAATCCTATTGTTGCGTCTGTATATCTTAAACCTTCGATGAAAACCCTTTCCGATGCCGGGTTTGGATAAATTCTGACTTCAGTTAATTGATTCTCCTGCGTTCCTAGAGTAGAAGTTGTTATTTTGTAAATCTTCCCATTATTAACGGCTGCAACATATAATTCTTTTTGTACATCTTCGCCGAACGTTGAAAAATTATTTCCGCTAAATGCTGTGCTCCAGGTAATTGCGTTGCTGCTGTCTAAAATTCCGATTTGCTCAGAACAGTAATCTGCGAAGAAATATTTTCCCTGAAGACCTGGTGAAAGTGTACCTCTGTACACATAACCTCCGGTAATAGAGCATTTACCTCCGGAATGATCATAGACAGCAATTGGGAATGTCATCGTACCCGAAGCAGCGCATCCGCTTGTATTGTAGGTATTGTTGCCTTCGTAGCATCGCCATCCGTAATTAATTCCTGCAGTGGTAATCGGCATTTTATTGATTTCCTCAATTACTCCCTGTCCCACGTCTGCAATCATGGCGTTTCCTGTAGTAAGGTCAAAAGAAAATTTCCAGGCATTCCTCAAACCGTAAGACCAGACTTCATCGGCACCATCAACTCCAACGAAAGGGTTTCCGGCAGGAATATTATAGGCTCCGGTCGCATTCACATCAATTCTTAACATCTTCCCAAGCAGCGAATTCTTATTTTGCCCGTTATTATTGGGATCGCCACCGCTTCCTCCATCTCCGGTTACGATCCATAGATTTCCGTCAGGTGCAAAATGAATACTTCCACCGTTGTGATTGTCAAATGGTTTGGGAATATTAAGCAAAATCTTTTCTGTGGTAGCATCTGCAAGATCAGGATTGGTAGAGCTTCTCGTGTATCTTGCAACGACAATATTTCCCGCGGTGTTATTATAGTAGACGAAAAAATAGCCATTGGTTGCGTATTGGGGATGAAAAGCCAGACCAAGAAGACCTCTTTCACCACCAAAATTAACTTTTGAGCTGATATTCAAAAAATCTGCAGAATTAACGGCTCCATTAGATTGAATGATTTTTATAATTCCGTTCTGCTGAACGACGAATAACCTGCTGTCGTTTGCATGCGTAATCTCTACCGGGCTTGTAAATCCCGATGCATATTCCTGCAACGCAAAATTCTGAGCACTGAAATTCATTGCAGATAACAGAACTGCTGAAAGTAATAATCTTTTCATAATATTTTGATATTTAGTGTATTATGTTTAATGAAAATTTCATACCAAAAGACTGCTGAAAAATTCATTGTGATCATAAAGTAAGATTATCAAATTTGTAATTGAATACAGAATACAGATATAACTGAAAATAAACCATTTCTGTTCTTAAAAATTCATAAAATATCAAGAAAATCATTATATTTGCCGACTTAATTTAACGTAGTTATAACAAAATGCAAGGAAAAGGACTTATTACAATTGTTGCTATTGTACTAGGGTTAATTTGCTTAAATGAGCTATTACCAACATGGTACGCCGGCAAGATTGAAAAGCAGGCATCTGCTATTGCAGGAGATAATCCGGAAAAGTATCAGAAAGAAATCGCAAGACTTTCTAAGGATACACTTAATCTAGGTTTCACAGAACTTTATTACACTAAAGCGAAAGACAAAGAAATGAAGCTTGGTCTTGACCTTAAAGGTGGGATCAATGTTCTTTTGGAGATCAATCAGAGAGATCTTGTGAATGATTTAACCAATTATTCAACAAATCCTGTACTGATTGAAGCTTTAAACAAAACAGATGAGGCTCAGAAGAACTCTACAAAATCTTACATCGATAACTTTTTTGTACAGTTTGATGCTGTAAACAAAGCAAAAGGTGCAAATCTAAAACTTGCAGATCCCGAAATTTTTGGTAATACGAATCTTTCTGAGATCAAATTCAACACCACAGATGAGCAGGTTCAGAGTATCATCAAAAAAAGAATAGACCTTTCTGTAGGTACTGCTTTTGAGGTAATCAGAACCAGAATTGATAAAATGGGAGCTGTTCAGCCAAATGTTCAGAGAGTTCCGGGTACGGCAAGAATTTCTGTTGAAATGCCAGGAATGAAAGACATTGACAAGGTGAAAAAAATGCTTCAGACTTCTGCAAAACTTCAGTTTTGGGAAGTACAGCAGTATCCCGAAGTTGCTCCTTATTTTCAGACTGTTACAACGTCAATCTTATCAAAAGGAGATTCGATCGGAGTAGCTAAAAATACCGATTTCAACAGACTTATGCAAGGTGGTAAATCTGGAAACCCAAGCGCAGTAGGAAGTGTTAAATTATCTGACACTGCGAAAGTTAATAAAATTTTAAACAGTAAAATTGCTAAGTCATTACGTCCTGGAAACCTAAAGTATACTCAATTTATGTGGGGATACAAGCCGGAATCTTCTGACCCAAACAGCTTGGTATTATATGCAGTAAGAGGTAATGTCAATCAGAAAGCTCCTGTTGACGGTGCCGTTGAAAGTGCAAATATTACTTATGATGAATTAGGAAGAATTGAAGTCAGCATGCAGATGGATTCTAAAGGTGCTAAAGATTGGAAAACTCTTACAGAGAAAAATCTTCAGAAACCGGTTGCAGTAACACTTGACGATAGAGTTTATAGTGCTCCTAATGTTCAAAGTGTCATTCCTAACGGAAGTACAAGAATTTCAGGAAACTATTCTCAGGAAGAAGCTAAAGAATTGGTGGACGTTTTAGGAGCCGGTAAGTTACCGGCAGGTGCAAAAGTAGTTCAGGCAACTCAGGTTGGGCCTTCATTGGGTCAGGAATCTATTGATGCAGGGATGCTTTCATTCGGTATTGCATTCTTACTTATTATTGCATACATTATTTTCTATTACGGTGGAGCAGGGGTGTACGCAGTAATTGCGATGATCATTAACTTATTCTACATTTTCGGAATTATGGATTCCGCGGAGGCTACACTTACACTTCCGGGTATTGCAGGTATTGTTCTTACGATGGCGATGGCGGTAGATACCAACGTAATCATTTACGAAAGAACAAAAGAAGAATTATTCGCAGGGAAAAGCATCCTTGAAGCATATAAAGATGGTTTCAAACACGCATTAAGTGCGATTATTGATGGTCACTTAACGACGTTATTGACAGCAGGAGTGTTATTCTTATTCGGAACAGGACCTATCAAAGGATTTGCCTTGACGTTAGGAATTGGTATCTTGATGACATTCTTTACATCTGTACTCCTTTCAAGAGTAATGATTTTCAGCAGACTACACAAAGGAAAATCTCTTTCTGTCTGGACGGCTCCTACAAAAAATCTATTCAGAAATACATGGATCGATTTTATTGGAAAAAGAAAATATGCTTACATCGTATCTGCAGTATTAACTGTAATCTGCCTGTTCTCTATTTTTACGAACGGATTTAAATATGGTATCGATTTTACAGGCGGTAGAAACTATATAGTAAGATTTGATAAAGATGTAAATGCTGAAAATATCGAACAGAATTTAATTAAAATATTCAAAACTGAAGACGGTAAAAATTCTTCTGTTGAAGCTAAAACTTTCGGTAGTGAGAATCAGCTGAAGATTTCTACAGATTATTTGATCGATGATGAATCTTTAAAAGCCGATCAGACTGTTGAGCAAAAATTATATGACGGTCTGAAATCTAGTTTACCAGCAAATACAACTTTACAAGATTTCAAAGCTGCAGATAAAGGTGAGACAGGAATTGTGTCTTCTGAAAAAGTAGGACCAACTGTAGCTGATGATATCCAAACGCATGGTATTCTTGCAGTAGTTGCTGCTTTAGCCGGGATCTTTATTTATATTTTGGTGAGATTCAGAAAATGGCAATTCTCTTTAGGTGCTGTAGCAGCGTTATTCCATGATGCGATTATTATTTTGGGAGCATATTCACTGCTTCACAACATTATGCCATTCAATATGGAGATCAATCAGGATTTTGTTGCGGCTATTCTGACGGTGTTAGGATATTCTATTAATGATACTGTGATTATTTTCGACAGAATTAGAGAATATTTGAGAGAAAAGAAAGCACTTACATTAGCAGGTCTGTTTGATGATTCAATCTCGAGTACATTAGGTAGAACGTTTAACACATCATTTACAACCATTCTTGTTATCCTTGCCATCTTCATCTTTGGAGGAGATAACTTGAGAGGATTTATGTTTGCTATGTTGATCGGTATTGGTTTCGGTACTTATTCATCCATATTCATTGCTTCAGCAATTGCATACGACTTCCTTAAAACCGGAAAAGAAGATCATGTAGAAGGTAGAACATCAACAAATAAAGAAGTTATTGCTTCAAAATAGATTTAAATTACATCAATTACGCAAATAACCTTTCATTCGAAAGGTTATTTTTTTGTTTAGAAAATTTAAAAACTTTAAAAGCTTCTTAAGTTTGTAATAAATCTCTACTTCTCAATATTAAACATCAAACTTACATCCTTCCTTTTCCCAATATTTTTCTATTTTTGCACAATTATGGAAAAGTCGAAGAAGAAAGCCGCCATGAGCTTTATTTTTATCACCTTGCTGATAGATATTACGGGTTGGGGAATAATCATTCCCGTAGTTCCTGCATTGATCAAAGAGCTCATTCATGCTGATATAAGTGAGGCTGCTAAATATGGTGGCTGGCTGGGTTTTGCATATGCTTTTACACAGTTTATTTTTTCTCCGATTGTCGGAAATCTGAGTGACAGGTTCGGACGACGACCCATTATTCTGATTTCACTCTTCGGTTTTGCGATTGATTATATTCTTTTGGCATTATCACCAACAATAATCTGGCTTTTCGCAGGAAGAATTATTGCAGGAATCACCGGAGCCAGTGTTACTACTGCAAGTGCTTATATTGCTGACATTTCAACGGATGAAGACAGGGCTAAAAATTTTGGTTTGATAGGTGCGGCTTTCGGGCTCGGATTTATTATTGGTCCTGTAATCGGAGGTATTTTAGGACATTATGGAGCCAGAGTTCCGTTTTATGCGGCGGCAGTTTTATGTTTATTGAATTTTTTATATGGTTACTTTATTCTTCCTGAAAGTTTAGACAAAGACAAAAGAAGAGAATTCAGTTGGAAACGTGCAAATCCTGTTGGTTCTTTTAAATTCTTAGGAAAACATCCTGAAATTTCGGGAATGATCGTTGCTTTGATTTTAATTTATATCGCCGGTCATGCTGTTCAGAGCAACTGGAGTTTCTTTACCATGTATGAATTTGACTGGACGGAAAGAATGGTTGGGATTTCTCTTGGTGTTGTTGGGTTATTGGTTGGTTTGGTTCAGGGAGTTTTGATTCGATGGACAACTCCAAAATTTGGTGAACAGAAAAGTATTTATTACGGTTTGGCTTTATATGCATTAGGAATGTTATTATTCGCTTTCGCAACAGAAGGCTGGATGATGTTTGTTTTCTTAATACCCTATTGTTTAGGCGGAATCTGTGGACCTGCATTGCAATCTGTGATCACCAAAAGTGTTCCTTCAAATGAGCAAGGTGAGTTGCAGGGAGCATTAACGAGTTTGATGAGCGCAACTGCCATTATCGGACCTCCAATGATGACACAATTGTTTTTCTATTTCACACATAAAAATGCTCCATTCAAATTTTCAGGAGCTCCGTTCTTTCTAGCTTTTTTACTGATGACTATTAGTGTAGCAGTTACCTATTACGCTTTTCAGAAAAAGAAACCTTAAAATTTATTTAAAATAGCACTTCAAAACATCATTTGTATATAATCTTTTGTAATTTAGCACAATGGAATTAAGCATTGGAGAAATGGCACTGATCGCCATTGCGATTGTAGTTTTATTCGGACCGGATAAACTTCCTCAAATTGCCCGGGATCTTGGATCCGGAGTGAGAAAAATGCGTGGTGCAGTAGAAGATATCAAAACCGAAATTATGAAAGAAACAGATAATCCTGTCTCTGAAATAAAGCGTGAGATCGAAAAAGTAAAAGATGCTGCAAAAGATTTTGATCCTACAAAAAACATTCAGAATGATATCATCGGAGAGCCGATGGCTAATGAACCTCTGAAACTGAAGCCCTCAGATGACGAGACATATGAAGGTCCCGTAAGCAGATAAAATGGAAGAGATCATTTTAGAAGATAAAAAGGTCTTTCTGTATCTTAATAATTTAGGAGATACGCCATTTGATCAGTTTTGGCTGATGATTTCCGGGACATTTATCTGGGTTCCGCTTTATATTATTTTCTTTTATTTTCTTTATAAAAATTTCAAGCTAAGATCGCTACTTTACATTCTTCTTTTTGTAGCAATAGGTGTAACGATTTCTGATCAGGTATCTGGTATCTTTAAATATGGTGTTGCCAGATTGAGACCTTGCCATGACCCTTCTATACAAGGCTACATGAGAATCGTAAAATGTGGCGGCCAATTCGGATTTTATTCTGCTCATTCTTCAAACACCTTCTTTTTAGCAAGTTACCTAAGTTTTCTCTTAAAAGATAAGCTGAAGTGGTTTCCTTATGTTATATTTGTGTGGGCCGTGGTGGTATCCTACAGCCGCATTTATTTAGGAGTACATTTCCCGATAGATATTTTGGTGGGGGCGTTTGTTGGAATTTTATTGGGGGTGGTATTTTCTATGCTCGCAAAGAAAGTCATCAACAAACAAACTATATAAAATGAAAAAACATCTATTCGTTCTTACTTTAGCGCTCACTTCGCTCAATTTCTTTTCAGCTCAGGATAAAAAAACTGCCGAAGAATGCATGCAGAAAGCTGATTATAAGTGTGCTGAAGAACAATATACAAAATTGGCCGACAAAGAACATATTCAGAAATTTCAATCTGAATATTTCAACAATTTAGGAACGGCACAACGAAGATTAGGAAAAATTCCGGTAGCGTTCAAATCATATGAGTCTGCTTTGAAGTCTAACCCGTTATCAGCTTCTGTGTATGCAAATTTAGGGTCTCTACACAATCAAAAAGGAAGCAAAACAAAAGCACTGGAATATCTCAATAATGGTCTGAAGATAGACGATCAGAATGCTGAAATGTATCTTACGAGGTCTAAAGTCTACGAAAATTTAGGCAAAAAAGATTTAGCTGAGAAAGATTTAAACCAGATTCTGACTTTTGCTCCCGATAATATTTTTGCCCGAACAGGTTTAGCTAACCTTAAAAAACGTAACGGAGATCTTGAAGGATCATTGAAAGATTACAATCAGCTTCTTTCAGAAAAACCGGAATCTTTATTGTACAACGGAAGAGCAGATGTATATTTAAAGCTAAAAAAATACAAAGAAGCATTAGCAGACGTTAATAAAGCCATTTCAATCGATCCGAAATTTTCACAGTCTTATGTAACAAAAGCTTTAGTATTATTTGATACGGCCAAAGAAAAAGAAGCATGTGCAAGTTTAGATAAAGCAGTTGCGACAGGATATGAAAAAGCAGCTTTGACAGTTCAGTTTGCAAAATGTGTTAAAAAATAAATACTAAATACATTTTAATAATACCAGATTTATTCAATGTTAAATATTGTTCTCGTAGAACCGGAAATACCCAATAACACGGGCAATATCGGGAGATTATGTGTAGGAACCGAAAGTAAATTACATCTGATTCATCCACTGGGGTTTGTTATAGACGACAAAAATCTGAAACGGTCTGGTTTAGATTATTGGGTGAACCTTGATGTTACAGAATATGACAATGTTGAAGAATGGATGAAAATCATCCCGGATACGTCACGTGTTTTTCTGATGAGCTCACATGCCGAAAAATCATATCTGGAAACCAACTTTCAGGATGGTGACTGGCTGGTTTTCGGGAAAGAAAGTGTGGGATTAAGCAAAGAGATTTTAGAGATGTTTCCTAATCATTTAACAATTCCGATGTCTAAATTGATTCGTAGTTTTAATATTGCAAATTCAGTAGCATTTGTTGTGGGAGAAGCAAAAAGGCAAATTCGTCTGAAAATTTAGTTTTCTCAATTTCAATCATTATGATAAGGTTTTCCCTGTAAAATCTGGTCAGCACGATACAATTGTTCAACGATAAATAACCGGATCATCTGGTGTGTAAATGTCATTTTTGAGAGTGACATTTTTTCGTTCGCCCTGTCATAAATTTCATCTGAAAAACCGTATGCTCCGCCAATCAAAATATGTATTTTTTTCACGGAAGAATTCATCCAATTATCAATTTTCTGAGAAAATTCTCTGCTGGTAAACTGTTTTCCTTTTTCATCTAAAATAGCAACCCAATCATTTTTGTCAATATGATTTTGAAATAATTTTGCTTCTTCTTTTTTTAAAAGGTCTGGCGAAAGATTTTTAGCATTTTTAATGTCAGGGATTTCAATAATTTCGAAATTCCAATGTTTGGGAAGTCGGATCAAATAGTAATTGATCAGTGATGTTATTTCTTTATCGTCCGTTTTCCCGATACAAAGTAGATTGATGCGCATTGATTAGCTTTAAAAAAGAAAGCTCAAAGATACTTATAATAAAAAAATGAATGAATTATTTTAAAATCTGTATTTTTACAGTATCAGCACAGTCAAGATGAAATTTCAATTGTTTTCATTGTCGTTTTTTTGTTTGTCAATACTAACTTTCAGCCAGGGAATTAATGATTCCACAGAAAAAAAATATCTGGAAGAAGACCGGAATAAAATTTCGTTCGTAGGAGGTGTGAGTTATGTCAATAGATCTTTTGGTTTATTCTACGAAGGTCAGACCTTTCTCTTAAAACCGAATGATTCTTTTTACACAGAATTTTTCCTGAGATACCGTTGGCTGGATGCAAGCGTTTCTTTTGCACCTAAATTTGTGAGGATTAATAATGATGATGATATTAAAGGTAAGACCAAATACTTCAATCTGGGTTTTGCATTTTTTCTGAGTCCGAAAATAAGGCAGTCTGTTAATTACAATCAGGTAAGAGGTTTGTATTTAGAAGATACAAAACGTTTTTTTGAAACGGTTTTGGATGATGAATCTACACAGGAGTTAGGCAATGATTTTATGCAGTTTCCGGATGCAAAATATCAGTCTTTTACAGGTGAAACGAGCTATTTGTGGATTGGGAAAAAAGAAAGCTACCGAACCTACACCAATATGACGCACAAGCCTTTGAAGAATGATTTTATTTTACTTAGCGGATTGGTTTATCAATACAATATGATGAAGGATCCCGAGCGTATAATCTATCAGGGGATGGATGTTTCTGATCCTTCAGGGGATATTTCAGTTACCAAAGACATCAGATTAACAATAAAAACAGGCGGTGGAATGCAGAAGATCATCGGCAAAAACTGGTATGCAATTGTAGAGGCTTATCCGCAGATTCATTATGGTTATTTGATTGATGAGAATTATAACGAATTTAATTTTGGACTCAATGCATACTCCAGATTAGGTTTTGATAATGGAAAATGGTTTTTCGGTGGTGGCGCACAAATTAATTGGATCAATAGCAATAACGGTAATTTTTATTCCGCCACCGATTGGTTATTTAGATTCGGATTGGGTTTTAGAATTAATTCACCTAAATTTGTCAATAAGCAGTTTGACAAAATAGATCAAATTTTAAAATAAAAAATGGGTATTAAGGTTCCGGGTTTTCTTTTGAAAGTTCAAGATTTTTTAGATGATATACATATTCCACTTCTGGGGATATCGCTTTGGCAATTGTTCCAGATTTATTTTGCAGGCGTTTTTAAAGGAAAAATAGGGAAGAAGGCAGCAGCGATTTCCTGGAGCTTTACATTGAGTCTATTTCCTTTTATCCTCTTTTTATTATCGGTAATTCCATATATGCCGCATTATGACAAGCTTCAGTTTTACATTTTTGAAGTTTTGATGCACAATATTTTTCCATCAAATATTGAAGGTGATGTACGAGGATATATTGAAAATAATATTATTCCCAATATGAAGGGAATCAGTAATTTAACAATTCTCATTGCCCTGGTTTTTGCAACCAACGGAACATTTTCTATCATCAACGGATTTAATGAAAATTCTAAAGAGAAACTTCCCGACGTTAAAGAATTTATCCTGTCATTTTTTATTACCATCGGTTTTGTAACCATTGTTTTTTTAGCGCTTTTCGGGGTATACTATTCTGAGGTTGTTCTCAAGCTTTTTACACCAACTTATAATATTTCGTGGCTTGTTAATAACCTTTCAAAAATCATTGGTTTTGTGTCTTTTCCGCTGTTTTTCTTTTTGCTTTTAGCCATGTTTTACTGGCTGGGAACTGTAAAAATCATCAGATTCAGGCAGGCGGTTCCGGGAGCAATTCTTACGACTGTTTTATTTATTGTCACCACTTATCTCTTCACCCTGTACGTTAAAAATATCGCCCGATACAACGTTTTATACGGATCCATCGGAAGTATGATCTTATTAATGGTTTGGGTAAATGTGAACGTTTATCTCCTTCTTTTTGGGAACGAACTGAATATGGCTTTAAGAAAATTAAGGGTTGAAAAACTTTTGGCTGACGAAATCAAAAAAGAAGCCGCACATTATCATTCAAAAAATGAAGAACCCAATCTTGAAAGTGATGAAGAGCATACGAGAAGCATAGAAAATGAAAAAAAGAAAGGTGAGAATGAAGTCTAATCAATCATTCTTTAAGTAAGAGGAATAACAGGACTGCTATTCTTCTTCAATTTCTACAGTTTTTGATGAGCTTAAATTTAAAATCACAAATCCTGCAATCGCAGCAATAAAAGAGGCAATCAAAATCGCAAATTTCGCTTCGTCCTGAATCTGAATTTTACCTTTAAATGACAATAATGCAATAAAAATCGACATGGTAAAACCGATTCCGGCTAAAAGTCCGACACCCAACATCTGTGTCCACGAAGCATTTTGAGGGAGCGAACTTATTTTAAATTTAATAGCTATTAATGAAAATAAATTGATTCCTACCAGTTTTCCGATGATCAGTCCACACACAATTCCCAATCCCAAACCGCTGAACAAACCGTCAACCATTCCATTTGTAAAAGTAATGTTGGTATTGGTCAATGCAAAAATCGGCATGATCAAAAAACTTACCGGATAGTGTAGCTGATGTTCTAATTTTTCTAAAGGTGAAATCTCTGTCGTAGAAATATTTGTTGGAATTGAAAATGCAAGAACAACTCCTGCAATCGTTGCGTGAATCCCGGAATGATGAAGGAAATACCACAGAAAAACTCCTGGAATCAAATAAAGAATAATATTTTTAACTTTAAAATAATTCAGTACAAAAAGCAATGCTGTAATTCCTAACGAAGAGAAAATATACATCCAGTGAATCTGCTCTGTGTAAAAAATTGCAATTACCAGAATGGCTCCAAGATCATCTACAATCGCCAGTGCAGCCAGAAATATTTTAATAGAATTGGGGACTTTTTTACCTAGCATAGAAATAATTGCCAAAGAAAAAGCAATATCAGTAGCCATCGGAATTCCCCATCCGTTGCTGTATTTGGTTTCATAATTAAAAAAGGTATAAATAATTGCGGGAACAATCATACCTCCGATTGCAGCAAATATCGGCAGAGAAGCATTTTTAAAGGAGGAAAGTTCACCCTCTATAACTTCTCTTTTAATTTCAAGACCTACTAAAAGAAAGAAAATTGCCATCAAACCATCATTGATCCAAATACTGACAGGATATTTCAAATGAAAAAGATGGATTCCAATTTCTGTATCTAAAAAATTCTGAAAGTTTTCAGCCAAAGAAGAATTTGCGATTCCCAATGCAATAGCGACACATACAATCAATAAAATTCCTGAAGATTGGCTGCTTTTAAAAAACTTCTTGAAATAGATGCTTAGTTTCATCTTTAAATTCTGATGACTTTAGAAACCCCGTTGATTTCTTTTAGCTGTTTAAATGTTTCATCAAGCTGGCTTCTGTTTTTCACCTCTAAATTGATATTACCTGTGAAAACCCCGTTGTTAGATTCTATCGACATACTTTTCATATCCATTCCCATTGCGCCGCTGATGACGGTAGTGATATCGTTGATCATTCCCATTCTATCAAGTCCTTCGATTTCTATTTTGATACGGTTTTTGAAGCTTTCTTCATTCACCCATTTCGCAGCAATTACCCGATAGTCATATTGTGCTCTAAGGTTGATTGCATTTGGGCAATTATCACTGTGAACTTTTATACCTTCCGAAATCGTGATGAAACCAAAAATTTTATCTCCGGGAATAACAGTACAGCATTTCGCATAGCTATAATTCAGTTTTTCTTCATCTTTCCCAAAAACAATCATATCAAGATTGATTTCTTTAGGCTCGATGTAGTGTTGGTTTTTAGTCGGTGATTTTCGGAATCTTGAAAGTAGATTATTAAATACGTTTTTGCTTTCTATATATTTTCTTAAACTGCTCGCATCCAGTTCATTGGTTTGGAATTTTAAGAATAATTCCTGAGATGTTTTCAGGTTAAAAAATTTCTGAAGCTTATTGATTTCTTCATCATTAAAATTAATTTTTGCGTGTCTCAGTTTTCTTTGGAGAATCTCTTTTCCTTCGTCAACCAGAGAGTTTTTTTCAGAATTCAGATAGCCTTTTATTTTTGATTTGGCTTTTGAAGTCACTACAAAATCAAGCCAGTCAAATTTCGGTTTTTGATTTTGAGATGAAAGGATATCCACCTGATCACCGTTTTGCAAAACATACGAAATCGGAACCAACTTTCCGTTGATTTTAGCGCCAAGACATTTCATTCCCAAATCTGAATGTACGGAAAATGCAAAGTCTAAAGCTGTTGCATTGGTAGGCAAAATTTTGATTTCACCTTTTGGTGTAAAGACAAAAACTTCTTTTGAATATAAATTGAGTTTGATATTGTCTAAAAGCTCTGATGTAGTCAAATTCTGTTGCTGCTCAAGCACTTCACGGATTTCGGTAACCCAGTTTTCAAAATTTCGGTCATCGTTGGTTTGCTTATAACCTTCTTTGTATTTGTAATGTGCGGCAACTCCTTTTTCGGCTATATCATCCATTCTCTCAGAACGAATCTGCACTTCAATCCATTTTTTGTCTGGCCCGAGAACCGTTAAATGTAAACTTTCGTATCCTGTAGAACGTGGCTGTGTAATCCAGTCTCGCATTCTCGATGGGTTACTGTGATAAACATCGGTTACGATCGAATAAATTTTCCAGGCCAGGAATTTTTCATTTTTAGCATCAGATTTATAAATAATTCTTATTGCATAGTTATCAAATACTTCTTCAAAAGTAACGCCCTGCTTCAGCATTTTCCTATAAATCGAAGAGACAGCTTTTGCACGTCCTTTTATCGTTACATTCAGTCCTTCTTCCTTCAATCGTTCAGTAACCTCCTTTTTAAATTCTTCAATGTACCTTTCTCTGTTTTCTTTGGCAAGCTCGAGTTTCTGGGTTATTTCATTAAAAACATCAGGATTGTTGTATTTTAAAGAAAGATCTTCTAATTCAGATTTTACATTATACAAACCTAGACGGTGAGCCATCGGAGCATAAATATACACGGTTTCGGAAGCAATTTTTTTCTGCTTATCCGGAGCCATGCTCTCTAGCGTTCTCATGTTGTGGAGACGGTCGGCAATTTTAATCAAAATCACCCGGAAATCTTCTGACAGCGTGAGTAGGAGCTTTCTGTAATTTTCAGACTGTACAGAGATATTCTGATGATTCATGATGGAGATTTTTGTCAATCCGTTGACAATACCCGCGATTCTTTCCCCGAAAATTTTCTTCAAATCTTCGTAGGTGTAATCAGAATCTTCAATCACATCATGCAGTAATCCGCAAGCGATAGAGGTTGCACCCAGTCCAATTTCTTTGGCAACAATTTTTGCTACTGCGATAGGGTGGTAAATGTACGGTTCACCAGACTTTCTTCGTTGATCTTTGTGTGCATCTAATGCAATATCAAAAGCCTTTCGGATGAGTTTATTGTTCTCTTCATCCAAAGTTCGGTATGTATTAGAAATCAGATCTTTATATCTAGCTAATATTTCTTTATTTTCTTGTTCGAGATCGTAACTCATTTATGAAAAAGGCTTTGTTTAAACGAAAATACGAAAAATAAAGCGATTTGTCAATTCCTGAAACTAAAAATCCGCAGAAATAAATTCTACGGATTACGGTTATGAGTTTTTAGTTTTTTATTTTAGAATTTTACTTCAGAATCCATTCCTGTATGCTGTGTTTTTTTCTTCACATCCGGGCTGTTGTGAATTTCAGCTTTACTTCTCGCATCAATATATTTTTTTACTGTGCTGTAAGAAGCTTCATCAATACTCATATTTTCAAATTGATAAGTTTTGAGTACAGAATTTTGATGAAAAATATTTTTTGCGTTTTGTGCCTGCTCGTTATCCTTTATTTCAACACTTGCCATATATTGAGAATGATGCTGATCTTCAGAAATATAAACAATATAATCAGAATCTTTAAATCCGGAAGTTTCGAGTTCATTTTCAAGTCGTTTGTAATCACTGTGACGTTCAAATAATCCTGCTAAAATGCTTGACATAGTAATTTGTTTTGGTACTTAAAGATACTTATATTTTTCAAAATATTGATAAAAATTTAAAATAATTTAGTATTTATTATTTTATCTATAAAAATTTAATATTAATTAAGAATTTATCTATTTTATTTGACAAGATTTTTTTCTTAATAATCTGTCTAATAATCAGCTTGAATATAAAATATCAAAGATATTTAGTTGACTTTTTTCCATTTTTGTTTATCCATGATGGTGTCAATTTTTCCGTAAAATTTTGTAAGGCCTAAAGTTCCTTTTTCTCCGTAATCATAGATATTTGTTGTTTTTCCATTATCAAAAATAATTTCGATTTCAATAGAAGAACAATCTTTACAATCAATACTATATCTGTTTTTTAGATTGCTGAAATTAATATCATTTAGATATTTAGATAGATTTTTAAAACTTAAATTATCTCTTCCAAAATAATTTCCTTTTAAATTTTTATAATAATACGAATGAAGAATAGTTGAATCCTTTTTTAATGTTAAACTGTAGATTCTTCCCGGCGCATAACCGCCATTCTGATTAAATACTATTTTTTCAATATGATGATAATTGGTAGATGTGAATTCTGTCAATTGGTTGTTTTTAATCATTAAAGTATCATATTTTAATATATCATTTTTATTATCAATATGCTTTTTGAAACTTAATAATTTAATTAAATCTCGATTTTTGTGACGTATAATTTTGGCAGAAATAATATCATAAATTTTTTGCTTTCCGGGATTTAAAATTTGATAACCTCTTTTACTGCTCAATATCACAAGGGTATTTTTATGATCATCTTCAATAAAAATTTGCACAATATCATTCTCATTTTTAGATTTCGGATAGCTGAGATTTACTAAATAATCTTTTTTGCTATCATGATTGAAATCCGCTTCATAAATAGAATTGAAACTCTCCTTGTTTATTATTTCTCTTAAACTTTTTATTGAATCAATATAATCATAACCGTAAGAGAAAGCTGTTTTTAATTCTAGGTCTTTATATTCTTCATGTGAATGAATGATTTCTAAAATTTCCTTTTCATTAAGTTTTTTTTTCTCACAAGATTGTAATAGAATAGTTCCGATCAAAAGAATAATAAATTTCATTTTTGAGTTTTTGTTAATAAAATTATGTGCATATCTAAAAATTAAAAAGGATCAAAATTATTTAATTAATCTAAATTCTTTCATTCTTGATCTCCTCCACAATTTCAGGATTCAAAAGAGTAGAAGTATCACCAAAATTACTGAAATCTCCCTCTGCGATTTTTCTTAGAATTCTGCGCATAATTTTTCCCGAACGTGTTTTTGGCAATCCGGAAACAAACTGAATTTTATCCAATTTTGCAATGGGCCCGATTTGATCAGAAATCAACTGATTAATTTCTTTTTTTAGATTGTCTTTCTGACGTCCTGCACCGCTATCTTTAAGAATTACGAAACCATACAATGCACTTCCTTTAATATCATGGGGAAACCCTACAATCGCAGATTCTGCAACGGCAGGATGTTCATTAATGCTGTCTTCAATAGGAGCAGTTCCTAAATTGTGACCGGAAACAATCACCACGTCATCTACACGACCGGTGATTCTGTAATATCCCACTTCATCCCTCAAAGCACCGTCACCAGTGAAATATTTTCCGGGAAAGGCTGTAAAGTAGGTTTCTTTATATCTTTGATGATCTCCCCAAATGGTTCTTGCTATTCCGGGCCATGGAAAACGGATGCAGAGATTTCCAGTAACCTGATTTCCAGTAATTTCATTACGTTTATCATCCATTAAAACAGGCTGAACACCTGGAAGTGGCAGTGTTGCGTAGGTTGGTTTTGTAGGCGTTACAAAAGGAAGGGGTGAGATCATAATTCCGCCAGTTTCCGTTTGCCACCATGTATCGACGATCGGGCATTTTTTCTTCCCAACGTGATCGTTAAACCAATGCCATGCTTCTTCGTTAATGGGTTCGCCGACAGATCCGATCACTTTCAATGAGCTTAAATCATGTTTGTCAACCCAATCTGAACTTTCTTTTGCCAAAGAACGAATCGCTGTCGGGGCTGTGTAAAACTGTGTAATTTTATGTTTTTCAATCACTTCCCAAAATCTATCCGGTTCTGGGTATGTAGGAATTCCTTCAAAAATAACAGTCGTTGCGCCGTTGAGTAATGGCCCGTAAAGAATGTATGAATGCCCTGTAATCCAGCCGATATCTGCAGTACACCAATAAATATCATTTTCCTGATAGCTGAATACATTTTTAAATGTGTATGCTGTATAAACCATATATCCAGCCGATGTATGAAGCATGCCTTTTGGTTTGCCTGTTGATCCGGAAGTGTACAGGATGAATAAAGGATCTTCTGCATCCATAATAACGGTGACAAAATCTGCAGAAGCCTTGTTGTAAAAATCTTCCATCCAGAAGTCTCTGCCTTCTTTCATTTTGACTTCGTTGTCAGTTCTTTTTACGACCAGAGTCTTTTCTACGGTAGGACATTTTTCTAAAGCTTCATCAATAATCGATTTTAAATCTAAAACTTTATTTCCCCGATAGCTTCCGTCTGAGGTAATTACCATTTTGGCTCCACAGTCATTGACTCGGGAAACTACAGCAGATGCCGAAAAGCCTGCAAAAATAACAGAATGAATGGCGCCTAATTTTGCACAGGCCAACATGGTAATTGCCAATTCAGGAATCATCGGAAGATAAATACAGACTCTGTCTCCTTTTTCTATGCCCAACTCACGCAAAACGTTTGCTGTTTTATTGACCCGAGTATACAATTCGTTATATGTAATATGTTGTGCTTTTTCCTTTGGATCGTTTGGTTCCCAAATGATTGCTGTTTTTTCACCTCTTACGGTAAGGTGCCTGTCGAGGCAGTTTTTTGTAATATTTAATTTAGCATTTTTAAACCACGAAATTCTGGCTTCATTCATGTCATATTTTACCACCTTGCTCCATCTTTGGTACCACACAAAGTTCTGATCAGCAATCTTGTCCCAGAATTTTTTAGGATTTTTGATAGACTTTTTATACTCTTCGAAATAATGGGGTAAATCTTCTATTAGATAATTTCTCATGTCCTCTTTTTGAAATTTGAATTTAAATTTAAGGTTAATTTGCGAATAAAGGTCTTCTATACTCAATTTTTCTAAGCAATCATTTAAGATTTATATAGTTTCTAAATGATAAAATCCTGAGTTTTAACAATAAAATATTTAAAGATAAAATAAGGCGATGGTATTTTTTTAATTTTGTGAGATTTTGGTTTTGCCATTTCGTTAAATTGTTATATTTTTGCACCTAATGAATAACACAGTATTTATATCATTAGAATTACCGGGCGTAGACGCCCTTTACGATATTTATTTATTTTAAGCGAAGATATTTTCTTCGCTTTTTTTATGTTCACAAATTAAGAGATTTATGTTTACGATTACCGAACTAAGTACAGAGAAAATCAACAGGATACTTACTGAAGCTTTAGCTTTTGCCAACGGAAAAACTGCTAAAATTGAAGGTGAAGTTTTCTGTTCCAATCTTTTCTTTGAAGACAGTACAAGAACCAAAACAAGCTTCGATATTGCAGAAAGAAAATTGGGTCTGCAGGTCGTTCCGTTTGATGCATCCAACAGTTCTGTCAACAAAGGTGAAAGTTTATATGATACGGTAAAAACAATCGAAAGTTTAGGCGTAAATCTGGTCGTAATCAGAGATAAAAAAGACCGGTATTTTGATGAATTAAAAAATATCAGCATTCCTGTCATCAATGGTGGCGACGGAACGGGTAATCACCCTTCGCAATGCTTGCTCGATCTTCTGACCATTTATCAGGAATTCGGAAAATTTGAAGGTTTAAAAATTGGAATCGTAGGCGATGTAAAACACAGTCGTGTAGCCAATTCCAATGCAGAAGCTTTAAGAAGATTAGGCGCAAAAGTGTATTTCTCAGGACCTGAACAATGGTTTGATGAAGGCGCACTGATCAATGGAACTTATCTTTCAGTAGACGAAATGATTCATGAAGTAGATGTTCTAATGTTATTGAGAATCCAGCACGAAAGACACGATTCAAAAATGAGTTTCTCAGCTTCAGAATACCATAGAAAATATGGATTGACGAAAGAGAGAGAAAAAACAATGAAAAAAGAAGCGATCATCATGCATCCCGCACCAATTAATAGGGGAGTAGAAATTGACACCGATTTGGTCGAATGTGAACGCTCAAGAATTTTCAAGCAAATGCAAAACGGAGTCTTCGCAAGAATGGCGATTTTAAAAAATGCTTTGGAAGAGAAAGGGTTCTCTTTTAAGTAAAATTAAAAGAACTTAATAATAATTTAAATGTAAAGCACTCACAAAATTCCCCTCCTCTGGAGGGGTGGCGAAAATTCAAAGAATTTTTGACGGGGTGTTTAAAAAGTAAGATCATCAAAGCCAAAGATGATTAAAAATAAAGTAAAATAGAAATAAAGATAAAAGTTAAAATGAAGAAAAAATTAATACTGGAGTCCGGTGAAGTATTTCATGGAGAAGGTTTCGGAGCAGATTTGGAAACAGCAGGAGAGGTGGTTTTCAATACCGGAATGACAGGATATCAGGAATTGATTTCTGACCCATCATACTGTGGTCAGATGGTTTGCATGACGTATCCGCTGATCGGAAATTACGGGATCAACCGTGATGACTACGAGAGCATCGAGCCTGCAATCAAAGGTCTTATTGTAAAAGAAATTTGCGATTTGCCTTCCAATTTCCGTACGCAGATTACTTTGGATGAATTATTCAAAAAGAAAAATCTTTCAGGAATTTCAGGGATTGATACCAGAAGACTGACAAGAATTCTTCGTAACTCCGGAGTGGTAAAAGGAAAAATCGTGAATGCAGACGCAGACGAAAATACTACAGTTGCAGAATTAAAATCAACTACGTTCCCCACCAATCAGGTGGAGCAGGTTTCAACAAAAACCTCTTATGCCAATCCAGGAAGAGGACTTAAAGTAGTGCTTGTAGATTATGGTTCTAAACTAGGGATAATCAGAGAGTTATCTCAAAGAAACTGCGATATCATTGTAGTTTCACAAGATACTACTGCAGAAGATATTTTGTTAATGGATCCGGATGGAATTATGTTATCCAACGGTCCTGGAGATCCTGAAGACAATCAGCAAGCTTTGGAAATGATCCGCGGATTATTAGGAAAAGTTCCCATCTTCGGAATCTGTCTTGGACACCAATTAATCGGCTTGGCTTGTGGCGCAAAAACTTTCAAATTAAAATTCGGTCACAGAGGAGGAAACCACCCTGTTTTAGACTTAGAAAAGAACAAAGTGGCCATTACTTCTCAAAACCACGGTTATGCCGTTGATCAGGAGAGCCTTAAAGGAACAGATTTAATTGAAACCCATATTGCATTGAATGACAGGACAAATGAAGGTTTAAAACATAAGATTCATCCATGCTTCTCCGTACAGTATCACCCGGAAGCAAGCCCGGGTCCTGAAGATGCGAATTATTTGTTTGATGATTTCATTGCTTTAATGGAGGATTTTAAGAATAATTAAGTTTTAAATATATTTAAAATGAAAAAGTCCGTAACTATTTTACTTTTTTTTTCTTCTTTGAAAATATTTTCTCAAACAACAAAAGAATTTAAGTATTTCGGTATTTATGAAGATTATGTTGCTAATAAATATATTGAGCCTTTTGTAGAAACTGAAGTGAAAGAATTGAGTCTAGGATATATTGTCACAGGAAAAAAAATAGACAAAACAACCAATAAAAAATCAAAAAAAGAAAAATCAGCTTGGGCTTTCGAATATAACAAAGATTTGTATTTCAATATGATATATGCTCAATGGATTTTTGAGTGGGACACATTTGCAAAAATTGATGTTATTGGAAAAAATTATATGCTGGTTATTCTTGACGAGGAGAAAGACAGAAAGGCAATTGGTAATTTTAATCCTTATGGAGGCGGAGTTGTAGGCGTTCTTTTGAATTCAAAGCCTAAAAGTTCTTGGTTTAATAAAGAAGGAAACTCTTTTAAAGTTCTTTTAATTGATAGAAATAAACCGTTAAGAGTAAAAGCGTCAGGTTTAGAAAATGTTTTGGCTTATTTGGTCGATACGAATAAAATTTTAGAATTATCAAAAAATGATCCGAGCGTTATTGAAAAATTAAAAAATAATAGCTACAAACTTGAAAATTTTATTGAATTAATAAGTAAATTAAATCAATAATTATAATTCATCTAAAGTCTTGAATCTTTCTCGATTTTTAAAAATAATAAAAAGAAAAATGGCAAAACGTACAGATATAAAAACAATTTTAGTAATCGGTTCCGGCCCAATTATCATCGGTCAGGCAGCGGAATTTGATTACGCAGGAACGCAGGCTTGTCTTTCCTTAAGAGAAGAAGGCTACAAGGTGATTTTGATCAATTCAAACCCTGCAACGATTATGACGGATGTTGAAATCGCTGACAAGGTTTACATCGAACCAATTTCACTTCAGTTTGTAAGTCACATCATCAGAAAAGAGCGTCCCGATGCACTTTTACCGACTCTTGGCGGACAGACAGGTCTGAACATGGCGGTTGAATTGGAAAATTCAGGGATTCTTGAAGAATGTAAAGTGGAAGTTTTAGGAACTACACTTTCTGCGATTAACAGAGCGGAAGACAGAGATTTGTTCCGTGAATTAATGAGAGAATTAAACGAACCCGTTCCAGAATCTGACATCGTAACAACAGTCGAAGGTGCATTAAGATTTGCGGAAGAAATAGGTTATCCGGTAATCGTTCGTCCTGCTTTCACCATGGGTGGAACAGGTGGTGGAATCGCTGCCAATGAAGCCGAATTAAAAGAAATTGCCGAATTAGGTCTGAAATACAGTCCGGTTACGCAATGTCTGATCGAAAGATCAATCGCAGGTTTCAAAGAAATTGAATACGAAGTAATGCGTGATGCAAACGACAACGCGATTGTGGTTTGTAACATGGAAAATATAGATCCGGTGGGAGTTCATACAGGTGACTCAATCGTTGTTGCGCCTTCTCAGACGCTTTCTGATAGAGAATACCAGATGTTGAGAAACGCTTCTTTAAAAATCATCAGAGCTTTAGGTATAGAAGGAGGATGTAACGTACAGTTGGCTTTAGACCCTCATTCCTTCGAATATTACATCATCGAGGTGAATCCGAGAGTTTCCCGTTCATCGGCTTTGGCGAGTAAAGCAACAGGTTATCCGATTGCTAAAATTGCGGCAAAAATCGCTGTTGGATTGACTCTAGATGAAATCATGAATCCGGTTACAGGAAAAACTTATGCTTGCTTCGAGCCGGCTTTGGATTATGTGGTAACCAAATTCCCAAGATTTCCTTTTGATAAATTTGAAACGGCAGACAGAAGATTGTCGACTCAAATGAAAGCAACAGGTGAAGTGATGGCTATCGGAAGAAATTTCGAGGAGTCTTTACAGAAAGCCATCCGTTCTCTGGAGACTGGGCTCAGCCATCTAGGATTAAAGAAAAAACAGGCAGCAGCTCTAACAGACGAAGAAATCGAAAGAAGAATCAGAGTTTGTGATGACGAAAGATTATTTATTATCGGAGATGCTTTAAGAAGAGGGTACGACTGGGAAAAGATTGTTGAATGGAGTAAAATTGATAAATTCTTTATCTGGAAAATCAAAAAGCTGATCGATTTTGAAAAAACAATTGCTGATCATAAATTTGATGTTGAAACTTTAATTAAAGCTAAAAAATTAGGTTTCGCAGATTTAAATATTGCTCATCTTTGGGAAGTTAGTCAGCGTGAAGTTTATAATTTCAGAAAAGAAAACGGGGTAATTCCGGTTTATAAAATGGTCGACACCTGCGCTGCTGAGTTTGAATCTGAAACCCCATATTTCTACGGAACATACGAAGAAGAAAATGAATCTGTAGTCTCAGACAAAGAAAAAATCGTCGTTTTAGGTTCAGGTCCAATCAGAATTGGTCAGGGAGTTGAGTTTGACTATGCAACCGTTCATTCGGTTTGGGCGATCAAAGAGATGGGTTACGAAGCCATAATCATCAACAATAACCCGGAAACAGTTTCTACAGACTTCTCGATTTCAGACAAATTATACTTTGAGCCTTTGACGGAAGAAGATGTGATGAGCATTATCGATCTTGAAAAACCAAAAGGCGTTGTGGTACAATTCGGTGGACAAACCGCCATCAATTTAGCAGATAAATTGGCCGCTTACGGAGTTCAGATTTTAGGAACTTCACTGGAAGATTTAGACAGAGCCGAAAACAGAGATAAATTTGAAAAAGCTCTTCAGGAAATGGGAATTCCACAGCCTTTAGGGAAAACTTCTACTTCAAAAGAAGAAGCGATAAAAATTGCCAACGAAATCGGTTATCCGGTATTGGTTCGTCCAAGCTATGTTTTGGGAGGCAGAGCAATGGAAATCGTATATACCGAAGCCGAACTTTCTCATTACATGGAGTTTGCGGTAGATGCAAGTCCGGATCAGCCGGTTTTGGTAGATCGTTATATCACCGGAAAAGAAGTGGAAGTAGATGCAATTTGCGACGGCGAAACAGTGATCATTCCTGGAATTATGGAACATATCGAAAGAGCCGGAGTTCACTCAGGAGATTCAATTGCTGTTTATCCGCCGCAAAATGTTTCTTCTGAAGAAATAAAAACATTGGTAGACTACACAGAAAGATTAGCTAAGGGATTGAACGTAATCGGTTTAATGAATATTCAGTATGTTTTATTGGATGGTAATGTTTACGTGATCGAAGTAAATCCACGGTCATCCCGAACGGTGCCTTTCTTATCTAAAATTACCGATGTACCAATGGCAAAATTGGCTACGAAAGCTATTTTAGGACAAAAATTAAAAGATTTAGGTTATAAAAACGGTTTAGTTCCGAATAAAGAAGGTGTTTTCGTAAAAGTTCCGGTGTTCTCTTTCTCAAAACTGACGAAAGTCGATATCTCTCTAGGCCCGGAAATGAAGTCTACAGGAGAAGTAATGGGTAAAGACACCACGTTGGAAAAGGCTTTATATAAAGGGCTGGTTGCTGCGGGAAGAAAAGTCCCGATGCATGGATCAATTTTGTTTACGGTAGCTGATAAACATAAGCAGGAAGCGGCAGATTTGGCGGCAAGATTTCATGAAGTAGGTTTCAGAATCTGGGCGACAGAAGGAACGGCTAACTTCTTTACAGAAAAAGGAATACCGTGTAAAATAGGCTACAAAATAGGCGAGGAAAGTGTCAACCTGATCGATCTGATTCAGAAAGGTAAAGTGCAGTATGTGGTTAATACGATGACGAAAGGAAAACAGTCTGAGAGAGACGGTTTCCAGATCAGAAGAATGAGTGTAGAAAACGGAGTTCCTTGTTTAACATCAATGGACACCGTCGAAGCCATCCTGAAAGTGATTGAAAGTATGACTTTCAAAATGGAAACAATGTAATTTTCTTACTAAAGTATTTTAAACGCATCTTTTTAAGGTGCGTTTTTTTTACATGTTTAATTTAATGCCGAGTTTGAAATCTTTAATTCAAAATATCAGGTCGAACCAAAAGGTTTTTTGGGAACCACTGTTGAAATCAAAGAGGGTAAAAATATACTTCTGAAATTCGCAATGAATTGGGATAGCAATATCTTTGTTCATACTTATTTTGACCAAATTGGGAAAGATTACATCTTCAAACATACCGGATTTTTTAAAGAATCATTTGTATTAACCGATCAGAAAGGAAATGAACTCTTGAGAATGAAACCGAATTTTAAATGGAACACTTTAAATTATGAATATGAAATTATGACTTCAGATATTTTTGAAACCTTTAATGAAAAAAAATATTTTGTTGTTAAATTCTTTGCATTGTGCCAATTATTATATGGCGATGATGATGGGTATGTGATGTAGAAAATTTATTTGTTATTTTTTTAATTTTATATCTATTCTTTAAGTTTTTATTGTTTTAAACAAATCACATTTTAACAAAATTTATCACCTTCAAAAACCAATTCTAATATCCATTTTCGTACTTTTAGCAAAAATTTATACGTGAAAAAGTTATTATTTACACTTTGCATATCAGCATCATCTTTAAGCTTTGCGCAAGACTATTCTGTACCGGCGGCGAGCCCGCGCCAAAAAGTTGAGCAGCAGTTTTCTATGTCTAAAATTAGCATCGATTACGGAAGACCGGGCGTGAAAGGACGCAAGATTTTCGGAGAACTTGTTCCTTATGGACAAGTTTGGAGAGCAGGGGCCAACTCATCAACAAAAGTGACGTTTGGGCAGTCTGTGAATTTCGGTGGGAAATTAGTTCCTGCAGGAACTTACGGCTTATTTATCGTACCTACGGAAAAAGAGTGGAAAGTAATTTTAAATAAAGATTTTCAACAATGGGGCGCTTATACGTATGATCCAAAACAGGATGTTGTAGATGTTACCGTTCCGGTGAATAAACTGGCAGACAAGCAAGAATGGTTTGAGATCACCTTAAATCCAACTGATGAAAACTCAGGAAATCTTGTCATCAAATGGGACATGGCTCAGGCAGAAGTTCCGTTAAAACCTGCAAAACCTGAAGCCGTTACCAAAATCGCCGAAAAATTAAAGGAAATCAAAAAAATAGAATCTGACGCTGCAAAAGCAAAAAGCTAAGGTTTAAAATATGAATTTTTCTATTCAACCATTTTTAGAAAACGAAAAATATCAATTAATCCCCTTACAGCAAGGGGATTTTGAGTTGTTGTATCATGTAGCATCTGATCCCAAGATTTGGGAACAGCATCCTAATAAAGACCGGTATAAAAGAGAGATTTTTGAAAATTTCTTTCAGGGCGCAATGGAAAGCAAAGGCGCTTTTAAAATTGTTGAGAAATCTTCGGGAAATGTATTGGGCAGCACACGTTTTTATGACTTTGAAGAATCTAAAAACAGTATTTTTATCGGTTATACTTTTTACGGAACAAATTCATGGGGGAAAGACATCAATCCACAGATTAAAAAACTGATGCTGGATTATATTTTTCAGTTTGTTGATCAAGTTTACTTTCATATCGGGAAAGAAAATTTCCGCTCACAAATTGCTATGGAACGACTAGGCGGACAAAAGATTGCCGAAGAAGAGGTAGCTTATTTTGGAGAACCCACACGAACTAATTTTGTGTATGAAATCAAAAAAGAAAACCATTAATCATGAAAAAATATAAAATTCAGAAATCACCTTTTGTCGTTCCAACAACAGACGGCAAGTTGATAGAAGAACATTGGGGAAACTCAACCCAAAATAAAAACATTTCGATTGCACACATGGTTGCTCCGCCAAACTGGAGCGAGCCGCATCAAACTCCTGAATTTGATGAATTTACAATCGTTATTTCAGGGAAAAAACAATTTGAAATTGACGACGAAATTGTAGTTTTAGAAAAAGGACAGAGTATTCTAATTGAAAAAGGAGCAAGAATTCGTTACAGTAATCCGTTCTCAGAACCGTGTGAATATATTGCAATTTGTCTTCCTGCTTTTTCGATGGAATTGGTGAATAGAGAAGAAGAAAAAATTTAATTATGGCATTACAAATTTGTCCAAAGTGTGAAGAAAAATCTTTCACTTGGTTTATCAACGGAAAGACTCATCTGACGAGTTGGAGTTGTTTTAATTGCGATTATGAAGCTAAAGAAAATGAAGCTGACGAATGTATTTGTGAAAATTGCGAAAAGAAAACAAAAACGAAGTTGAAAGATAAAGAAAAAGAATATTGGTGGTGTTCTAACTGTAATACAACCGGTGAAATATAAAAAAATAACCTCAAATATTTGAGGTTATTTTTATTTGTAAATTTAATTATTTCAAAATTTCTTTTAAAAACATCAATGTGTGATTCCACGCTCTTTTTGCCATTACGGGATTGTAATCAGGAGATTTCGGGTCAGTAAAAGTGTGTTTTGAATTGGCGTAGGTGATGATTTGCCAGTCAGCTTTTCCCTCATTCATCTCTTTTACAAGATTATTGTAATCTTCAGGAGTTACTCCTTTATCTTCTGCGGGATTTTCCACTAAAATTTTCGTTGAAATCGCTTCATTCGGTCTGGATTGATCTTTTCCGATGCTTCCATGAATAGAAACTACACCTACAACGGGTAAATTCCCTCTTGCAGATTCTAAAGCTCCGGTTCCTCCAAAACAATATCCGATCACAGCAATTTTCTCAGGAATAGCGCCGTTTTTCTTCAGCTGTTCCAAAGCCAGAGAAATTCTTTTTTGATAAGCAGCATAATCTTTCTTGTAAAACCCTGCTGTTTTTCCTGCCGAATCATTGTCTTTCGGTACATTTCCTTCACCATAAATATCAGCGATAAATGCAACATATCCCTGTTTTTCCAAATCTAAGGCTGCAGTTTTTGCCTCATCGTCAATTCCTTTCCAGGCGGGAAGAATCAAAACTCCGGGAAGTTTTTTTTCTGCGTTTGACGTTACCAAACCGTTCAGTTTTTGCGAACCGTCCTGATAAGAAACTGATTTTAAATTTTGGCTGAAAAAGGTTCCGGAACCCAGTAAGAAAGCGGATAATAAAATTGATCGTATCATATTTCGTAATTTATTTTTAATTTAATTGAACACAAATTACACCAATCATCCCATAAAATCTTTATAATTAAAATATCTTTGAATGAAAATACAGTGCTCGATAATATTTTTTTGAAATCTTCTTAAATTTCAACTCCTAATTTAGTCAATTCTTCCTTTAAATCGGTTTCTGGCTTGATATGAATTGTATAAAAACCTAAATTTTTTGCCATTTCAATGTTCTTCAAATTATCATCTATAAAAACAGATTCTTCAGCAATAATATTATATCTTTTTAACAGCACATGCCAGATTGCAGGATCTGGTTTGATGAGTTTTTCTGTTCCTGAAACCACAATTTTACCATCAAAAAGATTGAAGAAATCATAAGTATCTAATGCATAAGGAAATGTTTCTTCAGACCAGTTAGTCAGTCCGAACAAATGATAATCAGTGTTTCCAAGCTTTCTCAAAACTTCCACGTGATGCGGGATGTCACTTTTCAGCATCACTTCCCAATTGTCATAATATGCTCTAATTTCTTTTTCCCACTCCGGAAATTTTTTAACCTGAATTTCTGTACCCTCTAAAAGTGTTCTTCCTCTGTCTTGTTCAATATTCCATTCGTCCTGCGCTATATTTTCGAGAAAATATTCCATTCTTTCATCATCATTAAAGTAGTCTTTGAAGAAATATCTCGGGTTCCAATCCATTAAAACGCCTCCGAAATCGAAAATGATGTTTTTTATCTGCATCGTTTTTGTATAAAGTTTTTAAGTGATGGTGGGGTCATTAAATCTGATTTTTATATCATTCAGCTTTATAGAATTGATATTCTCCATTTTCGTAATAGGCATTGATATGTTGTAAACCGTTTGTTAAAATAATTTCTTTTGCCCCGATAATCGAGTTGTAACGTGCAGTTTGCTCGAAAGTCTTTTCTGTCAGCTTGATCTGTGAAGCTTTGCATTCAATCAAAATTTTTGGCTGGGCTTTTTCAGTAATCAAGAGATCAATTCTTTTGGTTAAGCCGTTCAGAACGATCTTTTTTTCTGTAATTAATGCTGATACAGAATACGATTTTACTGTGAGATAATAGTGGATCCAATGCTGTCTCACCCATTCTTCAGGCGTCAGCAAAAGGTAAGTTTTGCGCACCAAGTCATAGATAAAAAACTTATCTTTGTCTTTCTTGAATTTAAAATCAAAAGTTTCCTGAAAATTCAGTTTGGGAAGTTCCATTTATAAAGATGAAAGAATTAGATTTAATCCTCAAAAATATTAAAAATAAAGAAGTTTTACCGATTTATTTTTTTCACGGAGAAGAACCTTACTTTATTGACGTTGCCGTAAAAGCCCTGGAGCATGAGTTTTTAGAGGAAGACGAAAAAGCTTTTAATCAAACCGTCACTTACGGAAAAGATACTTCCTATCAAGAGGTACTTTCTTTAGCAAGGCAGTTTCCGATGATGGGTGATAAGCAGGTAATTATCGTAAAAGAAGCGCAGGATTTAAAATTTAATGATGAAGAAAGTAGGGCGTTGGAAGCGTACGCAGAAAATCCTGTTCTGTCAACAGTTTTAGTTTTCGCACACAAGCATAAGAAGCTCGACAGCCGAAAAAAGGTAACTAAATCTCTGGATAAATTAAACGCACTTTTTTTAAGCGAATCTTTCAAAGATCACAATCTCCCGAAATGGATTGCTGACGAATGTCTGAGATTAAAAATAAAAACTGCCCCCAATATTTCTCATCTTCTCGCAGAATATCTTGGAAACGACCTTTCAAGAATTTCAAATGAGCTGGGAAAACTGAAAATTATCCTTAAAGAAGATCAGATCTTAGACGGAACCATCGTTGAAAACCACATCGGAATCAGCAAAGAGTTTAATGTTTTTGAACTTCAGAAAGCTTTAGGAACAAAAAATGCAAACGCGGCATTCAAAATCGCTCATTTTATGGGAAAAAATCCGAAAAATAATCCTTTTGTAATGTTGCTGTCAAGTCTTTACAATTATTTTTCGAATGTTATTATGTATAACACGATGTTGGGTCAGTCACCACAGGTTATTGCATCGCAGATGGGTGTTAATCCTTATTTTTTGAAAGATTATGCCGAAGCTGCAAGACTCTTTCCTTTGAAACATTCGACCAGAGTAATTTCCATCTTGAGAGAATTTGATATGAAAGGTAAAGGGTTGGGCGCAGTTAATATGAGTGAAGCGGAACTTATTAAGGAATTAGTTTATAAAATTATCAATGTTGATAAGATTAAGATGAAAGTCTGATTTAGTTATCATTGTTTAGGTATGGTTGTCAGTTATTAGTTAAACCCTCCAAAACAACCTAAAAAAACCCATAACCAACCACCAGAAGCTAATAACGATCAACCATTGAAATTCGGCATATTAGATATCGAAAACTAACATTAATTTTTCTTTAATTAAATAGTAAAAATCACGAACTTTGATGTCTTAAAATTTAAATCTTTTTGAAAAGAGAATTATGGAAGAAAATATTTTAGATTGTGTGATCGTAGGATCTGGACCTTCCGGTTTTACAGCAGCAATTTATGCAGCAAGAGCAGACCTTAAACCTCAACTATATACTGGTTTAGAGCCTGGAGGGCAGTTGACTACAACCACTGAAGTTGATAATTTCCCTGGTTATCCTGAAGGAATTACAGGTCCTGAAATGATGATGGATCTGCAGAAGCAGGCAGAAAGATTTGATACAAAAGTGCATTATGAAATGATTACCAAAGTCGAATTTTCAAAGGAAGTTGGTGGTATTCATAAATTATATGCAGGTAATAAAGAGCTTTTTGCTAAAACCGTAATTATTTCTACCGGTGCTACGGCAAAATATTTAGGCTTAGATGACGAAAAAAAATATAACGGAGGGGGTGTTTCGGCATGTGCAACCTGTGATGGCTTTTTTTATCGAGGTAAAGATGTTGTTGTAGTAGGAGCTGGTGATACTGCCGCTGAAGAAGCGACTTACCTGGCAAAATTGGTGAATAAAGTAACAATGCTGGTAAGAAAAGATCAATTCAGGGCTTCAAAAGCAATGATTCACCGCGTTTCAAATACTCCGAATATTGAAGTGAAATTTCATCATGAATTGATTGGCATAGAAGGTGAAAATAATCTGGTTGAAAGAGCGGTTGTAATCAATAATCAGACTCAGGAGAAATCAATAGTTGATGTTCACGGTATCTTTATCGCTATCGGTCACAAACCGAATACTGATATTTTTGTAGGCCAGATCAATCTGGATGAAAACGGATATATCGCCACTGAAAAAGGATCTACGAAAACTAATTTGCCCGGAGTTTTTGCTGCAGGAGATGTTCAGGATCATATTTACAGACAAGCGATCACGGCAGCAGGAAGCGGCTGTATGGCAGCCATGGATGCTGAAAAATATTTAGCTGAATTACATTAACTTTCAAATTTAAAATATAAAAACGCACCCGAAGTGGTGCGTTTGTTTTATTATGAAAAATGTTTTACTTGTTTTTTTGGGTGGTGGAGCTGGAAGCATACTGCGTTATCTTATTTCAGATTACACACAAAAACTCTGGAAAATCAACGCATTTCCGATGGGAACTTTTGTGGTGAATATACTGGGATGTTGTATCATCGGTTTTCTTACATCATACTTTCTGAAAGCGGATAATTATTTAAAATATCTTCTGATTACAGGATTTTGCGGAGGTTTTACAACATTTTCTACTTTTTCTGCTGAAAGCTTTTCGTTATGGCAGAATCAAAATTATACCGCACTGTTTTTATATATAATTCTGAGCGTGGTGCTCGGTTTTGGAGCTGTAATTTTAGGAATGAAAATTCATACTTCATGGTTGTGAAAATAATTAAACTGATTTTTAGCTTATTAATGTATAATGAATAATTTAATAAAAATATATTTTGTCAGAATCGAAAAACGTTTTATATTTGCACCACTGAAAACGAAGATGTAATCTGAGTTGAAGGAGAGATGGCAGAGTGGTCGATTGCGATAGTCTTGAAAACTATTGACTGTAACAGGTCCGGGGGTTCGAATCCCTCTCTCTCCGCAGAGTAAGGAAAAAAAACTTTTCAAAAACGCTCAAAAAATCTATTAAGAAGCTGTAATTTAAGTAATTACAGCTTTTTTTGTGTTTTTATAATGGCTAAATTTTTTATAATAAAACATAATTTTTGTGGCAGAATCGTGGCACAATGACCGTAAAAAATTGCGTGCCAAAGAAACGCATTTAACTGACTACAAATTCTGTCCTTCCATCATCAGGATTACCTCCATTAATATTTGTTGTAACAGCAATAAACATACAGTTTTCATCTACTAAGATCTGCTTAAATATAGGGAAAAAAAAGAACAGCGTACATAATTTAAGTTATGATGTCATTACAGGTCGTCGAAGAATCGAAGTAAAAATCCTACATGGTAGGTTATATGATTAAAATATAGATTCTTTACGAATGGACAACATTTCCCGTTGTGATTCTAAGCTCATTATATTTGTAATAAACAATAAATAATTTTATAATTTAACATATATTTAGATATCTAAAATTTCTATATGCTTGAAAATTTTGAATTTTACCTGTTTTTGGTACTTCTCATCACCATGCTGATTATGCTTGCCAAAAAAATACAGGTCGCATATCCTGTATTGCTGGTTTTAGCTGGACTTCTTATCAGTTTTATCCCCGGTGTACCACTTATTAAAATAGAGCCAGAATTATTATTTATTATTTTTTTACCTCCGCTGCTTTATGAAGCTGCATGGTCTACGTCCTGGAAAGAACTTTGGCGATGGCGCCGGATTATTTTCAGTTTTGCATTTGTAGTCGTTTTTTTTACTGCATTATCAGTAGCTGTTTTCGCCAATTATTTTATTCCCGGGTTTTCTCTGGCCCTTGGGTTTTTATTAGGTGGAATCGTTTCTCCGCCGGATGCAGTCAGTGCGGGAGCAATTTTAAAATTTGTCAAAGTGCCGAAAAGCCTCGCCTCGATACTCGAAGGTGAAAGTCTGCTGAACGATGCTTCTTCCCTGATTATCTTTAGGTTTGCAATGATTGCCGCTGCAACGGGACAATTTGTTTGGCAAGAGGCAGCAGGAAGTTTTGTATGGATGTGTGTTGGTGGTGTCGGAATCGGAGTCGTCATTGCGTATATTTTTATGAAAATGCATAAAATTTTGCCGACTGATTCCAACATTGATATTCTGCTTACTTTCATTGCTCCATTTTCAATGTATTTGGTAGCGGAACAGCTCCATGCGTCAGGAGTTTTGGCGGTAGTAACCGGCGGATTGTTTCTTTCATATCGCAGTCATGATTTTTTAAGCAGTGCTTCAAGAATACGTACGGTAACAGTTTGGGAAAGTTTTTGTTTTTTGTTAAATGGGATTGTATTCATGTTGATCGGTTTAGATTTACCTGAAATTGTTTCCGGCTTAGGTGAAACTGATCTGCTTACTGCAATCGGATATGGCGTTGCCGTTACTGCTGTCCTGATTATTGTGAGAGTTTTTGCAGGATATGCTGCGGTGATTACCACTTTAATAATGCGAAATTTTATCACCGTTGCAGATGCAGAATCACCGGGTTGGAAAACGCCCATGATTATCGGATGGACTGGTATGAGAGGCGTAGTATCTTTGGCGGCAGCACTTTCCATTCCTTTGACTCTTGATGACGGAACGCCTTTTCCACAGAGAAATCTGATCCTTTTTATCACTTTTATTGTTATTCTTTCCACTCTGTTGTTACAGGGGCTTACTCTACCTGTTTTAATTAAAAGATTTCCTCCAATTGACAAGGACTTTGTAAAAAGTGAAAAAGAGATCGATTATGAAATTCGAAACAGTCTTGCTGAAGTAGCAATTGATAAAATAAGGAGCGATTATTTTGATAAGATAGGCAGCTTTCCGGCTTTGAAAGAGCAATTGCAGAAATATGAAAACCAGCTGAGCAGCTCTGAGATTATTCTAAATTTTGATGAATACAGGAATATTTATATTGATATTCTCGAAACTCAGAGAAGTTGGCTGATCAATAAAAACCGTGAAGAACTTCTTTTAGATGAAGAAATAATCAGAAAACATCTTCGGCTGCTAGATCTTCAGGAGGAAAGACTGAATATGAAAAGTTAGTATATTTAAACAATTGAGGATCGATTTCGTAACCCACTTAACATATTAATGCGTTAAAAGCAGAGCCGTTGTTATTTGGATCTGCTACATATTTACAATTATAAGAAATCTCAGATTGAAGAAGAGTGCGATAAATAATTGAAAATTAATATTTTAATTTAATAAATCTATATGATGTTAATAAAAGTCAAAGAGTCGGCACATTAAATAATTCTTTTGACTTCTTATTTACTAATGATGAGACGGGCACATTTGGAGGAGTAGCAAAAACCAATGACAAGAAAAATATTACCCTTAATACTTCATTAGATTTATTTGCATTATTAAAAAAGTATAGCTATAATACAAACAATGGCAATGAGAGTTTCATGGATGATTTAGTTGGTTTAGCTTATAACTCTACTAACTATGACGGCGAAAAAGGCTAGTTAGATCTTAAATCATCTCTCGGACTAGATATATACGCACCAGTTATGGTAGGTAAAAAATATACATCCTTAATGTCACCCTATAATAGTTATAAATCATCAGTAATCGATTAGTAAACATAAACTTGAGCGTATACAGCAGAGGAAACCATAGCTGTCATTGTGTGCCACTAAGTAGTTACTAAAGAAGCATGGATTCAAGATTCACTAAGTAATAGTATAGGAAGTTATAATTAATTTAGAATATAAACGACAATAATGGATTCATAAACAAATGAAGGGTGCGTAATAGCACCCTTTACTTTAATTAATTAGGAATTTCATACAGTGGATTTCCGCACGAGGTGCCGCCTGCGTTTTTGAACAGATTATGAGTGTAGACCCCATCAGACCAGGTACATACTTCCTTAATAACGTCTGGCTGATATGATTTTCTGTCATAATACATTTTTCTACAGGTTCTAGTGGATCAAAAAGATAACCGTTTTACACTTAACTGTTTCCTTAATAACGATTGTAGCATACGCACTTCCTATCCAAACAGTAAGATACATAATTTGGTTTGCGGCACTCCTCTTTTATTTTTGGACAATAGATTAGGATAATCCTTCGTCGATCCCATTGATAGTTCCTTTCATTGTATAAAAACTACCGTCAGGCAAGGTGGCATTGCTATAAATAATTCCATTTTCATGATCTTCAATATGTGTAACGGTTGCGCCCGAAATTTCTTTCCAAGCAACCATATAAACATTGGCTCGTATTTCTGCAATGTTCGTTTTTACTTTTTCTGAGTAACCATTTTTAGTTAATGAGCCTCCTTCAATAATGGTAAAAACTAAAGATTCATCGGAATCGAAAAACAGTTCTGTTTTCAAACCGTCCATTTCCATTCTGTATTTGTTGCCTATTAATTTATTTGTCATTTTTAATCATATTAAAAGAGTTCATTGAATTTCCATTTGCAGATTTTGATGCAGGAATTTCTTCCTGAACGACATCCCAATGCTCGGCAATTTTACCATCTTCGATCCGAAAGATATCCACAACAATTACCGGTACTGTACCCCAACCGTTGACTACGCTGTGACTGATAACAACATTTCCTTCTTCGACAATAATACCCGGTTGCCATCTAAACTTTGGATCTAGGATGGTTAAAAGATCTTTGAGACCTTGGTGCCCGCTAATCATTGCAGGATTGTGCTGAACATATGATTCATGCCAATAGCGGTCTAAAGCAGTACTGTCTTTTTCGTGAAACAATTCATTCATTGCTTTTACTACGATTTCTTTATTTTTCAATTTTATTAATTTTAATTTTATTGTCTTTCATTTAATGACAGAACATGATCTTATTTCATCTAGATCAAATAAACAACATGATAAAACATTTCTCTTTTTGCTTAATCAAGAAAAACATACAATGATTTAATTTTTCCATCTTTAAAATGGGCGATATCCATTCCTGTAGCAACATGCGGCTGGCTTTCAGGACCGGCTCCCCAGATGAGTCTGCCCAAATTATTATTTATGGTAACAGGTTTAAGTTGAGTGAAAATAAAATCAGGTGGTAATTTTTGAAGTGTTGTAGTTACACTATCATTAATGGCATCTAATCCCTTTACCTTATGTCCTACATGGTACAGTTTAGCTTCTTCCCCGTATATTTTTTTGATAGCTTCCAGTCTTGTGGTGGAATTTTTTTCATTCCAAACCTGTTGAAGGTTGTCTTCCATCATTTGGATTTCTTGATTTTTCATATTCTTGATTTTAGGTTTTTTTTTAACAAAAAGCACATCTTGATGATCGCAAGACGTGCTGCAAAATGTTTAATTTGTAGATACAGGAGTATTCAGAAGCTGCAGTTCCCATGCAAGTGCTACACCGCTTGCGCCACCATGTTCAATGATCACTTCAGACAGCTGACCTGCTGTTTCCATACGTGCCCAATCTCGCTGCCACTCAGCGATCACCGCAAGCCAATTGATTGGTACAATACCTACCTGAACCATACGGCGTACTGCCATATCATGTGCTTCTAATGTTGTTGAACCACTCGCATCGGTCACCACAAAAACATCATAACCTTCACCTAATGCCTGAATTGCAGGCATCGCCACACAGATCTCTGTCCATAAACCAGCAAGAATCAGCTGCTTACGACCGCTTTCTTTTACGATGTCGGTAACCTTCGGGTCTTCCCATGTATTGATGAATGTCCTGTTAATAGGTTTTTGATCAGGGTAGACATCCTGCAGTTGTTTGATAATGTTTCCACCCCGTTCCTCAATAACGGTGGTAAGTATTGTAGGAACATTAAAAATTTTTGCTGCTTTGGCGAGCCCTGTCGCATTATTTACAATCATTGTCGGCTCATGACTGTTGAGGTTGGTAAATTGATAAGGCTGATGATCAATCAGTACAACAATGCTGTCCTCAGGACGCAAAAGACCTTGAAGGCCGATTTTCGGAGACTTTTCCATTTTTTTATGATATAATTAGTATCACAAAAATGGATGAAATAAGCCATCAAAATAGTAGATAAAAGACGAAAAAAAAAGTAGATATATGTCTAAATCAGAGACTGGCAAGAGCTACTTTCTAAGTAACTTTTTTCGTACTCTGCTTAGTGTATCTTTTGTTATTCCTAAATAAGATGCGATAATATGCTGAGGGAATCGAGAAACAAAATAGGGGTGACATTCAACAAAATCATTATAACGTTTTTCTGCAACAGAACTGATCGAAGATGTTATTCTTCTCTGTGTTGCGATATTATTTCTCTCATCAAGTTTTAATAAAAGTTCATTGAAAGCAGGACATTCTTGAGCTAATTTTATGCTGCTTTCTCTCGTGACCAAAAAAACTTCACAATCTTCCCATGCATCAATGTGATATGCGCTTGGTGTTGACATTGCAAAACTTTCACGGTCACCTGCCCACCAATTCTCAACAAAAAGATTGACAATATGTTCAGTACCTTTTTCGTCTGTGTAGTATTGTCTCATGGCACCTCTTACGATAAATGCAAAATATTTGCAGATTTCTCCCTCTTCTAACAGGAATTGTTTTTTTCGCAGCTTTTTCTTGATAAAGTAACTCTGAAAGACTTTAAAATCTTCTACAGAAATTGGGGTAGTAGTGTATCGATTGATATAGTTCAATAGTGGATGCATGGAATAATATTAGCTCAAACAAAGTTAATTATTTTTTGAATTTGAAAATATTTCAGTGATGCGGACAAGATTCTGTTTTTCGATTGAGTTAAGATTTAAATAATACAAAATATCGGATTCAATTTTCTTTAATGACCGATTCTTTTAAAGCCTTCGATTTCAAATAAATTGATTTTTGTTAGAAATTTAATAATAATTTTCCTTCGATTTGTAGATCTATGTCTACGATATTTGTTGTCAAATGTCGTCTTTAATTACTAATGATAAATCTAAATTTGTTTCATGTTATGAAAATATTCATCAAAGAGCGCGAAAACGGAGGCTTTGCCATAGCAAGGGATAATGAAAAGAGGGCGGGAGCAATGACATACTCCTCAGCAGGAGAACATTTGCTCATCATTGACCACACTGAGGTTGAGCCAGAATACATGGGTAAAAAAGTTGGTCTTCAAATGTTGTACAAAATTGTTGAGATGGCTAGGGAAAAAGAAATGAAAATCATTCCGTTATGTCCTTTTGCGGCAGCGATGTTCAAAAAAGAAAAAAATATTAGAGACGTATTACAAAACAATAATTAATTTTGGGAGATATAAAAAGAATATAAAAAAGAGATTTCACTATCGTTTGGAAACCCAAAATGTGCATCCATGCCGATGTTGGTGTAAAAAGCCTGCCGCAGGTTTACATCCAAAAGCATCACCATGGCTTAATTGTGAACACGCATCTGTGAAAGATTTAAAGACGCAAATAGAAAAATGTCCTTCCGGGGCATTATTGTATAAGGAATCTTAATTCAGATTATTCCACTTACTGCATGTCGATGAAAGGTGAAAAAATTCAAACATAAAAAAATATCCATATCATTTAATTTTACAAACAATGACTGATCCAAGATTTCCGGTACTCACCCAAAAACAAATCAGTATTCTAAAAGAGTCAGGTACCGTAATGACCTTTGAAAAAGAAACCGCAGTTTTTGAAGCTGGGGATAGCGCATATAATTTTTATGTCATTTTAGACGGAGCAGTTGTCATCAAAGATCCGTTTAATAAAAATCAAGTATTGGCAACTCATAGAATCAATGAATTTACAGGTGATAACAGTATGCTATCCGACAGAAGTATACCATTTAGCGCCTATGCTTTAAAAGGCACTACCGTTCTTAGCATTACACCTATTCAACTTAAAGAAATCATATCGAAGCACAGCGATATATGTGATGTTCTTTTGACTGCTTTTATTCAAAGACAGGAAACCATGTTGAAAGAATTTAATGGGGGTATAAAAGTGGTTGGTCCCGAAAAATCTAAGGAAACTTATGCGTTACGAGATTTTCTGGAAAAAAACCACATTTGGCACACGTTCCTCAATACCGATGTTTCAGAAGAAGCTCAAGAGCTTTTACATAGTTTTGGTCTGCTAAATGAAGATTTACCGATCGTTATAAGCATTTCAGGAGAGATTTCGAAAAAACCTACTGTTGCTGAAATTGCAAGAAAAACGGGTGTTTTAATTGAATTTACGGATGAAATATTTGATGTTCTGGTAGTAGGAGCGGGTCCATCGGGTTTGGCAGCAAGTGTATATGCCGCCTCAGAAGGACTGTCTGTTATTACCATTGATGGAAATGCTCCGGGAGGACAAGCCGGAAAAAGTTCAAAAATCGAAAATTACTTAGGCTTTCCGACCGGGATATCCGGGAATGATCTCGCCAATAAGGCATACATTCAGGCCCAGAAATTTGGATGCACGCTTTCTATCCCGCAGAAGGCAGAAAAAGTAGAGTACAATGGTAGTTACTTCATCTTGTGCGCTTCAAATGGTAAAAACATTAAAGCAAAATCTGTCATTGCAGCGACCGGAGCCAACTACAGACGTTTGCCGGTAGATAATATTGAAAAATTTGAAGGTAGTGGAGTTTTCTACTCAGCTACAGGAATGAATGCCTCTGCATGTAAAAATGAATTGGTAGGAGTGATTGGAGGCGGGAATTCTGCGGGCCAAGCTGCATTGTTTTTAGCAGAACATGCTCATGAGGTTCATGTAATTATTCGTGGGAATGATCTTGGAGCCAAAATGAGCGATTATCTGGTTCAGAGAATTGAGACCACTCCGAATATCATCGTTCATAAGAACAGCAATATTACTCAGCTTAATGGAACGCATTATTTGGAATCTTTGATACTTGATACAGATGGCACGACACAAGTGATAGGTATTTCAAATTTATTCACCTTTATAGGAGCAAAACCGTGCACGGAATGGTTAAACGGAATTGTTTCAATGGATGATAAAGGATTTATTTACACAGGTCCTGATGTTATTGAATCGGCAATGGCTGAATCTTCTATCTACAAAAAAAGAAAGCCACAATCTCTTGAGACGAGTATTCCCGGTTTCTATGCCGTCGGCGATGTTCGGAAAGGGTCTGTAAAAAGAGTGGCCTCTGCGGTAGGTGAAGGTTCTATGGCAATCAGTCAGGTTCACCAATATTTAGCCGAATTAAAAATGAATGGTTAGATTTTATATAACGGCTTAAAATAGAAACGTTTTTATCATAGAGAATTCTAATTTTGAAACAAAAAAAATACTCCAAAGCCAGAAACTTTGGAGTATTTTAAATTAAATTATGGCAAAAGTTCCTGCATTCCAAACGCTGTTAAAACTTTTGTATATTCGGTTTCTACCGCGTCATTAGCTGTTTTAACAATTTCGCCTGTTGATGGGTCTGCAACTGTTCTTAGCGGTCTTTGCCCTTTTGGCAAATTGATCAGGTTTACTACTGCGTCTGCAACCTCCTGTGGATTAGGTTTTACCCTTTCAAACATTTGACCAACTGCTCCAAATATTTTATCCGGAATATCAGCGATCATTTTATAATCATCAATAACGGATGTATCAGAACCGAATTGAACCTTCTGAGACATCTCGGTAGGAAACGAGCCTGGTTGAATAATGGCTACATCAACTCCAAATGGTCGTAATTCATAATGCAAACTTTCGCTTAAACCTTCAAGAGCAAATTTTGATGCACCATACATTGCAAAAAAAGGAGCTGAGAATCGACCCCATCCACTCGAAATATTGATAATTAAACCTTCTGATTGTTTACGCATAAAAGGTAATGCCAGTTTCATCAGTCTCCAGGGAGCGACCACATTAACATCGATCATTCTCTGCAAATCTTCAGGACTAGAACTTTCCGCAACACCAAACATTGAAATACCTGCATTGTTTACCAAGATATCAATGGTTCCTTCTTTAGCTATAATGGTGTCGATTGCACTTTTTACACTTGCTTCATCAGTTAATGATACATCAAGAATAGTGATGTTTTCTACCTCTGCTAAGGCTTTTGCTTTATTGGCATTTTTTCCGTCCGTATTTCTCATCGTAGCATACACTTTATGTCCTAAAGCTGCTACACTATTGGCAGTAAGCCATCCGAATCCACTATTTGTACCTGTAATTAATACTACTTTTTTGTCCATTTTTTTGTCATTTAAATTAATAATACAAATTTCGGGATCTCATAGAAGAAAACGTTTAACAAATGGTAAAAAGCGATTTTATCGAATATTTTTTCTTATTCTGCTTAATGATTGTTGGGTAATTCCCAAGTAAGAAGCAACGTAAGAAAGTGGTATTCGATTGACAAGATTTGGAAACATTCCGATGAATGATAAGTAACGTGTAGTAGCATCTTCTGAAACCAATGGACTTCTTCTTTCAATTGTTTTTAATAAACAGTTTTTTAAGATCAGCCCGGTAATAACATCCCAACCAACGATAGTATTTCCTATTTCGTCCCAATCTTTTTTCGAAAAAAAAAGCAGTGTGCAGTCGGTAACTGCCTCAATGTAATCAGAAGCTATTATTTGTGCCTCAAACTTTTGTTGATCCGAAACAAAATTGAGCTCGTCAATAAAGTGATGAGTAATCTCTTGACCTTTGTTGTTATAATAGCAGAAACGCACAACTCCCTCCAGAATAAACCCAACTTGTTTGGGAATTTTACCAGCTTCCGAAAAATATTCGCCTTTACGAAGGTCAAGCTCTGTTGCTTTGCTTGTAATGAGATCAATTTGCTGCTTATTCAAATGACCAAACTGCAAGATGTAGTCAATAAACTCTTTCATGATCTAAAGATACTTTATATTCTGAGCAACGGACTTACCATATGGTAAAAAGCTATTGTTAGAAAAGATACTGAGCAATGTCAATAAACTTTTACCGATTTAAATACCTCATTTCCCAACCATCAAATTGGCCCTGTTAATGATGCATTAAATAGACGTGAAAATTCAGTTGCTGAAAAATTTACTCCTACACCCGCTTAAAGATTTAAAGATATACTACCTTGCTTTTTTGTCTTATCTAAATTAGCCCAAGCTTTATCTCATTTATCAACCATACTAATTCAAACTCATTATAATCCAAATTTTTATAAGTTGGTCTTTATCAATTAAATATTCTACTTCCTGTACTCCTGCTAGTTTAATAGAGTCATGTATTTCGATACCACTTGTTCTCTCTAACTCATTTAACATATTCTATTGAATTAGCTTTTAAGTAGCCATTCAGCTTTATAACGATTAATTCCAGTTGTGTGACATCAGTTTTAATTGCACGGCCATATTTATACTTCTGAAATTTGCTTGTAATCAAGCAGTCTTTAAATATTGGATTATCATCAAAAAATGCGAATGTTATTATTCAGAAAATTTAAAAGTAAACTCATTTCTCGGGTCTGTTTTGTAAGCATTTTTTTGGCTGACCGGCGAAATACCGAAAAGGGGAGAGTAGGTTTTCACTTTCACCGTTTTATTATCGGGATAAAACTCAATAATTCTGAGCCAGCCGTCACCACCGTTACCATCACGATGACCACCACCTTCACTCTGCATGTCAAAAAGCATCTGGTTTACGTTTTTTCCATAACTGTTAGGGTCTACACGGAAACCCTCACCAGAAATATGACCACTTAATACAAGTTGTAGATTTTGAGACGGCTGTATTAGCTTCTGCCATATTTGTTCTCCGTTATTAGACTCCGGAAGCAGGATGGTTTTAGATTTTTGCGGCACATTGTTGACCAGAAAAGGCTCGTACATAAACCAAGAATTCTCTTTATCCGTTCTCTTATCTTTGTCATTCAAAAAAGCATGAGTCGTTAGAATTGATCTGTGGTTTTTGTACTGAGGCATATCTAAAACCTTTTTAGCCCACTCCAAAGTTTTATCTCTGGGTGCAAATTCAAGGCTGAAAAATAAATAGTCCACCCCGTTCAATCCTTTCAGTTCCAGAACGGAGTTTTCCATGCTTGGTGCGCCGGCATCATTAAAAAAGTTCTGTGCTAAATATTTCTGATTTAAATAATTAAAATTAGAAGGAAAAAACTCGTTGTAGCGTGAAAATCTTCGGCCTACTTCATTAATGCTGAAGTCATGATTTCCTGTAGCAGCTACATAAGGTACCTTTCCGTTGAGCCTCCCCAGGATTGACTGCACAGATTTCCACTGGTCATCTGCACTTTGGTCGCCGTCATATCCCTGATTCAAAATATTGTTATGCTCCACCAGATCTCCGACCTGGCAAACCATTTTAATATTGAGGGGAGAAATATTATCCTCAATCCATCGTACCATCAGATCTAAAACAGGCTGATTTCTGTTCCATTTCACATAGTTTTGAGTATCCGGGATGAGTATGATACTCCATGATTTTTCATGGTCTAATTTTGGAGTCTGAAATTTTTCCTGCCCAAAAACTATTGCAGACAATAGTATTAGCAATATTGATATATTCTTCTTCATATTAATCTAATATCCGGGGTTTTGTTTTAAATTAGGATTCGCATCCATTTCCGATTGCGGGATCGGCCAGTATTCGTCTTTATTGATTGTATAAACCACCTGCTGTGTAGAAAAAGATGCTGAAGCCTGTGAATGATTATAAATAGGATTTGCACTTTCATCAAAGCCGGTCACTACAGATTTATTCCAGTTGTTGGCGTTACGGTTGAGATATAAATATCCGTTCATCACATTATTTGCAATCCCCCAACGTCTGATGTCATACCATCGTAGTCCATCATTGGCCAATTCCACTTTTCTTTCATATCGAAGTGCTTTTCTCAATTGCGCTTGAGACATTCCTGTAGGTAAAGCCGGCATTTTTGCACGTATTCTGATTTGGTTAATCATATCATACACAGAACTATCGAGCTGATTCGATTCTATTTTTGCTTCTGCATGGATCAGCATTAATTCTGATAATCTGAAAATCCCGACATTCAAATCTGAATTTCCACTTACTGAGGTTGAATTAAAATCAGCAATGTCCACCACTTTTCTCCAGAGATAACCACTGAAAGAACGATACGCATTGGTCGCATCGGCATTCGTAACCTGAGTTGGTACTCCGGCTGACCAGTAGTTGTTTACTTTTACGAAAGATGTATTCGGCTCAAATTGGTATCCTAGATATCTTGAATGCGGACGTACAGCATACATATCTAAACGTGGATCCCTGTTTTTAAAAGGATTTGCATTGTCATACAGCGGAGATTCCAGTATTGACAGACCGTCTGTCATTTCGTAAGAATCGATAAGATTTTGAGTAGGTCCCCAATAACAAACTCCTTTACCGAGACGTGATGCTGCATAATATTGCTGATTATGAAGATATCCCGGTACATTTTTGTTGAATTCTGCCACCCAAATCCATTCTTTGCTCGTTGAAAAACCATTATGTCCAAATATGTTACTTGGATCGGGCTCTCCCACGGTGTGATCTTTACCTGCAAAATTGACCGAAGCATTGAATGGTGTCAAACTATAGACACCGGCAGCTGCATCCAAAGCCTGTTTTGAAGTAACCGCCGCTGCTGCGTATTGTTTTGAGTAAAGTTCAACTCTTGCTTTCAGCATCAAGGCTGCGATACGTGAAGCACGCACATTTCCGTATTGCGATTGGGAAATCGGAAGCTGAGGAGCAACTGCTCCCAGTTCTGCAATAATAAATTGCTGAATTTCTGCAACAGGAGTTCTTGCCACGTTAGAATTGTTCAGGGTGACTGCTGATTTAATCAGCGGAACATCACCATAAAGCTCGATCAGTTGAGAATACGCATAAGCACGGATAAATCTTAGTTCTGAACCAAGCTCTGCCTTTTGAGCAGCGGTAAGTCCTGAAATGCCATCTAATTTGTCAAGTACTGCATGACATCTTGCAATGGTTTTATAATGAATTTCCCATGGTTTTATGGTTAATGCATTGGTCGTGGTGATAGAACTTGTGATGGGTGAAGTGTAGTTGGTTCCCGGTCTTGCATAACCGATGTCTGTTATATTATCCATCACATGCCAAATTGGTGTACTCGCAGCATCGATCGTGCTGAGATTTCTGTATGCTGCAAAAAGTCCCATTTTTCCTTCGTCATAAGATGCAGGGAAAGTTCCGGAAGTGGGGCCGTTAAGAGGTTCTAAATCCATATCACTTGAGCAAGAAGTGATGATGGCCAATAAAAATATTTTTAAAAGGTTTTTCATTTTTTTATCATTAAAATTTAACATCAATACCGAATGAGAATGTTTTTACCTGCGGATAGTAGTTTCCCCCTCCCAAAGCAACGCCATCGGAACTTCCGAGATTATAATTAATCTCTGGATCGTACCCTTCATAAAAATTTGTGAATGTCAGAAGGTTTTGTCCGTTGAGGTAGAGGTAAATGCTCTGCAGAAAGGTGTTATCTGTAAAAGATTTAGGCAATTCATAGCCAATCTGTACATTTTTTAATCTCATATACGCTGCACTTCTCATCCACTTGGTTGAGTTTTGTGTATTGTTTGTGGAAGTGAGAGAAACTCGTGGAAACTCAGCATCTGTATTTTCCGGTGTCCAGTAATCCAGTTGCCAAGGTTTTACGGCACTTGAGTTGACGGCAGGAATTACGTAGTGAGAATCCAGATAACCGTCAACTTTTCCAACTCCCTGTATTAATGCAGATAATTTAAGGCCTTTATAAGAAAAGCCCATATTAAACCCGTAAGTATATCTCGGAATTGTACTACCGATAATGGTTCTGTCGGCATCAGTAATTTTTCCGTCTCCGATCGGATTTCCGTTTGCATCGAAAGCTCCTGCAATATCTTTATATCTGATATCTCCGGGTTTTAAAGTTCCGAATTGTGTAGGACCGGCATTGATTTCTGCTTGGCTTTGATATAATCCGTCAGCGATAAATCCGTAAATAGAATTCACCGAAGAGCCAACCTGCTGACGAAGCAATGTTCCGGAAGACTGACCTTTCATGTCGATAATTTCATTTTTCACGTCAGAAAGATTGAAACCGAGATTTATTTTAAAATCTCCCCATCTTTCATTGTATTGTGCACCGATTTCCCAACCTTTGTTGCTTACCGTTGCTGCATTTTGTACAGGTGCTTCCAAACCTGTAAGCTGAGAAGTATTTAATCTTAAAAGAATTCCGTCTGTTTTTTTGTTGTACAGGTCAAAGGTTAAATCTAATTTTCTCCATAGAGATAAATCGACGCCAATACCCGACATGGTAGTCTCCTCCCATTTCAGATCAGGATTAGACATGATTAATTGCTGGATTGTTTGATAGACAACTCCGTTCATAGAAGTACTTCCTAGGGATAACGGTTCTGAGAAAGGGTAGTACGACGAACTGATATTTTGATTTCCCAGTTTCCCCCAAGAACCTCTGAATTTTAAAAGGCTGATTGTTTCTCGTAAATTTTCGAAAAAGCTTTCTCTTGAAACCACCCATCCGGCAGAAAATGAAGGGAAAACTGCCCAACGGTTTTTGCCGATAAACCTTGAAGTACCATCGTATCTTACGTTGGCCTCAAATAAATATTTTTGATTGTAATTGTAATTGAATCTGCCAAATGCAGAAACCAGAAGCCATTCGTATTCTGCTCCGCCGTTATCTTTTGTTTCGTTATCTGCACCGGCGTCTAACACCTCGTAATTGTCATATAGAAAATCTCTCCTGTATCCGGATAAGATTTTTTCATTATATGTTTCTCTGGAAGCTCCTGCAAGAAGCTCAAAACTATGTTTGCCAAATTCTTTTTTTGCATCCGCCTGAAACTGATAGGTTCCGTAAAACTGGCGTCTCGCAGATTCCGTAAGTTCTGTAAAAGTATTGGCAGAACCGGCTTCGGTTCCATCTTCGTAATAGGTGGGCACACTTTTTCTGAAGAGATGAATATTCGTTGTAAGATAGCGTGGAGCTACCATACCTTTTAATGTTAACCAATCTGTAGGTTTATAAGAAATGTTCATATTTCCTATAAATTCTAAATTATTCTGATTGCGGTTTCCTCCATTTTCGATAAAACCGACCGGATTGATCTTTACCCATCCGTCAGAATAATTATTGCCATAGTAAATAGGAATATTGGTCGGCATTCTTCCGAGATAATTCCACACGGTGCCTTCATCTGCGATCTGTTTTCTGTCTTTATTGATAAATGACATATCAAGTCTGATGTTCCATTGGTCATTCGGCGTGATGTCCATATTATTTCGGAAAACAAACCTTGTAAAATCGGTATTTTTAATAATTCCTTCCTGATTTGAATATCCAAATGATGGTGATACGCTTATAATTCCTGATTTTGCTGATAACGAAAAATAATGATCCTGAAGAAATCCGCTTCCTTGAAGAATGGCCTTCTGCCAATCATAGTTACCCGGGTTTTTGTCGTATGCATTTTTAAAAGCATTGATCGCTTCATCAGTATAAATCTTTGTGCCGTTGTCGTTCATACTGGCATCATTAAATACTTTCATATAGGTAAGACCATCGGTCACCTTTGGTATTGCTGTTGCCATTTGCCAACCGGTATACATTCGGTATTGTGCTGTCAGCTTATTTCCTTTAGCCCGTTTTGTGGTGATAAGAATAACCCCACCCGCTGCTCTTGAGCCATATATTGCTGCAGAAGCAGCATCTTTAAGTACGGAAATAGATTCAATCATGTTTACATCAACATCATTGATATTTCCCGCAACGCCGTCAATGATCACAAGAGGATTGGTGTCAGAACCTCCAAAACTGTTGATCCCTCTGATTCTGATATTCCCCGCATCCCCGCCCGGTGCACCGGTTTGTGTAGTTACTGTAACGCCCGGCGCTAGACCCTGTAAAAGATTTCCGGCTGAAAGTATCGGCTGTCCTTCTGCTGCAGCGCCTTTCACTACAGATACGGACCCAGTGATAATGGATTTTTTTTGTGTACCGTAACCAACAACTACAACTTCTTCAATTTTTTTCTCCTGCTGATTTATCGTGTCGTTTTGGGGTTTTATTTCATTTTCAGTAAGAGAATTATTAGAAATTAATTTTCTAAGAGTTACTGTATTATTCTGGATTTGATAATCTAAAGGAACACTCTTTTTTAGATAATCTAAGCTTTGCTTTAATGATGAATAGTTGATTTTGCTTTCATCGATCCAGATATTTTTAAAATCTGAAGCAGAATAAAAGAATTCAGTATTGGTAGATTTTCCTAATTTTTTAAGTATTTTGACGAGTGATACCTGCCCCTGATTGTTTGTTACGGGCATGTTGGTCTGGGTTTGCGCATAATTTTGCACAGGAATTCCCATAGCGACGAGTAAAGCAATAGAAATTGCAGTTTTTTTCATAAATTTGAAGAGTTAATCTATTATTCTTAAGCGGGTTTTAAATTAATTACAAGCACTGATAACGCCACATTATTAGTGCTGTTTTTTTTAATATAGTATTACTTCATATTCATTTTTAACAGTAGTTTTTAGATTAAACGGATAATTGATGATCGAAAGAATCTCTTTCAGGTTTCCTGAGAACGACCCAGAAACCTGGTTTTTAGCAATGCTTTTGGGATAAGTAATTTTTATTCCGTATTTGTTTTCTATCTTAGATATAGCATCCTCGAATGTTGTATTTTCAAAAGTGAAAGTTTGTACAGTTGTTACTGCATAAAAATGGAAGTCATTTTTTGTCGGAGAGGTACTCCAGCTTTCATTGGGCAAGAGGTAGGTTAGTTTGCCGTTGTGATCTATTTTTACTTTTCCCTCCAACAATTGTACTTTTTTCTCTTCTGATCTTTGATCAACTGAAAATTTTGTACCCAAAACTTCAACAGTAAAGCCACCTGCATTTACGATGAAAGGTCTGGATTTATCTTTTGCGATCGAGAAAAAACCTTTCCCCTCAAATTGTACATTCCTGTATTTCTTTCCAAAATCTTTATTGATGGACAACCTGCTGTGAGGTTCTAAGGTGATTATACTCTGATCTGATAATCTGAAAGTTTTTGAAGACTCATTGGTTTGCAATACAATAGCAGAGAAATTATTTTTTTGTTTTTTCGTCTCAAAATCTTTATAAAATAACAGGATCCCGAATAAAGGTACCAAAACAGCGGCCGCAGTCATCCAATAATAATTTCGTTTATTATTTTGCTTCATTCTCGTTTCTATTCCGTTCCAGATTCTGGAATCAGCCGCAGAATCCATTTCCTGTTTTTCTTCGGAAACCTTTGTCCAGATTTTTCTAAAATGTTTTTGAGAATCTTTCATACTATTATGATTACGCAGCAAAATAAAAATATCCACCCCGAAGAGATGGATTTAATGATTTATTTAAACTGGTTAATATTTCGTTAAAACATACTAAGATTAGCCTTGATGTGCCGGATGACTTTATTTACTTGCTTTTCTACGGCTGTTTTAGAGATGTTATTTTCTCTTGCGATTTGTGAATAACTTATTTTTTCCAATTTGTTTTTATAAAAAAAAGTTTTGCTTCTTTCGGGAACTTTTTCCAAAAGGGTTTGTATTTTTAATAGCTGTTCTTCTTTAAATTCGTGATCCGTTTTTTCTGAATCGGCTTCGTCTGTTATCAAAGTTTCATCCGAAAATGAAAAGAGCATTTTGTTTTTTCTGTAAAAATTAGAAACTTCCTGTTGAGCAGTTTTGAAGATGACAGATTCTAAAGTCTGCGGGTTTTTTAGCGCGGAAGAATGTTTCCAAAGATGTACAAAAATCTCCTGTACAACATCTTCCACATCTTCCGTACTGGAAATAAACTTTTTGACAAAAAAGTATACCTGATGTTTGTAATCTAAATATATTTTTTCAAAATACTTCATTATAATGAACTACATTGTAGCAATGCTTGGCAAAAGTAGTCAATTCGTGTTGCGCTAATATCAAGCAAATATTAAATTTAATCTAGCGTATGAAAACGGTAGTATGGTGAAGGTTAAGCAAGGAAATGGAGTTGATCCTTACACCTTGTATTTTTGTGTTGTATAATGTTCGAAATTTTGAATTATTTTATTCAATAATTAAGAAAGCTTTTCATCAATATATATGCATCGCACGTAACGGTTGATAACCACGAAAACAAAATTACTTCGATTATTTTTCAAAAGTTTATTAAAAATATAAACAAATAAATTGCATTCCAAAATAAAACGTATTTTTAAATTACATGAAATTTGAGAGTCACACCGTTAAGTGATGCAATTTATGTATCGGCAAGATAGTTGCTAAAGCTTAAAAACAAAAAAATTATATGAAACAACAACTTGATGCAGAATTACACGCGGAAAGTGCCACTACCGATAGTTTTAGATCTGATGTCTTAGAAGGATTGAATAAAAATCCGAAAAAATTATTATCAAAATACTTTTATGACAAGACCGGTGATCAGCTTTTTCAGAAGATTATGAATATGCCTGAATATTATCTGACCCAATGTGAATTGGATATATTTAAAAATAAAACTAAAGAATTAGCAGACACTATATTATCCAATAAAGAACCTTTTGATTTGATTGAATTAGGGGCGGGAGATGCAAAGAAATCATCTTTTCTTTTAAAATATTTTGTTGATAAAGGAGTTGATTTCACTTACATGCCGATTGATATTTCAGGAAATATTCTTTCTGTGCTACAGGATAAATTAGCTGATGATCTTCCTTCATTAGACATTATAGCCTTAGAAGGTGATTATTTTGATATGCTCAATAAAGCCACCAGCATTTCAAAAAGGAGAAAAATAGTTCTTTTCTTAGGGGGCAATATCGGAAATATGGATATGGAAGAATCTTATCATTTTTGCCATGAGCTCAAAAGAAAACTGAATCAGGGTGATCTTCTCCTAATTGGATTTGATTTAAAGAAAAACCCGCATACGATACTCAATGCTTACAATGATGCAGAAGGGATAACTTCCGCATTTAACCTGAATCTTCTTTCAAGGATTAATCGTGAACTCGATGCTGATTTCGACGTATCTGAATTTCAGCATTATCAGACATATAACCCGATTTCTGGAGCGTGTAAAAGTTTCCTGGTAAGTAGAGTAAAACAAAATGTACATATCGGTACTTTTGAATTCAGCTTTGAGGAAAATGAAGTTATTGACATGGAGATTTCGCAGAAATTTTCCAGAGATGATATTGTAAGGCTAGCTGAGAATTCAGGATTTCACATTCTTGATGAGATCAATGACGACAGAAAATGGTTTGTAGATTGTATTTGGCAGGTGGTTTAATCAAATATTATTGAGATGAAAGTAGATCCAACTTTAAACATTGAAGAAATTATTGCTACAAACTGGGTAAAACGCTACTCAGACATTAGAAATCACTCCGTTGCAATTTGCCAGCCTCTGGAAATAGAAGATTATGTCGTGCAGCCCATCATAGATGTTAGTCCACCCAAATGGCACTTAGGACATACCACCTGGTTTTTTGAGACCTTTATTCTCATTCCTAATATTCCGGATTATAAAGTTTTTGATACGCAATATAATTTTGTGTTCAATAGCTATTATGAAACGGTTGGTGCAAGAGTAATCCGTACAGATAGAGGAAATCTTAGCCGTCCCTCTGTTGCTGACGTTTACAGATACAGAGAATATGTTGATGAAAGAATGAATGATTTTCTTCAAAATAAATTAATGAATGAAAGCATTGAAGCTTTGTTGGAATTAGGCTTAAATCATGAGCAGCAACACCAGGAATTATTATTGACAGATATTAAATATATTTTAGGACATAATCCGCTTTTTCCTGCCTACAAAAAGGAGATTACAGATAAAGATCAAACCGTTACTCAACCGGAAATGATTAGAATTTGCGAAGGAGTTTATGAAATTGGTTTTGAAGGTGAAGGTTTTTGTTTTGATAATGAATTAGGAAGGCACAAAGTGTACCTGAATGATTTTGAAATTTCAAACCATCTCGTGACCAACGGAAAATATCTGCAATTTATGGAAGCTGAAGGTTACTCAGATTTCAGACATTGGCATGCTGAAGGTTGGGACTGGGTAAAACAGAACAGTGCAAACTCTCCATTATATTGGCATTTTGTTGATGGGAAATGGATGCATTACACCTTAAATGGCTTAAAGGAAATTAACCTTAATGAACCACTTTGTCATATCAGTTTCTTTGAAGCGGCAGCTTTTGCTACCTGGAAAGAAATGCGTTTACCAACCGAAGCAGAATGGGAAGTTGCATCAGAACTTTTCGATTGGGGAAAACGTTGGGAATGGACCAACTCTGCTTATTTGCCTTATCCCGGTTTCAAAAAAGAAGCAGGTGCTGTCGGAGAATACAATGGAAAATTCATGGTTAACCAGACTGTTCTTCGTGGGGCCTCAGAAGCGACTCCTGCAGGTCACAGCAGAAATACCTACCGCAATTTTTTCCCGACCCATCTGCAATGGCAGTTCACAGGAATCAGATTGGCTAAATAGTTTCGTATGATCACAGTTGAATCAGTCTCCAAAAATTTTGATGGAAGAAGAGCAGTAGACGATATTTCCTTTCATGCAAATGATAAAGAAATTTTGGTACTTTTGGGGATAAGCGGTTGTGGCAAAACAACGACCCTGAAAATGATCAACCGGCTGATTGAAGCTGACTCAGGAAATATTCTCATTGACGGAAAAAATATCCGTGATCAAAAAGTAGAGAACCTGCGGATGAGAATTGGTTTTGTGATGCAGAATTCGGGTTTGTTTCCACACTACACAATTAAAGAAAATATATCAACAGTTCCAAAGCTCCTGAAATGGGACAAAAAAAAGATCGAAAGCCGCACAGAAGAACTTTTACACAAACTTAACCTTTCTGCAGATATTCTCAATCTTTTTCCAAGCGAATTAAGTGGCGGTCAGCAGCAAAGAGTAGGAATTGCCAGAGCATTGATTGCTAATCCTCCTATTTTATTGATGGACGAGCCATTTGGCGCATTAGACAACATTACGAAAGCTACTATTCATTCAGAATTTAAATCTTTAGAGGAATTAAAAAATAAGACGATTATTCTCGTCACTCATGACGTTCAGGAAGCTTTTGAACTGGGACATCGCATCTGTTTAATGGATAAAGGAAAGATCATTCAAGTAGGAACACCAAAAGAAATCCTTTATCATCCTAAAAATGATTTTGTTAAAAATTTCTTCGCAGAAAACAGATTATTACTAGAATATAAAGTCACCGTTTTAAAAGAACTTTTCCCATTTCTTGCCGATCTTAAAATTGGTTTTCAAAAAGATTCTACTATCTGGAAAATATTACAGAAATTAAGTTCGGACAATAAAAACACAGACCAATACGAAGCGGTGATCAAAGCGTTTAACGAGTACCGAAAATTACAGATTGTATGACACAGCAAACTCTATGGCAGTTTGTTATCAGCCAGCAAGAAAAATTACTGACTCAGGTTGTGCAACATCTGGGGCTGACTTTTTTATCACTGCTTTTGGCAATTATCATCGGCTTGCCACTAGGAATATTGATTGCCCGAAAAAGAAAATTATCAGGCCCTGTTTTGGGTTTTGCAGGAATTTTACAGACCATTCCGAGTATTGCCCTGCTGGGTTTTATGATTCCGGCTTTTGGAATTGGTGTAACACCTGCAATTGCTGCCTTACTGATCTACGCTTTGTTACCGATTATCCGAAATACTTACACAGGAATTACGGAGGTAAATTCTGCAGTCATAGAAGCCGCAAAAGCGGTGGGAATGAATCGGATGCAATTGCTTTTTAAGGTTGAACTTCCATTGGCAATGCCAGTTATTATTGCAGGAATCAGAACGGCGGCGGTCATCAATGTCGGGGTGGCAACTTTGGCATCTTTTGTTGCAGCTGGTGGTTTGGGTGAATTTATTTTTGGAGGAATCTCATTAAACAATACCAATATGATTTTGGCTGGAGCAATTCCTGCTGCATTATTGGCTGTTTTGTTGGATAAGCTCATTGCTATTTTTCAAAAAATTAAATATTATAATCTTCGAAGATTAAGATATGCCATTCCTGCCATATTTGTAGTTGTTGGAGCAGGTTATTGGCTTACATCTAAGTCTGACCAAAAATTAAAAGCGGGCTTCACACCGGAATTTATGGGAAGGCAGGATGGTAATCTCGGTTTGCGTTCTGTGTACGGTTTGAATGTGAATCCAAAAGTTGTCAGTGATGCAATCATGTACAAAGCAGCTTATGAAGGCGAGCTCGATCTGATCAGCGGATATTCTACGGACGGCAGGATTAAAGCCTATGATTTATATGTTTTAGAAGATGACAAGAAGATTTTTCCGCCTTATTTTGCTGCGCCAATTATTAAAACAAAAACTTTACAGAAATTTCCTGACCTTGAAAAAACGCTTAATCTGTTAGCAGGAAAGTTCACAGACTCTATAATGACAGATCTTAATTATCAATCAGATTATCTACATCAGACCCCCGAAAAGATAGGCAGAGATTTTTTAATAAAATCTCATTTGTTTAAAAATCCACGAAACAAAAATGCCGGAACGATTGTGATCGGGTCAAAAATTTTCGGGGAGCAGTATATTCTGGCAGAAGTTTATAAAATGTTAATTGAAGGCTATACCGATTACAAAGTAGAAACCAAAACAGGATTGGGCGGAACTAAAATTTGCTTTGATGCATTGATGAATGATGCCATCGATTTTTACCCTGAATATACCGGAACCGGACTTTTAGTTTTATTAAAAACTGACGAAAAAAAACTTTCATCTGTTGCCAAAAATTCTGAGAGTACCTATAATTACGTCAATTCCGAATTTCAAAAGCAATATGGAATTCAATGGCTGCAGCCGCTCGGATTTAATAATTCTTATGCATTGATGATGCGAAAAACGCACTCTAAAGAACTTAAAATAAAGACAATATCAGATCTGAAACATTATCTCGATTCAAATTAACAGGAGAAAGATGAAATATAATTTTGACGAAATCATTGACAGAAAAAATACCAATTCTGTAAAATGGGATCTGGCTGAAAATCAAGAAGTGTTGCCAATGTGGGTCGCAGATATGGATTTTAAAACAGTGCCCGAAATTACTGAAGCACTTGTGAACAAGATATCGCAGGGAGTTTTTGGTTACAGCATTACTCCACCCGCCTTTTTTGAAGCGATTATTGATTGGTGGGCAATAAATCATCAGTTTAATATCAAAAAAGAATGGATCTTACCCGGTCCAGGAATGATCCCGACACTATCCGCTATTGTAAGAACTTTTGTGAAATCCGGTGAGAATATAATTATTCAACCACCAGTTTACAATCACTTTTACACCATTGGTAAAAACTGTCAGTTTGGTATTGTTGAGAATAATCTGATCTTTCAAAACGGCAATTATCAGATAGATTACGTTGATCTTGAAGCAAAAACTTCGGATCCGAACACCAAACTTTTATTACTCTGCAATCCTCACAATCCCGTGGGTAAAGTTTGGTCAAAAATTGAACTTGAAAAAATTGCTGAGATTTGTTCGAGAAATAAGGTTATCGTTGTTTCAGATGAGATCCATGCAGATCTGGTTTTTGAAGGCCATCATCATATTGCTTTTGCATCGATCGCCGAAAATCATGATCTTGTTTCTTTTACTTGTGGATCACCTTGCAAAACGTTTAATTTGGCGGGTTTGCCGATTTCGTACGTAGTTGGTAATCATGCAAAATATTTAAATAAAATTCAGAAAACGCTGCAGATTCAGGAAACAGATTATCCGAATCCTATCGCTGTTGAAGCATTGATTGCCGCATACAAAAATGGAAAAATATGGATGGAGGAATTGAAAGAATATGTATATCAAAACTTTCTGTATCTAAAAAATTATATTGAAGAATATCTGCCTGACATTAAAGTGATCACTTTAGAAGCTACCTACCTGGTTTGGCTAGATTGCAGTCTTATAAAAAAAACATCCCAGGAATTATCAGAAATTTTACTAGAGGAAGAAAAACTCTGGCTAAACTCAGGAACAATGTACGGAGCCGCAGGAGAAGGTTTTTTAAGAATAAATATTGGCTGTCCGAGAATAGTTTTGATTGAAGGTCTCAAGCGGCTTGAAAATTTCTATCTTAAAGTTCAAGAATCATAATGATTTAGGTATGATTTATAATAAAGTATAAGCTTTTAGAAATATTCTAATCTATTTTAATTTAAACATCAAATCCACTCGATTACTGGTTTTTCTGATTCCGATTGATTAATATTTCAAAATTACTGTATGGTATGCGCAAAGTCATAATTTCCTCGTGATGATAATGATAAATTTGAGTACACCAAAGAAATAAATATGAAATTAGTTATCACTACAGTACTTGTTTTAGCGTTTGCGATCATCAGCTGCACAAAAAATGCATCTAAAGAGTCTTCAAACAATACAGATTCGGCATCTGCCGATAACAACAGCATTCCTACTAACAACTCTTCATCAATGCCAACAGATAGTCTGAACAAGGAATCTCAGAATGCGGCTATTCCAAATCCTTCCAGAATAGATTCATCGCAAAACTCTCGAAATGGTTCGTCACAAAACACTCAAAACGGTTCATCACAAAATTCTCAGGTTGGTGAATCTTCTGGAACAATTAGAAGATAAAATTTGAATTGGTATCACGAGTATTTATATATATTCAAATAATCAAAAGTAACAAATAATGCTAAATAGAGATATTAGGATTAATATTATGATGAACTATGCGAGAATTTTATTTTAACCGGTTATTAATTTTTTAATCATTCCGTTAAAAATATATCCATGAAAGGGTAGGAAAGCATACCAATACAGTCTACCCAATAAACCTACCGGACGAAAAGTTGCTTCCTGTATGAGTTTTCCATCCTTAATCTGAAAGTCGAGCCATGCTTCTCCCGGCAATTTCATTTCGGCAAATAAGAGTAATCTTTTTTCATCGCGGCTTGCATACAAAACCCTCCAAAAATCAAGAGAGTCTCCGGCTGAAAGCATCTCCTGATTTTTTCTGCCTCTTTTCAGACCAACACCGCCAAACAGCTTATCGATCAACCCTCTGATGCTCCACAAATAATCAGCATGGTACCACCCATTCTTTCCGCCAATCCCGAAAATCTTCTGAATAGTGTGCTGTTCATCTACAATATTTCTTTCTTTTCTATCCTTAAATACACCTTTATTAGGAACTTCTAAAAAATTCCACACGTTTTTTGAATATCTATAATCTCCGAATGAATCATACCATGTTGAAAGTACGTCATTTTGCTCAATTTTATCAAAGCTCAGTTTTAAGCTTTCACGATAACTCAGGAGTTTAATGTTTAGCTTATTCGCTAGATCATTCTTTTCGGCAACTACATCGATTTTCATGCTGTCTACAAGATTTTTTGCAAGAGCATAAGTAGTAGAAGTGATAAAATATAACCAATACGAAGAGATTTTAGGACTTAAAACCGGAACGGATATAATGGTTCTTTTTAGCTTTCGTTCTTCTGCAAATATTAAAAGCATTTGTTTGTATGATAAAATATCGGGTCCTGCGATGTCAAAATGCCGGTTAAAAGTATATTCTTTGTCAATGACACCAGTTAAAAACTCGATTACGTTACGCACAGCTATCGGCTGGCAAAGTGTTTTCAACCATTTAGGTGCAACCATTACAGGCAGTTTTTCCACAAGATCCCTTATGATTTCAAAAGAAGCAGAACCTGATCCAATGATGATACCTGCTCTTAGAACAGTTAGCTTGTAGTTGGGTGACTTTAGTTGCTCCTCAACATCTTTTCTGGATTGCAAATGTTTAGATAATACTTCAGAATTAACAATTCCGGTTAGGTAGATCACCTGTCGACATCGGGTCCCGGAAATTAATTTAGAAAAATTTTTAGAAGAGATTTTTTCAGATTCACTAAAATTATTATTTGCAGACATGGAATGAATAAGATAATACGCGACATCTATGTCTTGGTCGATTGGTTTCAGCGTTTTCTCATCAGTAAAATCTTGTTCGATAATGGTGAGATTGTGCTTATGATTTGTATACAGGCTTGTGTCAAATCTTCTGCTGTCTCTTACAGAGCAAATGACTTCATGCCCACCGGAAAGAAGTTGAATAAGAAGCCTTTTACCAATGTAGCCGGTTGCACCTGTAAGAAATATTTTCATAAAAAATTTAATTTTTGAACTATCATGCTGCCATTCCATTTACAGATGGCAAGAAGTCAGCCAAAAACATCTCAAATGGAATGATAAAATAATATTAAAGCAAGATCAATTTAATCCTAATGATTATTTTATCGTAAATCTTTTTTAATAACCAAATATTTTAGGTTGCTGTTTCCTGCGTTGCTTATACCATGTTCGGCATTCGGAGGACAATACAAACTGGTATTTGGTCCGGCTTCCACTGTGTTGCCGTCAAGATAAAAAGTGGCTTTTCCTTCGAGTATATAGAAAAATTCTTCCTCGGGATGGCGATGAGGTTCGTGTGTAGATTTCCCAGGCTCAACAATGCTCATTTTCAAGGTATTCTCTTCAGTATTTTTTTTATCTGCAAACCAATATTGATAACCCGATTTCGTTTTTACAGCTTTATTCACATCAAAAGTGTTCACACAGTCTTCTATCGTGTACCTGTTTGATTCTTTTGTTGAGATGGCTTTTTGAGCATATCCTAACTGTGCAAAAGCACCAATAAACAGGACTAATATAAATTTGGCTAATTTTTCCATTTTTAGTTAATTATATAAAGTCAAATTTAAATCATTATACCGTAATTTATTTTTTTAATGTAAAAATATATCTTCATTCACATGTTTTAAAATAATTCTCACTTTAAATTGTGTATGTCATTTAATTGTTGTAGGTTTGTAGAATAATAAGGCAACTGATCAGACTGAATGAGATTATTAACTCAGACATCACAACAGCCGCTCAATTTTGTTATTAATATTTAGGTGTTCTACCTTTTAAGAAGTTCGATTTTTCGCTCTTAAATTTTACTCATCCATATTTTTTTTTCAAAAATTTATTATCGTTTTGGTTTTTTAGATCAAAGCACTTAAGGATGTAATCCTTTTAAATAAGAACAATAATTTTTAATACATATTACAATGCAACAAGGAACAGTAAAATTCTTTAACGATACCAAAGGATTTGGTTTTATTACTCCATCAACAGGTGGTCAAGACGTTTTCGTACATACTTCAGGTTTAGTAGATAACATTCGTGAAAATGATGTCGTAACATTCGATTTACAAAATGGAAACAAAGGAGTTAATGCAGTTAACGTTAAATTAGTTTAACTTCATTAAATAACTTTCAAACGTTATATAAGAGCAGATAATTATTTTATCTGCTCTTTTTTGTATGCTTAATTTTTCTTTAAAGCGGAGCCTTTATGTACTGCTTTTTTGCCAGTCTTTTCACTGATGACCTCGTATTGAGGCTGATCTTCAGATGCTCTGCGCCGGCGATTCATAAATATAAAATCTTTTGTATGAATTTCAGTGATGATCCAGTAAGTTTCTCCATTTTGAAACTGCCATTTTACATGGTCTCCTTTTTTTAGCATAATTATCAAATTTATAAGTCTTAAAAAATATTATGATAATTTTTTAGTACAAAAATGATACTAATGATTTATTGTTGAAAATAATCATTTTAAATTCTACGGTAAAATTGAAAACTTACAATTGAGCACGAAATGTAAAGCAGGTTTGTTTATTATCTGAAGTAACCGTCAGTACGCCATTATGTGATTTTGCAATTTCTGATGCTATGTATAATCCCAGACCCAAACCATTGTGCTGAGATTCTGAATGATTTCGATGGAAAGGATGAAATAGATTTTTTAAAATTTCTTCAGGTATTGGGTTGCCCTCATTGGTTACCGAAATTTCCCAAAACCGGTCATTCGCTTCGGCTTTTAACAGCACTGGAGTATCAGACGATCCGTGTGTAATGGCATTAGCCAAAAGATTAGAAACCATCTGTGAAATGCGTGCTGCATCGCAATCTATCAAATTGTTGACATTATATCTTGATTCAATAGTTCTTTGTGGCCATCTTACCTGTAATTCGTCACTCACCTGATCCAGCAGCTCCTTTAAATCTACAGCAACCGGATTGATCGAAATACCTCCACCCAATCTGCCTCGTGCGAGATCCATGATGTTATTGATCATCTCGTACATCCTTTTTGAGCTGTTGTGTATGATACTTACCAGTTTTTTATCACGGTCATATAAGTCTGATCTTGTAAGTAATTGAGCTGCACTCATAATGCCACCAAGCGGATTCCGCAGATCATGACCCAAAACTGCTATGAACTGCTCTCTGATGACTGCATTTTGCTTTTCTATATTAAGTTCTGTCTCTGCAAGTTTTTTGGCTATTTTAAGATTTTCCTCATAAAGTCTTCTGTCTGAACCCTTAAATAAGGTGAATCGCATAAATTGGGGCTGATTATTTTCATCTCTTCTTTCATATCCATTGATGTAAACAGGCATTCTTCCATTACCCGTATCCATCAATTCGGCAGCCACTTCGTCAAATTGTCCCTGCATACGGAGCAAAGGAAAAAGATGAGTTTCGAAATAAATCTTACTGCCAACTGATAAAATTTCAGAAAAACGTTTTTCAAGAAATTGATCTGCACTTCCATTGAGCCATATCGCTGCACATCTGTTGATGCGGGTGATTTTTCCATCACGATCGGTAACGACAAATCCGCACAAAGAAGATTCAAAAAAATCGTCAAAATCTTCTGAAAGGGGAGCCGAATTATGATTCATGTAAAAAATTTCTAATCGCTGCAATGGTTTCCTCCGGAGCACTCAAATTGGGACAATGCCCGGTTGCATTCATAATGACAAGTTTGCTTTCGGGAATGTTTTTGTGCATGTAGCGTCCAACTTCTGCAGGCGCAATTACATCATTGCTGCACTGGAGTATAAGTACAGGCACATTCGTATCAGGTAAAATATATCTTTTGTCTGTTAAAAAGGTAGTACGGGCAAAATGTTTAGCGATTTCAGGGTCAGTATTGCAAAAGCTGTTTGCAAGCTCGTTACCCAGCTCTTCTCGATCAGGATTTCCCATAATGACAGGTGCCATTGTCATAGACCATCCCAAATGATTGCTGTTTAATGATTCAAGCAGTTCATCAATCTCAGGTCTGCTGAATCCGCCTACATAACCATCCTGATTAATATATGATGGTGATGGCGCCACCAGTATCAGGCTTTTGAAAAGTTCGGGAGCAATGTTTGCAGCCATAAGTCCCATCACTGCACTTACAGAATGTCCTACAAATACTGCATTATTGATAGTAAGCTCTCTGGCGATCTCGATGATGTCATCCACATAGCCATCAAGCTGATCATATTTTTCAAAAGAATATGCAGTAAGATCTGATTTTCCTGCGCCTACATGATCGAAAAGTACTATTGTATAATTATCCTGAAATGCAGGTGCCACATAGCGCCACATATTCTGATCACAACCAAAGCCATGAGCAAAAAAAAGCACATTTTCTCCATTCCCGCTTACAGTGACATTGTTTCTTTTGAGAACACCCATTAATCAATAGTTTGTGTAAATTTAATGATTTAATTTTTATTTCTTCCATTTGATCTGATCTGTCAGCAAATCAACAACAATCGATATTCACCATCATTTTCTACAGGAGCACGATGAATGCAGGGCAAAGCTTTTTGATCAGGATAATCTACAGCTAATTTCCAAAGATTTCCTATGCCTAAATTTATTGGCTGTGCATTGGGTTTTGGCTGATAGTGCAGATCAAAACAGCAGTCTTCCAAAAAGTTTTCGAATTCTGCATCAGTATCGTTGTGTAGTTCTTTCAGTTTTTCTCTGATTTCAGGGATTAAAATTTTTTGCACAGCCTTTTCATTAGGTAAAATATCGCTTGCAGCACCATAATACGTGCACAAAAAAGTATCGGTAGCGATGGGAGAGCGGTCGATATGATAAGAATATACATCTGTTGAAATGAAGTCAAGCTCTGTATCTCGTTCGTAATTTTTGAGTAAATTAAGTGATGGTTTTGCTCCGAAATCTGTTAATAATTGTAAATCTTGCAGGATAATTTCCCGTGCAATGCTGCCTTCTTTTGATAGTTGCAACTCCAAAATATCTTTCGGGTAAACTTCAGTTATGCTTTCATTTAATTGAAGTTTTGATACTATTTCTTTAAAATCTCCATCCAAATTTCTGAGCCAGCCAACCGTATTTTGGGTTTCCGTAAAATGAGTATTTATAAGTTCTGAAAAAGAAGAAACTACTCTGATTTGATCGTTGTCAGAAAATGTATGGACCATAAGTTGTGGAGTTGTCAATTTTAAATGCGAAAAGTTTAAGGCAAAATTTCCTTATTTCAGTATAATCTTATAATATCCCTTTTCATCTGTGACATCAATGCCGATACCTTTAAAGGTCAATTTGTCGATCTGGTAACCCTCACATCCACTATTAAATTCAGAAGACTCTATAGAAAAATCAAAAACCCTAACTGAAGAATAAAAAGTGTAATTTTTCGTGCCGTTATACGATCCTACATTTTCTAAAATAACTTTTCCGTCATCTGTTTTGGTCAACTGTATTCCCACTTGGTTTTCATCACGTATCGAAAATGTACCAAGAGTTCCATTTGTAATCAGGTTTTCGTTATCAGCATTTACAAATTCGAAGAGAATCGGCTGCGGTGCATTATAGCAATCGTCACCACAGGCAGTTAAAAAGAAAGGAAATAATAGAAACAGTATTATTTTTTTCATAGGATAAAGATTAATTCAGTGAAAAGTAAAGTTAATCATTAAATAGTAATAGCCAAAATTATAGAAAAGGCTGAAATGGTAGGATTTAAAGACCTGGTATTTATATACACGGAGTACAGCTTTTGAAGGCAAATTGTATTAATATTAAATAGTAATGATACAGTTTTTTTAAATAGCTGATTTCTATATATTATCGTTTAAGGCCCGTGAATATTAAGTATTATACTTTATCAGCTTAGTTCATAACTAGCAATCACCAGCCGGATAATAAAATAGACGAAATCCTGATCTGCACTTTCGCGGACTTCAAGTTTATTTTGATATCGTAGCGAATTAAAAACTCCAGCGAGTCTCTTATAGATCATAAATTCTTCACCAACAAGATGTATTCGGATATTGCCATCTTTCTTTTTGATAAGTTGGTCATCTAATGTTCTTACTTTAATGTAAACTTCTAATAGAGTAGGATTAAAATTCATCCGCCCCGTATATCGTTCAATAATGTTTATTTTAAAGGTGTCAAAAAATATGTTATTAAATATTATTTTAGAGTGTGAGTCCTTTAGCTGGCGCTCAAGTTTATAATTCATGAAAATTTCGTACTGTACAATTATTTAGAAGGGAAGTTCCGATCTCAGATTTCAGGTTTTAAAGATAATAAATGTATTTCGTAAAAAGTATGTTTTAAAACATACTCTGAATAGATAATTGTTTTTAAACTAAAGTATTCATTATAAAATGAAAATTAATCTTTAAATGTATCATATCAGGGTAAAGTGTGATTGTGACCTTAATCACAATATCTCTGAGTAATTCTTTGTATCTTAGTAAATTATACGTAAAGCTCATCTTTTGTTTATTCTTAAACGTAACCTGAACTTTCTTAATCATTAAATGGCAGATTATGATTATTGATGAACAATTGCTGAAAGCACATGGAGCTCAGATTATCACTCTGGAAAAAGATGAGTATCTTATTTCAACACATACATATCCTTACAACTATTATCAGATCAAAAGCGGAAGCCTAAAAATTACCAGTGACAAGATTGGGCTAAATGAGTTTATTCACCAGATTTCCGGAATAGGAGATCCCGTAGGGGAAACATTTCTCTTTTCGGAAAGTCTTTATACGGTTAATGCAGTTGCTTTAAGTCAGATCACAGTTTATGCTTTGGGTAGAGATGAATTTTATAAGCTTTTGGAAAAAAATCCTGAGACAACAGTCAAGTTGTATGAATACACCTGCCTGCATATTAATTATCATCAGATACTTATGAACAAAGTGGCTTACAGCGACTCCCGAAACAGGATCATGGCGGTGATTGATTACCTCAAAATTAAAGAAAAGAAGTTCAGACGTTTTCAGTATGAGATACCTTATACCAGAAAACAGTTAGCTGGAATGACCGGCCTGAGAACGGAGACTGTGGTAAGGATCGTTAAATTGATGGAGAAGGAAAACTTTGTAAAAATCGTGGACGGAAAAATTTTTTATTAAAAGGGTCTTGAAATGAGTAATGATTTTCTTCAATTACAATCTTTGAAATTGTATGAGGTGAAACCTATAAGCATTACAAAAAAACTTTAATATTATTAATTCAAATTATGTTTTTTTGCATATTTAGAATCTGCTACATAAAAGCGTAAAGGCAAATCTGCATGTTCCTGCGCATACGAAATGCCGATTCTTGCTGCAGTGCTGATTTGGGAACTTTCGTAAGATATCCCATGATCTTCAATGTATATTTCGTCTCCTGTGAATATTTTTTGATTAAATGAAGAATCTATTCCCAGCGCTTTTGCAACAGAGCCGGGTCCTGATGAAATTTCTTTCCTGGTAGCCTTCATTTTTCTTCTTATTTCCATGAATTCTAAACCTATTAAAGGTTCAATGCCCCGGATAAGGACGCACTTGGGATCATTTTCAACTGATGTAACAATATTCAGCAGATGATGAATGCCATAACATAGATAAACGTAAGCCGTGCCGCCTTCCTGATACATCGCCTCAGTGCGGGATGTCCGTTTTCCGCCGAATGCGTGCGATGCTTTGTCATCGACACCAAAATAGGCTTCTGTTTCTACAATAATCCCGGCGGTTAAGTTGCCATCTTTGCAGGTCAACAATACTTTTCCTAACAAATCTTTTGCAAGAAAGGCGGCGTCAGTATGATGATAGTATGAGCGAGGTAGTTTCAAGAAAATTTACAGGTGGATATTTGATTGCATAAAACTAATAAATCATATGTAAATTGTATATTAATCTTATCTGCCTAATTAGTCAGTCTTTCAATCTTCATCAGAACATCATCTATGTCAAAAGGTTTAGGAATAAATTCATCTGCCTCACAAGAATTGATGATATTTTCAGCCTTAGCATGTGCACTGATAATAACAACGGGAATATCAAAAGTTTCCGGTTCTTTTTTAAGCTGATTGCACAAATCTGTACCCAATCCGTCGGGAAGCATCACATCCAGTATAAAAATATCAGGAACTGCAGATTTGTCCCTTTCGTTGAACGCCTTTACGGTAGAAAAAGAACGTACATCATAATTTTCAAATGACAGGAGCAATTGCAATGCATCTCTAATGCCTGTCTCATCTTCTACAATAAAAATAGTTTTCATACCCTTGCTTGGCAAAAACAAAGCCAACTATGCAAGAAAAAATAAATATTTTTAAATCGTTTATCTTTTAAATGATTTTGGATATAGTAATGTTAAGTAGATTTCACAAAAAAGATCTGAAAAAGAATCAGACCTTATTATAAATACATTTTAATAATTAATGAAATAAGTTTTGAATTGCCAAAAGGTGTTAACACATAACATAACTAGGTATTTTTTTTGACAACCTCAATAAGGTGATCTATATCAAATGGCTTTTCAATATAATCATCTGCTCCGCATTCGTCTGCTTTCTCTTTTAGATTAATAGATGTGGAGGTAAGGATTGCTGATAAATCCTCAGTTTGAGGATCAGATTTTATTTCTTCTATAACCTCAGAACCTTTTTTATGGCCCTTAATGTGATCATCAACAATAATGACATCGGGCTCAATATGTTCAATTTTTTCGATAGGCTCAGTAGTCAATGAAGAGGTTACCTGATAGCCCTCATCTTTCAAAACTTCATCCATCGCATCCAAAATCTCAGCATTATCCTGAATAAGGACAACTTTCTTTTTCATGAATTATTCATAATTTATTGTAAATATATAAAAAAACAATAGATTATTTCACAATTTATAATTATGCATTGACTTACATCCTGTATTTAAACAAATAAATCATTATGTTTCTACTATGGGGAAAAAGTATACGATAATGGTACTGTCTGTGTAAGTTTTCAATGATTTTAAATAATAATTAAATATTTAGTTGTAAAAGATCCTGATTTTAAATGAATCATCACATATAAGTGTATTATTACAATTTATTAATATTAATAACTGTTTATTTTTGTATTTTAGCGTCTCGGTAATGGGATTTAAACTAATGTTCTGATGTATACAATAACAAATCAACTTGAAAAAATAGGTTTTAGTATCACTTTGGTGAGCGACATTATTAAAAGAAATAATTACAGCAATAAGTTTAATACCTCAAATTTTTACAATATATATTTGGTTTCAGAAGATCTTGAGCTTACCGTAGGGCAAATCAACTACAATATAAAAGGGGGAAATGCTGTTTTTATAGGCCCACAGAAAGATGTTGAATTCGGTGATGCCTATCGTAAAGAGATTTATGTAATCGCATTTTCATCAGATTTCTACGATCGGTCATCTAAAGACAGTCTCTTCCTGAATTCTCAGGTATTCTATAATTTTCAATCAGAAATTTTTATTGCTCCCTATTTTGGCAATACCGATTACAATAAGATTATATTGGTAGAGCGATTGTCAAAATTTAAAGATAAAGACGAAAGCCTTTATATTTCAGCGGTACATAACGCAATTGAAGCTTTGATTTTGGATGCCTACTTGCACGTTGAAGAACACCATAGTGAAAATGACGAACGCTTAATGTTTGTTTCAAATGTGAACAGATTTAAAATTTTGCTTCAGCGCGATTTCAAAACTGCAAAAAAAGTTTCTTATTATGCAGATGAGTTGAGATTATCTGCGAGAAGGCTTACCGAAATGACAGAATATGTTTATGGCAAATCGGCAAAGCAGATCATTATTGATAAAATTAAACTTGAATGTGAGAAAGCTATAAAATATTCAGATATGACGATTTCTGAGATTTCTTACGATATGGGATTTAGTGATGAAGGTAACTTTAGTAATTTTATAAAAAAACATACCGGTAAAAAACCGTCTGAGTTGAGAGTTGTTACAATTTAGCAAACGAATTAGCCTGCCAATTTATCTTTTTTTCTGTTTTCGTCTTTCTGACTGAAAATTAATCATTCAACATATTTCTGATTATTTAAATTTATAGGAGTAAAATATACTTTTTTAATAATAATACTATGCGATGAATAGTTTTTTATTTTAAATATTCTTTCTCAATATGTTTACATAATATTTAAAGTCATCAAATTATTTTCTTCATAAATAAATCATATTGAATTATAGTTAATATATTAATATTATGATTGATAATTTAATAAAAACAAACTGTTAACATTGTTTTAAATCACTGTTAAATTTCACAATATTTAGGTATTTTTTCACAATTCCATAATGTCAAAAGTGAGTAATTTTGCACCCAGAAACTTACTAAGAAACAATTAAACAATTTTAAATGAAACAATTCGTGATGGGCTCCCTTGCTGTCTTGGGGTTCGCAACAGTTAATGCTCAAAATGTAACATTAAACGTTAGATTAAAGCCAATTCAAACATTGGTGGTAAATAACGCTCAAAAAATCGTAAACCTTGATTACGTAACAAAAGATGACTATGCCAATGGTGTAACTTCTGTTAATGCGGATCATTTGAACGTATTCAGTACAGGAGGTTTTCAGGTGAAAGTAAAAAGTGCTAATGCAGCTATGCAAAATGGTGGTAAGAGTATCCAGGCAAACACGATCCAGATTAAAGCTACTGCAGGATCTGAGGCTGTAAATGGAGCTCAGTATGCACAAAACGTACAGTTATCAGCTAATGAAGCTACTTTGGTAACATCTACAACTGGTGGTGTAAACAAAAAAATCAACATAGAGTATAAGGGTGCAGGTGCTAATGCGTATATAGACAATTATATCGCAGGTCAGGACCCTACAGTATATACTACTGAATTGACTTATACGATCGTAAGCCAATAATTGGTTTCGGATCAAAATTAATAAGTGTCATGAGAAACTGTGACACTTTTTTTATTTTAAAAAATTATAATGAATAAAATTACTTTCCTGTTTTATTTTTTAGTGATCCAGATCAGTGCTCAGACCGGTATCTCAGTCTCGCCTCCCAGAGTATATTTCGACTCCGGATCAGGAAGCAGCAGTACGCAAAAAATTACGGTAACCAACGTAAGCACAAAAAATTCTCTTGATCTTGCAGTAAGTCTTGGTGACTGGCAATATGACCAATACGGAGAAAACATGATGCACGCTGCCAATACATTGAAGAATTCTTGTGCAAGCTGGATTTCTGTAAAAAAAAGTGACAATTATTTTACACTGGCGCCTGGAGAACGAAAGGAGCTGGATGTTACCATCACGGTTCCCGCTATTGCTAAAGATACTCTTTCTTCGCACACCGCGCTTTTGTACATCAGCCAAATGAATCCTGTGGATGATGTAGACAGTAAAGGTGCAAATATTAAGGTAAGTATTCGCTCGGGTATTAAAATATTCCATAAATCTGCAGAGGCTGTTACCAAAAAAGTCGAAATAAAAGATCTGAAATTTGATAAAGCTAAAAGCAATCTGGCTTTACAATTTGAAAATCAGTCTTCGATCTGGGTAGACGGAAAGATCTCAACCGAAATCATCAACACCAGTACAGGGAAAAAAGTTCCAGTTGATGATATAGTTTTTTATACCTTACCAGGTGATCTCAGAAAAATCACTATTCCGATGGGAAGTGTGCTTGAAAAAGGATCTTACAATGCATCGGTAATGATCGACTACGGAGACCCTTCATCGTTGGAGATTGGAGAATTAAATTTTAATTATGAGTAAATTTCATTTTTTACTATTTATTTTCATATGTATATCTGCAAAAGCACAGGTTTCCTTTACCTCGTGGGTCAATGGGTATATGCAGATCAGTTCATACAGTGGTGAAACAAACCCTGATGCCTATACCGTAACATTTGCAGGAAATGGAAATATCAATTTACCTTACTGGAAGCTGTCGGTAAGACTCAAGCAGAGTATTCAGTCTAACGATGGTGCCTATATCATTCCTGCGAATAAAATAGCTTTTCAGCCGATCTCATCTACCGGCCAGTCATATCCCAACCCAATACCGTCAATTGCTGAGATTGGTGCTTCTTTGAATGTAATGCTTCAGGAAAATAGTGAAGTTTTTTTGATTCCTCAGTCTAATGCGCCGCTGTATAATGTACCTGCAAAGCCTAATGGTTATTATAATCTGCAGTTGAAATATGCCATGACGGCCTTAGGAGGTTCATATCTCGCAGCCTTTCCGGCATGGACAAAATTTACGGCACCTGTTGAGTTTACAGCATACGATCAGTACAACTCTGTTATAGGGAAGATAAGTCATCAGTTTCAGTTTCAGATCGGTAATATTACAGGAACACCACCGGCCGATGTGATGACACTCAAAATAAATATGAATGCAGCGAATGGTGTTTTAGAGTTTAAAAGTATGCAGGATTATATTAACGGAACTTCTGTTACGTACTCAAACGGATTGATGGTAACAAGTACAGGCAATTTTCAGATTAAAGTAAGATCGCTGCAAAACGATCTTATTTCTTCTACGGGCACTTCTATTCCTGTAGGGGTTATTCATTTGTTGCTGTCACCTCTGGATCATCCGAATCAGACGGTACATCCTATCACTTTAAATATGTCGAGCCAAACGTTGGCTCAGGCTATCAGTTCTCAAAATACATCTTATAATTACGATATAAAATATTTTACATCTCCGCAAGATGAACGCCTGATCAATGCAAAGCCTGAAGATTATGCTACAACGCTTCAGTACGAAATTATGCCTCAATAATATTTTTCAATGCGTTTTTTCAAATTAAAGCTTTTTCTAAGTATAATGTTGTTTCTTTTTGGGGGCAGTAATTTTCGCGCACAAAAAATTGAATCAAATATTATTTTAGATGTTGAAAATATTGCATCAGCACAAAAATCAAGGCTGCTCAATTTGGTCATTACTGTCAAAAATCAACAATCAGAAATTTTTCAGGGAAAATTGAATTTTGTATGCCCAAAAGGTTTCAAAAACATTAATGGTGAAGATCTCCAGATCACTTTAGGACCAAACGAAGTCAGATATATACCCGTAAAAATGATGATTGATGAAGCTGCTGATGCAGGAACTTCTGTAATTGTTACCAGACTTCTAAGCCAGTCGGGAGCTTTAATGGTTCAGAAAGAGATTCAGCATATCATCAATATAGATTCCAGTCTTACGATCAGTCCGCTTGTGACCTCTTATTATCGATCTTTAGCAGATGATCCCATTTCAGTTAAAGTGAAAGTTTCAAATACAGGAAATGTTACTCAGGATCTTACGGTAGTCTGCAAATTTCCGGACCCGTCAGAACCCAATATTTTTTTTGAACAGAATGCAAGCATCAAGGCTAAAAAAGATTCTGTATTTACCTTTACCTATCTTCCGTCAAAAGCTTTAGCAAGACAGTCTAATTTTGTGATTAGCATTACGGGCTTCAGAAATCCTGAAAAAGAACTGTTTGGTTCTGCTAATATAAGTGTACAGAATATATCAAGTGTTCAGAAATACCAGAATCTTGATCTGTATAATTTTTCAGAAGAAAATCAGAACCAGATTACCACGAGCTACAGAAAAGTTGGAAAAGAAGTAGATATTTTTCAGATAACAGGTTCCGGAGGAGTTAATCTGTCCGCAGGATCTCTATTTGTAAGAGGAAATATCGCCATTCTAAACAGCCAACAAAATCCATTGGTCACCAATACCAATCTTATTTTCAGACAGGGAAAAAGCGAATACAATGTGGGAAGCATCAATAAGCTTTTGGATATGACTCTTGTTGGAAGAGGTGCTGAGTACGTTCATACATTTTCGAAAAATCAGAAGCTGGAAGTAGGTTTCGTAGATCAGAATTTTAATCTTACCGAAAAGAACGGCTGGCTAAAAAACGGATACGGCTTTTTTACGAAAGGAACTCTACAGTCTAACAACAGTACCCGGAATTTATCTGCCGCTTATATTTACCGCCATGATCCGTTCGAAAAGGTGAAGCATCACACTTTGGGAACTGAAGGCAACTATGACTTTAATGAATTCTGGAGAGTCAATGCAAAGCTTAACGGCGGAGTAAGTGTGTATGAATCTCAAACTTCTGTAAAGCCTTCTATGGCCGCTGAAACTAATTATTCGGGGAAAATTGATCAGTTTTATCTCAACGGGAATTATTTCTACAGTTCAGATTACTATCCCGGAAACAGAAGAGGAAGTCTGTTGTTGCAGCAGAACATTTCGACTCAGATTAAAAAACAGAGTCTGCATGCAAACATCAGTATTTCTGATTTCTCACCAAAGTTTTTCTTCTATGACAGGGCTCAGCTGTCGCAAAATAAAAGATTTGAGATCGGGAACAGGTTTCCTAAAGTAAAAGATTTTACATTCAATATACTGTATCAATATCAAAATGAAGGTTCAAACAGCTATAATAATCTGTTTTCTGGCTGGAACGATCAGGATGTCAGACGTATGACAGCTCATCGTATAATTGAGCAGATATCCTGGGTCAATAGTCCTTCTAGGCAAACTCTGATAGTAGGTATAGAGACAGGACTGGTCAAATACCCATCATCTGAAACTAAGCAGTTTCAGATGAAATTAAGTGGTAATTACAGCTTCAAAAAATTCAATATCAATACTATTTTTCAGTCAGGGAGCTATTACTTGTCCGAATATGCATTTTCAACATTAATAGGAACGGAAGAATACAGAAAGATGACTTTCTCTCTGTTTTATAATGACAGCTTTTTTAAAGATAAAATTATTTTCAGCACCGGAGTATCCTATATTGATGATGCAGTCTATGGCAAGTCGCCATCTGCTTTTATCAATTCAAAATATAGCGGAAAAAATTTTAGTGCATTTTTAAATTCATCTTGGTATAACTATTCTTCAGGAGCTGTTAATAGCAGCATTATGACATTTGAAGTTGGCGTTAGTTTAAATCTCCGTAAAAATGTTTTAAACTCTTCTAAAAAATCTAATATTAAAGCATATGCTTTTTACGATACCAATGGCAACAATATCTATGATGAAAATGAAGAGCCTGCCGCAGATTATATTCTCACTATCAATAATGTCGCATTGCAGACCAATAAATTTGGTGAAGCATCATATAAAGGCGTTCCTTTTGGAAAATATAATCTGAAACAGTTGATCCAGCAAGGGTGGTACTATGACGAAGCTGAATTTAATGTAGACGGCTATGTTCATGATCTTTTGATACCTCTTCATCAAAATGGTTCTCTAAAAGGGAAGGTTTCATTCGATTATAATGTAAAAACTGCAGTTGATTTTGAGCGAAGAGGCTCTGGCATTACCTTCAGTATTTTAAAAGATGATCAGCCCGTGCAGAAAATATTTACGGACGATGAAGGTAATTTCAGCTCTTTTCTTCCGACCGGAGATTACACAGTCGTTCTGAGCGAATCGTCACTTCCCAATAATACTTTCTCAGAAATTAAAACTCAGAAAATCCAGATTACAGCAGGGAAAATATCAACAGTTCCTGATTTTATCATCAAAGTAAAGGAAAAGAAAATCAATACAAAAAAATTTGGTAATTAAAATATTCTTAATATTTTATAATAATCTTTATCTTTTTTATAATTATAATTTAAAATTTTATTATCTAAATCTTTGCCTACAGTCATCATTTGGCGTATTGATTTATTTTCAATTTCTAGCAGTTCTCGGCTTGATACCTGATATTTACTGAAAATAGATGTTAATGAATTTTTAATAAAAACAAAATATTATTAAAAATTTTATAATAATAAAAAAATATAATTGATTATTATGAGCAAAATCATAGTATTTTATGTTTTATTTAGATTACATTTGCAGGTATTTAATAATCTTATTTATCGTGTGTTCTCAGTTTTTAAGTCTTATAATCAATTGACACAGCTTTTTGAGCGAAGTTGATCGAACTCAGATAATGGTTATTTTAACATTTTGAATTTAATAAAATATACCCATTATGATTAAGATCTTTATTTTTAGTTATTATCAAAAATTATCGCTGTTAGCACTTTTTCTATGTTGTAACTTAGCTTTTTCTCAGGTAGGAATTGGTACTACGACGCCAGATGCAAGTTCTATATTAGATCTCAGCTCTACAACGAAAGGAATGTTGGCTCCAAGGATGACCACAGCACAGAGAATAGCAATTTCTACACCTGTAGATGGCTTACTTGTATACGATACTACATTAAAATTGTTTCATTATTATACGAGTTCTACAGCGTCTTGGTCGCCTGTAAGTAGTGGTTTAACTGCCAGATCAAATTTTAAGCGTATAAAATCGACAGATGTTTTATCTACCGTACTATCTGCTGAACTAGCAGCGGGTGGCGGATCAAAATATGTGATGAATGCCAATACTTTATATGAGATTAATGGCCAGGTACAGTTTGATTTTCCTATCGATATCAACAATTCATATATTCAGGGCATAGATACCAATAATGATATTATTATACGTCCAACCGGGAATATTTTCGAAGGCGCTACAGGAGGAAGTATAAAAAATGTTACAATAACTGCTACAGGAGGAAATGTATTTAATCTTAATGGAACCGCTGCACAAAACCTTGTGTTCAGAGATTGTGTGGTTACAGGCTCCAATTCTGTAGGAACAATTTCCGGCTTTGGCTTGGTTTTCTTAAGCATTGTACAATTTATAGGGAATACCAATGGGATCACCTACAACAACATATCGCAGTTATTGCTCAGTAATTTGGGTTGGTTCGGTAATAATTCAGGCACTTACGAAAAGTTGACAGGTGCATTTAGTCTGGTTGAAAAACAGGGTGGTTTCAGTCATGTAGAACTTGGTACCGCGACTGGCTTTGATGTTTCTACGGCCGGTCTGTCAGTAGGAAGCGGAATTTTGGAATCTGTAGTTTTTACAGGTACCAATTCGGCAGGTTATATTAAGCCATATACTACAGGAACATTTCCCGGATATAATTTTAATAATAACTGGATCGTAAGATCTTCCGGCATCCCGACAGAATCTGACAACAATGCAGTTGGAGATTTTACCGTAGACTATGCTGTAGGAAGTGGTATAGGAGTTAGTTTCAACACTAGCAATCCAAGTAATATTGTGAAAATTGGTACTTTAAGCTCAATTTCTACCTCTTCAAATTTATTTAGATTTTCAACAGACGGAGTACCAAACAGATTAAAGTATGTTGGGAAAAACAAGAGAATATTCCAGATTACAGGTTCTGTATCTTTTCAGGTGCCTGCAGCAGGAACGTATATTATCTATATTGCAAAGAACGGAACGGTGCTAAGCCAGTTCAAAGTATACGGAAGAGGCTCGGCTACTAATGATATTGTGGTAATTCCTATCAACGGAACTACAGAACTTGTGAATAATGATTATATAGAAATATTTGCACAACGTTATTCCGGGTCTACAGGTGATATTGTGGTTCCGAATATGTCAATTACGATTAAATAATTTCTGAATTGAGAAAACTAAAATGATAAGACCACTTATAAAGGAACAAGGAGAGCCATTCAGCAGAATGGCTTTTCTTATTCAATGAAATGGTTTGTTCATAAAAAGATTATAATTAAAGTCAGCATTGAAAGCATTTGATTACTGATGGGTACGCCTCTATAACTGAAAAACGTAAAAACCACGTCAGATCTTGTATGTTAAATTGATTGAGCAAAAAAGCCACTTCGAAAAGAAGTGGCTTCATTTATAGTGATGTTAATAATTTTACTGTTTCCAGAAAGACCAGACGTTACCGTTAAAAACAGCCAGCTGCTTATTGAACGTATCATAAACAATCATTCCGGGAGCCGGATTAATGATGTTAAGATGCGGACTAGCAACTTTTGGCAAAACCATTGCCTTGTCAGAATCTTCCAGAACTAAAATACCGGGGGTTCCAGAAAGCGTTCCTATTGCCACTTTCGCAAGTATATCTTCGGTCCCTGCATTTTGAATGGTAACTCCGTCAATAGAAGTCAAAGGATCAACTGTAGTACCTTGAGTATTTACAGATAAGTCCTTCCAGGCTGCATTATATTTTACTTTTACTTTTTTATCAGTAAGATCATAAACCATTGTTCCATTTACCACACCGGTAACTGCGCCTGTAGAGGTAACCCATGGCAAAACAATTCCTTTGTTTTCAGTTCCGAAATCTAAGGAGACCGATGGTGAAGCCACTGTTGTTTTCCCGATAGCTACTTGGGAAAAAACAAATACTGAAAATAATGCAAATAGTACTGTGAATATATTTTTCATTTTAATTTTCTTTAATTATTAACAAATTCTAGTTCGACGGACATGTCTGATTATTAAAACAAGACCATCCTGCCGGAGTTCCTGTGGTATTAACCTGCAGACAATCTAATGTAATATTATAAACCATCATACCTTCAACTAAATTTCCTGCAGGGATCGCTGCAATCTGAGCTGTCGTTAATCTATTCAATACAAAACCTTTTGTTTTTGATTCTAAAACAGTCCATGCTCCTTTTCTTACCATTGGCCAGTTACCTGACGCTGCATCGCTTCCTGCTCTGTTCAGAGAAGTGATTCCGTGATTGGTATTTAATATAGTACCAGTCGTTACAACAGGTCTGTAGCATACCGCCTGAGTATCGGTATCCGTTGCCGTATTATTTGCAGTGTTGCTATCGGTGATGTTGGAAGGAGCGGTAACGGTTGCCGTATTCACAAGATTTCCTGTATACGCAAAAGGAATACTTACCGAAACCGTGTAGGTTACTGTACCACCAATCGGAATATTGATCACATCGTTGATGGCACCGGTCTGCGTACCCGATACCGAGGTGGTTGCCCCACCGGATACTGCTGCAGTATAGCTCACATTGGCCGCAGGAATTCCTGCAGGAACCGGATCTGAAACCGTGGCTCCCTGAGCTCCGGTCGGGCCGCTGTTACTCACAGTTACCGTGTACGTAGTGACTGTACCGGATGCATAGGTGGTCACCCCATCTGTTTTGGTTACCGAAAGATCGGTTCCAAAAGCTATCGGAGCAGTCACACAATGTGCCCCGTCATTTACGTTACTCGCAGGTGCATTGGAAAGCAACACTCTACTCCCGGTAATGATATTAAACTGATAAAATCCACCCACATTGTTAGCACCATAGATCTCACCGGTACTGGAGGCAAACATAGCCCCAAAATTCTGGCCGCCGGGTGTAATTCCTATTCCGGTAACCAGACCGGTATTCGGATTAATTGAAACCAATTGACCGTTTGAAGTATTGACACCATATAAAAGTCCTGTACTTACACTGTATGCAAAATCCGAGAGATTAACACTTGTTGAAAGCGTAATCAATGTAGCCGTTAAGGTAGAAAGATTGATCCTATACAGTTCATTATTGAGTCCGCCGGCTTTCACATAATAATTACCTAAGTTGTCTATTTCTCCGGTAATATAGGTTGATGCCCCACCCGGCAACCCTGTTACATTCCCAAGTGTGTTAGTAGTACCATCTGCATTCACACGGATAAGCGTAGTGGTATTAGGAATCAATCCATATATAAACCCATCGAGTGGGTTAACCCCTATCGCATTATAGTTTACTGCCGCAGGTGATCCAATCTGGGTATAGGTAAAAGGATTTGTTGCAGTCCCAATACTGTATAAAATATTCGTTTGAGAAAGGTACATCGTATTGGTACATCCGACTGCCGATATACACTGTGCATCCTGATTCAATGAATTGGTTGAAGTGCCTGCACCTTGTCCCTGATCTGATCCTATATCTGCAGATCCACCAGTGTTTACACGCACAGGCACACCCTGAGTGTCAACTGCTCCTGAAATGCTTCCGTTAGGATTCAATTGTGCAGTAAGAACATTTTCGTCTCCTTCAAGGGCATCAAAACATCCATCACCGTCAGAATCAAGGTCAAGATAATCCGGTGTTCCGTCATTATCAGTATCCCTGTGATTACAGTATGTTACGGTATTCTGGTTTATAGTAACAAGGCCTCTTCCTACAGCATTCGCTCCTGTACCTGCATTGGCTGTAAAGGCTGTATAATCCCATACATAATTGCTGCCATAATTTACCGGCAACGATAATGTATTTCCTGTATTTACAGGATTTGCCGTATTTTGAAGCTGCATTTTGGCATAGTACCCGTCACTAAATATACTTCCTCCTACGGAAGTTGCATTAAAGCCTGAAAATAAAGCCAGAGAAGTATTGCTGCTGTAGGTAGACACGCCCGTTACCACCGGCAAATTCCCTATGGTAGTGGTAAAAGTTCCCAGCTGTAAAATTGCGCCGGATCTCAAAAGGAATCTGAAATTGCCGTCTGCTGTAGCAGGTGAAGCCCCAGTGGTGTCTTCATTCGTAGTATTAGTCGCCGGTAAGCCGGTGTATAAAGAAGTGGTACCGGGAATAATAAGAAAAGAAGTAGAATTGGTACCGAATGAGTTCCAGATATGGTTTTGTGCATTCACTGCATTGTTTAAATCTGAATACGTAAAAGGAACTGTAAAACTATTTCCCAAGGCAGTTACTGCTGTACCTGATGTAAGATTATATACCAGATTAAAAGTACCGCCATTAGCTCCGAAAGATGCAGCGGCTAATGTTGCCGTGCTATCAAAAGAGTATACCCCCTGTGAGATACAGAAGCCTTCATTACTATCTGATATCCCATCGTTGTCATCATCTAGATCAATGTTATTTGGAATTCCATCTGAATCTGTGTCAATACACTGGGTATTTACGGTACTGTTTTGCGAATCGGCAAATCCCTGTCCAATATCGCCGCCTATATCTGCGCTTCCGCCGGAATTCACAAGATTAGGAACCCCGTTATTGGTTCCTGCAGTGGTTCCTATGCCTCCCGTAGCTGTAGTATTAATGCTTCCGTTGGCATTTAACTGTGAAGGCAGCACATTTTCGTCACCTTCAATGGCATCAAAGCATCCGTCGCCATCAGAATCGAAATCTAAATGGTTAAAAACAGTATCCCCATCTGTGTCACAGGAAAATACCGGTACCGAAACATCATCTAGCAACCAGTCATCCAAGGCAATAGTTGCCCTGAATACTAATGTGGAAGTACTTGGAATACCAGTATTGGGAATATTCAGGGTAAAGGTCTGCCGTGTGAAACCCGTAACACTTGCTGTACTAAAAGCTGTAAATGTAGAGGTTGCGCCATTCGAAAGGGTAATGGTAACATTATTAACTCCAACAGTTCTTGTTGTACTGTTACTGATGGTGGCAAAAAGGGTATTGTTTAATAATATCTGCAGACTTCCTGTAGAACCTGCCGCATTACTTCCATCCTGCGCACCTATCGTCACCGTTAACGGAATAACGCTATTTGTATTGGCGAGATTGCTTAATGACTGCGATATATCTACATTGGTTACATTATTATCGGTAATGCTTACATTTCCTGCATTAGCAATCCAAGAAGGGTTTGATGTCCATCCTGCAGCATTCACTGTAAAAGAAGGGTTGGTTACCGTATTACTTGCTGTACATTCTATAGCATCTAAAATTCCGTCATTATCGTCATCAAGATCTATTGAGTTTGCGGTCCCGTCTCCGTCGGTGTCCTGTGCATATACAACAGAAAAGGAAAAGAACAGGAATATGAATGCTAATGATTTAGCATAAAAAAGAATATTTATTTTTTTCATTTTTTAAATTATGTGTTTAAAAATGTATGTCTTAAATTAATCTTTAGAGACATACGTAAAATTTGAATTTATTTTAAATGAAAAAAGGCGGTGGTCTTACCGAAAAGATAATGCAGTAACACTCATGTAGAGGCTGGCTGTTACAGTAGGTGTATTGCTTGTGATATAGAAAATCAAGAGCATTCTGAATAATAAGATAAATTTTTCTACTGTCTGTTTTATCTACTTTGTATTGAAACGATGTAGGGCTTATAAAGCTTTTACCATTACTCTGAACACCAGTAAAAATTAAAGAGGATAGAGGTAAACTGATATATTTCTTTTGAAAATTTTCCTTCTTTGCCTCATACTTAGCTATTTCTGCCGCAATATCATGCAAGTCTTTCGCAGTTTTATCTTTCTGACCATTTTTTATTTTGGCGATCGTAGTTTTATCTGAAGATTTTTTTGTTTCCGAGTCTGAGCTTGCCCACTGTTTTTGATCACTATCACCGGTATAAGAAACATGTGAACCTGTAATGAGGATCTTTTTTTAAGGATCTGCTGATTAAAACTTTCATCAGATGAAAATATTATTCCGCCTTTGATCACTATTACTGATACTGAATCCCGATTTTGGAGGTCTACATGATCCTGAGCATATACAAAACAAATGTGAAAAAAAAGAAAAAGGAAACTTATGCATTTTAGAAAAATGCCTGAATGCATTATATTCAGCACGTCAATTTTACGGGAAAGCAAAATAGTAAAATTTTTCAAAATCAATGGGTTTCTGTTGCAAATCTAAAACTTTTGGCTGAATTAAATTATAATTATTAGGAAAATTAACAGTTTGTAGATAAAAATCTACAAGTTCGATTATTAATTTTATCTGATACAATCTATATTTGTACATCGTGATAACTCAAATAATATTTTTAGATAAACAATTAAAAACACAAAAATGGCAGAAAGTAAAAATAATATTGTGACCCACGGATTAAGTGGAAAAGTAAGGGACTTATTGGTATTTAGCCAAAGAAATGGTAAAACCATCGTGTCTAAAGTACCAAGAGAACGTACAGGGGAAGCTTCAGAAAAACAGCAGGCTCATAGGCTCAAATTTCAGAAAGCAATATTGTATGCAAAATCAGTTCTGGCAGATCCCGATAAAAAAGAGCTTTATGAAGGAATGTCAGATAAGAGCGAGGGAAAAACTACGTTTAATGTGGCGGTTGCTGACCTTTTAAATGCACCAGATATTGAAACCGTGGATCTCTCTGCTTACACCGGGAATCCAGGGGATACCATAAGAGTGACGGTAACAGATGATTTTGGCGTTACAGGAGTAATGGTAAAAATAGAAAATTCAGACGGCAGCCTCGTAGAAGAAGGATCAGCAGTGATGCAGGGTGCAGAATGGATCTATATTGCCACTGTGCAGAATACTGATCTGACCGAAGATAAGATAACAGTAACCGCTACCGACCTCCCTGCCAATCTGTCAGAAAAAACGCAGATTCTATAATATACAAAAATATTCTGAGTATAGAATGAGTATAGCGACAGTATAGCGGTACGCTCTGAAAATATGTGACATAATGACTAAAGCTATTCTTTTGGTTCCTGCGATTTGTCAAATATAAGATATAAAAAATCTTTTTAAGTTGAATAGATTGCAAATAGTAAGAAATTATATGTTTATGAATAAAAATTTTAATTAAATTATGTATATAAAAGAATTTTTATGTGTAACTTCACAAATAAATAAAATAAAATACATGCAATAAATTACCAGTAATAATTATCTCTTTTAATTATCATAATAACAAGGAAGAACACAAATTCTTATATATCTTAACGGAGTAAGCTATTAATATGCTTACACAACTGATCGGTATCATTATGCCGGTCTTTTTATTTATAATATTATTGTCTGAATATATTTTACTAGTAAATGCGAGGTGACATTTGTAGATAATACTATTTAACTCGTTAAAAATTCTCTCGTTTTGATGTGATTAAAATCATAATTTTAAGACACTATAAATTGCAAATTGCCAGCGCATCAAATTCTAAAAATATTTATCAAACCAAAATTTATACTTAATTTAATGTTTATAAAAATATACAATGGCAAAACATAATTTTTTTTATCGCAATAGTCTCGGTATCGTCCTGATAACGCTCATGATCGTCTGCTGGTATGGACAGTTTGTAACGGGATGGAAAACTGAAAATAAAGAATTAGCAGAAGAGGGCCAGAAGTTACTCACCAGAGGAGAATATCTGCACAGCGGTCATTTTATTCAGGCAACTTTTGAGAATTGGGAAAGTGAGTTTTTGCAAATGATGCTGTATGTACTGCTTACGGTTTTTCTAAGGCAAAAGGGCTCAAGCGAATCTAAGCCAATAGAAGGAAAGGAAGATGTCGATCGTGAGCCTCAAGTACATCCCAGAGCGCCCTGGCCTGTAAAACGAGGTGGAGTATGGCTCAGTCTATATAAACATTCTCTGTCAATTGCATTTGGTTTACTATTCTTGGTCAGTTTTATTTTTCATTTCTACGGAAGCTTTGTAGAGTACCGTACAGAACAGATTGCAAAAAAACTTCCTTTTGAAAGTGCACAGCAATATATTGTAGACTCACGTTTTTGGTTTGAATCTTTCCAAAATTGGCAAAGCGAGTTTTTAGCTGTTGCATCAATAGTCATCTTATCTATCTGGCTGAGAGAGAAAGGTTCACCAGAATCAAAACCTGTTGATATGCCTTATGACGAGCATTAAAAAAAGTCCGGTCTGGAACCGGACTGCTATAAAATTATGATCAAAGTTTCTTGATTTTAGTGGTATTTTAAAGATTTAATTGAAAGGTGATATCATATAATTTTATTCTACCTCTTCAATTTTTTCAAGACCAGACATTGCGGGTCCGTTTAAAAGTTTGCCTTCAATATCAAAGCGGCTGCCGTGACAAGGGCAGTCCCAGGATATTTCAGAAGGATTCCAGGTGACATTGCATCCGGTGTGCGGACAAACCGGGCTCAACAGATGAAGCTGAGACTTAGCGTCCCGGTATGCGGCGTAAGTTTTACCATCATGTTTGATGATTTTTCCTTCACCATTACTAATTTCTTCCAGCTCAGCAATTTTATCTGATACGAACTTATCTTTTACAAAATGTACAGATGCAGAGACCACTTCATTAATGACATTTCTGGCACTTGCTACAGGTTTTATTCTGCTGGGCGAAAGCAACTTTGAGAGTTCAGTTTCTCTATTGTCAAGCAAATCAGGAATAACAAGCGAGGTCATGGTTCCGAAGGTAATACCGTTACCGCTAAACCCTGTAGAGATATAGATATTTTCTTCACCCGGCATTTTACCGATATATGGTAGGCCATCGGCAGATAAATAATATTGTGAAGACCATTTTGCCGCCACTTCTTTGTATTTAAAATTTTCATTCACATATTCCATGAGGTCTTCAAATGGTTTTTCTGTGTCATTTTCATCCCCTGTCTTGTGATCAAATCCTCCGACAATCAAATAGTAATCATCATTGGATTTGTGATATCTCACATAATGATAAGGATCGTAGAGATCAGCAGTCTGTGCCATGGTTTTTACCGGATTGTCTAGTTTCAATGTAGCAACGTAGCTTCTGTATGGTGCCAAAAGCACACTAAATCTATTGTTTCCGGGAGGTATATGAGTTGCCCAGACTAGATTATTTGAGGTATAAACAGAATCTGTATTTGTTTTTACGGTTATCCGTCCGTCTTTATTTTCAATATCTGTAACCTGAGTTTCGGTAACAATTGCTCCACCTTGTTTGGTATATTCTTTTAGTAATTTATTAATGTACCGTAATGGATGAAACTGAGCCTGACCCTTTATTTCTATAGCATTTTTAAATTCTAAATCGAATGGAATAGTGTAGGTCTGTTCGGTTGGAATACCTACTTTACCATGTGCTTCCAGAATTTTATCCAGCTGTTTGGTCTGCTTATCATCTACGCTGAAAAGATAATGATTGCACTCACTATAATCGCATGATATATGATACTGCAAAACGTTTTGTTTCACATAACGTATCGTTTCTTTTGCCGCATCTGCCAATAAAATTGCTTGCTCTTCACCGAAGTTGTCAATGATTTCATCGTAAGAGGAGTCAAAAAAATTATTAAGATGAGATGTTGTACCACCGGTTGTTCCAAAGCCGGGATTTTCCTTTTCAATCAGTAGACAGCTTCGCCCGCGGCTTTGTAATTCTTTCGCCAAGGTGACACCTGTTATTCCTGCACCGACAATAATGGTATCGTAATCTGTATTAACTTGGGATTTGGGAAGATCATTATTAATTGTGCTTTCCCAGAAGCTTTTGTTGTTTCCGTCTCGGTTCATGATGTGATTTTTGTGATTAGTGTAAATTATTTTTCTTTAAAAGATGCATTTTATAGCTGCAAAAATTTCCAAAGAAAATTCTTTCTAATCTGTACCAATTTTATACCATGAAATCTGTAGAGTATTATAAATGTAGAAAAAGCAAAAATGCGAAAGAACTTTTGCTTACTCGACTGTGTTCTGAAAAATTAAAATTAAACTATGAAGTCAAAGCTTAACGATTTAAATGAAAAAAATGTATTAAAAAAAGAAGTTTATATCTAAGTATATATAAATATATCTAAATTTTTAATATAAAGGCAGATATGAAACATTTAATTAAAATTTTGGCAAACAAATTGTTACCACAAGATCAAGCAATATCATATTGCAATTTACTCAACCAAATATATATTTATGAAAAACTCAATCTTATCAATTTTGGCGATTACTGCTATGTTAGCATGTAACAAAAAAGAAACTACTGTAGGTGATCAGTCTGCAGACTCTACGACAACAGCAACTTCTATGGATTCATCTACAGTACCTGCTGATTCTACTGCAACACCAAACGCTACGAATGCAGCGGCATCTCTTAATGATCAGGACAAAAAATTTGCGGATGCAGCAGCAACAGGAGGCATGATGGAAGTAATGATGGGTGAGCTTGCAGCAAGTAATGGTACCAATGCAGCTGTAAAATCATTAGGCGCAATGATGGCAAAAGATCATGGTAAAGCCAATGACGAACTGAAAGCATGGGCAACCGCAACAGGATATACGTTGCCAAGCAGTTTGAATGCTGACCAACAAAAAAAATATGACGATCTGAAAATGAAGAAAGGTGCAGAATTTGACCGTATGTATGCTGATCTTATGGTTACTGATCATAAAAAAGATATCGCAGAATTCAAAAAAGAAGCTTCTGAAGGTTCTGAAACTTCACTAAAAACTTTCGCAGGCAAAACTGTTCCTACTTTAGAGCATCATTTAATGGAATCTGAAAAGACGAAAACTGCCGTAAAATAATTACCAGACAATTGATGAAGTAGTGTTTCATCAATGAATCTGCTAAAAGTTATTTCTGAAATATCGATGTGATGAAAATCTCAGAGGTATTTCGGAGATAACTTTTTTTTGCATAAAGAATCCATTATTTTTCAATGACGATGAATTTAACAGATCTTGCACAATTCATCTGTAAGTAGCTTCACCTGAAGTGGCCGTTGTTTTTTATCAACATCCAGCCTGTTATAAAATCCCGTTTTTACAATTACCATTTTCTTTTCGGGAATCATAATGATAAACTGACCCAGAAATCCGTAAAAAAACCGGTATTTTATATCGCTCTCATCATCTGCCCAAATGGTATAGCAAAACGCATCATTGAGTTCTGTAGGAGCCAGCAGCCTTTGACAATATTCTTTACTGATAATCTGTTTATCTTCCCAGCTACCGCTTTGCATGATAAGCTGCCCAATTTTTGCAAAATCTCTGGGAGTCGCATGAATACAGCAAAATGCTTTTTCCATTCCTTTCTCATCGGTGCTCCATTTAGCTGAAAATTCCATTCCCAGAGGCTGCCATATTTTTTCTGAAAGATACGTTGAAAGTTCTCTGCCGATTACTTTTTTTAAAACCAAACCCAAAAGCTGGGCTGCTGCGCTTTGATACTCATATTTTTCTCCCGGCATTTCTTTTATTTCAAGATTGAATGCCTGCTCTGCAAGATCATCAACAAAATACTGTTTAGAGTTGGGTGCAAAAGGATGATGGTATTCTTCCTTCCAGTCTAAGCCAGCCTGCATCATCATCAGATGACGGATAGTAAGAAATTTCCCAAAATGGCTGGACTTATAAACAGGAAATACAGATGATACCAGCTGATCCTCAGACTTCAGGTAGCCATCGTCAATAGCACAGCCAACTAAAATGGCTAAAATACCTTTAGCCATCGAAAAAGAATTCATCAATGAAGATGCATCGTGATCTTTCCAGTATTGCTCATAAAGCAATTTGTTGTCGCGTATGATGACAAGAGATGATGCCCGTGTTTTTGTAAGATCTTTAAGAATATTTTCGTTAAGGATAATGCTGTTATAAGAGGCATCTTTTTCCCATGGCTGAGGATGTAAATTGGGAACTTCTCGGGATGGGAACTTTTCCTCATCATCAGTAGAAGGCGTAAAAGGACCTTTTTTTAAATTGATGGCAAGAGCTTTAAATATATATCCGTAACCAGAAAAATAAATAACGGCAGCTGTTGCCGCGGTACCTGCGATAAGGGTTGAGATTAATTTCTTCATGTTCAACGTGACGGATATTTTAATACTTCTTATTTAAATGATTATTTTTTCAGCTATTTTTCAATCACAAAAGCTCTCAGTTCAGCCATTTTACCATTTTCAAATCTCCAGACATCACAGTAATAGTAATCTACCCATTGATTATCGTCTTCGAAAAGGCTTATGGTTCCCACAGCTGTTACGTAATCTGCTTCAGCAATTATGTAGTCAACATCAAATTTTGGCGGTTTTTTGTAAGCATCTGCCATATATTGCCGTATTTTTTCTTTTCCTGAGATTACTCTGTCTCCTACGAATGTCCATTTTGTATTATCAGTGCAATAGCTGAGAAAAGTCTCATGGTCTCCTTCTGATACTGCAGCATTTGCTTTTTCTAATATTGTTTTATTATTCATAAAATAGATATTGTAACAGCAAATACTTCAAAGGTTGTGCCGCTGACAAATAGCCTTAATCAGAAAACCATTTTGATTTATTCAAATAAATTACAGAAATGTTTAAAATTAATTTTCTGAACATGATAGTAAAAATATGTTATCAAACTGATAAATGTATTCAAATATTATTACTCACTCCTGAAAAAATTTTTGTTCTTTTGCAGCTGTTAAATCTGATCCCATGTCGAAGTTTGATGATATCCGGTCTTTTCATGATAGTGAAGTCAATGAAGCCCTGCAAAGCATAGCCCGTCATCCAATGATGAAAGCGCTGATGAATTTTACCTTTCCTGAAGTCGATGAGAGCATTTGGCTAAAGAAATTTAACGATACTCATTCGATATTTGATTTTCAAAGAAATTTTATATCGCAAACCATTCGTACCATACTTGAAAAAAGTTCTGAAGGATTAACCATTTCAGGATTTGATAAACTCGACAAGAATACAACTTATCTTTTCATATCCAATCACAGAGATATTATCTTAGATACCTCGCTGCTCAATTTGGTATTGCTGGAAAGCGGCCTTATCATGACATCTTCAGCAATCGGGGATAATCTTGTTGAGAAATCGTTTATTCATAAATTGGCGAAACTAAACCGTAATTTTTTAGTTCAGAGAGGTTTGCCATTGCGTGATCAACTGAAGAGCTCCAGGCTATTATCTGAATATATTTTTGAATTATTGCATCAGGAAAAACGCTCAGTCTGGATTGCTCAGCGTGAAGGGCGTACCAAAGATGGTAATGATTCTACGCAGCAGGGTGTACTTAAAATGATTGCTATGGCAGCCGGAAATATGTCACTAACCGATTTTTTTAAAAAACTAAAAATTGTTCCCTTGTCGATTTCTTATGAATACGACCCGACTGATGTTCTTAAAATGCCACAACTCTTGGCAAAGCATAACGATGAGGTCTATGTAAAAGATAAAGATGAAGATTTTGCAACAATGATCAGTGGTGTTCTCGGACAGAAAAAGCGAATTCACCTTCATGCCGGTGATGTTTTAAATTCTCAGTTCGATCATTTAGGTCCAGATTGTGATAATAAAAATAAGCAACTGCAGGCAATTGCCCAGATGATTGATGCTTCCATTATACAAAATTACCAGCTTTGGCCTACTAATTATATTGCTTATGATTTATTAGGTCAAACAAATCATTTTTCTGAAAAATATACAGACCAGGAAAAACAATTATTTGAACGAAGGCTTGAAATGCGTATTGATACATCCGATGTTATTTCTATGCAAAGCTTTTTATCAATGTATGCCAATCCTGTGAAAAATAAGATGATGCTAAAAATATTAAATTAACAGCATTAAATTTCTCTTTATCATTTATTGAGACTTAAAAAAGAAATAATTTTCAGAGATTTTAAAAAATTGGTCGATAAATTGCTTATGATTAGTAAATCAATAATGTAAATTGGTTTTTATCAAAAAGTATATAGCAATGAACATTTCTTACTACGATTTTACAAATCTTCCCGATGATGCACAATATGATATGGTACTGAATCAGGGTAGAATGATTAACGAAAACACAGTCAGCAATACCAGATACGTATTGTATGAGCTCTCATTTTTTTCGGTAGAAATTATTTACAGTATCACAAAAAACAGAATTTCCGGGAAAAATATTTTTATGAATAAATCTGCTTACGCAGTTTAATTTATAATCAGACAAAACATTTCAAACGTAATTTGATTGTTTATTACAAACTTTATCCGGATACTTCAACTATCCGCCAACAACTTCCGGTTAATTAGCTTGTTAGTATACAACTACCTCTTATTATTTTTTCCAATAATAATGCTTTTTACCCAAAAAAAGATGGAATAAAATCCATCTTCATTTACAATAGCAGTTACTTCTATTTGTCCTCTTCTTTTTTAAAGCTTACAACCTCATATTCATTATCTGTACAATACTTTTTACAGCTTTCATCATCGAAAGAGTCAGGATCTTTTGTAAAGTCTTCGATGTATTTATAGCTTTCCTCAGTATTGGCCGGTGTGATAACAAGGTGATATAGTTTTAGTAATGATTCATCAGCTTTTTCTAATGATTCTTTTTTGTGTTGCAATGCTTCTTTATAGGTCATAATTTAAATTTAGTTTAAGACATAGAATAAAGTATGCCATTTTTAAATTTCTAGAAAGTCATTTGTAATTTTGAATTTATCATTTATTAGCAAAATGATATTTGTAGGCATCAATATTTGATCATTGTGGTATTAAAAATGAGTTATAAAACAATATTGATCTTTAATCATTAAGATATTATGTTCATAATTATTATTGCCATAATATCATATCGGTTCAATATTCTTTAAATAATATATGTTTTCTAAAAATTTGTGAGTATTTTTGATTGCTAAACAAGTATGAACCTCTTACAAGTTTATTTTACGTTTTATGATCTTAATTGTCGATGATAACGAAAATAATATTTATTCGTTAAAGAAATTACTAGAATCCAAAGATTTTCAGGTTGATACTGCCAATTCTGGTGAAGAAGCATTGGGAAAAGCATTGAAAAATAATTATGCATTGATTATTTTAGATGTCCAGATGCCCGGTATGGACGGGTTTGAAGTGGCAGAAACTTTTGCCGGGTACAGCAAGACCAAAGAAATTCCCATCATATTTTTATCTGCAGTCAATACGGATAAAAGATTCATTACAAAAGGATACGATTCCGGCGGGATGGATTATGTGACCAAACCTATAGATCCAGAAATTTTATTGCTCAAAGTAAAAACTTTTTACAACCTACAGGAAAATAGTATTGCAATGAAAAAGGCGCAACAAAGTCTGGAGCTGGAAGTAAAGGGTAGAAGAGAAGCGCAGGTATCTATGAAATCTGAGATTGACCACTTTCATCTCATGCTCGAAGCATTGCCACAAATCGCTTTTACATTAGATGAAAATGGTAATGTGAACTTTGTAAACAAAAAATGGTTTGAATATTCATCGTCTGATCAGGAATTTCCGCAGACACATGAAGACGATCTCAATATACAAGAAGAATTTGAAAGATGTAGAAAAAAAGGCAGAGCTCTGGAACTGGAAATAAGAATCAAAAATAAAGATTCCGACGAGTATAGATATCATCTTTTGAGAATGTCGCCAGTTTATCAGAACGAAAAAGTAAAAAACTGGGTAGGCACTTTTACCGATATTGAAGACCAGAAAAAAGTTGAAAAAGAAAAAGATGAATTTCTGAGTATTGCCAGCCACGAACTCAAAACACCGCTTACGAGTATCAAGGCCTATATGCAGCTTCTCGATAGAAAACTAAAATCTTACAGCGAAAGCACGGAAGCCGTTTTTGTAACCAAAGCTTTAGATCAGGTAGAAAAATTAAATACGCTGATCACAGATTTGCTGGATGTTTCAAAGATCGAAAACGGTAAATTGAAAATCAATAAAAAACCTGCCGATCTGGAAGCCCTGCTTCATAATACGATCGATACTATAGTGCAGACACACGACAATCCCAACGTAAAAATTGACCGCCATATCAGCAAAATTAATCAGCTGATTTCTTTTGATGCGATTCGTATTGAGCAGGTATTGATTAATTTTTTAACCAATGCTCTCAAATATTCACCGGAAAACAATCAGGTTATTGTTACCACATTCGTAGATGATAATGAAGTGAAGGTAAGCGTCACAGATTTCGGGATAGGAATTCCTGATTTTAAACAGGATGCTGTCTTCCGTAAGTTTTACCGGGTTGAAGAATCATCTGTACAGTTTCAGGGGATGGGCATCGGTTTATACATCTGCTCAGAGATTATCAAACAACACCACGGAACAATTGGCCTCTCCAGTAAGATAGATCAGGGATCTACATTTTATTTTACATTACCTTTAAATTAATTTTTTTTATGCCGAAAAAAGTAATAAGAAATCTCCAAATCGGAATTGGTTTTTCTATATTCATTTTAATAGCGAGTTCGGTCGCATCGTATCTAAGCATTAAAAATCAGATGCAGCACCGTGAAAGTGTTTCAAAAAGCAGAAAATCTGTCACGGCTGTGAAAGATGTTTTAATTTCAATTTTGAATGCAGAGACAGGGAACAGAGGATATCAGCTGACAGGAAAAGAAAGTTTTTTAGAGCCTTACAATCAGAGCTTAGCCGAATATTCAAAATCAATTGATTATGTAAAATCATTAGATATTACCGATCCTTCTCAACTCCAACGCCTGAAAACCCTTGAACAAAATGTCAATAATAATATTGATAATTTAAAGCAGTTTGTAATAAATAAACGTCGAGGTGTTGCGATGACTCAAGAGCAGATCCTGATGAGCAAATTGTACATGGATAAATGCCGTCTTCTTGTCCGCGATTTTGTAAAATTTGAAGAAAACGGACTCGAAAAAAAGAATAAAGATCTAGACAGCTCATCCAACACAACAGTATTATTTATCATACTTTCATCTATGGCAGCAATTGCTGTTACAGCATTTTTTTATGTAAAGCTGCGCAATGATCTACTCCGAAGAGACAAACTAGAGAAAGAATTAAAAGCAAAAGAGCTTGAAATTTCTAAACGTGTAAATATCATTCAGCAGGTAGCCAACAGGGTTTCAAATGGTGATTACAATCAAAAAATAGTAGATGATTTTGATGGTGATTTAGGCGATCTTGTAGAATCATTAAATCATATGACAGATTCTCTTAAACTATCTTTTGATGAGATTAATAAGAGTGATTGGCGTCAGAAAGGTCTGGCCTTATTAAATGAATCTCTGGTCGGTAACAAATCTATAAAACAGGTAACTACAGACGCTCTCAATCAGTTAATTGAATACGGAAACTGCATCAATGGTGCTATTTATTTAATAGAAGATAACGGAAAATTAAAACTAAGCAGCTCTTTTGGATTAGAAGACAGTATGAAACAGTTTTTTGATCCGGGAGAAGGAATGGTGGGGCAGGTTTTTGTCCAGAAAAAGCCGAAAGCCTACAATGATTTAGATGAAAATGACTTTGCAGTCACTTTTGCAGGCAGCAAAATGAAAATCAAAGCTATTTTGTTAATTCCTGTGACGATTGACAGACAGACCATTGGAGTTTTAGAACTAAGTTCAGATAAAAATTTCGATCAGGACAGAATCGACTATTTTGTTGAAAGCAGCAGAAATATTGGTATTGCTTTACGCTCCGCCAAAGGCCGTGAGAAAGAGCAGCGTTTATTGGAAGAAACTCAAGCACAGTCAGAAGAGCTGCAGGTTCAGCATTCTGAATTAGAAAATCTAAATACAGAGCTCGAGGCTCAGACCCAAAAGCTTCAGGCTTCAGAAGAAGAGCTGAAGGTACAACAGGAAGAATTGATGCAGATCAACACCGAGCTGGAAGAGCGCTCAAAATTACTTGAAGAAAAAAACCATCTTATTGCAGAACGCAATATTGAAATTCAGAGAAAAGCCGAAGAGCTCGCACTCAGTACTCAGTACAAATCTGAATTCTTAGCAAATATGTCGCATGAGTTACGAACACCATTGAACTCAATTTTGCTTCTCTCCCGTTTGATGGCAGAAAATCCTGATGAAAACTTAAACGAAGATCAGATCGAATCAGCAAAGGTCATTCAGAGTTCCGGAAGTAGCCTTTTAACATTAATTGATGAAATTCTAGATTTAGCCAAAATAGAATCCGGTAAAATGTCTCTTGAGTATCAGGATGTTGTAATTGATGAAGTGGTAAATGATTTAAAAAGTTTAATAAATCCTTTGGTAAAAGAAAAAGGGATTGAATTTAACATCAATATTGAAGATGATTTGGCAAAAACCTTAGAAACCGACCGTTTGCGTTTGGATCAGGTGCTGAGAAATCTTTTATCAAACGCTTTAAAATTTACAAAAAAAGGAAGTGTAGAATTAAATATTAAAAAAGACCCGAAAAATAAAAATTTCATCATTTTCTCCGTAAAGGATACCGGAATCGGAATTCCGGATGATAAGCAGAAAATTATTTTTGAGGCCTTTCAGCAGGCAGACGGATCTACACAGCGTAAATTTGGCGGAACAGGTTTAGGCTTGTCAATCAGCCGTGAAATTGCTAAATTATTAGGTGGTTATCTAGAACTGAAAAGTAAAGTCAATGAAGGCAGCGAATTCAGTTTAATCATTCCGGTAAAAGAAGAACTGAAAGTTGTTCAGTCAAATTCAGGATCAGATCAAAGTTTGGTAAATGTCATTTTAGAAGATGTGGAAGAAATTAAACATATAATTGATTACAATGAAGGTGATATTTCAGCATCATTCAAAACTTTAGAAATACCTGACGATGTAGACGACGACAGAAGTAGCATCGGAAAAGATGATAAAGTTATTTTAATTGTTGAAGATGATACCAATTTTGCCAAAGCATTACTAAAATATGCAAGAATGCAAAAATATAAAGGGGTAGTAGTGGTAAGGGGAGACCAGGCCTTATCTGCTGCGATACAGTATCGTCCGGTTGCAATTCTCTTGGATGTTCAGCTTCCCGTAAAAGATGGCTGGGAGGTAATGGACGAATTAAAATCTAATTTTCAGACCAAACCGATTCCGGTACATATGATGTCATCGTTACATGTAAAGCAGGAAAGTCTGATGAAAGGGGCAATTGATTTTATTAATAAACCTGTTGCACTGCAACAGATGAACGGCATATTCAAAAAAATAGAGGATGCCCTGAAAAAGTCTCCGCAAAAAGTGCTGATTGTAGAAGAAAATGCTAAACATGCCAATGCATTGTCTTATTTCCTAAGCAATTTTGACATTTCGCTTTCTGTAGAAGATAATGTGGAGGATAGCGTGAGAGCTTTCAATACCGATCAGGTCGACTGTGTAATTTTAGATATCGGGCCAAACAGAAGAAACGCCTATAAAATTATAGAATCTATCAAAGGGTATGAAGGATTAGAAAATCTTCCGATTATTATTTTTACAGAACGCAATTTATCAACTTCGGAAGAATTAAAAATAAAACAATATGCTGATTCTATAGTTGTAAAAACGGCACATTCTTACCAGCGTATTTTAGATGAGGTAGGATTATTTTTACATTTGGTTGAAGAGAAAAACAGCTCGGTAGAAACCATCAGAAATAAAACTTTAGGGTCATTAACAGAAGTTCTCAGTGGTAAAAAAATTCTGATTACTGATGATGATGTCCGTAATATTTTTTCTCTGACTAAAGCTTTAGAAAAATATAAAGTGGAGGTTGTTCTTGCGATGGATGGTGTTCAGGCTCTAGAGCAGATCAACGAACATCAGGATATCGATGTTGTTTTGATGGATATGATGATGCCGGAAATGGATGGTTATGAAACGATTCAGGAAATTAGGAAAATGCCGAAATTCAAAAGGCTTCCGATTATCGCAGTAACTGCAAAATCAATGATTGGTGACCGTGATAAATGTATACAGGCGGGTGCTTCAGATTATATTACAAAACCTGTGGATATAGATCAGCTGCTGTCTTTGTTGCGCGTCTGGTTATACGAAAGTTAAATTACAGAATCTCTTATGCAAAAGAAAATTTTGATTGTGGATGATGATCCCCGTAATATATTTGCTCTGAAATTAACGTTAAAAGCCCGCGGTTTTGAATTGGAAACCTGTACAACGGCAAAAGATGCTATTCAGATTTTAGAAAAAAATCCTGCGATTGATTTGGTATTGATGGATATGATGATGCCTGAAATGGATGGATATGAAGCCGTTAAATTGATACGCCAAACGCCGTCAATCAGTCATATCCCTGTGATTGCAGTGACGGCACAGGCAATGGAAGAAGACCGTCAAAAATGTCTTGATGCAGGAGCTCAGGATTATATTAAAAAGCCGATTGATGTAGATTTGCTCTTAATCGCGATAGAAAAATTATCTTAAATGCTGGAACCAAGTATCGTAAAAGATGAAGAAATAGAATATCTTATCAAAGATGTGTACGATTTGTACGGATACGATTTTTCTTTATACAGCAGAGCATCCTTCAAACGCAGGGTCAATCGTATCTGTCTCATTGACCGTTTTACTAGCTTTGCAGAACTCCGATATACGGTTCTTAACGATCCTAATTATCTCAAACATTTCATACAGGAAATTACGGTTAATGTAACAGAAATGTTCCGGGACCCACATTTTTTTAAAAAGCTGAGAGAAGAAATTTTGCCCCAGCTGGGAACATATCCGTTGATAAGAATATGGGTTGCAGGATGTGCGACTGGTGAAGAAGCCTATTCTATGGCTATTTTGCTGAAAGAGGCCAATCTGTATCATAAGTGTCTTATTTACGGTACAGATATTAATCCTTCAGTTTTAGAAACAGCAAGATCAGGGGTTTTCCCGATGCATCAGATGAAAATATATTCTGAAAATTATATGCTTTCCGGCGGGAAAGAAGATTTTTCTGATTATTATACTGCAAATTATGACAGCGTACGTTTTGATAAAAGCCTGCAAGAAAAACTGATTTTATCGACACATAATCTCGTGTCAGATAGTTCATTCAACAGTTTTCAGCTAATCATTTGCAGAAATGTGCTGATCTATTTTGAAAAAGCTTTGCAGGAAAGAGTTTTTAATCTTTTTAATGCTAGTTTAGAAAATTTAGGCTATCTCGCTTTAGGATCAAAAGAAACTCTGCGGTTCTCCAATTTAGATAAATTTTATCACCAGATTGATGATCAGAAAATCTGGAAAAAAGTAGACCATAATTAGTTACTGGAATGGAAGTGCAAAACAACAATTTCGAAATACTCGTCATCGGAGGATCTGCCGGAAGTCTGCAGGTAATTATTGACATGATAAAAAATCTTGAAGCAGATTTTAGTTTTTCGATTCTTTTGGTTGTTCACAGAAAAGCTCATTCATCAAGTATTCTGCCAACATTACTGCAACAGTTTACTTCCATGCAGGTCGTTGAAATTGAAGATAAAACCGATATTCAGAAGAGCACGATATATATAGTTCCCGCAGATTATCATCTGTTGTTTGAAAATAAGATGACGGTTTCTCTTGACAGTTCAGAAAAGATGAATTATTCTCGACCGTCAATTGATGTAACGTTCAAATCTGCCGCAGAAACTTTTGGAGAAAACATGGTGGGAGTTCTGCTTTCAGGAGCCAGTGTTGATGGAGTAGAAGGTTTAAAATACATTAAAAAAAATAAAGGAAAAGTCTGGATTCAAAACCCGGAAACCGCCGAAGTTGATTATATGCCGAGACAGGCAGCCGATCAGGTAGATTATGATTTGTTGATAGGGCCAAAAGAATTGGCAGAGTATATCAATCAGTTAAATAAACAGTAAAATAATTTCATTAAATAAATTAAATAAAAATATGAGCAAGAAGAAAATTTTGATTTTTGATGATGATAAAGTTATTCTTGAAGTCATCAGTATCATTTTTGAAGAAGGAGGATATGAAGTCGAGATTTCAGAGACATCACATGACATTATACAAAAAGTTTCGCAGTTTAAGCCGGATGTTATCTTGATGGATAACTGGATTCCCAATATTGGCGGTGTAGAAGCTACAAAACTTCTGAAAAGCCATGATGATTACAAGCATATTCCGGTAATTTACGTAACCGCAAATAATGATATTGTTACATTGGCCGCAAGTGCACAGGCAGATGATTATGTGGCAAAACCTTTTAATCTTGATGATTTGGAAGATAAGGTAGCGAAATATATTAAAAGCTAGCAATCAGTTATTGTTTTTTTTGTATGACTAAAAATCCTCTATCTCACAGACTGAGGATTTTTTCATGAACGAAAATTCATATAATCAAAAACAATTAAAAGTCACTTTATCCGTTTCTTCACTTTCAGGTCGGCTTAATTAAAGCTTATCTTTAGGCTTTCAAGTACAAAATATTTTAACATCATCTAAGAATGCAGGCAAACTATTGTAAAATTTTTACCACAATCGGGCTTTCCGTTTTCAGCATTACAGCTTTCGCTCAGGAACAGAGGACGATCAGCGGAACAGTAAGAGACGGAAAGAACGGCGAACTCGTTATCGGGGCCACAATAAAAGTGGAAGAAGATCCCACAATCAATATCACAGCCAATGAATATGGATTTTACTCACTTTCTCTACCACAGGGAAATTATACTGTTGCCGTTGCATATGGTGGTTATGAGAACTACAGGCAGACCGTGCAACTTGATCAAAATGTAAAATTAGATTTGATTTTAAACCAGGAAAAAGAAAGGACAACACAAATTGATGAAGTCATCATTTCAGCAGTAAAAAAAGATAAAAATCTGACATCAGCGCAGATGGGGACAGAAACGTTAAGCATCAAAAGCATAGAAAAACTTCCTGTTCTTTTTGGCGAAAAAGATGTTTTGAAAACCATTCAGCTTTTACCCGGCATCAAAAGTAACGGAGAAGGAAGCAGCGGATTCAGCGTACGAGGAGGTGCAACCGATCAGAATTTGATTTTATTGGATGAAGCACCCGTGTATAATGCATCACATTTACTGGGATTTTTCAGCACTTTTAACAGTGATGCCCTAAAAGATGCAAGCATCATTAAAGGAAACAGTCCCGCACAATACGGTGGCCGACTTTCTTCTGTAATGGATGTTAAAATGAAAGACGGAAACAACAAAGATTACAACGTCAATGGCGGAATTGGTTTGATCAGTAGTAGATTAAGTGTGGAAGGGCCTATTCAGAAAGAAAAATCTTCATTCATCGTTTCAGGAAGACGAACCTATGCCGATGTTTTCTTAAAAGCAACAGATGATTTTAAAGACAGCAAGCTGTACTTTTATGATTTAAATTTAAAAGCCAATTACCAGATCAACGAAAATAACCGTTTGTACATATCCGGATATTTTGGAAGAGATGTTTTGGGATTGGGTAACACATTTGCTACCGATTGGGGAAATACTACAGCTACTTTGCGCTGGAACAGCATCATCAATAGCAAATTATTCTCAAATACTTCATTCATTTACAGCAATTATGATTACAAAGTCAGCCTTACGAGCAATGACAATACTTTTGGATTAGATTCGCAGATCCAAGACTGGAATTTGAAGCAGGATTTTTCATGGTTTGCAGGGAACAAGCATTCCGTTCGTTTTGGTCTTCAATCAATTTACCATACAATTACACCGAGCAGCGCTTCGGGAACAAGTGTGAGCAGTTTTCCTAGAAATTCCAGATATTCATGGGAAAATGCATTGTATATCAACGATGATTTTAAAGCAACTGAAAAGCTGACGGTAAATTATGGTTTAAGATTATCAATGTTCAGCGTTTTAGGTGGAGATACTTTTAATACTTATAATAACGGAGTTTTGACCGACAGTCAATTTTTAGAAAAAGGCAAATTCGGAAAAACATATATCAATCTGGAACCGCGGATTACGGCTAATTACAGGATCAATGAAGTGAGCAGTATCAAAGGTGGTTATGCAAGAAATACTCAGAATCTTCACCTGCTTAGCAACAGTAGCAGCGGAAACCCCACCGATCAGTGGATTGGAAGCAGCTATACGGTAAAACCTGAAATTGCAGATCAAATCAGCGCAGGTTATAGCAGAAACTTCAATAACAATAATTATGAGATCAATGCAGAAGTTTATTATAAATTAATGCAGAATCAAATAGACTATAAAAACGGAGCAGAAATTACATTTGATACCGCAGCTGATGTAGAAGCCGAATTATTATTTGGAAAAGGAAGAGCTTACGGTTTTGAAATTATTGCAAAAAAGAAAAGCGGGAAACTGACTGGATGGATCTCCTACACCTTATCAAAAACAGAAAGAAAAATAAACGGGATCAACGATAACAACTGGTATAATGCGAGACAGGATAAAACACACGATTTATCAGTAGTCGCAACGTATGAGCTGAATCCTAAATGGTCCTTTTCAGGATTATTTGTTTACAGTACAGGAAATGCTGTGACGTTCCCGACAGGGAAATATGAACTTCTGGGACAAACAATCTTTCAATACAGCAAACGAAATGCAGATAGAATGCCTGCCTACCACAGGATGGATTTGAGTGCAACCTATGAACCGGGCAACAACAAACGTTTTCAAAGCTCATGGTCATTCGGAATCTATAATGTTTACGGAAGAGAAAATGCTTATACCATTGCGTTTGAAGACAACCCTGAAAAACTGGGAACAACTCGTGCTATGCAGACTTCACTTTTCAAATTTGTACCCAATATAACGTATAACTTTAAATTTTAATTTAATGAAATCGCCATGATTGAAGGTGCATAATCAATCAAGGTAAGCCATTAAAGATGACCTTAAAAAACAATGTACACTACATATGAAAAATATATTTTTAATCATTGTCTCACTATTTTTATTGACGAGTTGTGAGAAAGAAATTGACTTAGACTTAGATGATCAAAGCGGAAATATCGTCATTGAAGCAAATGTAACCAATCAGCCGGGGCCTTATCAGGTGAAAATTAATAAATCTGTGGCATTTACTGAAAACAATATGTATCCGGTCGTAAGTAATGCTTTAGTAGTATTAAGCGACAATACCGGACAGACCGAAACTTTAAATCATATCGGTCAGGGGATTTATCAAACGACAACTTTTACTGCTGTGCCGGGAAGAACATATACTTTAAAAATTTCAGCAGAAGGGAAAGAGTATACTGCAACGAGTACAATGCCGCAACCTGTTTTGCTTGAAGATTTACAGCAAGATTCTTTTATGGTCGCAGGGGAATTATCATATACACTATTGCCTATTTTTACAGATCCTTACTCGTTGGGAAACAGATATCTTTTTAGCTACAGGGTAAATAATTCAAAAAAAATATATGAAGCTTTCTCCGATAATGTCAACAACGGATTGTTGAATCAAAGACCTTTGTTGCTTCCGAATGATGATGAAGACGGCGAAACTGAAAAAACAAAAGTGGGAGATACCATTTATGTAGAAATGCAGTGTATCGATACCAATGTCTTTACTTATTTTTCTGCACTGTTACAGATTATTGATGGTGGCGGTCCCGGCGGTGGAATCACCCCTTCAAACCCTCCGAGTAATATCAGCAATGGTGCGTTAGGATATTTTTCGGCACATACAGTCAGCAAATTAAGCTATGTGATTCAGTAAATCTTGTAAGTTTTATAATACAATCCAACAGAAAATATTTTGTTGGATTTTTTATTATGAATTTAATTTATTTCGATTATAAATTACGCTGTATAACTATAAGTTTAGATTTAGTTAGTAACTTTTACTGGAAGTTTTCATTAAATTTGATAGCATTGAATCATTTTTAAAAATTAGATTCAAATAAATTAATTCAGCCCTTCTCAAAAAAAATATCAGATATGTCTGACAAAACTAATCACAGCAGAAGATCCTTTTTAAAAAGTACAGTTATTGTAGCATTATTTTCTGCAATTCCGACATCTGTCAAAGCTTTTTATCAGGACGTTAAAGATTTTATTCTGCCAAAGAAAACAATCTTACCCATAAAAATATCGGTTAATAAAAAATTACATGAAATTAAAACAGACAGTCGTTCCACACTCTTAGACGTCCTTCGTGAAAACCTTTATCTTACCGGAACTAAAAAAGGTTGTGACCACGGGCAATGTGGCGCATGTACCGTTCATATTAATGGCGAAAGAGCATTAAGCTGTCTAACTTTAGTTGCAATGGTTCCGGGAAAAGAAATTACAACAATAGAGGGTTTGTCCACTGGAAATCAGCTTCATCCGATGCAGGAAGCGTTCATCGAGTGTGACGGATTTCAATGTGGATATTGTACACCTGGACAGATCATGTCGGCGGTTGCGTGCGTGAAAGAAGGTCGCACTGGTTCTGTTGAAGAAATAAAAGAATATATGAGCGGAAATCTCTGCCGTTGCGGTGCATACAACGGAATTGTTGAATCTATACAAAAAGTGGCAGCATTATGAAACCATTTACATTTGAAAAAGCAAAGACCTCTGCTGAAGCGCTTCAACTAAAAAACGCAAAAAAAGATTTTATCGCCGGAGGAACCAATATTGTTGATCTTCTGAAGAAAAATATTGCACAACCCGATGGGATGGTTGATATTTCTAATGCTTTGCCAATGGAGATTAAATTGTCTGAAAAGTCGGTGAACATTGGGGCAATGGTTAGAAATACGGCTTTAACGACAGATTCTGATTTACTGAAAAATTATGCGTTAATAACCAAAGCGGTTTTAGCAGGAGCTTCTCCACAGATCAGAAATATGGCAAGTACTGCCGGAAATCTACTACAGCGAACACGATGTCCCTATTTTTACGACATCACAACACCATGCAATAAAAGAAAACCAGGCAGTGGCTGTAGTGCTTTGAATGGCGATAACAAAATGAGTGCAATAATAGGCTATAACGAGCAGTGTGTAGCGGTTCATCCATCTGATCTATGTGTTGCTTTGAGCGCCTTAGATGCAAATGTTCATGGAATTAATTCTAAAAACGAAAAATTTATAATTCAGTTCAAAGATTTTCACAAATTGCCGGAAGATACGCCTTGGTTAGATAATAATTTACCTCAGAACGCTGTCATAACATATATTGAAGTTCCGAAAAATGAATTTCATAAAAAATATTCCTACGTAAAACTGCGAGAACGTACTTCGTATGCTTTTGCCATGATTTCTGTAGCCTCAGCTTTGGAAATGGAAGGGAATACAATTAAAAACGTGAGATTAGCTTCAGGCGGTGTCTCCCACAAACCTTGGAGATGGTACGAAGCCGAAGATTATCTGAAAGGTAAAAAAGTATCAGAGGAAGTATTTAAAAAAGCATCAGAAATTGTAACTGAGAAAGTAAAACCTTTAGCTCACAACGGATATAAAGTTAAGATGTTGAGAGGTGCAATCGAGCTGGCTTTGCAAAATGCTTCCAATTTATAACAGTTTTATTTATAACAAATTTTAAAGAGTAAAAACATGGGATTTTTTGATGATGAAACTGAATTTAACATGCCTTTAGAAGGTCGTGTTGAAGCCATTGCAAAAGTAAAAGGGCTCGGGAAATATGCTGCGGAATATCAAGTGGATAATCTCTGTTATGCGGTTTTAGTTACAAGTGAAATAGCCTCCGGAACCATAAGGTCTATCAATACTGAAGCTGCAATGCAGGCAGAAGGATTGATAGATGTTATTTCTCACCTTAAAAAACCTTCAGTTCCTGGATTTGCAGATGAAACTAAAATAAAAGAATCAAAATTCGGACTTCCCGTTTTTCATACAGATAAGATTTACTTTAAAGGACAACCTGTTGCCTTGGTAATTGCTGAAACATTAGAGGAAGCCACATATGCTGCTACTTTAATTAAGATTGAATATACAAAAGAGCCATTTGAAGTTGATTTTAATAAAGCAAAAGATAAAATTGACCTAAAACCGGCAGGCAAAGAAAGAGGAGATGAAAAAGCGTGGAGCGACTCACCATTTTATGTAGATCAGGAATATACTATTGCTGCGGAGATTCACAATCCCATGGAAATGCACGCAACGATTGCTCACTGGTATGCTGATGACAAACTGAGATTACACGACAAAAATCAGGGAGTCAACAATGTGCAAAAGATTTTCTCAGGATTATTTGGAATCCCTGTTGATAACATTCAGGTCATCAGTGAATTTGTAGGTGGTGGTTTTGGTTCAGGGTTAAAAGTTTGGCCACATGCTCTTGCAGCAGTTTTAGGAGCTAAACAAGTTAAAAGACCTGTTAAATTGATGTTGACAAGGCCACAAATGTTTTATTCTGTAGGATACAGACCGGCATCATGGCAGAGAATTAAATTAGGTGCAGATAAGGATGGTAAAATCACCGGAGTTTTGCACCAGGCAAAAAACGGCTGTGCACTTTATGACCAATTCAGTGATGGGATAACACGAGTAACAAGGTTGATTTATCAGTTTGATAATTTGAAAACTGAAAATGCTGTTGTCCCTTTAAATCTGAGCGCACCAACTTGGATGAGAGGCCCCGGAGATTGCACTGGTGATTTTGCAGTAGAAAGTGCTTTAGACGAATTGAGCTATCAGCTAAAAATAGATCCTATACAGTTAAGATATAAAAATCTTGCCCTCGAAAAAAATCCTGAAACCGGATTGCCGTGGTCAACCAATTTCCTGAAAGAAGCAGTAGAAAAAGGAGCCAAAATGATCAGCTGGAATTTGAGAAAGTCAACACCCGGAGCTGTAACAGAGGGCGATTGGAAGATTGGTTACGGTATGGCTGTCGGAATGTGGAACGCAGGACGAAACAAAGCCGGTGCTGGAATCAAAATGACCATAGATGGAAATATTGTTTTGCAGACCGCAATGACCGACATAGGAACAGGTACAGGTACTGGTATGGTAAATATCATGCACGAACGTTCAGGTATTTCTAGAAATAAAATCAAAATTGAATTAGGAAATTCAGATTTGCCACCAGCCGGAAGTCAGGGAGGAAGTACGGGACTATCATCTATAAGTGGAGCAGTGGCTGCAGTAAGTGACGCTCTAAAGTTGAAACTTGCGGAATATGCCTCAATTTCAAATGAGAAATTTAAAAATGCTGTTGTTACAGATATTATACTTTCTGATAATGGTATTTTCTATAAAAAAGAGGGTGAGGATTTCCTTTCTTATCAAGATATTTTCACTAAAAATAATTTAAAAGTAGTTGAAGTAGAAGCTTCATCAGAAGCGGGAGAAGAGAAGAAGAAATTTTCTTTTTGTTCTTCAGCAGCGCATTTCTGTAAGGTTAAAGTAAATACAAAGACCGGAAAAGTAGTTGTTGACAAAATGGTTGTTATTGTAGACGGTGGGAAAATCATTAATGAAAAACCTGCAGCTAATCAGATTTCGGGCGCAGCAATAGGTGGAATCGGAATGGCTCTTATGGAAAAAATGTCTGTTGATGAAAAGCTTGGGAGCATTATCTCAAATGATCTTGCTGGTTATCATTTTCCTGTGAATGCAGACGCTCCAATCATTGAAGTTTCATTTATCAACAAACCAGATACGAATCTTAACCCGAGTGGAGCAAAAGGTTTAGGAGAAGTAGGCATCATTGGGGCAGCACCAGCAATTGCAAATGCTATTTTCAATGCAACCGGAAAACGCTTCAGAAATTTACCAATTACGCCAGAAACTATGCTTTAGTTGTGGGAATAACAAAAAGCAAATCTGTAAAGATTTGCTTTAATAATATTAAAATGTGATTAATACAATGAATAAATATTTGTGATTGGTGTGCGTATCTACTTTTTAATTTTCCAGTGAGTTCCTGATTTTGGAGGATCATTTGGGTCAAGATTTACATCGGTAGAATCTCTTGCAACCTCACTTGGATTTTCGTTCCCTTTATCTTTAGCTGTTATATTCTGAACATTTGTAGTAACCTCTTCATTAGTACTCAATTCTTCAGACTGGCGACAAGATATAAGCGTTAAGCCCATAAGCATAATTGAAATGAAAAAATATTTTTGTACCATGATTAAAGATTTATTTTAATTTTTAAAGTATACAAATATATAAATGAACTTTTCATAATGCAAATAAAGAGCGAAATATTATAAATAATCTTGTAAAAATTTACAAATTTTTACAAGAACTAATCGTTTTGCTCGTGTTATTATTTAATTAAATGTTATTTCTTATTTCACAAAGAAGGTTGTAATAGTTGAACATTTTGTTTAAATTTGGATATAATTTCTATAGAAACTAATAGATGATAAAAAGAATAATTTCTTTCTTTTTTTTCTTCATTATTTCATATCTATATTCACAGGATGTTTATTCTGAAGTAAGAAAAAAATATTGGAGTTTTGAGGAGAATGACCAAAGAGCATTTATTTACTTAAATAAAAATATTGTTAAGGCAAAATCTGAACAAAATCATCAAGAATTGTTTCAGGCTTACAAAGATGCAATTTTATTTTCTAAGGACAAGAAAATAGAATACGCTGACAGCGCTATAGTTGCAGCAAAGCAGACGGGTAATAGTGATTTCATTGGGGATTCTTATTTGAGCAAAGGAGCTATCTATTATTTTAACTACCGGGAATTTCAGTTCGCACTAAACGAATATTTAAAAGCTTATGAATATCTTAAAGATTCTAAAAACGGATTTTTAAAGTACCAGAATTTGTATCATATAGGGGTTATTAAAAGTTATTTGGGTTATTATAAGGAGGCTTTGCAGATTTTTAAAGAGTGTATTATTTTTTTTGAATCACAGACTAAATTTGATTTGCATGAAAACCTAATCTATAACAATACCAAAGGTTACCTAAATTCTTTACATCAAGCAATCATATGTTATCAGGCTTTAGGTAAATTTGATCAGGCAGACCAATTGTTGAAAAAAGCTGAACAATCTACTCCGAAAAATAAAGATTTTAATCTTGAAAACAGTTATTTTAAAAAAAGTATAGGTATTTCTGAATTCTCAAAAGGCAACTATACTCAAGCTATCAAAGAATTTGATCTAGCACTTCCTTCTCTTATCAAAGTAAATGATTTTACATGGGCCTCCTATGTCTATTTTTATAAAGGAAAGAGTTACACAAAAACTGGTAATCCGGATCTTGGTGTGCGAAATTATAAAAAAGTAGATTCAATTTTTAATAAGTATAAATTTATTCTTCCTGAACTCAGAAATAATTATGAGGAACTTATTACTTACTATAAAAAAAAGAATGATGCAGAGAACCAATTGTATTATACTAACCAGCTTTTAAAGGTTGACAGTGTAATATCATCAGATTTCAAATACTTATCGACCAGAATACACAGGGATTATGATACTAAAAGTCTGCTAGAGGTAAAAGAAGACCTCGAAAAAACCAATTCGTTTGGAAAAATTTTGTTGATAATCTGCATTGTTATTATCTTATTGCTTGGTGCATTGGTATATTACAGAAGCAGAAAACAGAAACAGATTCAGCAGAAATACAGTCAGTTACTGATAAAGATGGAGGAAGCCAAGGTAACAGAAAATATTGAGATTTCTCTGAAATATGATGTCAGTAAAAATGTAAAATTAGACAAAACCATCGTTGAAAAGCTTTTAAACGATATTAATAATTTTGAAATGAATAAAGGATATCTTGAAAAAGGGATAACCCTTAAAAAATTATCAGACCAGTTTAAAACCAATACCTCATATCTGTCTCAGGTCATCAACGAATACAAAGGAAATAATTTCAACACTTATATCAATATTCTCAGGATCAATTATGCTACACAAAAAATATATGATGACAGAGAATGGAGGAAATATTCTATAGAACATATTGCTTCAGCTTCAGGTTTTAGCAACAGGCAGAGCTTCTCAAATGTGTTTTTAGAACAGAATGGAATTCGGCCTGTTGACTTTATTAAAAATAGAATTAAGGAAACAGAAGTTACTTAAGAATCTTGACTATTTAATTTTGTCATAAATAAATTTAGTAGCACAAGCACCTAAAATGTAATAGCCAACCGTCATTGCCTTTTTCTGCATATTTTCTGCCACGGGTTGATCATTTAATCCCATACGTTTAGGCAACATAATTGCTGAGATTCCTGCTACCAAGCCGGAAGATAGATCATTTTTCGTTGCTGTAGTTGCATAATACATGCCATTGCTTACAATATCTCCTACCAATGTTGCGGCATATAAACTATCTTTCCCCGAAATATTTATCGGTGTACTACCTGTAAGCTTTAGCAAAGCCTCTTCGCCTAGCTCATTAATGTGCGGAACATCTTTGAAGTTTTTTCTAATTGTTTCATGTACAATATTTAAGACGATTGCGCCTCCGATACCTGCTAAAATTTTTTTAAACATATTTTCAAATTTAATATTTAATCATTTACTTACACATTGACTTTAAGGCCCATATAATAAGAAGTGGCTGTATAAATAATCTTGCCAGCCTTTTATTGTCAGTGTCTAATTGAAAGGCATCTCTTCTGTTTTGATATTGTGAGATATTACCGGGAAAAACTGCAATGAAAAATGAAGCAGTAATTTTACCTAATATATTCCTGTATCTTGATGGAGAAGCAATTATACTAGCACCCAAAGCGATTTCTACAATTCCTGAATATGCGATCGTATCATCTTTTTTTATTGGAATAACATCCGGAACCTAAGCCCGAAATTCTTTTCTTGCAAATGTAAGATGTCCGATTCCTGCACCGATCAGCATTGCACCCAGTGCGATTCTTGATGTATTTTTAGCATCCATAATCACTTTTAATCTATACTACTAAAATCAGACCACCACAAGATTTTTCGTAGGTTTTAGAAAAGTTTTATGAACTGATTATACCTCGGTAGTTTGCTGATAATGTGATCGTAATCATAAAATTGTTGATTTTTTTTCGTATCTTAGCAATCACCACTAAATCTAAAATATATGGAACGAATTAAATTTTTTTTTGATGAAATGCCGTTTCAGAAATCAAAGCAAACGCTCGTTGAAAATTGCATTAATTTTAATGAGATAAAAAACTTTTTATCTGAAGCTGATAATTATAGTTTTGATCAGATCAGATTAAAGCTTAAACCAAATCTTAATAAGATTGTTATTGATATTGCAACCGGAATAAGATATCCTGCCTATGATGATTTCGTGACGAAAATCAAGCAGAGTAAATACAGTAGCTATTTTGATTTGCAGTAGTAAATTGTCACATTAAACTTGTATTAAAAGTGGAAACCTCCGAATTTGAAATTTCAGATCCGGAGGTTTTTATTATAGTCAATCTTCAATGGCGTATTTTTTGTGATCATTTTATAAATTATACATATGTATCTCTCGATTTTTTCAAATTTTGAATGGAAAGAATTTTTACTTGGTGGTGAAGAATGGATTTTCCTCTTAGAAATTGTGCTCCGCACCATCATCATGTTCCTGACCATCATTATCGGTTTACGTATACTGGGAAAAAGAGGCGTAAGGCAGCTATCAGTTTTTGAATTGGTGGTTATTATCGGTTTAGGCTCTGCAGCAGGTGATCCTATGTTTTACAAAGATGTTGGAATTGCCTCATCTATTGTTGTTTTTATGGTCATCATTCCTTTTTATAGTCTGCTGACTTATTTCATTGGTAGATTTAAAAAATTTGAGAATTTGTTGGAAGGAAAAGCGATATGTCTGATACAAGACGGTGTTTTCTCTATTGATAATTTTAAAAAAGAAAACTTAGGAAGCGATGAGTTTTTTTCTGAATTAAGATTACAAGGAGTTTCTCATTTGGGACAGATAGAAATGGCTATTGAAGAAACATCCGGAGGCATCAGTGTATTCTTTTATGACGAAAAAGATTTGAAATTTGGTTTACCCATTTTGCCTCATTCCTTGGATCAACCTCTGAAGGTGATAGTAAATGTGGGCCAATATTCATGTACATTTTGTGGGTTTACGGAGGAAAAGGAGATAGGTACAGCAGGCAACTGCAAGAATTGTGGTAAAGGAAACTGGGTACAGGCCAGTAACAAGAAAAGAATTACATAATCATAGTAATAAATAAATCCTCAGCTTTTAAAGTTGAGGATTTAGATTTTCTTGCTAATATCTTAAGCAATAGCTTCGTTCTTAAAAATACTTTTTAAAGAAATTCCGGTTTCTTTACCAAAAAGACTTGAGAAAATATTCTGAAATTCATGGATATATTTGCATTTTATTGCATTTCCATAAATTTTTAGACCGTCAGCGATCTTTTTAGAATTAAGATCAATGTCATATTTTATAAAATTTTCAGGTCTTTCATATCGTATTCTATGATCAGAACTATATGTTCTTAAGAATCCGAATTTTTCCAGCCAGTATTCGTTAATAGTAATAGGTTGAATAACATCTGCAGGTACAGCAAGGCTCTGATATTCATTTTCAATTTTTACAGAATAATCATTTTTATCATTTTGAAAAATTTCTGTAATTGTGAAAATCTGGCCTCTATAATCTACCAGATTTTTAATTTTTAAATCTGTAACGTTCATAATATTTGTGGTATAAGTGAGTTAGTGAAACTCTTGCAAATATTATGCCCTGCATTGTTCATGTGGTATGTGATTATGAGAATTTCAAATTATATTTTGATTTTTTCATTTGTGGTGAATTTTTTAAAGAAAAAAAGATTCCAGAGAATCATCTCATATCCATAAATTGTATCTTCCACAGGAATGGTGAAAATTCTTAACCCAATGATTTTCGCAGGATTGTAATTCACGATAGGAGAATCAAGCCCCGTTCCGGTAAGAATTCCATTCACCGTCAGAAATCCCGGCATCAAAATGAGATATATCAAAGACGCTTTGCCTATCCATCTGACTTTTAGAATAAAATAAAGAACAAAAAGACTGGTAGCGGTTGTGAGAAAAGTTACAAATGGATATATCTTGTGCTCAAAATAGAAGGATAAGCATAATAAAACTGTGATTAAAGCGATGACAAATATTCTTTCAGTCTGCCCTTTCCAATTAAGTTTAAAAAATTTATCTAAGCAAAAATAAGTAAATACACATGAAAATGGAATGCAGATAAAAAACATCAGTTCTTCAATCGGGAGCCCAAAGAGCCGGCTGCCAATCAAATATTTGTCATTAAACCACCAAACTCCATTTTTTGTAAACCAGACATCCCATACAATAAAAAAAAAGGCAACTAATAAAGAAGCCAGAATAAATGCTTTAAAATGTTTATGAAACTGTATTTTCGGATGAAATGAAAATAAAAAACAAATAATCACGGTGAAAAAGTTGATCGCCAGATAGGTGTATTGCCACATGATTCTATTTTTTGTTTTTGTTGAAATACATTTTAAAATATTTTACCGGAACCCATAGAAACCCGAAACATTCGCCACTTTCTTTCCCTGTGTGCTTATGATGTTGCTTGTGAGCTCTTCTTATTGCCAATAAATAAGGATTCTGTGTATCTCTTAAAAGTTTGAAACGTTGATGAATGAATATATCGTGTACAAAAAAGTATGCCATTCCGTACAATGTAATCCCGATAGAAATATAAAAGTAAGCATTAAAATTATTCACCGTTCCGTAATACATCATTGCAATTGTAGGAACCGCAAAAATAGCGAAGAAATAGTCATTTCTTTCCATATGCCCCTCATTGCTATGATCATGATGATCGCGATGGAGTGTCCATAAAAAGCCATGCATAATATATTTATGTATCATCCAGGTCATACCTTCCATAATAAAAAATGTAAAAAAAACGATTAAAAAATTCATTATTGATGCTTTTTAGAATTAAACATTTCTTCCAAAATATTATAGCGGTAACTGAAAATATGCTCGAGCTTGCTTTTGACAAAAATCTTATGCGCGATTTCTCCTAAAAATCCCATCGGAAGTTCGTAATCTACTGTATCTTTTATCAAAACGCCTTTTTCATTGGGTATAAATTCATGAAAATGATTCCATAATTTATAGGGACCTTTTTTTTGAAAATCTGTAAAGTTTTGGTGATGATTGACCTGGGTAATCTCTGTCTGCCAATCCATCTTAATTCCCAACATAGGTGAAACATAATAATCAATGATCATTCCTTTGTAAATCTCGTCATCTTCCAGTTGAGTACGCACAATGAAGTTCATGTCTTTTGGAGTAATTTTAGAAAGATTGTTTGCAGATGAAAAGAATTTCCATGCAGTTTCTATATCGCAATTTAATTGTTGTTCTCTTTTGAGCTGGTGTACCATTTTATAATTTTAAAGTAAATTTTATTCTATAAATAAGAAATTTTATACTGAACGTAACTGCTCATCATCAATGAAAACTTTCTTCCGTTTGAAATTCTGATTCTCTGATTGATAATTTTTTTGGCAGGAGTTCTTTTGATTTTCCGAAATAAAGAAATGTAATATCTGTATGCCAGATAAACCCCAAATCTTGCTGCATTCGGAAGATTCTTAATGCCTTCCAAAGCCTCCTTAAACTCCTGTTGAATATCATTTTCTATATGTTCTTTTACAGAATTATCAAAATAAGTAATGTCAACATTCGGAAAATAAGTGCGTCCCAAAATCTGATAATCATCTTTCAAATCTCTCAAAAAATTGACTTTCTGAAAAGCTGAACCCAATTTCATCGCAGAAGGTTTCAGAATTTCATATTGCTCTTTATTTCCGTCAACGAAAATATGCAGACACATTAAACCCACCACTTCAGCTGAGCCTAGAATATACTGTTTGTATAAATCTGAGTTATAATCTATTTTCTGAAGATCCATTTCCATACTGTCAAGAAACTGGTAAATTAATGCCAGATCAATTTCGTACCTGTGGATGGTCTCCTGAAAGCATTGTAAAATAGGATTTAATGAAATTTTTTCTTCAAGTGCCTGATTGGTCTGCTCCCTGAAACGACTAAGTAGAGTAGAACGGTCAAAATCATGAAAGCTGTCAACAATTTCGTCAGCCAAACGTACATAGCCGTAAATTGCATAGATTGAATTTCTGATTTTTGGTGACAAAGCCAAAATTCCCAATGAAAAACTCGTACTGTATTGTTTAGTGGTTTGTTTACTGATCTTATAAGATAGATCGTCAAAAAGTTTTTTCATAATAACTAAATTATTTGGTGGCTTCATGAGCCGCAATTTTTCCTGAAATGATCGAGGGTGGAACTCCCGGTCCTGGAACGGTCAATTGCCCGGTATAAAATAAATTGTTGACTTTTTTATTTTTTAATGAAGGTTTTAAAACAGCGGTTTGAGAGAGTGTATTGGCCAATCCGTATGCATTTCCTCCATATGCGTTATAATCTTCTTTGAAATCTTTGATGCAATAACTTTTTTTATAGTCTAACTTAGATTTTAAATTAGTTGTTTCCGTATGTTTTTCGAGCCTGGCAATCATTTCGTTAAAATATTTTTCTCTTACTTCCTCAGTATCTTCAAGACCAGTGGCAACCGGCATTAAAAGAAATATATTTTCACAATTTTCTGGTGCAACATTAGAATCGGTTTTTGAAGGACAGCAAACGTAAAATAATGGTTTTGTAGGCCATTTTTTATCATCATAAATTTCTGTTGTATGCAAATCCAAATCATTTTCAAAGAACAAAGTATGATGTTTAAGATTGGGTATTTTTTCTTTAAATCCTAAATAATAGATCAAACAAGACGGGGCAAAAGTCCGTTTTTTCCAGTAATCTTCACTGTAATTTCTGTATTTTTCCGGTAGTAGACTGTTTTCTGTATGATGATAATCTGAAGATGCAATGACCGTGTCAAATTCAATATCTTCACCATTTACCGATATTGCCGTAGCTTTATTTTGATTGATTTGTATGGAATTTATTGTTGAATTTAAGTGAAAATGAACACCCTGATTTTTCGCAACTTCTGCCATAGCATCAATGATTTTTGAAAATCCGCCCATCGGGTACCAAGTCCCCAGTTTGTAACCGCCATAGTTCATCAAACTGTACAATGCCGGAATATCTTTCGGAGCAGCACCAAGAAAAATTACGGGAAACTCCATCAGCATGATAAGCTTAGGATTTTTAAAATATTTTCTTACAAAAGTGTGAAAGTTGGAAAGCAGATCCAGTTTCAATGCACTTTTAGCAATTTTTGGCGATACAAATTCCAACCATGAGTGACAAGGTTTATTGACAAAATCTTGCATGCCGACTTCATATTTATATTTTGCATCACTCATAAACTCATCTAACTTTCTCCCGGCACCTGCTTCTGTGTCTTCAAACAAGCGTCGCATTTCACTGTAATCATGTGGAATTTTCATCGTTCCATCAGAAAAAACCATTTCAAACTGCGGATTTAATGGAATGAGCTCGTAAAAATCTGAAGTTTTTTGATTAAAATCGATGAAAAAATTCTCGATAATATCGGGCATCCAGTACCAGCTTGGTCCCATATCAAAAACATAACCATTGTCAGTCGTGAATTTTCTGGCTCTTCCTCCTAAACTGCTGTTTTTTTCGAAGACATGAACTTCATGTCCTCTTTGGGCAGAGTAAGCCGCTGCCGACAACCCTGAAAATCCTGATCCTATTACCGCTATTTTCTTCATATTAATTACTTTCACTTAAAAAATCTTTATAAACGGTATCAATGAGATCTTTATTATTGACATTTTTACTGTAAATCGGATGATGAAATTGGTCTAATTTATTGAGAATTCTGATCAAGTCCATTTTTTCTTGCTGGCTGAGATTACCTGAAACAATCTTTGTAGCCTGACGAATTTTTAGCATCTGATTTTCAAGTACTTCGAGACCTTTTTCTGTGATATTAATCAATTTTATCCTTTTATCCTCAAGTGAGTCGTTTTGTTCAATCCATTTTTGTTTTAAAAGTCTGTTGATTATTAGATTTCCCACGGGCTTTTCATGAATATTTTTTTTGATTAAATCGATTTTAGACATAGCTCCAAAAGATTTAAGATTAATAAGGTAAATGAAATCTTCCTGTGTAGAAAAATCAGAATCTGATATTGCAGATTTAGAATATGTTTTTGCGTATCGATTAAGATGAACAATCAGTGTAGTAATGGCACTTTCTATGGTTCTGCCATTTTCTTTGCCTTCCCAGTAAGCTTCATTATCATAGTCGGATTTTTTCTGAGATTCATTGTCACATATCCACAACTTAAATCCCTCAATAGAAGAAGGGTATGAAGATTTTTTGTTGATGATATCAAATTCTTCCAGCAAAGCGACCGCATCTTTTAGCAATTCAAAATTCATTTGATTTTATTTAGTGTATAAATATACTATTATTATTAAAATAAAGTTTATTTATAAATTATTTTTTATCAAAAACGATTCCAAAATAAGTATATTTGAAAGATAAAAATTTAGTGTTTTAATTTGTATTTATTCAAATAATATTGTTTTTGTTAAAAAAATGAATTAAATAAATACATTATGTTAAATTTATATATGTGATTTTGTTGTTAAAGAGCTTTTTATCAAATCGTTAATTCATATCTATAAAATAATACCAGTTTAACGAATCATTAAAAATACTTGTGAGAAATTTGATATAAATTTTTGCAAGAATAAAATTTAGATTATAGCCAAATCCAAATCCATATTAATATCGTATTTATTATAAATCTTTATCCTCAATGTGGGAATTTATACAATTCACTATAACATAAGGATGATGTTTAATATAATAATAGGGCTGTTTTTATTCTCTTTATATTAAAATTCAGAGTTTCAGCTCTTAAATTATAAATAATAAATTGCTTTTGCAATATTAAATAATAGACCATGCCTAGAAAAGTTGTACAAGGTCCGATAAGGGATAAAGAGAAAACAAAACAGAAACTACTGAACGCAGTAGGGAAGATCTTAAAAACCAAAGGTTATTCTGGATTGATGGTAAGTAAAATCGCTGCTGTTGCAGGATTTGATAAGAAATTAATCTATGAGTATTTTGGAAGTACAGACAAGTTGATCGATGAATATATAAGATCACAGGATTATTGGAGCAGGGTAGATGAAAAAAAGATGGATGTCGATCTGTCTGACGGTGGTAAAGAAATGTCTAAAATCGCTTTACTTAATCAGTTTGAAGGATTGAGAAAAAATAAAGAGCTACAAAAAATAATTGTTTGGGAACTATCTGAAAGCCGTCTTATTCTGAAAAAATTGTTTGAGCAACGTGAAGAGGTAGGTGAAAGTTTATTTACAAATATCACAGATCCGTATTTTGGAGAAAAATCTGAAGAATACAGAGCTATTACCGCATTGCTTGTTGCAGGAATTTATCATCTTAATCTGTACACGGCGCACAATGGGAGCACTTTCTGTGGAATTGATACAAAATCTGAGGCCGGAAGAAAAAAAATTGAGAAAGCAATAACTGATATCATAGATTTTGCGTACCAGAAGAAATAATTATTACTGGAAATTTAAGTTTGATATTGTTTTGATTTGAAAATTTATACTTTCAGATTAGAACTATATTTCTTACTTTTGGGCTATGGAAAACTTTATAGTATCTGCAAGAAAATACCGTCCGAAACAGTTTAATGCTGTAGTTGGGCAATCTCATATTACAGATACTTTAGAGCATGCGATCGAAGAAAATCAGTTGGCACAGGCTCTTCTTTTCTGCGGTCCACGTGGGGTTGGTAAGACAACTTGTGCGAGAATTTTAGCAAGGAAGATTAACGAAAAAGACGGTTCAGTTTCTGAAGACGGATTTGCCTATAATATTTATGAATTGGATGCTGCATCCAATAACTCTGTTGATGATATTCGGGAATTGATTGATCAGGTGCGTTTTGCGCCTCAGGTTGGTCAGTATAAAGTGTATATCATTGACGAGGTGCACATGCTTTCTTCTGCTGCTTTCAATGCTTTTCTTAAAACTTTGGAAGAACCGCCGGCTCATGCCATTTTTATTTTAGCTACAACAGAGAAGCATAAAATTATTCCTACCATCTTATCTCGTTGTCAGATTTATGATTTTAAGAGAATTACTATTCTTGATATTCAGGAGCATCTGAAAGAGATTGCCGAAAAAGAAAATATTAAATATGAAGATGATGCTTTATATTTAATCGCACAAAAAGCTGATGGAGCATTGAGAGATGCACTTTCAATTTTTGACAGACTGTCAACGTTTTCACAAAAAAATATTACGCTTGCAAAAGCTGCTGAAGTACTCAATATCTTGGACTACGATCAGTATCTTAAAATCGTTGATTTTACAAAAGAAAACAAAATTCCTGAAGTTCTTTTTGCATTTAACGAAATTGTAAAAAAGGGTTTTGATCCGCATATTTTTATTGCCGGTTTAGGAAATCATTTTAGAGATTTGATGATGGCGCAAAATGCTTCAACGATTGATTTAATTGAAGTCGGTGAGCAAACGAAAATTAAATTTGTAGAACAGGCAAAGAATTGGAATGCTCAGCAATTAATTGACGGAATTGAGATTTGCAATCATGCGGATATCAATTATAAAAATTCTAAAAATCCGAGGCTTACCGTAGAAATTGCTTTGATGCAGTTAGCTTCACTTACAAACGTTGGAGATACGGCTAAAAAAAAAAGTTTATAATATCAGCTCCATTTCTGCATGAGAAACCGGAAATAAAATTGCCTTCAAAAATTATTGAAGGAAAGAAAGAAGAAGTACTTATAAAACCTCAGATCACAGAAGAACCTCCTGCGGATATTACTATAAAAACATCCTCAAAACCTCTTTCAAAATCGAAAGTTTCGTCCGGGATCAACATCAGTTCTTTAATGAACAATGAAGATACTCCAAAAGTTGAAGATGCCGTCATTGCAAAAAATGAAGATCTGCACGAGCATCATTTTACAGATACAGATGTTCAGTCAGAATGGAATCTTCTTCTCTTACATCTTCGGACAAAAGATCCGGTTATTTTCAGCGCTATAAAATCTTTTAAATTAAAAAAGATCGACGAAAAAATTATACAGATTCAATATCCGTCTGGCTCTGCAAAATTAGAATTTGATAAAATCAGTACCGAGTTTTTCAATCATTTTAAACATAAGGTAAATAACCATTCAATTGTATTTGAATTTAAACACGAGCCTCAAAATCTCAGACAGGAAATATTAACCACTAAGAAAAAATTTGAAAAATTTGTTGAAATTAATCCTTTGTTGAAAGATCTTGATGATTTAATGAAGTTTGATTTGACATAATTTTTATACCTTTACCCTTTAATTTACTGGAAATGATTTACAGGAATTAAATATTTAAAATAGACAACTTATTATCGATTGGAAAAATCACTATTCCTATATATGTCTACGTTATTATCTGCTGATTATTTTAGCAGCTATATCAGTTTTTCTGCTACTTATAATAGAAATTTCAGAAATTATTGCCGGTTTTATTGGTATAGATAACCGAATTTCTTCTCAAAAAATACAGAAAATTTATAATTTTCTTCTCTAAATTAATTACATTTTTAAAAGCATTTTTTGATAAGAATTATAAATTAATTTTATAAAGCTTTATCATTAATGCGACCTTTAGATATACACAACATGAATTTAATAGATTTAAAAAACGACTGGATCAAAGAATTTCCGCAACCAATGATGATTGCCGGACCTTGCAGTGCAGAAAGTGAAGCGCAGATGCTTGAGACAGCAAAAAGGATAAAGAATAGTGGTGCTCAGGTTCCTATTTTTCGTGCAGGAATCTGGAAACCCCGCACCAAGCCTAATGGTTTTGAAGGAGTAGGAGTTATCGGTTTAAACTGGTTAAAAAAAGTAAAACAGGAATACGGTTTCAAAACTGCCACAGAAGTTGCCAATGCACATCACGTTTCGGCAGCTTTAGAAGCAGATGTTGATATTTTGTGGATTGGAGCGCGCTCTACGGTCAACCCGTTTACAGTGCAGGAAATTGCTGAAGCTTTGAAAGGAACTCAAAAAATAGTGCTGGTAAAGAATCCTGTAAATCCTGATTTAGCACTGTGGATCGGTGCATTAGAAAGACTTTTAGGACAGGATATTCAAAATTTAGGCGCTATTCACCGAGGGTTTTCAACGTACCAAAAAACAAAATACAGGAATAATCCGAATTGGCAGATTGCTTTAGATTTTAAAAGTCAGTTCCCGGATATCCCAATGCTGATCGACCCTTCACACATTTGCGGCAATAGAACCGGTTTGGCAGATATCACACAGGAAGCTTTAAATGTTGGTTATCAAGGTGCAATTATAGAATCACATTCCAATCCTGATGAAGCCTGGAGTGATGCTTCTCAGCAAATTACTCCTGAAGTTTTAGGTGAATTAATTTCAAACTTAAAAGTGAGAAACTCCGGATTGGCGGGTTTTGATAATGAAATGGGAAGACATAGAACTTTGATTTCTGATCTGGATTTTCAGATGATCGAATTGCTTTCTCAAAGAATGAAAATATCTGAGCAGATCGGAAAACTGAAGAAAGAAAACGATATTGCCATCTTTCAGCCGGAACGCTGGAAGGTGATTACCGAATATGCTGTGCAGAAAGCCAGAGAAACAGGAATGTCACAGGATTTTATTGAAAAAGTTTTCAAAGCCATACACGAAGAATCTATTGAAAAACAAAATAATATCATGATCGACAGAAGGTAAAAGAGTAGGAAATTGGGATAAGATCATGAAGTAAGAAGCTTTGCAACAGCTTCAACTAAATCACATAAGCTTAATCCTAATTTCTTATATTTGCATTCATATATATGAAAGGAAAAATCATTAAATCTACAGGAAGCTGGTATCAGGTTTTGGAAATGGAAACCGATAGAATTTTCGAGGCGAGAATTCGTGGTAAATTCAAATTAATCAAAACCAGATTGACTAATCCTCTTGCTGTGGGTGATTTTGTTGAATTTCAGCTTGAACAGGATGATATCGCGTGGATTACCAAGATTGAGCCACGCAGAAATTATCTTATCAGAAAAGCGGTTAACCTTTCAAAAGAAGCGCACATTATAGCTTCAAATATTGATTTAGCATGTTTTATCTTTACGCTTAAACATCCCGAAACGTCTTTCGGTTTCCTGGATCGTTTTCTGGCATGTTGTGAAGCCTACAATATCCAGCCTCTCATTCTTTTCAATAAAATAGATGTTTTAAATGAAGAAGAAATTGAGATCGTTAAAGATATTCAGTTTTTGTACCAAGAGATTGGTTATGACAGCCTTGAAATTTCGTCTTATTCAAAATTAAACTTAGAAGATTTACAAAATCTGATTAAAGACCAGACTTCAGTATTTTTCGGACATTCAGGATGTGGGAAATCTACTTTGGTTAATGCCTTACAACCTGATTTGAATCTCCGTACATCAGAAATTTCTGATACACATCTCAAAGGGAAACATACGACAACTTTTGCACAAATGCACTTTTGGCATTTTGGCGGAAATGTGATTGATACACCTGGTGTAAGAGAATTTGCAATGATTGATATTGAAAAAGAAGAAGTGCAGCATTATTTTCCGGAAATTTTCAGAAAAAGAAAAGAATGCAAATTTCATAATTGTATGCACATCAACGAACCCAAATGTGCTGTACTTGAATCTTTAGAAACCGGTGAAATTCAACATTCCCGATATTCAACCTACATTAAATTAATGGAAGAGGCTGAAGAAAATTCTGAAAACTAAAATCTATTTTTTTTGTTTTTATTCAAAATTAGACATCAACATGTTTAATTAGATTTTCTATTTATAAAACAAAATTTTACTTGGCTTATATTATAAATAAAAAACCCAGCCGAGGCTGGGTAAAAACTAATAACCATGAAAACTCAAATTAAACATGAGAATCGAAATTATAGTTGCAATTAATATGCCAAATAGAAGCAATCAATTTCTTAATAAGTGTTATATAACGTTAAAATTTAATTAAAATAATATTTGGTTTTTTTTCGTAGTTTTGTGCCATTAAAAAATATACATTTTATGTCTAACATTACATTTACAATGATAAAGCCAGACGCTGTTGCTGATGGACATGTCGGAGCGATTTTAGGTAAAATTTCAGAAGGAGGTTTTAAAATTAAAGCATTAAAATTAACTCAGATAACAGTTGCCGATGCTAAAAAATTCTATGAAGTTCATGCTGAGAGACCATTTTATGGTGAACTAGTTGATTTCATGAGTTCAGGACCAATTGTTGCTGCGGTTTTAGAAAAGGATAATGCAGTTGAAAATTTCAGAACTTTAATCGGTTCTACAAATCCTGCAGATGCTGCTGAAGGAACTATCAGAAAAATGTTTGCCAGAAGCATTGGAGAAAATGCGGTACACGGATCTGATTCTGATGAGAACGCTCTTATTGAAGCACAATTCCATTTTTCAGGAAGAGAGATTTTCTAAGAAAACTCTTTCAAAATAAAAAAAATCCGGAAAATTTCCGGATTTTTTTTATTTTTCAATCATATTATAAGATTGCTTTATTGGATCTTACAAAAAATAATTGTGAAATTACATTTTTAAAAGTTCTATAGTTCTTTCAGGATTTTCTGTCGAAAAAACTGCATTACCGGCAACCAATACATCTGCTCCTGCTTCGAAAAGTTTAGAAGCATTATCAAGGTTGACGCCGCCATCTATTTCGATCAGTGCAGTAGAATTGTTACTTAAAATCAAATCTTTTGTTTCTGCAATTTTCTTATAGGTGTTTTCAATGAATTTCTGACCGCCGAATCCGGGATTTACACTCATTAGTAAAACCAAATCAACATCTGCAATAATATCTTCAAGCATTAAAACAGGGGTGGAAGGATTTAAAACAACCCCAGCTTTTGCTCCCTTGCTTTGAATTAAATTGATCGTTCTGTGGAGATGCGTACAAGCTTCGTAATGTATTGAAACCAGATCTGCCCCGTATTCGATAAATTCTTCTACATATTTTTCTGGTTCAACAATCATTAAATGTACATCCACGAATTTTCTTGCATGTTGCTGAATCGTTTTCATGACCGGAAAACCAAAAGAAATGTTGGGAACAAATCTTCCGTCCATAACATCAATGTGTAACCAGTCAGCTTGTGAATTGTTCAGCATCTCAATATCTCTTTGCAGATTCCCGAAGTCTGCGGATAAAAGGGAAGGAGCGATTAGCTTAGTTTTCATTTTTACTTTTTATATTTTCATTAACTTATAGAAAAGCTGTTGTCGTGAGTTATATAATAATTGATTAGGTAAGATATAATAAAGATGCCTTCAAAAACTGAAAGCCAAAATAGATTTTTAAATACAGATAGTATTATTCTGTCTACTGCAACTAAAAAAATTAGTGAAAGTAATATCATAAATTCTATCACTATTCCTAGACTTCCACCACCATTAAGATCACTAAATAATAATTGATAGATGATTAAAAGGATAAGTATTGACGATGCAAACAGACCGAAAACCGATGCAAATGTTGGCCGTTTTACTAAATCAATTAAAACATTCACTTTAGTGATATTTCAGTTTCATTTCAGGTTTTATGTTGAGAAGTGTTTCATAAATCAATTGAATCACGTTTCCTACATCTTCTTTTGATACCATTTCAACTGTTGTGTGCATATAACGCAATGGTAATGAGATTAATGCACTTGGAACACCGCCGTTTGAGTGCGCAAACGCATCAGTATCTGTTCCTGTGGCTCTGCTTGCTGCTGCTCGCTGATAAGGAATTTCTTTCTTTTTTGCAGTATCAATAATTAATTCTCTAATGATATGATGAACGCTTGGTGCAAAGAAAACAACGGGGCCATTTCCACATTTTTGATCCCCTTCTTTTTTCTTTTCGATCATCGGGGTTGTGGTGTCATGCGTTACATCGGTGACGATCGCAATATTTGGTTTTATAGTATCGGCGATCATATCTGCGCCATACAATCCCACTTCCTCCTGAACCGAATTTGTGATGTAAAGACCGAAAGGAAGCTGTTTTTTATTTTCTTTTAACAGTCTTGCTACTTCGGCAATCATAAATCCACCGATTCTGTTATCTAAAGCTCTGCATACAAAATAACGGTCATTCATTTCGAAAAATTCATCCGGATAAGTAATCATACAACCAACGAAAATTCCCAAATCTTCTACTTCCTGCTTCGTTGTGGCTCCGCAGTCGATAAAAATATTTTCAATCTTTGGAGTAGGCTCGTCTTGATTTGCTCCTCTTGTATGAATGGCAGGCCAGCCGAAAACTCCTTTTATAATTCCTTTTTCACCATGTATATGTACAACTTTTGAAGGGGCAATCGTTTGATCTGAACCTCCATTTCTGATTACATAGATTAATCCGTCATCGGTAATATAATTTACGTACCATGAGATTTCATCAGCATGAGCTTCGATAACCACTTTGAATTCAGCTTCCGGATTGATAATTCCATAGCAGGTTCCGTAATGATCAATTTCAATTTTGTCAACATACGGTGTGATGTAATTCATCCAAACTTCCTGGCCCTTGTGTTCATATCCGGTTGGTGATGAAGTGTTTAAATATTTCTCTAAAAATTTCAAAGATTTCTTTTCGAATTTCATGTTTAAGGAATGATTTTTGTAATTAAGTTTTGTTAATAATACGTGTAAAAATAATGAAATTTCACAAAGTCACCTTTCTTTTTCTTTTCTTTTTTGGTGTTGCTGTATTTGGGCAACAGAGAGATTCTGTTATTATTGCAAAGCCTTTGAGCCAATATCCGCAAGATCAGCTAAAGACCGATGAGTTTGGAAATAAATATTATTACGACGAGAGACAGAAGGCTAAGATTTATGAAATTAATGGTGAAACGGTAGTGGTAATGGATGAATTGGTCTTGCTGAATAAACCCAGATTTAATAATCAGCTGGATAAAAACTACTATTTTTTTCTCAATAAAAAGTTATACAGAGTTTACCCGCTATTTTTAACAGCTTTACAACAATATAGAGATATTCAGAAAGAGATGATGGTTATGGATACTGCTGCTAAAAGAAAATATATAAAGGACCGTCAGAATATGCTCGCAGACCAGTATGAAAAGCAACTTAGAGATCTTACCACGACAGAAGGCCAGGTTTTCGCTAAATTAATGAACCGTGCTACAGGTAAAAATGTCTTTGAAATCATTAAAGAGATGCGTGGCGGCTGGAGCGCTTTCTGGTGGAATGTAAAAGGTAAAATGGCAGATATTGATTTGAAGGATAAATACAATCCGCATAAAAACAGAACCGATGAATTTTTAGAATCGCTTCTGCAATCTAATTGGAATTCAGGCTACTTGCAACCATATCCCGGAGCAAAAGATTTTAAAGTTTCAAATTAATGAATTTAATAAAATATACGTTTGCATTCTGCTTTTTTCTAGTTTTTAATACCTTATTCCTTTCTCAAAAACTTGGAACAGGAAATGGTAAAACTAACGAAAATGAAGAATTGCAGTGTATCACATTTATTGATGAACAAAAAATCAAAAGTCAGGTTGGAGTTGACAGAAAAATGATTTCTTACATTCCAGGAACTTTTGGTAGAGATTTGAAAAATCGGCCACCCTTGAATTGTACAACTGAAATTGGTAAAATTATTATTTTTTATATTGTTGACAAAAGTGGAAGGGTAATCTACGCAAGAAGATATGATGGTATTGATGATGATTGTACTGTTTCTACAATAATCTCTTGGGTTAAAAAATATGTGAAAGCCGAAAAAGCGAACGATTTATCTTACGGAAAATATAGTATTGATATTTAAATCTTTTCCTTAAGTTTTTCAAAAACTATTCTATCAATTGGTAAACTGAAAGGATTTACTTCTGTATCAATCGGAAGCCATTCTGTTCTTTCGATGCACGGATCAAGAATCAGGAAATCTTCCTCATTGACAATTTTAACCGTATAATATATAGTAAGGAGTTGCTCATTTTCTCGAAATCTGGAAACCAAGAAATCTTCCTGAGTATAAAGATGTTCTACAATTTCTATTTTGACATTTAATTCCTCATCAAACTCACGATGAAGACAGTCTGTCAAGCCTTCACCAAATTCTAATCCGCCTCCTGGGAATTTCAACAACGGCTGTCCTGCATATTCTTCAAAAAGCGTAAGAACCGTATTGTCTTTTACTGCACAAGCATAAACCCTTACGTTAATCTTGTCTATCATATTTAATATTTTGTAGAGCTAAAATAGTGAAAATTATTTGAAGCTGCAGTTCCGATGTTGGAGGTTGGGAATTGTTTTGTTAGTTAAGTATCTTTGCTACTCAGCTTCCGAACTATAGTTTTACAGCGTTGATCATTTCTCTCTTTCCGGGTGGCCCTTGTTTTTTTTCTACATTAAAATTAAGCTCCCCTAGAATTCTTCTGACGCTTCCTTTTGATGAATATGTTGTCAACAGTCCGTTAATACCCATTTTATCTGAAACCATCTCAAATAAAGGCTTTTCCCACAGGTCAGGTTGCACTCTCGCACCAAAACAATCGTAATAGACAAGATTTATCTCCGGTAAATCAATATTTTTAAGATCAAAAAAATCACATTGTATTTTTTTTAAGACAAAACCTTTAACAATTTCTGTCGATTTTCCCCACTCACTTTGATGAATTTTTTGATAAATATTTTTTAATTCTGGGTTATCAAAAAGATCAGAATAGGCTAAATTTTCGATTTCAGATTCATTTATTGGGTATTTTTCTAGCGTAAAATAATTAATCGTATGATTTTTGTCAGTTTTTAAATATTCATTAATTGTCACCAAAACATTTAAACCTGTTCCAAAACCGAGTTCTAAAATGTTAATTTCGCAATAATTGATAAGATTTAATCCGTTTTTGATAAACACGTGTTCTGCCTCCTGTAGTGCACCGTGATGTGAATGATAGTTTTCATTTAATTCGCTGATAAACAATGTTTTACTACCGTCATTTGTTGTTCTGATCTCTCTTTTCAAAGTATTTTTTTTCAAATTTAATGTAAAATTTTTATATTTGAAAAATTATGTTAAATTTGTAGAACATCATAAAAATTTTAAGAAATGATAATTCAAAAAACAGAAAACTCTAGAATTTCTACTTTCGATCCCAATAATTTTTCGTTTGGAAATACTTTCAGTGATCACATGATTATCTGTGAATATGAAAACGGTAAATGGGGCGATGTGAAATTGGTTCCCTACGGTCCTTTACTGTTTACGCCTGCGATGATGGGAGTAAACTACGGACAGGCTTGTTTTGAAGGCATGAAGGCTTACAAAGACAATGACGGACAGGTTTTCCTTTTCAGGCCCGAGAAGAATTTTGAACGTATCAATAAGTCTGCAAAACGTCTGGCAATGCCCGAAGTTACAGAAGAAATGTTTTTAGATGGCCTTAAAGCATTAGTGGATACAGACAGAAACTGGATTCCTCAGGGAGAAGGTATGTCGTTATATATAAGACCTTTGATTTTCGCAACAGAGGAAGCTTTGAAAGCGAGAGTTGCCAATAAATATATGTTTGCGATCGTTGCAACACCTGCTAAAAGTTATTATGCAGATCCTGTATCTGTGAAAATTTCAGATCATTATTCCAGAGCGGCAAGTGGTGGAGTAGGTTCAGCAAAAGCTGCTGGAAATTATGCTGCATCTTTTTATCCTACACAATTGGCTATGGAAGAAGGTTATGACCAGATTATCTGGACTGATGATGCTACACACGAATATTTTGAGGAAAGCGGAACAATGAATGTTTTCGTAAGAATAAATGATACGATTTATACGCCGCCAACTTCTGAGAAAATTTTAGATGGGGTAACCAGAGATAGCTTTATTCAGCTAGCAAACAAAAGAGGTTTAGATGTGAAAGTAGAACCAATTGCTGTGAAAGCCGTTGTAGAAGCTCACAAAAACGGAACTTTAAAAGAAGTTTGGGGTGTAGGTACAGCTGTTGTGACGACTGTTTTTAAAGCCTTAGGATATAAGGGAGAGAAATTACAGCTTCCGACACTTTCTGATGATGAAAGTTATGCAGCATTATTGAAAAATGATCTTGTCCATTTACAAAACAACGTTACTGAAGATTCATTTGGATGGAGAGTATTGGTTGAAAAAGATGTTTTAGAAACAGCTTAATTCTCAGCTGAATTCAATTATATAAGGCCAGGATTTTTTCTTGGCTTTTTTTGTTTTTTATATCCTTTGAAATGCGTATTTTCGCAAAAGTTTTATGAAAAAAATACTTCTCATATCCGCTTTAGGGCTTCTTAGCTGCAAAAGAAATGCTCCGCAAGTGCATCCGCCGGTAGGTGGTGTTTTGAGCCAAAGTGACCTTGATGTCTCTAGAAACAGGATGAAAAATCTGAATACTTTGGAAAGACAGCAGATTCAGGATTGGGTGAATGCCCAGGATATTAAATTTTATCCGACTCAGCTTAATTACTGGACGACGGTAGAAAATTTTGATAAAAGAAAGAGAAGACCGGATGATTCTCCGATTTCGTATTCTTATGATCTTTATGATTTTGATCAGACAAAAATTTATGACAAATCGATTCAGAGGAATGACGCCAGATTCGGACATTTTGATGAATTAAAAGCAGTGGAAAACGCATTGAGATATATGAATGACAGTGAAGAAATTACACTTCTTGTTCCCTCATCACTGGCTTACGGAACATTCGGAGACGAAAATAAAATAGATAACGATATTCCTTTAATTATAAAATTAAAAGTTCTATAAAATGAAATTGTTTAACAAAAATATAATTCTGGCAGCAGCAAGTGCTTCGCTGCTAAGTTGTACACCAATTTATAAGAAAATGAACGTAGACAAAGAAACTTACGAAGGCCTTAAAGACGGACTTTATGCCAATCTTCAGACTACTCAGGGTAACCTGATTGTAAAATTCGAAGACAAAAAATCACCTGTGACTGTGGCTAACTTTGTTGGTCTTGCAGAAGGAAAAATTGAAAATAAAGCGAAAGCGAAAGGAGTTCCTTTCTATGACGGAACAATTTTCCACAGAGTGATCAAAGATTTCATGATCCAGGGAGGAGATCCTCAGGGAACAGGAATGGGAGATCCGGGATATAAATTTGAAGACGAGAAAAATGACCTGAAACATACAGGAAAAGGTATTCTGTCTATGGCTAACTCGGGACCAAATACCAATGGCTCTCAGTTTTTCATTACTGAAATTGCAACTCCTTGGTTAGATGGAAAGCACACGATCTTCGGAGAAGTTGTGAAAGGTGATGATGTGATTGATAAAATTGCAAACGTAGAAAAAGGTCCTCAGGACAAACCAAAGACCGATATTGTTCTTCAAAAAGTTTCTATTTTCAGTAAAGGTGATGAGTACAAAGGTTATGATGCTGCAAAAACTTTCACCGAAGGAAAATCTAAAATTGCTGCCAACAACAAAGCAATGGCTGAAAAAGCTGAAGCAGAGGCTAAAAAAGCTTTAGAAGATCTAAAAGCAGGAATGCAGGTTACAGCATCCGGCTTATACTATAAAATCACTAAGAAAACCGAAGGTAAAGCACCAAAAGCTGGAGACAATATTTCTGTACATTATGCAGGAAAGTTAACCAACGGAACTGAGTTTGATTCTTCATTTAAAAGAAATGAGCCTCTTGAATTTCCTGTTGGAACCGGGAGAGTAATCAAAGGATGGGACGAAGGAATCTTATTGTTGAAAGAAGGAGAAACTGCTACACTTTTGATTCCGCCGGCAATGGGTTACGGAGAGAGAGGTGCAGGAGGAGTAATTCCGCCAAATGCATGGTTGATCTTTGATGTGGAATTGGTAAAAGTTCCTTAATCGAAATTGATATAAAATTAAAAAGCCGTCTCGCGAGAGACGGCTTTTTATGATTTACTAATTAAAGATTTGCGATTATCAAACAATTATTTTTTTGAAAAATTCTGAATGATTTACTCATGCCATCCAACAGATAATAAGAATCTTTTCCTGTGCCTATTCTACCCTGATTTTGAGCAATTATATTTTTGCTGGATTGCAGTCTATTGCAATCTAAACAAACTGAGATATGCGCCACAAGTTTGTTTTTAAAATAATAAACAATTCCAAGATGAGGCTCGAAGCATGATGCAGTTCCTGCGCCATATGATAGCTTACTTTCAAGTTTCGTATTTAAAATTTTAATAGTTTTTTGGTCTAAAACAACCTGCTTTTTTACATTTTTAGATAATTTTCCATTATCACCAATGATATACATGCTTTCCGAACCCTTACCTCCTTCAAAATCGTAAATAATAACTTGATCGAAAACAAGATTGGTAAATGGTTTATTCTGACTAAAAAGAGATGTAGAAATAATAACGACTATAATTGTAATCAGTTTTTTCATTATAATATCAATTTAAATATTTGGTGTAATCACCTTTCTCTCTCCAATCTGTTGTCTCCACATTGCATAATACAGCCCTTTCAGTTCCAAGAGATTCTCATGCGAGCCGGTTTCTATCACTTTACCGCGCTCCAGAACATAAATTCGGTCTGCATGCATGATCGTACTTAACCGGTGAGCAATCAGTACGGTGATCTGTTCTTTTTCTTCAGAAATTTCTTTAATGGTAGAAGTGATTTCCTCTTCGGTGATGCTGTCTAATGCAGAGGTTGCTTCATCAAAAATCAACAGATTAGGTTTTCTTAATAAAGCTCGGGCAATGGCTATTCTTTGCTTTTCGCCGCCGCTTAGTTTCAGTCCACCTTCACCAATCACGGTGTCAATTCCTTTTTCAGCTCTTTCGATCAATGTTGTGGCGCTGGATTTTTTTAAGGCCAATTGCAGGTCTTCATCTGTCGCATCTGGATTAACAAACAGTAGATTTTCTTTGATGGTTCCTGCAAAAAGCTGGGTATCTTGGGTCACAAAGCCGATTTGATTTCTCAGTTCGTCAAAATCGAATTCATTTCCGTTGATGTTATTATAAAAAATATCACCTTCTTTTGGTCGATACAATCCTACAAGTAATTTTACTAGTGTACTTTTCCCTGAACCACTCGGTCCTACAAAAGCAATTGTCTCCCCGTTTTTCACTTCAAAAGAAATATCGTTCAGTGCTTTGTAAGAAGCACTTTGATGCTTAAAAGAAACATGATTAAATCCTAATTTTTCAACTGAACCAATTTGTTTTGGATTATTGGGTTTTTCTTCGGCCGGCTTTTTCATCAACGTGTCAAAATTATGTAGTGATGCTTCAGCTTCACGATACGAGATAATGATGTTTCCGATTTCCTGCATGGGACCAAAAATAAAGAACCCGTAAAACATTAATGAAAGATATTGCCCAGGAGTTACAATGTTCTTGAAAATCAGGTATAAAAGTGTCAATGTAATCATCTGTTGAAGAAAATTCACCATTGTTCCCTGAATGAAACTCAGTGAACGGATACTTTTTACCTTTTTAAGTTCGAGCCCTAAAATTTTATAAGTATTATTATTCAGGCGTTTTACCTCCTGCTTCGTTAAACCTAAACTTTTTACGATCTCGATATTGCGAAGACTTTCTGTGGTGCTTCCTGCCAAACCTGTTGTTTCTGTAACGATTGTTTTTTGAATATTTTTAATTCTTTTGCTTAATAAATTGGTGATGAATGCAATCAGGAAAATTCCCACCACATATACCGGCATAATCGACCAGTGCAGACGAATGGCATACACAGACACGAAAATAATACTTACCAGAATTCCGAAAAATATATTGATGAAATTGGTAATGAATTTCACAGAATCTTCTCTTACTTTCGTTAAAATAGAAAGCGTTTCGCCACTTCTTTGGTCTTCAAATTCCTGATAAGGAAGTGCCATTGAATGTTGCAGTCCGTCGGTAAAAATATTGGCCCCGAATTTTTGGGTGATTACATTCACCACATAATCCTGAAAAGCTTTGGCAATTCTGCTGACCATTGCGGTTCCTATCAATAAACCAAGGAAATAAAATGCTCCGTGGTACAGATCAGTTCCGTATAAATATTCATCCAGCGACCTGGACATCATTTTTTCTTTATCAAAAAAGTTGGGGTGCGTTACTAATTGATCGAGTATATTTCCTGTGATTGCAGGACCGAATAAAGAAAATACCTGATTGATTGTTGCTAAGACCAATGATAAGATCAGAAGCCATTTATGAGGTTTAAGATAATGTAATAATGTTTTCATTCTGTTAGAAATACTTGGGTGCAAAATTACAGATATAAATCGGATAGATAGCGGATTAAATCAAAATGCAGGATAAGATTTTATCAATTATTAAACTCCAAAATTTACATATATTTGAAGCCGTCATTTGAGCATCGATATTTATCATCTTTTATTAAAATTAAACTTATGAAAACAAAATTTTTCACACTTCTTGTTATCGTATTTTCTGTTTTTTCTTTTGCACAGGCAAATGCAACTCCCGAAGGTCTTGCGATTAAAAAATCTGTCAGTTACTTTGTCAACAGCATTAAATCTAAAAAAATCGATCAGGCAGTGAACTGCATCTATCCCAAATTTTTTACGGTGATGCCAAAAGATCAGATGACCCAGTTGCTGAATATGACGTACAACAATCCGTTTATGAAGATCGAAGTTCAGAACATGAAATTCGGGAACATTGAAAAGCCGGAGCTGATCAGCGGTGAATACTTTTCGATTGCCAATTATTACCTTACGTTGAAAGGAAGCGTGGGTTCCATGGATGAGAACATGAAGAAGAAAATCGGTGAAATGCTTACTTCAAAATATGGCAAAGCCAATGTAAAATATAATGCAAGTGAAGGTTCTTATCTCATCAATGCACCGATGAAAGTCTGCGCCATTTCAAAAGATAAAAAATCATGGAAGATTGTTTTTGCAGAAAAGGAAAATAAATCTCAGCTTACCAAAATTTTGCCGAAGAAGATTTTGGATAAAATATAGATTTGAGGATACGATTAATATGAATTGAATTTATTATTTGTTAGCTTTAAAGGTGAAAAAATACCTATTTTAGTACAAAATTAATACATGAAGAAAAGTCTTTTTATATTTTTGATATGTTACATCACATCAGTTTCTGCGCAGGGAAAAAGATTTTTTGAAAGTGGGGAAGTAGTATTGATAAATCCTGTTGAAAAGATCAATTTGACTTTTGCTAACGAACTACCATTAGTCAATGTATTCATCAATGGAAAACCGTATCAGTTTCTGTTTGATACCGGTGCACCCACGGTGATTTCTTCTGCAGTTTACAACGAACTGAATCTTAAGAAAAAGCATACAAGCAAAGTAGGAGATTCACAGAAAAACAAACAGCAACAAATTTTTACGGAACTTCCTGAGATGATCGTCGACCAGATTGTTTTCAAAAACATCGGTGCCGTAGTGCTCGATCTTGAAGGTCCCGAATTCGGATGTTTAAAGATTGACGGCATCATCGGGGCTAATCAGATGGCGAAACTTTTTTGGAGGATCAATTATTCTGAAAATCTTCTGGAAGCAGCAAAAGATCTCAAAGAATTTTCAACAAACGAATATGAAACAGTCTTCAATTTTAAGCCGAAGCCCCAGAAAACACCGATGATAGAATCTCAGATTTTAGATAAAAAAATGAATCTGACCTTCGACACCGGTTTTACAGGCGGCATCAAGATTTCTGAAAACAATTACGATCCTCAAAATGGAAAAGTACAATCTGTTGAGACTTACGGGGTAAATTCTGTTGGCGCTTACGGAACAGGAAAACCATTATCATCTTATCACTTTAGAGCAAATGAGGTAATGCTTGCAGGACAAAAATTTGAAAACGAAATCATAATGACAGGAAACTCTGGTCTTGTGGGAAATGAGTTCCTGAAAAAGTTTAAGTTTATCATAGACTGGCAGAATAACAAAGTATATCTGCACCGTTTAGCAAACATACCTCCAAAGCTGGAGTCATTTGGTTTTGCATACCGCTTTATTGATTTGAAAGCCAAAGTTGTTTTGGTGTTTCAGGGGACTTCTAATCCTATCAAAATCGACGATGAAATTTTAAGTATCAACAACGCCAGCTTTGAAAACTTAGATAAAGCATCTTCATGTAATTACTTGTTAAACAGGGTAGAGAAGGGAGCAAATCAGATTAAAGTAAAAGTGAAACGTGAGGGTAAGATTTTAGATTTTACGGTTGATAGGAAGGAATATTTGAATAATTAAAATCCCATCAATTCGGTAAATTTAATAGAATAGGAAGAAAGTTTTTTAGTATTCAAGATTATTTCTTAAACCAGGGTTTTGAATTTACTTTCGCGTTGATAACTGATTTTATTTTTTTGTTTTGAATTTTGCCTGATTTAGAAAAAGTAAATAATTTCTTATTTTTCACTAAAAGTTTTTTTGGAGGCAAACTCCTATTTTGTCCGCCACCTGAAATTAAACTCAATCCATAATGATTAATATCTATCTCATTAGAAATTTTGTCCGGAGATAAAACCATCTCAACTTTATTTCCAGATTTTAAAGTATCTTGTACTTCGTTAATAGTTAAGTAAATATATCTTTTATTTTTAATTTCCCAAGTTCCTACATTCCAACTTGATGCAAGATCAAAATTCCAGTAATACTCAAAAGTATGATTGGTTTTCAGTATTAATCGTTCACCAAACTCATTTTTATAATCTCCATACACCTTTTCCTGAGCATCAAAATTTAACACAGACATAATAAAGATAAAAAAATATAACACTTTCATACAGCTGAAATTGTACTTACCAATTCTTATCAATCATATAAATCATCTGCGTCATCACTGTTGCGCCCAACAGCAATTCTCTGCGGTTCACCTTTTCGAAAGTATCTTCTTCGGTATGGTGAATGTCAAAATACCGTTGAGAATCAGGTGCCAGTTCAGCGGTTGGTATTCCCATATCTTTTAGCGGATACACATCTGTCCCTGAATATCTGCCTTCAAAATCATACGCTCCATACTGTAAAAACAATGTCGACCAGCTTTTGATCTGATTTCTTTTAGCATCATCCATTTCCAGCGCAATACCTCTCGGTGAAAATCCCCCGGCATCAGACTCTAAAGCAAAAAGATGTTTTTCGCCTTTTTCCTTTACTTTCTTCCCGTACTGTTGTCCACCCTTTACTCCGTTTTCTTCGTTGGCAAAGCACACCACGCGAATGTTATGGTTATTTTTAATGCCTAAATTTTTAAATGTCCTCAAAACCTCAATGCTTTGAACGATTCCTGCGCCGTCGTCATGTGCGCCTTCGCCAACGTCCCATGAATCAAGATGTCCACCCACAACGATGACACTCTGATCTTTCTTTCCGGCGATTTCACCGATGACAGAGTGAGAGAGTTTTTCGCCCTTCATCCCACAGTTGGAATTAAGCTTTGCTGTGACTTTCTGTGATTTTAAAAGGTTCTCGAGTTCGTCAGCTGTTATAGTTCCGATGGCGACCGCAGGAATTTTTGCCACATTGTCTTTGTATCTCATCGCTCCGGTATGCGGAACGTCATCAAACGCTGATGACAGCGATCTTACGATGGCAAATCTTCCGCCTTTTTGTGCAGTCAGAGAAGCAGCAGTTGAACGGTATGCAGATGCATCACTATATCCTTTGAAAGTTTCGATATACGACTGACTGAAAGGATAGTTGAAGAAAACAATCTTATCTTTTATTTTTTCTGCAGGAATTTTTTCATATTCTGCGAAAGATTTTACCATGATAATCTCTCCCGCAAGATCTTTGCCTCCTGTACCTTCAGAATTTCCGAGAGAAAGCATCTTAAGCTTCATCCATTTTCCGTTGCCGGCCTGGATGTGCAGTGATTCTTTTCCTCTTTCCCAAACCGGAATCATCACTTCCTGAAGCCACACTTTATCTGCTCCGGCATCACGCAATTTTTGCGCCGCCCACTGAACCGATTTTTCATATGCTTCAGACCCGCTTAAACGGTGACCGATGTTTTTGGTGAGATCTCTTAGTTCGGTGTATGCCTTTCCTTTATTTAGAATCTCGGTTGAAATTTTGTTAAACTGGGTGGAATCTTCCTTGGATTGAGCAAATGTATTTAAACCTAAAAATACTGCAATGGCTACTGTTATCTTTTCCATACTACCAATTTTTATCAATCATAAAAACCATCTGCGTCATCACAACCGCTCCTAGCAGTAATTCTCTTTTGTTCACTTTATCAAAAGTATCTTTTTCTGAATGATGATAGTCGAAATATCTTTGGGTGTCGACTACCATTTCTATTAAAGGAATATCGAGTTTTTTTAAGGGTGCTATATCCTGAATTGCGTACGTCTGATCGAAATCATATACACCATAAGGTAAAAAATACTCTTTCCAGGGGAAAATCAGACGACGTCTCTGGGGCGACATATCGAGAGAAAACCCTCTCGGAGAATACCCTCCGGAATCTGAGCCTAAAGCGATAATATGTTTTTCTTCTTTCTTTTTAACTTGTGCAGCGTAGGCTTCCCTGCCTTGCCCACCATTCTCACTGTTGGCATATAATACTACTCTTATCGTATGGTTGTTGTCGTAACCCAGCGCTTTGAATGTTCTTAAAACCTCCAAGCACTGTACAACTCCGGAGCCATCGTCATGAGCGCCTTCAGCAAAATCCCAAGAATCGAGCTGAGCTCCTAAAACAATAACTTTAGCATCCTTTTTACCCGGAATTTCACCGATGATATTATGACTGATGGCCTCGCCTTTAGATTCGGCGGTCATATTGAGTTTTGCTTTTACGGTTTGTTTTTTCAGAAGTTTTTCCAGTTCATCCGCAGATTTAACTCCGATGGTAACTGCCGGAATTTTCACTTTGTCATCCGGCTCATAATAAATCTGTTTGGCATGCGGGATGTCGTCTGAAGCCGTTGTCAATGATCTTATAATTAATCCTCGTGCACCTTTTTTACCGATTACAGAAGCAGACAGTAATTTTGATTTTGCAGCAATAAGATAAGAATCTACGGTGCTGACGATTTTCTGATCAATAGGATAGTTGACGAAAATGATTTTATCTTTTACCTGGGCGCCTGAAAGGTTCACTAGCTCCTGAATATCATTGACTAAAAGAATATCATAAATCATATCTTTTCCGCCAGTTCCTTCAGAATTTCCAAAAGAAAGCATGCGGATGCTTTTCCATTCGCCATTTCCTGCTTTGATCTGTAAAGATTCTTTGCCTCTGATCCAGACCGGAACTCTCACTTCCTGCTTCCAGATATTTCCAGCACCGGCCTCTTTCAGGTTTTTCTCAGCCCATTCGGTTGCTTTTGCATAACCGGGAGTTGCGCTGAATCGTGGTCCGACACCTTTGGTCAATTCACCAAGATTATCATAAGCAGTTCCATTGGTCAATATTTCATCTGAAATCTTTTTAAACTCATCAATATAATTGAATTTCGGAATTGGCTTCGGCTTTTTGACAGGCTTCTTTTGAGCAAATAAAAATCCACTCAAAAAGAGCGGAAATATGATGAGCAGGAATTTTTTCATTATACTGACCTTTTTCTTTTGGTGTATAAAAATAAAGAAAAATTCAGTAATTCTGTTAGATAATACTTTTTACTAATGCTTTTTAACGCAAAGGGTGCAAAGATTTTTGACAACTAACCGTTTTTAGGTTCGCAAAGCCGTTGACTTCGTCGAATCTTCGATTTCCCTTAGCAAAGACCATGAAGATTTATTTTAAATATTGATTTTAATTTTAAAAAAATCCTCAGATTTATTTTTTAGAGAAATAAATCTGAGGAAATATTATATTTTGATTTTCGCTTTTACTGTATAATCATCAGCCAAAAGCCAAACTCCGGAAGCCAATTATTTCATGTCGTACATCAGCAATGCAGTGACCAGTTTTGGTTCGATAAACGTACATTTCGGAGGCATTCGTAGCTTTAAATCAGATATTTTAATCATATCATTAAAACTTACCGGGTAAATTCCGAAGCCAACTCTGCCTTCACCACTGTCTATTTTTTCTTTTAAAAGCTTGATACCTTCAATATTTGATCGTCCTTTAACATAAGAAATCTGATCCGAACTGTCTGAATCTTCAATTTTAAGAATATCTTTAATAATATATTTATCTAAAAGATGGTGGTCAAGATTATCTAAAGACATCTCTTGTGAACGAAGATCGTGTTTCACGTGAAGAGAATAAAACTTTCCATCGATGTACATAGAAATGTGGAATTTCTGAGAAGGATAGTAAGGGATCTCTTCTTTTTCATGAATTAAAAAGTATTTTTCTAATCTTTTAAGAAATTCTTCTGTGGTAAGATCTCCGATACTGCTTACAATTCTGTTGTAATCGTGAATTTTGATCGATTGGTTGGAAACGATAAAACTGTAAACAAAATTATAAGGTTCTGTGCCATTGTGCTTTTTGTTTTTCTCTTTCAAACGTTGGGCATGGAGCGCCGTAGAACCAATTCTGTGGTGCCCATCTGCAATGTAGAATGCATCAATCTGATCAATAACTTCCTTGAACTGCTGCAGTTTTAAACGATTGTCTATTCTCCAGATTTTATGTCTGATCCCAACCGAGTCTATATGATTGAAAATAGGAACGTTTTTTTCCTCATGATTCATCAACAATTCAATTTTTGAATTTGATGGATAGGTTAACAAAACGGGTTCTGCCTGCAGATTCACTTTATCAAGATAGTGAGCCAATTTCTCTTTTCTATGAGGAATTGTACTTTCATGCCTTTTTATTTTTCCCGCCCAGAAATCTTCTATATTTGCCAAACCCAAAAGCCCTCTGAAAACCTGTTTATTAGGATAGATCTGCTCATAAAGATAGTATGACGAGCTGTCTTGGATAAGTGTTTTATCTTCTATCAGTTCTTCAAAAGTAGTGCGTATCTTCCTTAAATTCCGGTCGACATCTTTAGATTTACTTACCACATATGGTTTTATCATATTGATGTAAGTTTTTTCTTTTTGCGCTTTTTCAGTGATTTCAGCCTGGGTGAAATTATCTAAAGGATGAGTAGGAAATGTAGCCTCATAGTCTTTATGAGGTCTTATTCCACGGAAAGGTTTAAAAACTGGCATATATAATTATAGTTTCTTTTTAATCTCAATAATCTGTTCGGCAAGCTCTACCCCTATTTTTTCCTGAGCATCAATGGTATTTCCGCCAAGATGTGGTGTAAGAGACAGATTTGGGTTCATTAATAAAATAAGTTCAGGAGCAGGCTCGCTTTCAAATACGTCTAATGCCGCACCCGCCACTCTGCCGTAGTCAATATAATCGAGTAGGGTTACTTCATTAATGACCCCGCCTCTAGCCGTATTTACAATAAATACACCTTCTTTCATCATGTCAAACTGTTCTGTATCGATGATATATTCTTTTGTCTTCGGTGTATTAATGCTGATGAAATCTGTATCTTTAAGAAAAGATTCCATATCATTCATAGAAGTGATCTCAAAGTCAACAGTTTGTCCGTCAAAAAAACTCAAACTAAGTGTTTTTGTTTTCGGTTTCCTTGTAAGAACTTTTACATTCATTCCAAGAGAAATTCCGATTTTTACGACTTCCTGACCAATGCCCCCAAATCCTATAACGCCCAATGTTTTCCCGGAAAGTTCATACGCATTGCTGAATGACTTTTTCATCGCATTAAAATGGGTATCTCCCTCCAGAGGCATCATCCTATTAGATTCATGAAGAAATCTTGCCAGCGAAAAGAAATGGGCAAAAACCAATTCAGCGACAGATCTAGAAGATGCATTGGGTGTATTGATGACGTACAAACCTTTTTCTATCGCGTATTCTACATCAATATTGTCCATGCCGATGCCTCCACGTCCTACAATTTTCAGACTCGGGCAAGCATCAATTAAATCTTGTCTTACTTTTGTGGCACTTCTTACCAAAAGAACATCAACGTTATTATCATTGATAAAATTGATAACGTGTTCCTGCGCGACCCTGTTGTCGAGCACTTCGATACCAGCTTCTTTTAGAGCCAGTTCACCAGCTTTTGAAATTCCGTCGTTAGCTAAGACTTTCATATATTTTTTAATTTAAGGATTCTAAGATTTAATTATTAAAAAATCGATGATTTGCTTAATAAATTTAATCTTGTCATCTTTCAATTTTTGCGTTGCCTAATTTAAGTTATTTTATTGACTTCATCACGTCTATTAAAACCTGCACGCTTTCAATAGGTAAAGCGTTGTACATGCTGGCTCTGTAACCCCCTAAACTTCTGTGGCCATTCAATCCGCTGATCCCGGCAGCTTTCCATGCAGCGTCAAATTCTTCTTTTTTGCTTTCATCGACTAATTTAAATGAAACATTCATCAAAGAGCGGTCTTCTTCAACGCAGAAGGTTTCAAATAATGGATTAGTATCAATTTCGTTATACAAAAGTTTTGCTTTTGCTTCATTTCTTGCTTCTGCAGCTGCAATTCCGCCATTGTTTTCTAAATGTTGCAGCGTCAGTAAAGATGCATACACAGGGAAAACCGGTGGAGTATTGTACATAGATTCTTTATCAATATGCTGAGAATAGTCTAAGATCGAGAACATGTTTTCTCTTCCTGTTTTACCTAAAATTTCTTTTTTGATTACTACTAATGTTACACCTGCAGGTCCCATATTTTTTTGGGCTCCGGCGTAGATTAAATCAAATTTAGAAAAATCTAATTGTCTTGAGAAAATATCAGAACTCATGTCACAAACCATCAAAGTATCTACTTCAGGGAAAGATTTCATCTGGGTTCCAAAAATTGTATTGTTTGATGTACAGTGGAAATAATCATATTCTGATCCCACCTTATAATCTTTAGGAATAAACGAATAGTTTTTTTCTTTTGAAGAACCCACGACATCTACTGTTCCTATCTTTTTTGCTTCTTTTATAGCTCCTGCAGCCCAAGTGCCCGTATCTGTATAGGCCGCTTTACCCCCGACTTTCATCAGATTGTAAGGAACCATTGCAAACTGAAGACTGGCACCGCCTCCCAAATACAAAACTTCATAATCATCTCCGAGATTCATCAACCTTTTTACGATGGCACGAGCTTCGTCCATTACTGCAACAAAATCTTTGCTTCTGTGCGAAATTTCGAGAAGAGATAAACCGATGCCGTTAAAATCTAAAATCGCTGCTGCCGATTTTTCGAACACTTCTTGAGGTAAGATACATGGTCCTGCGCTGAAATTGTGCTTTTTGCTCATAATTTTACTTTTTGTTTTGTGAGATTTTGCTGATTTCTAAATCTGCTATTTGTGATCAATTATAAAAATATAAAGATAAAAAAACCGTCTCAAGAAAGATGAGACGGCGTATATTATTCACCGTGTAAGAATGCTTTTTTATTTAGCAATGTTTCTTCAGACTCTACATGATCTTCATCCGGAACACAGCAGTCTACGGGGCAAACTGCTGCACACTGTGGCTCTTCATGAAAGCCTTTACATTCTGTGCATTTGTCTGTAACAATGAAATAAACATCATCATTCACAGGTTCTTGCGGCGCATCTGCATCAACCGTTAACCCCGATGGTAATGTTACAGTACCTTTTAACTCGGTACCTTCAGAAGCTTTCCAGTCAACTGCTCCTTCATATATTGCATTATTCGGACATTCTGGTTCACAGGCGCCGCAATTAATGCATTCATCAGTTATTTTAATAGCCATCGCTAATTTTTTTTAAATTTGCACAAAATTACAAAATATTCCCCACTTTTACAGTAATTATGAATATCGAAAAACAAGTTTTAGGACTTATTAAATTAAGTGATTATATTAAGAGCTATTTAGCAGAAAATCCTGAGGATCTTAATGAAAATGATTCTGAATTGGGATCCGTCATTAAAAAATCTGAAATCGAAAACCCATGGTTCACTGTAGAAAATCAAAAATTTGCTTTGAAGCAATGGTCGGAACTATTGACAGAGGAAAATTTAAAATCCTGGCTCAGCAATTATTCACCCTCAAAAACTACAAAAAGAGTAGGATTGATTCTTGCCGGGAACATACCTTTGGTAGGATGGCATGATGTGATTTCGGTGGTTTTGAGCAATCACATTCCTTTGATCAAATTATCTTCTAAAGACAAACAGATGACTCCTTTTTTATTAAAAAAATGGAAAGAATTTTCTGAGAACGAGATTGAATATGAGTTTGTTGAAAGACTAACAGATTTTGATGCTGTAATCGCTACCGGAAGCAACAATACCGCAAGATATCTTGAATATTATTTTAAAAATCATTTAAGTATCATCCGAAAAAACAGAACTTCAGTTGCTGTTATTAAAGGTGATGAAACAGAAGAAGAATTAAAACTTCTGGCTCAGGATATTTTCCAGTATTTTGGTTTGGGTTGCAGAAATGTTACCAGACTTTTTATTCCTGAAGACTTTGTGATTGACAGAATTTTTGAAAGTTTTATTGATTTTAAAGAAATTGTAAATCATAATAAATACGCCAATAATTACGATTATAATCGTGCGGTTTATCTTTTGAATCAGGATCAATTCTGGGATAATAATTTTGTCATGCTGAAAGAGGACGAAAAGCTTTTCAGTCCGCTTTCTGTGATTCATTTCAGCAGATATGCTTCTTTGGATGATGTGAAAAATTTCATTCACGAAAATGATGAAAATATTCAATGTGTCGTTGGTAAAGATAATCTGGGGATTGATACGATTCATTTTGGGGAAGCTCAAAATCCGGGACTTGACACGTATGCTGATAATGTGGATACAATGAAGTTTTTGGAGGTTATTTAAATTTATTTTCTCCCGCTGATTTGGCTGATTAATAGATTTATTTTAGTAAAGAAAAACTTGAGCCATCTTTCAAATCATGAGAATTTTAAAATTTAACCAGTCTCTTGATTTTTATTACTAAATTTACCTGTAAACGAAAAAATATTTAATGAAAAAAATAGCCATCATCTTTTCTTTTTTAGCGATTCAATTTGGGTTTTCGCAGAAGATAAAAAAAGCAGAAGTTATAAAAGACAACCGAACGACTGAGCAGAAATTTGAGCTTGATAAGAAACAGAAGGAATTGTTTAACGGGAAGTTTGAGCAGTTTATGACCGCATTGAAAGCATCTGACAAAAAAACAATGGAAAGTCTGATGTCTGAAAAAACAAAATCGATGGTAACTGATAAAGTTTATGAAAACCTTTCAAAAGATATCAATTTTACGAGAAAAATAGTGATTTATAAAACCGGCTATAAGTCGTTTATGACCGGAGAAAATTTTCCTATGATTCAATATAAATATGCAGACGATCAGGCAAAGCCTGATCCGAAAGAAATTATTACCGCTGTTTTTGAAGAAAACGGAAAAATTATGGGCATAAAACCATACAAACAGATTAAATAAAATTCAAATATTAGAAAAAATTATGATGACAGATGTTTTAGTTGCGCATTCAACAGACGTTGAAAAGGCAAATTTTTACAAGAAAACCTATTTACACGTTGCGTTGGCAATTCTGGCTTTTGTACGAGTTGAAACAGTTTTACTGAATGTTGTACCGCCAGAAGTAATCGGTTTGATGTTCGCTCAAAAATACACTTGGTTGTTAGTATTAGGTGTTTTTTGGTTAGCTTCTTTTTTAGCATCAAAATGGTCTATGTCTCAGAGTAAATCGACTCAGTATTTTGGATTAGGGTTTTATATTTTATTGGAAGCCGTTATTTTTCTTCCTCTGATTTACATTGCCATAGCTAATTCTGATTACAATGTGATTTTTCAAGCAGCAACGCTTACGATTGCCATGTTTGCAGGAATTTCTGCAGTCGCTTTTACTTCTAAAAGAGATTTTTCATTTTTAAGAAATATCATTACAATCGGAGGTTTTATCGCTATTGGATTAATTGTTGCCGGAATGATTTTCGGTTTCAATCTCGGACTTTGGTTCTCAGTAGGAATGGTGATTCTGGCTTCTGCAACTATTTTATATCAGACCAGCAAACTGAAAGATACCTTTGCGACCAATCAATATGTCGGTGCCTCTCTACAGCTTTTTGCTTCAATTATGCTGTTGTTCTGGTATATTTTAAGAATATTGATGAGCAGAAGAAGCTAAAATTAATGACGGATTTCAAGTTATCATTCATTCATTGTATAAAATTAAAAATCCCGATGTTATTTCATCGGGATTTTTGTTTATAAAACAAAGTCTTAAATCTTTATAAAATTTAAGGTTTTATTTATCAATTGATCCTAATACCTTTTGTGCAAATGAGTTTAAAGCATCCTTTTCGCTCATTCCGTTTTGTATGTTGGCATGAACTTCTAATGCTCCGCAGATATTGGTAATCAATTCTCCGGCAACATTTAAATCTTCTTCGCTAGTTCCTCTGAATTCGCTGAAACTTTCCAAAACTTCTAAAGTTTTTTCAAGATTTTCAGGAGTTTGATTTTGATAAAATTGTCTGATTACGGGTAGCTTCATAGTTACAATTCATTAAATAAATTAATTAAACTTTCTGCTTGATTAGACTGAACCTGATTCACCAATTCACCATTTTTAAAAATCGCAAACGTTGGTAAATTATCAACCTTTGCCAATTTTCTGCTTTCAGGAAGCTTTTCTGCATCTACATATAAAAATGGAATGTCATCGTTCTCTGAAGCTAATTTTTTGAATTTTGGCTTCATAATTCTACAGTTTCCACACCATGTTGCGCCGTATTGCACTACTACTTTTTCATTGTCGCTTACAATATTCTGAAGCATATCTTCTGTTAATTCTGTATACATAATTTCAATTTGAAAATTTGAGAATTTATTAATTTGAAAATGGTAATAATGGAAAATGAGATAATATTTAAATAATCATGCGACTAATTTTCAAATTATCTCATTTTCAAATTAACACATTATATTAGTTTTTTGCTAGATACTCAGCAGTAGAAGTTCTGTCAGCCTTCATTGCATCTTTTCCTTCTTCCCAGTTTGCAGGACAAACCTCACCGTGCTTCTGAACGTGCGTGTAAGCATCGATCAATCTCAAATATTCTTTTACGTTTCTTCCCAAAGGCATATCATTTACCGACTCGTGGAATACTTTTCCGGTTTCGTCGATCAGATAAGTTGCTCTGTAAGTAACGTTTGAACCTGTGAAATACTCATTTCCTTCTTCGTCAAATTCAAGATCCTGATCTACGATATCTAATAAATTGGCCAATTGTCTGTGAGTATCAGCTAAAAGCGGATAAGTAACTCCTTCAATACCACCATTGTCTTTTGAAACATTTAACCACGCAAAGTGTACTTCGTTGGTATCGCAAGAAGCACCGATTACTTTCGTGTTTCTTTTTTCGAACTCACCTAAAGCTTCCTGGAAAGCGTGAAGCTCAGTCGGGCAAACAAAAGTAAAATCTTTTGGATACCAGAACAAGATTACTTTCTGCTGGTTTTTTGTAGTTTCTTCAAAGATGTTGATTCTAAGATCATCACCCATCTCAGACATTGCATCAATCGTTACGTTTGGAAATTTTTTACCTACTAAAGACATAATTTTCTAATTTTTGATTTATAATTTAATGGTGCAAATATATAATAATTTCGTCTATTGAAAAATTGATTATCAATAAATAAAATCTATAATTGTTTTTGATTATTTATCCAAAATGAGATAAAAAAAATTAGATTTCAAATAATAAAATATTATTGTTAACTTTGAAAATGTAGAACTAAAAAGTTTATAACCAATCCAATAGTTATTATGAAAAATTTAAAAACTCTTTCAAGAAAAGAACTGAAAACAATTAAAGGATCAGCAGTTACTTCAAAATGTCCTCCTGGAAGGTATTATTGTCCTGAAGCTGATGTTTGTGTCGCGATTAATGAAGAATGCTATATTATCGTACCAGAAACACCTGTAGAAGGAGGTTCTCTTTAAACGAAATTAAAAAAGTTCTTCCTGAGGAAGAACTTTTATTTTACACTTTTGCCAGTAATTCTTTTATTCTTCTCATCGCTTCTATCAAATCTTCTTCAGAAGCAGCATAAGAAAATCGTATACATTCCGGGCTTCCGAAAGATACACCTCCGACGCAGCCAACATGAGCTTCTTCTAACAGAAACATAGCAAAATCATCCGCGTCTTTTATTTCAGTTCCGTTCAGTGTTTTCCCGATGTAATACGAGATATCCGGAAAGAAATAGAATGCCGCTTTTGGTAAAAGAACTTTAAAACCAGGAATTTCTTTCATCAAATCAAACATGACGTTTCTTCTCTGCTCAAAAGCATCAATCATGTATTTATATTCTGAAGGGTCGGTCTGTAAAGCAACAATTGAAGCTCTTTGAGCCATCGTATTGGCCCCGCTTGTCATTTGTCCCTGAACTTTTTCGCATGCTTTAGCCAACCATTCCGGACATGCCGAATAACCGATTCTCCAGCCCGTCATTGCAAACGCTTTTGACATACCGTTGATTACTGCAGTCTGCTCATAAATTTCAGGAAACTGAGCAATAGACGTAGTTTTTGTTTCATAATTAATGTATTCGTAAATTTCGTCTGAAATTACGGTCACATGAGGATATTTTGCAATCACTTTTGCCAAAGATTTTAACTCATCAAAAGTGTAGTACCCACCGGAAGGATTGCATGGCGAACTGAAAAGGATAGCTTTAGTTTTTTCATTGATCGCTTCATCCAATTGCTCAGCAGTGATTTTAAAATCAGTTACATAAGAAGTAGAAAGCATGATAGAGTTTCCGCCCATCATTTTTACCATCTCATCATAGCTTACCCAAAAAGGTGTCGGAAGAATCACTTCATCTCCATCATTGATAATGGCCGCCAAAACATTGATAATTGCCTGTTTGGCACCATTTGACACACAAATCTGTGTTGGTTTATAATCTAATTGATTGTCTCTTTTTAATTTATCTGAAATAGCCTGACGAAGTTCCAAAAATCCCGGAACAGGAGAATAATGGCTGTAATTTTCATTAATGGCATCAAAAGCTGCCTGTTTTATATTGTCGGGAACATCGAAATCCGGTTCACCTAATGTTAAAGAAATGACGTCTATTCCGCTGGCTTTCATTTCTCTGGCCTTGTTTGACATTACGAAAGTCTGAGAGTAACCTAGTCTGTTTACCCTATCTGAAAGTTTATTCATGTATCTTTTTGTCGTTTTAACAAATATATATAAAAACTTAATGTTAATATAATGTGATCAATATATTTTAGAAAAATTAAGCTTCTGGAATACCGCAAATTATATGTAATATGTTTAAAAAACATAATCTGAATATGAAATAAAACTTATTTTTGCTTTTTATATCAATCTTATGTCAGTAACGTTAATTCAGAAATATTTCCCGGAACTTTCCGAAAAGCAAATCGAGCAGTTCTCAAAATTAGAAAGTCTGTATGGTGAGTGGAATGAGAAAATCAATGTCATTTCCCGAAAAGACATGGAATCGCTTTATGAAAAGCATATTCTGCATTCTCTAGGTGTTGCGAAAATCATGGAATTTGCTCCAGGAACAAAAGTTCTGGACATCGGAACTGGTGGTGGTTTCCCAGGAATTCCCTTGGCAATCTTGTTTCCTGAAACAAAGTTTACATTAATTGATTCTATAGGAAAAAAAATTACGGTTGTCAATGCTGTGGCAGAAGGTGTGGGCTTAACAAACGTTACCGCAATTCACGGAAGAGCTGAAAAAGTAAAAGAGAAATTTCATTTTGTAGTAAGCCGTGCGGTAACGCAGATGCCTGAATTTTTACGATGGCTTAAAGGGAAGTTTGAAAAAGAACAGTTTAACCCAAAACACAATGGCGTTTTGTATTTAAAAGGAGGAGATTTAGCTGAAGAATTGGCTGGATTGAGATGTGAACTTTTTAATCTTAAAAATTATTTTGACGAAGAATTCTTTGACACAAAAAAAGTAGTTTATTTATCAAAAGGTAATTTTAATTCGTAAATTAGAACTTGTAAAGAATATTTTTTGATAATTTTCGTTTAATAATTATAATTTTATATAAGATGAAAACATTGTGTAATGCAGCCTTATCAATAATCTTTATAGGGTTTTCATTAGTTTCTTGTAAGGAAGATGACGATTATGAGACCATAGAGTCTGCAGAAAAAATAAAAATTGACAGCGTTCGAATTGTAAATGATACCATGGCTGTAATGACTGTGCAAGGTATCAGGACGTATTCTACGTATGCTTCTCAATGTCAGGGATTTTACGGATATGATTATGTACATACCGGTAATTTTTCCAGAAATGTGACTGCTTACAAATATCAGACAGACGGTTCGTGTTCTCAGACCAATCACATTTCAGCCAATCAGATCAATTTTAGTCCGCAGCAAACAGGAACTTATACTTTTAAATTCTGGACAGGTGACAATACCTGGATTACCAAAACAATTGTAGTTGAATAATGAAAAGTATATTTTTAGCTTTATTTTTGATTTACGGCACAGCATGGAGTCAACGAATAGAGTGGAGACCGGAAAAAAAATTGGTTTGGAACAACTTTAAAAGCAAAATCAATAATCAATACGGAAAAGATATTGTGGCTTACACCCATTGTGGCTGGGTATATTCTGTGGTGAAATCTTCAAATCCAAAAGGCTCAGCAAAAGTAAATATTGAAACCGTTTTCAACGAAGACAAATCCTGGAAAGATGATAAACGAATCAATGATTACGTTTTGAACCACGAACAGAAACATTTTGATATTGCAGAAATTTATGCAAGAAAAATCCGAAAGGAGATTATAGAAAAAATAAAAACCACAAGCGATTACGATAAATTTTTTCAAACTCTTTATAATCGTATTGTCAAAGATTACAAAAATTTTCAGGCACTGTATGATGGGGTGACAGAACATGGTATGAATAAAGAAAAACAGGCCGAGTACGACATCTTAATTAGCTCTGAGCTTGAACAACTAAAAAATTACCAAAAACTTTGAAGTTTCTCAATAAAATTATAGATGAACTGCTGTTACAAAATTCAGATTTGTCACAGTTTAATATCGTTTTACCGGGTAAAAGGCCAATTGTTTTTATCAGACAGATATTAGAAGAAAACAACTACTCGGGATTTCTTCCGAATTTTTTTACGATTGAAGAACTGATTGTTAATATTGTCGACCAGCAGACAATTCAGGGGATTGCGTTATGGCTTTTTGCTTTTGATGTCTATAAAACGTTGAACCTAAGCCCTAAAGATGATTTTGCCGAATTTTTAAAATGGTTCCCAACGCTGCAAAAAGATTGGGATGATATTCTGAAATTTTCTGAAAGTGATACTGCGGTTTTGCAATATATGTTTGATGAAGAGCGTATCAAAGACTGGGCGCAGGATTTAGGAGATGACGGAGATGTGCCGCGAAAAAAGTTTTTGAATTTCTGGAAAAATATGAATGTTTTTCTGCCGGTTCTAAAACAGAAGTTGAAAGATAAAAAATGGGCAACTCCAGGAATGATTCATGAAGCTGCAAAAGCTAAAATCGTAGATTTTGCTAAAACCACTCAGGGAAATTTTGTCTTTTGTGGCTTTAATGCTTTTACTCCTGTAGAAGAAAAATTGGTCAGAAATCTTTTGCAATGGGACAAAGCGCAGTGTTTTTTCCAGGGTGATCAGTATTATTTTGATGATGAAAGGCAGGAAGCCGGAAAATTTCTCCGAAATCATAAATTGTGGAAAGAATTCAATGAAAGTAGGGTTTTTAACTGGATTGAAGACGATTTTAGCCGGTCAAAAAATATAAAAATCTATGAAGTTTCAGGGAATGTAACGCAGACAAAAGTTCTTCCTGATCTCTTTAAAGATATTGATAACAAGACGTTTACAAATACGGCTGTAGTCTTGCTTGATGAAAATCTACTGCCTGCAACCCTGGATGTGATGCATCACGTTGAAAACCTGAATATTACCATGGGTTTTCCTTTGAAAAATCTTTCATTTTCAAATGCAGTAAAACAGCTTTTTTATCTACAGAAACAATTAGAAAAAAATAAATCTTCCTATTATTACCGTGATGTTTTTCCAATTTTAGAAGAATTGCCTAAAAGTGATGATGATGAAAGAGTAATCAATGAGTTTAAATCTAAAATTGAGGAACGAAATATTGTCTACATTTCTTTCCGCCTATTTTCAGAATTACTTTGTGATTTATCTTATTTTAATCTGCTTGAGAAAGCTGATTCCGGATATCATTTTTTAGATCTGCTGATTAATTTCTGCCAGCGAATTAAATGGATGGAACTAGATGATATACAGTACGAAAATGTATCGCACTTCGAGAATGCATTTAGGATTATAAAAAACCAGATTTCTCCTTATGGCTTTGAAATAAAGATGGATACTTTGGAGGTTTTGATCAACCAGCATATCAATTCCGAGAGTATAGATTTTCAGGGTGAGCCGCTTAAAGGTCTACAGGTGATGGGGCTTTTGGAAACGCGGCTTCTCAATTTTGAAAATGTGATTCTGCTTTCCGTTAATGAAGGAAAATTACCTCTAGGAAATTCACAGAATACTTACATTCCTTTTGATATCAGAAAACATTTTGATCTGCACACATTTCTCGAAAACGACAGTATTTATGCCTATCATTTCTATAGATTAATTCAGGATGCGGAAAATGTTCATTTGTTGTTTAATGCATTAAGTTCCGGAGTAAATACTGGCGAAAAAAGCCGTTTCATTACACAAATTGAGATGGAGAGCAATCATGATATTGAACATTTGATTGTAGAAAATACTTCTGAGCCTATTTCAAGTCAACCGATTGAAATTAAAAAGACACCAATTGTGATCGAACAGTTGCACAAGTGGAAAGAAAAAGTTTCTGCATCACATTTGACAAGTTACCTCTATAATCCTATAGATTTTTATTTATCCAAAATTTTAAATACCTCAGAGACGGATGAAATTGAAGAAGAACTTTCGATAAGAAACTACGGAAATCTTGTGCATTACACACTTCAAGAAATTTATGAGGTTTTAATAGGTAAAATGTTAAAATTAAATGATTTAGAAAAATCAATTCAACGGATAGATGAATATATAAATATAGCTATTGAAAAGCTAAAACATCAGCCTGAATTTTATAATAAGGGAATGAATTTCATTCATAAAGCTATCGCCAAAAAAGTAATCATAAACATTCTGAATTACGATTTAGAATTGATCAAAAAGGGCAATTCTTTGGAAATAGTAGACATTGAAAGAAGATTTGAAAATATTGATTTTTATCTCAACGAAAACACTAAAGATAAAGTTTCCTTTTTTGGATTCATCGATAGGATTGATCGCTTAAACGGAACGATAAGAATTATTGATTATAAGACAGCCAAAATCAAAAATTTAGCTGTAAAAATTGACGCTGAAAATAGAGATCATTATTTCCATAAGGAAGATCGTAAACAGGCTTTACAGCTTTGTATCTATCAGTATGTTGTGCAAAGTCTCCCGGAATTTTGGGGCTTCCCGGTTGAGACAGGAATCTGGAGTTTTGCGGATGCTAAAAAAGGAGTTGCATCGCTTGAATTTGCTGAAGGAAACCTTGATGATGCCATGCAATCGGTTAAAAGTCTTATCCTGGAAATTCTAGATCCCGATATTGATTTTACTGAAAAAATTAAAATGTACAATTATTATTAAAAAAGTCCGGTAAAAACCGGACTTTCATATTTTTAAAAAGCGTTAAAACCTGTAATATCTAGACCTGTAATGAGTAAGTGAACGTCATGTGTTCCCTCATAAGTAATCACCGATTCTAGATTGGCAGCGTGTCTCATCATCGGGAATTCACCCATGATTCCCATCCCGCCTAGAATCTGACGCGATTCTCTTGCAATATCAATGGCCATTTTTACATTATTTCTTTTTGCCATAGAAATTTGCGCAGGGGTTGCTTTATGATCATTTTTCAATGTTCCCAATTGGTAGCAAAGCAATTGAGCCTTTGTAATTTCAGTAAGAAACTCTGCTAATTTTTTTTGCTGAAGCTGGAATGCTCCGATAGGTTTTCCAAACTGTTTTCTTTCTTTAGAATATTGAACGGCCGTACAATAACAATCAATCGCAGCTCCGATAACGCCCCAAGAAATGCCGTATCTTGCTGAATTTAAACATGATAAAGGTCCCTTTAACCCTGTAACTCCCGGAAGTAGATTTTCTTTGGGAACTTTTACATTGTTAAAAACAAGCTCACCTGTTTTTGAAGCTCTTAAGCTCCATTTATTGTGGGTTTCGGGTGTAGTAAATCCTTCCATTCCTCTTTCTATGATCAATCCCTGCACTTTACCCTCTTCATTTTTAGCCCAAATAACCGCTATATCACAAAGAGGAGAGTTAGTGATCCACATTTTGGCACCATTCAAAAGATAATGGTCTCCCATATCCTTAAACTGAGATTCCATAGAACTAGGATCTGAACCATGATTAGGCTCGGTCAATCCGAAAGAACCAATCATTTCACCGGAAGCTAATTTGGGTAAATATTTTCTTTTCTGTTCTTCAGAACCGAATTCGTTGATTGGAAACATCACTAATGAACTTTGTACAGAAGCTGCTGAACGCACTGCCGAATCTCCTCTTTCCAATTCAAGCATAATCAGACCGTAAGAAATCTGATCAAGACCAGAACCGCCATATTCTTCAGGAATGTAAGGTCCCAAAGCCCCGATTTTCCCTAATTCTTTCATCAAACCGGGCAAATCTGTGTGATCCTGAGCTGCCTGATCGATATTTGGCATCACAAAACTTTCAACCCAGTCTCTTACTGATTGGCGGATAAGCTTATGTTCTTCGGTAAGTAAAGCATCGATTCCAAAATAATCCGGGATGCTGGTGAGAGGATAATATGACATGTAATTTAAATTTTCCTAAAAATAATACTTTTCACACTGTCTGAGAAAACTTTTTAAGAAAAATATTTAAACTAATCTTTTATGAATTTGTAGAGATATGGTGCCTTATTTGCAGATCCGTCATATAGCTTTTCGAGCCTTTCCAATGAGTTCATGCTCAGTATTTTACGCTGAAAATTATTTCTTCTGAATTTTTCACCTAGAATTGTTTCGTATAAAGACTGAAGATCTTTCATCGTGAATTTTTCAGGCAGAAGATTGCTTGCTGCAACTTGAGTATCAATGTTTTTGCGTAAATATTCGTGACCGTCTGATATGATCCTATCGTGATCAAAAGCCATTTTCGGAAGCTTGCTAACTTCAAACCATGCACAAGTTTCATTAAACGCATCCGGAAAAGTATTTGCCAAAGAAAAATCAATGAGACTGCAGTAACCAACGGTAATAAATCGTTGTAAAATCCAGTGATCCTTCGGGACGTCAAGGCCTTTGTTATTGATTAACGTTTTATGAACATTATTTACCGTACGGTCTAATCTGCCAAAAGTATGAAATTGTTCCAGGAAAAGCCCTTTCAGGTGGGTTCTTTCATACAAAACCCTGTCTGCAGCTTCACGAAGATCTTCATCCAGAAAAACGAAACCTCCGGGAAGTGACCAAAGATCAAGATCATGGTATTTTAAAAGCAAAACCTTCAGAATGTTATCATGAAAACCAAAAATAGTACAGTCAACGGAGATATTGGGGATAAAATGTTTTTCCTCAATAAGCTGTTTCAGTGTTTCTATGTTTTTTGAACCATACGTTTTCATAGCAGTAAAAATAAAATTATTTTTTAATTTTTGATGTGATCTTGTCTAAAATAAAATAAACTCAGGCAAAATAGAATTACAACAGCGCCTAGAATATATAGAGAGTAAAATGTTAACATCTTATTTTCAAAGAGTACAGACATGAGTATCGAACTTACCGAACTTCCCAGTGACGAGAATATAACAATCATTGATGTAAATGTATTTATTTTTTGATTATTGATCTGAGCAATCATTTTTGAATTGATAAGCGGATAGAGTGGTGAGAGAAAAAAACCAATAATAGGGAAAAGATAAAGTAGAATCCCTGAATTATCTGAACCGAAATACTGAATACAAAAGATAAGACTAAGCAGAGAAATAATACAGATCAGACAGAAGATAAAATATTTTATTAAAGAAAAACGCTGAATAATGTTTGCAGTAATAATTCGACCAAGATATGAAAATAACGCAAGCGTAGATGATGCCTGAATTGAGAAAAAGGAATTGACTTTTAAATGATTTTTATAAAATGCCGGAAGCCAAGAATTAAAACTCTGTTCTGTGAAAACAATGAAAAATATAACCGCAAAAAATAAGATAATTGAAGTTTGCTTGAATGATATCAGGTTGGATATGGTATTGGTTTTCAGATTTTTATCTGCCTCTAGGATTTTTATTTTTGAAAATAAATAAATGGTTATCAGAGAAACAAGTGAGATGAAAACAAAGCCAAATTTCCAGTATTCTGAATATTCGCCTGCAATCAACCATCCAAAACCTACATTCACAACAAAAATTCCAATCATGAAAGAAGCTTCTACCGTATTCATGGTTTTTGCCAAAGATTTTTCTTCTGTAATGTTGTTTCTTATGATCCCGTAAACGCAGATTTTCCCAATCGCAAAACAGGTTCCTATAATCGCAAACCAAAGCTTATAAAACCAGAATACCTGAACAAAAGGAAGAAGTAATGAGCATATCCCAACGATACTTAGTGCTAAAATGATGGATCTTTTAGTCCCAATTTTACTGATGAAATTTACTGCGAATAAAGAAATAAAAGCAATGGGCAAATCTTTAAATGATTCTAAAAACCCCAGCTTATCATACCCGATATTTTCCTGTGAAAGCTGTAAAATGACAATGCCCATACAGTTTAAAACCATTGAAAAAATAAAAAAGGTCAATCGTAAAGGAAGAGTGATATTCGGTTGCTTGAGGCTCATTTTCGGGAAGGAATTTCGGGCATTTTAATGATTTTTTAAGACTTTTAACATAAAATTTAGGCCTTTGAAGCCCCAAAAATAGTGGAAAAATTAAAATAAATGTGAATTAGATGTTAATTATTTAAAAAAAAATTTATTTTTATTGTCTCAATTTGAGAATTAAAAAACTAACTGTATATGAATGTAAAAATATCAAGAAGTTTAGGGGCAATTGCCGTACTGTATTTTACTGCACAATTCAATGCCCAAAACACCACTACTGACACAATCCAAAAAGAACAGAAAATTGAAGAAGTAGTGATGATTGGTTATGGTACTCAGAAGAAGAGTAATGTGACGGGTGCAATATCAAGCATAAAGGCAAGTGATATTGAAAATATTCCTGCTGGTAAACCGGAACAGGTGTTACAAGGTAGGGCTGCAGGGGTCAATGTGATTTCAAATTCCGGACAACCTGGAGCATCTGCAACTATTCGAGTGAGAGGTGTTACCAGTTATTCTTCAAATAACGATCCGCTTTGGGTAGTGGATGGTATTGTAGTTGACGGTATCGGTTGGCTAAGTCAGAGTGATATTGAAAGTATTGAAGTGCTGAAAGATGGTGCTTCTTCTGCCATCTATGGAGTTTCTGCTGCAAGAGGGGTTATCTTGGTAACCACTAAAAAAGGTAAAAAAGGAAAACTTAGTTTATCATACAATGGTTTCTTCGGAGTAAGTAACGCTGCAAGGAAAATAGATCTTCTAGATGCTACACAATATGCGACAGTAATCAATGAAGGTTTTGCAAATGATGGACAACCTGTGAGATTCCAAAATCCGGCGTCTTTTGGAAAAGGTACTGATTGGCAGAATGAAATTTTCGGCACTGGAGCAAGACAGAACCATGAGATCAGTATACAAGGTGGAAACGAAAAATCTACTTATTTTGCGTCATTTGGATATTACGACCAGACCGGTATCGTAATGAGCGATATTTCTTATTATAAAAGATTAACAGGACGTTTGAACTCAACTCATAAAGTAACAGACTGGCTAACTTTGGGTCAAACTTTTGCGTATACCAATCAAAAAAATCAGGGGATTAATGCTAATGGTGAGTTTGGCGGTCCTCTAAGTTCTGCAGTGAATTTGGATCCCATTACTCCTGTTGTCGTAACAGATTGGTCACAGGTAAATTCTGCCTTATATACCAATGAACATATTGTAAGAGATGAAAATGGAAATCCATACGGAATTTCGCCTTATGTAAACCAGGAAATGTCTAACCCAAGAGCTTTTAGATATACACAATTAGGAAACACTAACTGGTCAGACGATTTTATTGCTAATGTTTTTGCAGAAGTGAAATTTTTAAATCATTTTACTTTTAAGTCTTCATTAAACGGTAAAAAAGCATATTGGGGAAGCCAGAATTTCACTCCACTTTTCTATCTAAGTGCTACGTACAGCAATTTACTTCTAAACAGTTTGAGCCGCACTACTCAAACCAAATTTGAATGGAGTTTTGAAAACACATTGAATTACCAAAATAAATTTGGAGATCACAGTCTGAATGTGCTTTTGGGAACAGGTTATTATGATTATAATATTGGAAATGGACAAAGCGTCACCCATAAAGGTCTCCCGATTAGCAGTTATGAAGATGCATCCTTTAACTTTGATGTTCCTTTGGTCAACCAAACTTCCTCAGCATGGGATAATCAGGAATGGAACAAAGCTTCTTACTTTGGACGTTTGATTTACGACTATAAAAATAAATATTTGTTTACCGGTACATTAAGATATGATGGTTCATCATTGTTTGGGGCAAACCATCATTGGGGTGTATTCCCTTCATTCTCTTTAGGATGGAATGTGGATAAAGAAAACTTCTGGCCGGAAAATAATGTTATCAATAGTTTAAAATTTCGTGGAGGTTACGGAACTTTAGGAAATGATGGTATTGAGGCTTATAAATTTTCAAAATTCTATGTTTCCGACGCTAATTATACCAGCGGATCTGGAGGCGTACTAATTGGATATCTGCAACGAGGTCTGGAAAATAAGGATCTAAAATGGGAAACTACCACCCAAACCAATATTGCTGCAGATCTACGCCTTTTCAAAAATTTTACTTTAACTGTTGATGTTTATGACAAAAAAACATCAGGTATTCTAAGACCTGTTCAGATTCCAGGGTATGTAGGCGTGACCGGATCGTATATAGCCAATATTGGAGACATGAGTAATAAAGGGTTGGAAGTAGAATTAGGTTACAAAAAGAATTGGAATGATTTTACAGTTTCTGTAAATACTAATTTCGCTTACAATAAAAATGAAGTTTTATCACTTGAACAGGGAACAAAATTTCTGGATGGAGCAGGTTTCCAATCTATGGGATCGATCCAGAGAATTGTGGTAGGTGATGCCTATAATTCTTTCTATGGCTTTAAAACTTTGGGTGTTTTTCAAAATCAGGCACAGATTGATGCCTATGTAAATTCTAATGGACAAGTGCTTCAAACAGACGCAAAACCTGGAGATTTTATCTGGGCAGATTCTAACGGCGATGGTGTAATTAGTGATTTGGATAAAGTGAATTTGGGAAGTTCGATTCCTAAATATAATTTTGGAGCTACTTTAAATCTAAGCTATAAAAACTGGGATTTTATGGTATTCGGACAGGGTGCAGGAGGAAACAAAATCTTTCAGGGTTTAAGAAGATTGGATATGTTAGATGCTAATTATCAAACAAAAATCTTAGACAGGTGGACGGGAGAAGGCTCTACTAATGAAAATCCTAGATTAACACGAGCAGATGCAAACAAAAATTACTCAAGACTATCTGACTGGTATCTGCAAAAAGGAGACTATTTCAGAATTAAATTAATTCAGTTAGGCTATACACTTCCTCAGGATGTTACCCAAAACTTTGGAGTTAACAAACTACGCTTTTATGTAACTGCCGAAAACCTAGTTACTTTTACAAAATATACCGGGTACGATCCGGAAATTGCAGCTGGAGACTCTTTTGGAATAGACAGAGCATTTTATCCGCAGGCAAGAACTTTTATACTGGGAGCTAATATAACTTTCTAATTTTTAGTACAATGAAAAATAAATTTTTAAAAATATCAATAGCAGCTTCATTTTTAGTGAGCGTGTCTACTCTTAATGTAGCTTGTAATAACGACACTTTGGAAGAAAAAGAATACAAAGGTGCATTTGCCGGAGATAACTTTTTCAGAAATGAGCAGGAATGTTTTTTTGGTCTTGTGGGCACGTATGACGTGATGAGAAAATATGCAGGTGGTTTTGAAAATATGGTAACTTTTTTCAATGCGGCTTCAGACGATTTCTATGCAGGAGGTGGTAGTGCTACAGACGGAGCAGGTATTCAAGGAGCATCAAGTTTTCAGATTAACTCAACTACAATGCCTGTAAGTTACTGGAAAGATTATTATCAGGGTATTGCAAGAGCAAATGATCTTATCCAAAATGCTCCGAAGGCATCAATGGATGAAAATTTAAAGCAACGCTTCATTGCGGAAGCAAAAACTCTTCGGGCAATGTATTATTTTGATTTACTGAGGGTTTTCGGAAATATTCCTCTTATTTTAAAACCTTTTGAAGCAACAGACGATTTTTATAATGTTCCGCAAGTTGCACCTGCACAAGTTTATGCTCAAATAGAAAATGATCTGAACGAAGCTTTGCCAAATCTTCCTATGACGGTAAGCGGAGAGCAAAACGGTAGATTAACGCAAGGAGCGGCAAAAGCTCTTTTAGGCAAAGTGTATTTATATCAAAATAAAAAAGCCCAAGCTGCTGCACAATTTGCAGATGTAAACGGAACCCCAGGAGGAACCAGTCAATATGGATATAAACTGTTGGCAAGCTATGATGATCTTTGGAAAGCAGGAGTAGCACTGGGTGGAACTGCAGATCCTTATGAATTTACATCAGAATCTATTATTGAAGCATCCCACAGTGATCAAGGGAAATCTGATTGGGGCTTTTGGGGACAAGGCAAAGATGAAGGAAATTCTATTTGCGTAATGACGGCGCCAAGATCTTATACAAGAGTTATTCAAACAAATCCTGCAAATAACGCGCCTGATGTTGTTTCAGGTTGGGCTTTTAATACCATTACCACAGATCTGTTCAATTTTATCCAAAATGATCCTCGTGTGAATTCTACTGTTTTGAATATGAATACATTAAAAGCGCAGAATAAAGCAAGTTATGCACCGGCTTATAAGGATACAGGTTATTTTCTTAATAAATTCATGCCTACTTCAGATAAAAAATCAACTTTAGGAGTTACCGAACTTAATTATCGTCAGAATTATATGGTGATAAGATTAGCAGATACTTATTTAATGGAGGCAGAAGCTCTAAATGGATCTGGCGCTAGAGCTCAGGCTCTATTAGATGCCGTGAGAGCAAGAGTAGGATTGGCATCTGTACCCGTTTCCCTTCAAGCGGTAAAAGATGAAAGAAGAAGAGAGCTTGCTGGTGAGGGACATCGGTTTTTTGATTTGGTAAGATGGGGAGAAGCTTCTGCAAAATTGGCTTCTAAAGGTTTTGTAGCAGGGAAAAATGAAATTATGCCGATACCTCTTGCGGAACTTACAGGAACTATACTTAAACAAAATCCTGGTTACTAATTAAACATCAAAAATTATGATAAATAAATATATCAACAGAAGTTTTGTACTGGCTTCTTCACTTTTCCTGTTGGCAAGCTGTACACCAGATACGGTTGAAGGAAATGGTATTGATCAAGGACCAATAGATGCCTCATTTAAAATTACCAAAACTTCAGAAAACCATTATCTACTAAAAAGGAACTATAGTAATTATCTTAATTCAAGCTGGAATATTGATGATGACGGTTTCAATAACGGAAAAGGTGAACAAAATCTTTTTCTTCCTGATGCTGGTACTTATATTATTCAGCATCAAGCAATTGGTATTGGCGGTGTTGTAGGTGGTACTGCAAGCGAAACGGTTGTTGTTCCTACATCTGATCCTATCTCTGGAAATATGATACAGGGCGGAAGATTTGATACTCCTGCTGAAGCTGCCAAATGGACAATACACAACATCAGTACGTCTGGCGCACAGTGGGTTATTGCCAACGGTAAAGCTACTATTGTAGCAAACGGAAGTAATCAGCAAGGAATTTACCAGGCTGTGAATGTCGTGGCAGGACAAAAATATTCAATCGATTTAGTAGCGTCATCCGATACTCCTCTGATAAATACTTGGTTTGAAGTATATATTCTGAATACAGCTCCTGTAAATGGGCAGGATATCGGCGGAACGGTTTATAGAAATATTAATACGTGGGATGGTTGTGGAACTAGTAAATTTAAAGGAAAAGTGTCATCAATAGGATGTAATGGTTCTAAAAATGGAGGGGTTTACACCGCAACAACAACAGGGACAGTATATTTAGAAATTAAATGCGGAGGAGGAACTGTTAATAGTTTAAGCATTGACAAAGTAGAATTCAGAAGAATGCAATAATTTTTCCATATAACAATTAATATGACATTACAATATTCATATAGTTTCTTTAGAGGTGCTGCACTTTGCGGTGTAGCACTTCTTTCTTTTTTTGCATGTAGCAGCGCTTCTTCTGATATTGCTGCTAACGAAAATCCGGCTACCGGCGGAGGAAACATTTCCGGAGATCCGGTTGAAGTATGGTTAACCAAAGGTGACCAATCCATAAAACTTCAACAGCAAAGCGCAGCTTATTTCACATCTTCTTCAGCAACAGGAACAACTATTGATGTTGACGGATCACAGGTTTATCAGACTGTAGACGGTTTCGGATATACTTTAACGGGCGGAAGTGTTGCCGTGATTAATCAGCTTTCTGCTTCCAAAAAACAGGAATTACTGAATGATCTTTTCAGCAGTTCAGGCATTGGCATAAGTTATCTTAGAATCAGCATTGGAGCTTCAGATCTGAACAGTGAGGTTTTCACCTATAATGATGTACTTTCCGGGCAAACGGATCCTACACTTTCACAATTCAGTTTAATGAAAGATCAAGCTTTAGTTCAGATGTTAAAAGATATTCTGGTTATTAATCCGAATATCAAGATTTTAGCCACACCGTGGACAGCCCCTGTCTGGATGAAAGACAACGGAAACAGCATCGGAGGAAGTTTAAAAACAGAATATTACGGTACTTACGCACAGTATTTTGTAAAATATATTCAGGCAATGCAGTTACAGGGTATTAGAATCGATGCGATCACTCCGCAAAATGAGCCGTTACATCCGGGAAATAATCCCAGTATGTATATGACTGCTGCGAATCAGGCAACTTTTATCAAAACTTACTTGGGACCAGCTTTTCAGGCTGCCAATCTGAGTACAAAAATTATTGCGTACGATCATAATTGTGATAATATTGTCTATCCTATAAGTATTTTAAATGATACAGCCGCAAATCCTTATGTGGACGGATCTGCTTTTCACCTTTACGCAGGAGATATTTCCGCTTTAGGTAATGTTCATAATTTATTTCCTAATAAAAATATCTATTTTACAGAACAATGGACAAGTTCTGTAGGAACTTTCTCCGGAGATTTAGACTGGCATGTGAAAAATGTGATCATTGGATCCATGAGAAACTGGAGTAAAACAGCATTAGAATGGAATGTAGCCAATGACGCCTCATTCGGGCCTCATACAACAGGTGGTTGTACGCAATGTAAGGGGGCGGTAACAGTTAATAGCGCTTCAAACTACGAAAAGAATGTCGCATATTATATTATTGCGCATGCCTCCAAATTTGTTCCTGTCAATTCTCAAAGAATTGCTTCTACAGAAGCAGATAATCTCTCAACGGTAGCCTTCAAAACTCCGACGGGCAAAACTGTTTTAATTGTACAGAATGGTAATGCAGGGAATAAAGCTTTTAATATTAAGTATAATCAAAAAACAGCACCGGTCACTATTTCAGGAAACTCAACAGCGACCTATATTTTTTAAATAATCACAAATCGTTAATATTTCTATTCAACAGAATATTAGCAATTATGATATTGTATACAACATCGGAAAAATATACACTTTACATGAAAAAAATTTTTCTCTTATTACTTTTTACAGCATTCGGATTTACAGCATTCGGTCAAAAGACAACTGATCAGAAAGTTACTGAACTGTTGTCTAAAATGACACTAGAAGAAAAAGTAGGACAGCTTGTGCAATACAGTGGTTTTGAGTACTCAACAGGTCCGCAAAATTCAAATTCTGCCACTGTTTTAGATGAAATTAAAAAAGGAAAAGTAGGTTCAATGCTGAATGTAGCCGGTGCGGAGGAAACCAGAAAATTTCAGGAATTAGCTTTAAAATCAAGGTTAAAAATTCCTTTATTGTTCGGTCAGGACGTGATTCACGGGTACAGAACAACATTTCCCGTGAATTTGGGTCAGGCGGCAAGCTGGGATTTAAAATTAATTGAAAAATCAGAAAGAATTGCGGCTACGGAAGCATCAGCTTATGGAATTCACTGGACATTTGCACCAATGGTCGATGTCGCAAGAGATCCGAGATGGGGCAGAGTGATGGAAGGCTCCGGAGAAGATACTTATTTGGGAACTTTAATTGGTTTGGCGAGAATCAAAGGTTTTCAAGGAAAAGGTTTGGGAAATCTTGATGCAATTATGGCTTGTGCAAAACATTTTGCAGCATACGGAGCGGGAGTTGGCGGAAGAGATTACAATTCTGTCGATATGAGCGTAAGACAATTGAATGAAACCTATCTGCCACCTTTCAAAGCTGCTGCAGAAGCAGGAGTTGCCACTTTTATGAATTCATTTAATGATATCAACGGAATACCGGCAACAGCAAACAAATATATTTTAAGAGATCTATTAAAAGGTAAATGGAACTATCAAGGTTTTGTGGTTTCAGATTGGGGAAGTATTGGCGAAATGGTTCCTCACGGGTATGCAAAAGACAATAAAGAAGCAGCTGAAAAAGCAATTATCGCAGGAAGCGACATGGATATGGAAAGCCGTGCTTACATGATTGAACTTCCAAAATTGGTTCAGGAAGGAAAGGTTGATCCAAAGTTGATCGATGATGCTGCAAGAAGAATTTTGGTTAAAAAATTCGAGATGGGATTATTCGATGATCCTTACAGATTTAGCAATGAAAAAAGACAGAAAGAACAATTAAACAATCTCGAAAATAGAAAATTCGGAAGAGAATTTGGTTCAAAAAGTATTGTTTTATTGAAGAATCAAAAGAATATTCTTCCGCTTTCAAAATCGACGAAAACGATTGCATTGATCGGACCGTTCGGAAAAGAAACTTCCGCGAATCATGGTTTCTGGTCGATTGCCTTTAAAGATGATAATGAAAGAATCATCACGCAGTTTGACGGAATTAAAAATCAATTAGATAAAAATTCAACTTTATTATACGCAAAAGGTGCCAATATTGATGATCAGGACAAATCGATGTTTGCAGAAGCGGTAGAAACGGCTAAAAAAGCAGATGTGGTGATCATGACTTTAGGTGAAGGTTCGGCCATGAGCGGTGAGGCAAAAAGCAGGAGTAATCTACATTTCACTGGAGTTCAGGAAGATTTATTAAAAGAAATCGCAAAAACAGGAAAACCGATCGTTTTAATGATCAATGCAGGAAGACCTTTAGTTTTTGACTGGGCGGCAGATAATATTCCTACTATTGTTTACACTTGGTGGCTGGGAACGGAAGCGGGAAATTCTATTGCAGACGTACTTTTCGGAACAGTAAATCCGGGTGGAAAACTTCCAATGACTTTTCCTAGAACGGAAGGACAGATTCCAGTGTATTACAATCATTACAACACAGGAAGACCTGCGAAAAATAATACAGATAGAAATTACGTTTCAGCTTACATCGATCTCGATAATGATCCGAAATTTCCGTTTGGATATGGTTTAAGCTATACTCAGTTTAAATATTCTGATATGAATTTAAGTTCGACAAATCTTAAAGGAAATCAGACGTTGAATATCAGTGTAAATGTTTCCAACACCGGAAAATATGATGGGGAAGAAGTGGTGCAGTTATACATCAGAGATCTATTCGGAAAAGTGGTAAGACCTGTGAAAGAATTGAAAGGCTTCCAAAAAGTGTTCATCAAAAAAGGAGAAAGTAAAACGGTCAACTTTACATTGACTCCCGAAAATTTAAAATTCTATGATGATGAATTGAATTACGATTGGGAAGCCGGAGAATTCGACATTATGGTCGGAACCGATTCTCAAAATGTTCAGACAAAAAGGATCAACTGGTCAAAATAAATATTAGTTTACAAAAACTGAGAGCGGGATGAAACCCGCTTTTGGCAGTGAAGGCTGGTATTTGTACAATTATCATTCTGAATGAAATGTAATGAAGGATCTAAAACAGTTGTTATTAAAGAGATTCTTCGTCCTCAGAATGACAAGCTTTGAAAATAATTATATAGCATTCAGTACTAGCGTTTGTCATTCTGAACATAGCGAAGCGGATTGAAGAATCTATTTCAAATTATACTAGAGATTCTTCCTTCGTCAGAATGACAAAATCAAACTTTAATCCTGGAATCATGAGAATAAAACTTCAACATATTTTCAATATAATCATCAGCGGAACTTTTCTTTTTTCTGCTTCAAATTGCGCTTCAAAAAAGCCCGATTCCATTAGAAAATTAATTTGGAATGATGAGTTTAACGGAAAAGGATTACCCGATGCTACAAAATGGAATTACGATGTCGGCGGTGATGGTTACGGAAATAATGAAGCTCAATATTACACCAAAAACCGTTTAGAAAATGCAAGAGTTGAAGATGGAAATCTTGTTATTGAAGCCAAAAAAGAAAACTGGGAAAAGAATAAATATACGTCTGCAAGACTTTTAACGAAAGGAAAATTTTCTTTTCAATATGGAACGATTGAAGTCAGAGCAAAGCTTCCGAAAGGCCGGGGAACATGGCCTGCAATCTGGATGATGAGCGAAAATATGAAAGAATGGCCGGAAGACGGAGAATTGGATATTATGGAGCATGTTGGTTTTAATCAGGGATTTGTTCATGCTTCGGTTCACACAAAAAAGTATAATCACATTATCGGAACACAGAAAACGGATACGTTGATTGTGAAAGATGCAAGTGAAAAATTCCATGTGTATAAAGCAGATTGGACACCTGAAAAAATTGATGTTTACATCGATGATCAAAAGTTTTTCACTTATGAAAATAAAGAAAAAACGTATGAAGCGTGGCCTTTTGATCAGCCGTATTTCATCATTTTAAATCTCGCCGTCGGTGGATTCTGGGGCGGAAAAGAAGGGATTGATGACACCATCTTTCCTCAGAAATACTACATCGATTATGTAAGGGTGTATGAAAATAAATAATAACCACAACTAAAATTCCCCTCCTTTGGAGGGGTGGATAAATTTTCGAGAAAAATTCAGACGGGGTGGTTTAAATATAAATAGAAAAAAGAAGAAGAATAAATGAAAAAGCTAATTGTAAGTTGTTTTGTAATCGGAATTGCATTCAATGCAAACGCACAGAATTACTGGAAAAAAAATGCAGGGAAAACAGCAAAAATTATTTTTACCCATGCAAAAACCAACGAGAAAATGGTTGAAAAAGGCACGGTAAAATTCGAAAAAATGGATCAGCCGAAGGAAACAGATGCCTGTGTTTTTGTTGATCCCGATTTTAAATATCAAAAATTAATCGGTATTGGTGGCGCAATTACAGATGCATCAGCTGAAACTTTTTATAAACTTCCAAAAAATAAGCAGAAAGAAATTATTGAAGCCTACTACGGGAAAAATGGTTTGGGATATACAGTTGTTCGTACCAACATGAATTCTTGTGATTTCTCAAGCGATTCTTATACTTACGTAACAGAAAACGATAACTCACTGAAATCTTTCAACATTGCACATGATGAAAAGTATAAAATTCCAATGATTAAAGAAGCTCAGAAAGCCATTGGAAACGATTTTACGTTTTACTTTTCACCTTGGAGTCCGCCGGCTTGGATGAAATCAAATAAAAATCTATTGAAAGGTGGAAGATTGGAAAATCAGTATTATCAAACCTGGGCAGATTATTATATTAAATTTATCAAAGAATACGAAAAAAGGGGAATTAATATTTGGGGTTTGACCATTCAAAATGAACCTATGGCAACACAAAGTTGGGAATCTTGCATCTATACTGCTGAAGAAGAAGGGGAGTTCCTTAAAAAGAATTTAGGGCCGACTCTTTGGAAAAACGGTTTTAAAGATAAAAAAGTAATGATTTGGGATCACAACCGTGATTTGATTTATCAAAGAGCCACAACAACTTTAAGCGATCCCGAAACTTCAAAATATGCTTCAGGAATCGGTTATCACTGGTATGAAACATGGAATAACAAAACTCAGTTGTTCGACAATTTATTGGAAACGCAAAGAGCTTTTCCTGAAAAGTTTTTGGCCTTTACCGAAGGTTGTAAAGAACAGTTTGATCTTACTAAAATTTACGATGTAAGTTTAGGCGAATTGTATGGAAGAAATATGATCAACGATTTCAACAAAGGAACCGCTTTATGGACAGATTGGAATGTTCTTCTTGATGAAACCGGTGGACCAAACCATGTTGGAAATTTCTGTTTTGCACCCATTATTGCCAACACAAAAACCGGGGAGGTGCATTATACCTACGAATATTATTATGTAGGCCATGTTTCAAAATACATTAAACCTAATGCGCGAAGAATAGGGACCTCATCCAACAGAGCGGCTTTAACCTCAACAACTTTTATGAATGAGAACGGACAACTGGTAACCGTCATCATGAATGATTCAGACAACGATATCGATACCAATCTTTGGATCGAAGGGATGTCAGCGAAATTATCAGCGCCTGCACATTCTATACAGACCGTAATTTTATAGACTTCATATTAACATTTTTATTATTAAGAATCGGCGGCACCGAAGGTGCCGCCGATTTGTTTTTCTTACGAAAAATAGATTTTTAAGTATGAAAATGTAGACACAAAAAAGCCAAAGTAAATACCTTGGCTTTTTATTATTTGATCAGAGATGTTGAGTTCCTCTTAAAAATCATATTTTTCAATTACTTTCTGAGTAACTCCAGTATTGCTGAATCCTCCATCGTGGAATAAATTCTGCATCGTTACTTTTTTCGTAAGATCCGAGAATAATGTTACACAGTAATCTGCGCATTCAAGAGCTGATGCATTTCCTAGTGGAGACATATCTTCAGCATATCCTAAGAAACCTCCAAAACCTTTTACTCCGCTTCCTGCAGTAGTTACAGTAGGAGACTGAGAAACCGTGTTTACACGTACCTTTCTCTCACCCCAGTAGTAACCGAAAGTTCTTGCAATACTTTCTAAATATGCCTTGTTGTCAGACATGTCGTTGTAATCTGGGAATGTTCTTTGTGCTGCAATGTAGGTTAAAGCCAAAATGCTTCCCCATTCATTCATACAGTTTTTTTCCCAGGCCGTACGCATTACTTTATGGAAAGATACTGCTGAAATATCCCAGCCTTTCTCTGCCCAGTCATAATTCATTTCAGTATAGTGTTTCCCTTTTCTTACATTTACGGACATGCCTATAGAGTGAAGAATAAAATCTATTTTCCCGAACTTAGCTACAGCAGCATCAAAAAGTTTATTAAGATCTTCAGTAGAAGTTGCATCTGCACCAATCACCTCAGAACCTGTTTTTTCTGCTAATCCGTTCAATTCTCCCATTCTCAAAGCAATAGGAGCGTTTGATAATATAAATTCAGCGCCTTCTTCATGGCATCTTTCAGCAACTTTCCATGCGATAGATTGTTCATTAAGGGCTCCAAAAATAATTCCTTTCTTCCCTTTAAGTAAACCGTATGACATAATTTTTTAATGTTTAATATTTACAAATGTAGCAATAATTTGTGTTTAGAACATAATAAAAAACGGAGCCTTTATAAAAAGGCTCCATTTTCTTTGAATATATATAAAAGACTGAATTTTCTAGTTCGTTTTCTTCTTCCATTCTGCTTTTACGTCTTCGGCTGCATCTTTCGTTTTTTCCCATGCATCGCTCGCTCCGTCTTTAATGTCTTCCCAAGTATCGGAAGCATTTGCTTTCACCCTGTCTAGCCAGTCTTCCTGTGTAGCTTCCTGATCATTATCTCGTTTTTCATTGATATAATCTCTTGCTCTATCGGCTAAATCACTCACTTTCCATTTTGCATCATTTGCTGTATTTCTTAATGAATTTTCAGTATTGTCAACTGCTTTTTCTGCTTTGTTATAATCTTGATTGTCCATAATATTAAGTATTTAAGTGTTAGATATGATTGAATAAACAAGAACTATTCCTAAAGAAAAAATGCATTGTTAAACTTTTCTTAAAGTTTTAATAGAGGATTACTTGATCACTCTCTCCAAAACCCATTCAATCAAATTCTTCTCCGACTGATGATGATTAGTAGAAAATTCACCGCGTCTTCTGTTGGCAATTACATTATTAACGGTTATTGCTTGGTGTCCTAAAAGTTTAGAGAAAGCATAAATAGCAGAAGTTTCCATTTCAAAATTGGTGATTCCCAAATCATTTAAAGTTTCAAGAAATTTATCATCTAAAGCTTTTAAACGGAGTTCTCTTCCCTGAGGCGCATAAAATCCCGGAAAAGTAGCGGTGTTGCCTTTATATTTGGCATCTATAAATATTTCCCCTAATTCTTCTGACCATTCAGAGAAGTAGAGCATAGGTTTTATTTTCTCGTACGGGAATTTTTCTAAAAAATTTTTGGAAAAATCATTTTCAAACTCATAATCCTGATAAAAATTCATAAGACCGTCTAGCCCTACCACATTCTCCGTTACAAGCATGTTATCAACCTGCACGTCGGGATTTACGCTTCCGCAGGTTCCCATTCTGTAAAGTTGCAGAGATTTGTGTTCGGTCATAAATTCTTTTTTCTTAAGATCTATATTCACCAAAGCGTCAAGTTCATTCATTACAATATCGATATTCTCGGTTCCGATGCCGGTAGACATGACAGAAATTCGTTCGCCTCGCAAGATTCCTGTGTGGGTATAAAATTCTCTTTTATTTTTCTTGATTTCTACCTTATCAAAATATTTTGAAACTTTTGGTACACGGTCAGGATCTCCGACAAGGATTATTTTATCAGCAATATCTTCCGGTAACAGGTTCAAGTGATAGACGCTTCCGTCTTCATTCAGTACCAGCTCTGACGCTGCAAGTTTATTTAGCATAGATCTTTATATAGTTTAGTTATTTGTAAATCTGATTTTTTTCCAAGGATTTAAAATTAAAGAAAATTAAATGAAGCAAAATATAAACATTATTTAATTTTTCGTTAAAACTGCGGTAATGTCAAGATGATAGTTTTGCACATGAAAAATTTTGCGAAATCTTATCCATTACTTTTACTTGTTTTATTTATAGGCATCGCTTCAGTGTCATTCAATTCGCCAGATAAGGGTTCAGCGACGGAAAAAACCTTTATTACTGAAGGTTTGCTAAATTTTAAAACGCATCTTGAAAAATTAAAATCAGATGTTTATCTTTTTGATGAAGATAAAATAAATGCAGAACAACTTCAGAAATCTTTAAGAGATACCAGAAATTCATATAAAGAAATAGAATTTTACATTGCCTATCACTATCCCGAGTTTTCTAAAACACATCTCAATGCTGCACCATTATTCAGGATCGAAGCTGCCGGAACTGCTGCTTACACACTTCCGCCGGAAGGTTTACAGGTTTTGGATGAATTGATTTTTTCTGATAATATTGCTGAACAAAAAAAGAAAATCATTGAGATCACAGATTATCTGTACAACAATTACAACAATTTTTATTTGAGTTCAGTAAAAAACGGCTTGAGTAAAGGAAATAATAAAACGCTTCCTCTAAGAATCGAGTTGATCAGGATCTATACATTAGGATTGACGGGTTTTGATACGCCCGGATCTTTAAATATCTCTCAAGAAGCTGCCTTTGCTTTGACAGGAATGAAAAAATATATTCAGGAAGATTTATATTTTAAAAATTACAGTACACAAAAAGCAGTTCAATTATTATCTGAAAGTATTTCTTATCTCTCAAAAAACAAGGATTTTGAAACTTTTGACAGAATTGAATTTTATAAAAAATGCCTTCAGCCACTATACGAAGAGTTAGGAAATTGGGATGGGAATACAGAGGATCTGAAAGAATTTTCAGGCTGGAATGTTGCCAACAAAAACTTTTTCAGCAGTGATTTTCTGGATCCCTATTTTTATACAATTTTAAAAAGTTCCGAAGATAGTGACGATCTGAAAGCTTTGGGAAAAGAAATTTTCTATGACCAAAATCTCAGCGACAATGGGAAAATGAGCTGTGCATCTTGCCATCTCCCGGAAAATGCTTTTACCGATCTTAAAACTAAATCTTTAAGCAATGCAGAAGGAAAAACCGTTTTAAGAAATTCTCCTTCATTATATAATGCAGTTTTTGCTAAGAGATTTTTCTACGATATGCGTGCTTTTTATCTGGAACAGCAGGCAGAGCATGTGATCTACAACGATCAGGAATTTAATACAAGCTATGAAAGTATTATTAAAAAACTGAAAATAAAGTCTGAATATAAAAAAGCATTCCGCAAAGCCTTTAAAAATGGGAATATTGATAAACAAAATTTTTCTAAAGCATTAAGTTCGTACGTAGCCTCATTATATTCTTTTGATAGTGATTTTGACAAGTTTATGAGAAACGAAAAAGATATTTCTCAGGATGCAAAAAAAGGATTTAATCTTTTCATGGGAAAAGCCAACTGTGCGACCTGTCATTTTGCTCCCCATTTTTCAGGATTGGTTCCGCCGTTTTTTAATGAAAATGAATCTGAAGTTTTGGGGGTTACTAAAAAACCGATCAAAACTCTTCCTGTAGAAATAGATTCTGATCAGGGAAGAATAAAAAGCAATGTAAAAAAGGAAGATTCATGGATATATGAGAATTCTTTTAAAACCATGACGGTTAGAAATATTGCTTTAACTAAACCTTACTTTCACAACGGAGCTTTCAACACTCTTGAAGAAGTTTTAGATTTTTATAATGAAGGCGGGGCAGAAGGTTTAGGATTGAAAATTAATAACCAGACGCTGCCTGCAGATAAGCTGAATCTTACAGAAAATGAAATCAAACAGATCATTGCGTTCTTAAACTCCTTAACCGATATCAGTAAAACGAAAGTCAAGTAGATTTCAGTTTAAATCTATCATCCTAACAAAATTTACTTAACACTAATTTAATCCCCGTAACATTAGGTTTGAGATTAATTAATATTTGAGATGATTTAATTAAAACCCTATTAATAGACTCTCCCGGCCAATCAGGTAGCTTTGCATTGAAAAAATAAAGTATTAAAAAAGTGAAAAGAAAACTACTTACAGTTGCAGCGCTTGCTCTTATTACAAGCCAGGCATTTCAGGCCCAGACTATAATTTTTGGTCAGGGATCATCTTGGAGATATAATGACAATGACGTAGCGCTTGTCAGCACATGGAAAAATGCCAATTATGATACATCGGCATGGCCATCAGGAAACGGACCGTTAGGATATGGCGATCCGGTAACTACATCTTTTGTTGCTGGTGTAGATACTGCTTACCTTACAAAAGATTTTACCGTAAACTTAGCTGATCTTACCAATACCATGGAATTTGGTGTAAGAAGAGATGACGGTATTATCGTATATCTGAATGGGGAAGAAGTGATAAGAGACAACATGCCTGCAGGTACAGTTAATCACGGTGATTTCTCAACAACTATAATAGATGGAGCAGCAGAAACAGCGATCAATATTTTCTCTATTCCTAAGAACAAATTTGTACAGGGAGTTAACAGAATTTCTATCGAATTACACAATAGAAGTGCAACGAGCTCAGATTTAACGATTGATGCCTATCTTAAAAACACTACTGTAATTAATCCAACTACTTGTACAGGAACTCACATCAGCTGTTTTACTTCTATCGTTCCTACCTCACAGACTGCAAAATTAATTATTCCTACTGAGCACGCATTTCAGATGATCCTAAAAGAAGGTGATGCATATACAGAAGGTGGTGGTTTTGTTGGCGGGCAAAATGATTTTACAGGGTATGTACCAAAAAGCGCAAGCAGCACAAATGGTTATCTGTCTGTAAATCATGAAACCAATCCTGGTGGAGTGACCATGGCAGAAATCAATTATAACGCTACTACTAAACTTTGGGCATTAACGAAATCAAGAGGAGTTAGTTTTTCTGCAACGAGTTTGGTTCAGACCATCAGAAACTGTTCCGGCGGCGTTACACCTTGGGGAACAATTGTTACAGCAGAAGAGCAAGTTGCTCTTGGTGATAGCAATGCAGATGGTTTCAAAGATTATGGCTGGTTGGTAGAAATTGATCCTGCAACGGCTCAGGTACTTTCTCACAATCCTGGCGGAACAAAAGATAAGCTTTGGCAGATGGGTATTATGAACCACGAAAATGTGGTAGTAAATAATGCCGGAACAATCGCTTACTATGGTGAAGATGGCGGTACCAATCTGGTATACAAATATGTAATGGATACCCCAAATAATCTTACATCGGGGAATTTATATGTATTGCATTTAGACCAGCCTTTATCTAACGGAAATCCTACCGGTACTACCGGAACATGGGTACAGGTTCCTAATAAATTACAGGCAGACCAAAATAACACGCAGGCTCTTGCATTGTCTTTAGGCGGAACGGCGTTCAACGGTGTTGAAGATGTAGAAATCAGTCCACTTGACGGGAAAGTATACTTTACTGCAAAAGGGTTAAACAAAATATACAGACTGCAGGATAACGGAACAACAGCTTCTCAGGTAGAAGTTTTCGCAGGGGGCCTGACAACTCAATATTCTTTCAATACAGCACAAGGAACTAAAACAGAAACATGGGGCGATGGTAATGATAACCTTACATTTGACGAATTAGGAAATCTTTGGGTACTTCAGGATGGCGGTAAAAACTACATCTGGGTTATTGCTCCGGATCATACAGAAGCAAATCCTAAAGTAAGATTGTTTGCATCAATGCCTGCTGGTTCTGAGCCTACCGGTCTTACGTTTACGCCAGATCACAAATTCGGATTTTTCTCAGTCCAGCATCCTGATGCGTCGATAGATACCGACATTGATGCTACTGGTAATGTAATCAATTACAAAGGCAAATCTGCAACCATGGTGATTGCTTTAAAGCAATTTTTAGGAACAAATACCACCTTAGGAACTACCGAAGCTATTGCACAAACAGAAGTTACAGTTTCTCCTAACCCAACTTCAGGACTGGTAAAAATCAATTCTCCAAAAGCATTGAAAAACCTGGAAGTGACTGCGTACAGCATGGATGGTAAAATTGTTTATACCAAGAAATTTACAGGAAATAATTCTGTTTTAGAATTAGATTTCACCGCTCAACTTCAAGTTTCAAGAGTTTTGATGCTGAATATTGAAGCTGAAGGATTCCAAAAAACCGTGAAAATTCTCAAAAAGTAATTACTTAATTTCTTTCTCAGCTGCCGGCAGTTTCTTTGCCGGCGGCTTTTTATTTTATATGAAAAAATTAATCTTTATTCTTGCATTTTTGGCTCTTACTCACACAAAAGCCCAGATTGATCCTCTGAAATATCCTACATATACCGATATAGATGAGGCGCTGAAAAGTGGTAAAACAATATACAGCATAAGTTTCAGAGAAAAGGGAATGTTCAATATTCCGCCTGATATTGTAAAAATGGATTCTCTTTTTTTCCTGAATATAATGGGAAATAAATTAGAAAAAATGGATAAAGAAATTTTCAGTTTAAAAGAACTCGAATATTTAAATATCAATTCAAACGGTATAAAATGTATTCCGGATGAGATTGGCGAGTTGGAAAAGCTGACTACTTTTTCGATAGGTCTCAACAGTTTGACAAAAATAAATTCTAACTTAGCAAAGCTTCAGAAGCTAAAAATTGTTCATTTTGAAGCCAATAATCTCAATGTTTTTCCTGAAGCTTTATTAGAAATTCCTGCTTTGGAAGAAATCAATCTTCAGAACAACCAGATCAGTTTTATATCAAAAGATCTCGACAAAATTAAAAATCTAAAGTTTTTAAACCTTTCTGCCAATCAGATTAATGACTTAGCCGATGTACAGTTTCCTGGAGAGATAAAATACCTTGAACTTCAGCAAAACTCAATTGTACAGCTTCCCGAATTTCTTTTTAAATCTAAAAATCTTGAATTTCTGAATGCAAGTGATAATAATCTTAAAGAAATTTCGCCTAAAATAAAAGGATTAAAAAGTATTGTAAGCCTGAATTTGGCTAATAACCGTTTGAAGAATCTTCCAATAGAATTTGAAAAGCTTAAAAATCTTAAAACATTAATTTTAACTGGAAATCCGATGGAAAAATCCACCATTCAAAAGTTGAAAGCATTAATGCCTCAGACGCAGATTTATTTTTAAATTATCCACCGACTCTTTTTGTTTTAAAACCCATATCTTTCAGAATCGCCATGATTTTATCACGGTTATCACCTTGGATGATAATAGTTCCATCTTTTTCAGAACCACCAATTCCCAATGTGGTTTTTATTTTTTTTGAGATTCTTTTCAAATCTTCCTCACTGCCTTCCCAACCTTCTACAATAGTTACGGGTTTTCCGTTTCTGCCTTTCTTTTCAAACTTACACACCAAAGGTTCTCTCTGCTTAAATTCTGCTTCAGGCATCTGAAAATCCTGCTCTTCATGCTCAGGAAAAAGGTTTTTGAGTTGATCACGTAAATCCATATGGCAAAATTAATAAAATATTTGTTTGGCAGAGCCGAAGTTCTTTAATAAAATTAGGTCAGTCAAATTCTTCAATTCACTTTAAAATCAATAAATTTGTTTGTAAAAATAAATTAAGAATGTCAAAAAAAGCAATACTGGCAATACTTGACGGATGGGGTTTGGGTCAAAATCCTGAAGTTTCCGCACTTGATCAGGCAAAAACACCATTTATAGACAGCTGTTTTCAGAGGTTTCCGAATACTACTTTAGAAGCAAGTGGTCTTGCGGTAGGTCTTCCATTGGGACAGATGGGAAATTCTGAAGTGGGTCATATGAATTTGGGAGCGGGAAGAGTTGTTTACCAAAATTTGGTAAAACTGAATATGGCGGTAGAAAGTGGCACTTTAGGCCATGATGAGGTTATTCAGGAAGCTTTTGCATACGCTAAAACTGAGAAAAAAAACGTACATTTTATCGGGCTGGTTTCCAACGGAGGTGTACATTCGCATATCAATCATTTAAAGGGATTGTTAACCGCTGCCAGCGAATACGGATTACACGAAAATGTGTATGTTCACGCATTTACAGACGGTAGAGACTGTGATCCGCATTCAGGGTTAAATTTTATTGATGAACTGCAGGATCATATGAGTACAACGACCGGAGCTTTGGCAACAGTTACCGGAAGATATTACGCAATGGACAGAGACAAACGCTGGGAACGTGTAAAATTGGCCTATGATGCCATGGTAAGTGGTATTGGGCAACGAACTACAGATGCTGTTTCAGTTATTCAGTCGTCCTATAATGATGGAGTTACAGATGAGTTCATTAAACCGATTATTCTGGTCAAAGAAACTCAGATTGGAAACGTAGTTCCTGTCGGGAAAATTGTTGATAATGACGTGGTCATCTGTTTCAATTTCCGTACAGACCGAGGCAGAGAAATCACTGAGGTTTTATGTCAGCATGATATGCCGGAGTATTTTATGCGAAAATTAAATCTTCACTATGTTACCTTGACAAATTATGACAAGTCATACAAAAATGTGCATGTTGTTTTTGACGAAGCAGTTTTAAAGGAGACAATGGGTGAGATTCTGGAAAGAAATGGCAGATCTCAAATCAGGATTGCAGAAACAGAAAAGTATCCGCACGTAACGTTTTTCTTTTCCGGCGGTCGTGAGAAACCTTTCGAGGGCGAAAGACGATTGCTGTGTCCAAGCCCGAAAGATGTTCCGACCTATGATTTAAAACCGGAAATGTCTGCATACGAAATTACAAGTGCAATTCTCCCTGAATTACAGAATGAAACGGCAGATTTCATCTGTTTAAATTTTGCAAACACCGATATGGTGGGTCATACAGGAGTTTTTGAAGCGGCTGTTAGAGCTGCTGAAACGGTAGATAAATGTATCGAGCAGGTAGCTACAGTTGCTTATGAACACGGCTACGCTGTTTTTATCCTTGCCGATCATGGTAATTCTGATGTAATGATCAATGCAGACGGATCGCCAAATACGCAGCATTCAACCAATTTGGTACCTTTAATTGTAATGGATAAAGATCACCAATGGAATTTAAAACCAGGAAAACTAGGTGATATGGCACCAACCATTTTATCAGTAATGGGAATAGAGATTCCCGAAATGATGACCGGAGATATCTTAGTAAGCTAAACTGAAAAATAATTTCAACAATACCGTTATATTTTAGATAACGGTATGATTTATGTCACACATGTTATGACAAGCATATGATTTTATGCTTCAGATAGTAAAATTTAATATATTTGCGAACTATAAACGTATTTAAGAAATGTACAATAAGCTTGTAAGAAAAGAGGTAATGAGTATTTTGGAAAAGGAAGTTGGTTCTTTTCTGGATAAATTTTTAACACCAATTGAAAAAATCTGGCAGCCGTCAGATTATTTACCGGATCCTTCAAGTGATAATTTTAAATATGATTTGGATGAAATCCAGACTTTTGCACGTGAGATGCCTTATGATCTCTTTGTAACTTTAATTGGTGACTGTATTACTGAAGAAGCGCTGCCATCCTACGAATCTTGGTTAATGGGCGTTGACGGTGTAGATCAGGAAGAAAAAGTAGGCTGGGCAAACTGGGTAAGATCATGGACAGGTGAAGAAAACCGCCACGGTGACTTATTAAACAAATATCTTTATCTGTGTGGAAGAGTCAACATGAGAGAAGTGGAGATCACAACACAATATTTAATAAGCGATGGTTTTGATTTGGGGACAAGCATGGATCCTTACAGAAACTTCGTCTATACAAGTTTTCAAGAAACTGCAACTAATATTTCTCACAGAAGGGTAGGAACATTGGCAAAGCAGTCCGGAAACGGAAAATTAGCAAAAATGTGCGGTGTAATTGCAGCAGATGAGGCAAGACATGCTAAAGCTTACAAGCACTTTGTAGCAAAAATTCTTGAACTTGATCCTTCGGAAATGATTTTGGCATTTGAAGATATGATGCGAAAAAAAATTGTAATGCCTGCGCACATGATGAGACAATCAGGACAAAAAGCGGGTGAGCTTTGGGGTCATTTTTCAGACGCAGCACAGAGATGTATGGTGTATACAGGCCAGGATTACATCAACATCATGAAAGAATTGTTAGACGAATGGAAAATTGAACATATCACAGGCCTTACTGAAACAGCTGAAAAAGCCCAGGAATATTTGATGAAACTTCCATCACGACTCCAAAAAATCACCGACAGAGTTTCAACGCCAGATTTGCAGTTTCAGTTCAGCTGGGTAAAGAAATAAGCATTGTTGATTTTCAAAATTAAGATTATTATATTTTTTAAAGATACTGATTGTAAGCCTATAGCAAGAAGCTAAGTGCTGACAATATTTTAATATTAAACTATAAATAAGAGTGTCGGACGTTTTTTCGGCACTCTTTAATTATTTATTATCTTTGCACTTCAAAAAAAACAACAAAATGGTAAGTAATAAAAAAATTGCTGTAGATTTCGACGGAACAATCGTTGATGATGCATATCCCGGCATTGGAAAAACTAAAATTTTCGCATTTGAAACCTTGAAAAAATTGCAGTCTCAAGGTTACAGATTAATTCTCTGGACGTACAGACACGGCAAAACCCTTGATGAAGCAGTAGAATTCTGTAGAAAAAACGGAATCGAATTTTACGCTATCAATTCAAGTTTTGAAGGAGAAGTTTTTGACTCCGAAACACAATCAAGGAAATTAGATGCAGATTGGTTTATTGATGACCGAAATCTTGGTGGTTTTCCGGGTTGGGGTGAAATTTATAATATTATTAACGAAAGAATAGAGTTCCGTGTAGAAGGGAAAGAAGTTTTAGCCTATTCAAAATTAAAGAAAGAAAAGAAAAAAGGGCTTTTCTGGTAAAAAATAATTTAGAAATTAGAAGGTAGTAATTAGCAATTTGTCTATCGCTGCTTTTTAGTTTATCATAAGAATATTAGATGCTGAAGTTCTATTAAACTAAATATCGAACAAGTTGTAAATCTAACTTCTCATATCTAATGTCTAATATCTATTTTAAAAAATGATTCAATTAAAAACAATAGACGAGATTCGTCTGATGAGAGAAAGTGCTCAGTTGGTTTCCAGAACACTGGGAATGCTGGCTAAAGAAATCAAGCCCGGGATTACTACTTTATATTTAGATAAATTGGCGCATGATTTTATCAAAGATCACGGTGCAGAACCGGCATTTTTAGGATATGGAGGCTTTCCGTATTCACTTTGTATCTCACCTAACGATCAGGTGGTGCACGGTTTTCCGAATAAAGATGAGATCAAAGAAGGTGATGTGCTTTCTGTAGATTGTGGCGCTGTTTTGAACGGTTTTGTAGGTGATCATGCTTACACTTTTGAAATTGGAGAAGTAAAACCTGAGATCAAAAAACTACTGCGGGTGACCAAAGAATCTTTGTACAAAGGAATCGAGCAGTGTGTAAGAGGTAAAAGAATAGGAGATATCTCTCATGCTATTCAGAACTATTGCGAAAAGGAGGGTTTTGGCGTTGTAAGAGAATTGGTAGGACACGGACTAGGTAGAAAAATGCATGAAGAGCCAAATGTTCCAAACTACGGAAAACAGGGAAGTGGTAAGGTCATCAAAGACGGTTTAACAATTGCAATAGAGCCGATGGTGAACATGGGAACCGAAAAGGTGAAATTTCATAATGACGGTTGGACGGTAACTACGCTTGACAATCTTACCTCAGCGCATTTTGAGCATGATGTTGCGGTGGTAAATGGGAAACCAGTTTTACTCTCTACCTTTAAATATGTTTACGAAGCTTTAGGAATCGAAAGTGATGAAGAACAGCCATTTCAAATGGATTTTTAATGAAAAAGATAACCAAACTTTTATTAAATAAAATTCCACGTCCGGTGCTGATCAAAATGAGCATTTGGGCACGGCCGCTTATTTATCAGTTTTTCAAAGGTGATGAATTTTACGACCCTATCGACGGGAGATCCTATCGCAAATTTTTGCCTTACGGATACGGAAAGCAAAGAGAAAATGCTCTTTCTCCCGGAACGTTAAGCTTAGAAAGACACCGCCAAATGTGGCTCTATCTGCAGAATGAGACTGATTTTTTTATTAAAAATTATAAGGTTCTTCATATCGCACCCGAACAGGAATTTTTAAGGAAATTCAAAAAAATGAAAAATCTTGATTATATTTCTGCCGACCTTTATTCGCCTATCGTTGATGTAAAAGCAGACATTCTCGATTTACCTTTCGCGACAGAAAGTTTTGATATAATTTTCTGCAATCATGTTTTAGAGCATATTGAAGATGACGCTAAAGCAATGGGTGAATTGTATCGTGTTCTGAAACCTGGAGGATGGGGTATTATTCAGGTGCCTATGAAAAATTCTTTAGAGAAAACCTATGAAGATTTTACGATTAAAGATCCGAAAGAACGCCAAAAACATTTCGGCCAGTATGATCACGTTCGCTGGTACGGAATGGATTATTTTGACAGGTTAAGAAATGCCGGTTTTGATGCGGAACCCAACTTTTATTCGAAGCAATTCACTGAAGCGGAAATTTTTAAATACGGACTCAATCACAACGAAATTTTACCTGTTGTATATAAAAAGTAAAAAATAAAACGTCCTCATTATTGAAGACGTTTTTATATTATCTGAATATATTTTCTTGTAATATGATCATCTTTTTTAATAAGAAACCGCTTTCAAACCAATCACGGAGCCGATTAGCGTACAAATAAAAAATATTCTCCAAAAGCTTATCGGATCTTTAAAAACAAAGATACCCATCAGAACGGTTCCTACTGCACCAATTCCGGTCCAGACTGCATAAGCCGTCCCAATGGGAAGCGTTTCTGTAGCTTTGATCAGCAGGAGCATGCTTATTGTAAGACAGGCAAGGAAACCACCAAACCACCAATACATTTCGTTTCCCGAGGTATCTTTTACTTTTCCTAAACAAGAGGCAAAGCCAACTTCAAATAGTCCCGCAATGATTAAAATAATCCAGTTCATAATAAAAATTTAAATGGCAAAAATATACCTTTTAAATGTAATATTGGATGAAGTCAGTTTTTGTTTTACTAACTTTGCAGATCGTAATAAAAAGCGACTTAATTTTTATATATGCATAAAGCAGGATTTGTAAATATCGTTGGAAAGCCAAACGCAGGAAAATCTACCCTTCTTAATGAATTGATGGGAGAAAAACTGGCAATCGTAACACAAAAGGCACAGACAACAAGACATAGAATTTTTGGGATTTATAATGAAGAAGACTTACAGATCGTATTTTCTGATACACCCGGAGTTTTAGATCCGAAATATGGTTTGCAGGAAAAAATGATGGATTTCGTAAAAGATTCTTTACAGGATGCTGACGTTTTTCTTTTCATTGTAGACGTTACCGACAAAGCCGAACAATCAGAATTTTTGATTGAGAAATTAAACAAAATTCCGGTGCCGGTTTTATTATTACTCAATAAGATTGATCAGACCAATCAGGAAGGTCTTGAAAAAATAGCAACCGAATGGCACGAAAGAATTCCTAAGGCAGAAATTCTTCCTATTTCTGCACTGAACGCTTTCAACACAGATGTTATTTTACCAAAACTAAAATCAATGTTGCCGGAAAGTCCTGCATATTATGATAAGGATATGTATACTGATAAGCCGGAAAGATTTTTCGTTAACGAGGCAATTCGCGAGAAGATTCTTTTGAATTATGATAAAGAAATACCTTATTCTGTAGAAGTGGTAACGGAAATGTTTAAGGAAAATGAAGGAATTATTTTTATTGATTCTATCATTTATGTAGAAAGAGATACTCAGAAAGGGATTATCATCGGTCATAAAGGAGAAGCTATTAAAAAAGTGGGCACAGAAGCAAGAATAGATCTCGAAAAATTTTTCTCAAAAAAAATTCATCTGAATTTGTTTGTTAAAGTAAAAAAAGACTGGAGGAAAAATGATCGGGATTTGAAAAACTTTGGATACAGATAGACTAAAAAATCAATATTCATCGTTGTAAAGAAAACATTTTATTATCTTTAAACTAAATTTCTAATCAATGAGCTATTCAAACTTAAAAAAGGATCCTATTTTTATAGACATTGCATTATTGATAGTAAGATTATTTGTAGGTTTTGCTATGTTATCTCATGGTTTTCCTAAGCTTCAAATGTTGCTCGAAGGTGGAGATATTAAGTTTTTTGATTTTCTTGGCTTAGGCCCGAAAATTTCTTTAGGTCTTACAGTTTTCGCAGAATTTGTCTGCTCGATTTTTCTGATTTTGGGACTGTTTACTAGAATTTCAGTGGCCTTCCTCACATTTACAATGATTATAGCCAGTCTTGTAGTTCATGGTTCAGATTCTTTTGATAAAAGAGAGTTGAGTTTACTTTATCTTGCAGTTTATGTTCTTATTCTGGTTTTAGGAGCTGGCAGATTTTCTGTCGATTGGATGATTGAGAAGAGAAGAAGAAGCTCAGAATGGTAATATTTTTATTTTTAAATATATAAAGCAGTAATTTTTTTACTGCTTTTTTGTTAGATAATACCAAGGAAAAATATTTTAAGTTTTCAAAAGAATTTCTGACAATCTTTTTTGGTTAACTACTTTTCATTAAATTCGTGACAAATCAAAAAAATATGAAAATCAAATTGACCATTTGTTTGCTGGCATTTCTTAATTTTTACGATGCACAGGAAAATATTTCTTACCAAAAGCCATCTGCAGAAATTTTAAAACTGGCAGATTACGACAGACCTCCAAGTGTTATCACCAATTCAAAAAAAGATTGGTTAGTTTTTGTTTACCGTCCGACCTACAAAACTTTGGATGATCTTAATCAGCAGGAAATGAAACTGGGAGGCTTACGAATCAACCCGGTCACCAACATATCAAGTTCGGTGACTTATGCGAACAATTTAAAAGTTCGTAAAATGAACGATAGAAATGAATTTCAGGTAAAAGGTTTGCCAACAAATCCGAAAATCACCAATCCTTCTTTCTCACCCGATGAAAAAAAATTAGCTTTTACCAATACCACAGACCGCGGAGTAGAACTTTGGGTTGTTGATCTTGAAACTGCAACAGCAAAGAAAATAACCAAAGATAATCTGAATGCCAATTTGGGTAATCCTTACACCTGGATCAAAGATTCACAGAGCTTTTTATTAAAAGTTCTTCCTGAGAACAGAGCCAAGCTGACAGATGCTTCAAAAGATTTACCGACCGGGCCAATTGTTTCTACATCAGACGGAAAAGTTTCTCAGAACAGGACGTATCAGGATTTGCTTAAAAACCCGCAGGATGAAAAGAATTTCGAAATTCTCACTGCTTCCGAATTATATACTGTCGATATGAACGGAAATGTGAAGAAGATAAAAGATCAGGATCTATTTGCCGGAGTAAGTTATTCTCCTGATGGAAATTATCTGATGCTGACAACCATTAGGAAGCCTTTTTCTTATATTGTTCCGCTGAGTAGATTTCCAAGTGTAACTACGATTTACGATGCTCAAGGAAACGCCGTAAAAAAAGTAAATGAAGTTCCTCTGAATGAAATTATGCCCAAAGGATTTTCATCGGTAAGAACAGGCAAAAGGGACATGGCCTGGAGAAGCGATCAACCCGCAACCTTAGTATTTGCAGAAGCTTTAGATGGTGGAGATCAGTCTAAGACCGCTGATGTCAGAGATGAGATTTTTACCTGGGATGCCCCATTTAGTAATCAGCCAAAATCTTTCTTTAAAACAAAACAGAGATATGAGGGAACAAGCTGGACTAATAATCATTACGCAGTTATTTCTGAAGGTTGGTACGATACGAGAAATACAAAATCTTATCTGGTAGATTTAAATGACGGGAAATCTCAGATTATTGAAGACCGCAATTATCAGGATGTTTACAGTGATCCGGGAAGCTTTAACACCACAAAAAATGAGTTTGGAAGATATGTTTTAGATATGAAAGGTGACAAAGCATATCTTATCGGGGCCGGATTTACTAAAGAAGGTCAGCATCCTTTTATCGACGAGATGGATATGAAATCTCTAAAGAAGAAAAGGCTGTATACTTCAAATCTCAAAAATGCAAAAGAAGAAATCATTGATATTATTAATCCCTCAAAAGGGGAGATTCTGACGATTCAGCAGTCTGCCAATGCATATCCCAATTACTACAGAAAAAATATTAAATCTAATACATCTCAACCGGTCACTCTATTTGCCAATCCTTTTGAAAGCATAAAAGATGTGTACAAAGAAGTGATTACCTACAAAAGAAATGACGGCGTTACATTGACGGGTACACTGTATTTGCCAGCAAATTATGACCGCAAAGCAAAAAAAGAAAAGCTTCCGTTATTGATCTGGGCTTATCCTACAGAATATAAAGATAAAAATACAGCTGGGCAGAATACCCAGAACCCGAATGATTTTACCTTCCCTTATTATGGCTCTTTCGTTTACTGGACAACGAAGGGTTACGCCGTACTTGATGATGCTGCATTCCCGATCATAGGAGAAGGAAAAACCGAACCGAATGATACGTTTATTACCCAATTGGTAGCTAACGGAAAAGCTGCTATTGATGCTGTTGATCAATTGGGTTATATAGACCGAGCTAAAGTGGCGGTTGGCGGACATTCATACGGTGCTTTTATGACCGCAAATCTATTAACGCATTCTAAAGATTATGCCTGCGGAATTGCAAGAAGTGGAGCGTACAACAGAACTTTGACTCCATTTGGCTTTCAGAGCGAACAAAGGAATTACTGGGATGTCCCTGAAATTTACAACACCATGTCTCCCTTTATGAACGCCGATAAAATGAAGACCCCATTGCTCCTGATTCACGGTGATGCAGACAATAACCCGGGAACTTTTACCTTACAGACTGAAAGATATTTCCAGGCTTTAAAAAACCTCGGAGCTCCCGTAAAAATGGTTCTATTGCCAAAAGAAGCTCATGGCTATGTGGCAAAGGAAAATATTCTGCATTTACTTTGGGAACAAGATCAGTTTTTGGAAAAATGTCTGAAGAAATAAATGAAATCCTCGCTCGAAAGAGCGAGGATTTTTTGTTAAAAAAGTTTTACCAAGAGTTATTCATATTTCTTTTCTCATCATAATATCCGTCTGCTTCTCATCACCAAACATAAAAATATGCTGATCAAATTCTGCAAAGCCATTCTTACTATAAAACTGAATAGCTCTCGTGTTTTTTTCCCAGACACCCAACCAGACGTAGTCAGCATTTTTTTCTTTTGCAATAGTTAAAGCTTTATCGTAGAGAATCTGCCCGACTTTTTTGCCGTGAAAATCTTTTGAAACGTAGATCCTTTCTATTTCTAATGCATTTTCCTTTTTGAGTTCTGTCTGCGCATCTCCGCTGTTTACTTTCAGGTAACCAATAACCTCATTTTCTGAAATGGCAAAGTAAAATTCTGAATTTTTGTTTTCAATTTCTGAAGTCAGCTTTTCGGTTGTAAAGCTTTCATTCATATATTTTTCGGTATTCTCCGCTGTATTGTCGGGTGAAAATGTATCGAAGAATGTCTGTTTTGCAATGACCTGTAGTTTACTTAAGTCATTTAGATTTACTTTCTTTATTTCTATGCTGTCCATATACCAAAAATTATGAATTTTGTTTAATTCGTCTTGCAGACAAATTCAAAAATCTTTTTACAAGCATCAGTGCTGAAATCGTCAATCCTAATCCAAGCGCGATCCACATTCCGAAAGCACCCATTTCCAAAGTTACACAAAGTATATATCCTAACGGAATCGTAAAAACCCAATACGCCAGAAATGTGTAAATAGAAGGGATCTTTACATCCTGCAATCCTCGCAAGCATCCGAGAGCAGTCACCTGAATCCCGTCTGATAATTGGAAAAGGGCAGCAATAATCATTAGTTTGGAGGCTAAAGTGATCACTTCTATTTCTTCACCTTTCGTAAAAAATGTAGGAAGAATATTTCGGCCGAGGATAAATATGATTCCACAGATCGCCATAAATATAAAGGCAATTTTAAGATTATTGATGCCGACTTTTTTAAGTTCTACGAAATTCTTTTCGCCTAGTTTCCTTCCAATCATCACGGTTGAGGCAACACTGAAACCAATGCATAAATTAAAGGTAAAAGATGCCATACTCAGTGCAATCTGGTGTGAGGCGATATCGTGTGCCGAGATCAATCCGCAAATAAAAGCGGCACCCGCAAATGCAGTTACTTCAAAAAACATCTGCAATGCTGTGGGAAAACCAATCCTGATCATTTTTTCAAACATCTTCTTTGAAAAAACCGTAATTTTTAATGAAAAATCCTTAATATACTGTCTTGTCTTTTTCTCTTTTACTAAAACATAATAAAGGAAAATAACCATAAAGATTCTTGCTATTAAACTTGCTAAGGCAGAACCCTTTACGCCCATTTCAGGAAAAATCCATATGCCTTTAATGAAGACATAGTTGAGAATAATATTGATAATATTGGCAATGATTGTAGCTTTGGTCACCCCAATGGTATAAGAAAGCCCTTCTGAAACTTCTCTTAAAGTCTGAAATGCCATGAAAGGGACAATACTGACCGCCATAATCCATAAAAAATCTACGGTATCCGGGATAATTTTTGCAGGCTGACCAGAATGATAAAGCAGTGGTAATCCTAAAAACAACAGCAGCATCAATAGAATTCCGACAGACATATTGATGACAAAACCATGACTGAAAACCGAATTGATAGTTTTATGATCATTCTGAGAATGCGCTTCAGAAACCAATGGCGGAATAGCAAATGAAAACCCCAATGCCAATACAAACATCGAAAAGAACACTGCATTTCCTAATGAAACCGAAGCCAGCGCATCTGCACCCAATAGTTTACCTACAATGATATTATCGAATAAGTTCACCGAGACCTGACCCACCTGCGTCAGCATAACCGGAAGCGCCAATGTCAACGCTTCTTTCGTATAGTTTTTATCTAGAAATCTCATAACCGTTCAAAAAAAATTTGCAGTAATAGTACTGCAAATTTTTAGTATTTATTTTAATTTAAAATTAAATTATTTTCTTACAAAACTTGCAACATCCTCTTCAGAAACCGTAGCTCCTCCCAGAATAATTAATCTCTCAACAACGTTTCTCAATTCTCTGATATTTCCCGTCCATGAAAGTGCCTTTAAAGCATCAATCGCAGTATCATCGAATTTTTTTAAAGCAGTACCATGCTCATCAGAAATCAGTGTAGAAAAATGATCCACCAATAATTTGATATCTTCTTTTCGCTCATCCAATGGCGGAACGTAGATCTCAATAACAGAAAGCCTGTGATACAAATCTTCTCTGAACCTTCCGGCATCGATTTCTTTAGCCATATTTTTATTGGTTGCCGCAAGTACTCTCACATCAACTTTTATCTCTTTGTCGCTTCCTACCGGAGAAACTTTGCTTTCCTGAAGTGCTCTCAATACTTTTGCCTGAGCGATCAAACTCATATCACCGATTTCATCCAGAAAAATTGTACCGCCGTTTGCCTGTTCAAATTTTCCCTGCTTGTCTTTGATAGCGCCTGTAAATGATCCTTTTACATGACCGAAAAGTTCAGATTCGATCAATTCAGAAGGTATTGCTGCACAGTTTACTTCTACCATCGGACCTCTAGCTCTTTCACTTAAATTATGAATCGCATGGGCTACAAGTTCTTTACCGGCGCCGTTAGGTCCTGTAATCAAAACTCTTGCGTCAGAAACTGCAACTTTCTCGATCATCTCCTGAATTTTTTTCAACGGAGCAGATTCACCAATCATCTGGTATTTCTTGTTGACTTTTCTTTTAAGAGTTTTATTTTCGGTCTGAAGATTTTTATTTTCTTTCTTTAGAGTTTCCTTTACCAAGGCATTTTTTACACTAGTAATCAATCGGTTGATGTCGATTGGTTTTGAGATAAAATCGTAAGCTCCATCCTTTAAGCAAGCTACTGCAGAATCGATATCGGCATGTCCTGAAATCATGATAAATGTAGTTTCAGGTTTTAAAATCAAACTCTGCTTCAAAAACTCTGTGCCCGACATTTTAGGCATTTTGATATCTGAAATTACTAAGGCAAAGTCTTCTTTTTCCACACATTTATAACCTTCAAGGCCATCTTCGGCAATTAAAAATTCATAATCGGGAAGTTCATCCGATAGAATACTGTGGAGTACTCCGGAGATTGCTTTTTCGTCTTCTACAATAAGGATTTTTTGCATAGTCGCAAATTTAGGTTTTTTTTCGTCAATTTGCATCAAAAACTGTTCCTAAATGTGCTATTGAGAATAATCTCTTCTTCCGAAAATAGCCGATCCAACACGTACAGAATTGGCCCCGCAACTAATGGCAGTTGGGAAGTCATCACTCATCCCCATTGAAAGCGTTTCTAATGTTTTTGTTTTATCTAACTCATCAAAAAGATCTTTTAAAATTTGAAATTCTCTCCCTACCTGATCTTTATCGTCCGTGAAAGTTGCCATTCCCATCAATCCGGTAATTTCGATATTTGAATAAGCACCATCAACAAACTTTTGAAAAATATTTTTGGCTTCGTCTATTTCCAGTCCGAATTTTGTTTCTTCGTCTGCAATTTTTACCTGAAGCAGAACTTTTATTTTTCGGTGATGCTTTGCGGCTTCTTTATTGATTTCATTAAGAAGCTTTTCAGAATCTACACTTTGGATGGTATCAATAAATTCTGCAATATATTTTACTTTATTGGTCTGAAGATGTCCGATGAGATGCCATTGAATATCTTTGGGAAGTAAAGGATGTTTCTCAACCAGTTCCTGAACTTTATTTTCACCAAAAACTCTCTGTCCCAAATCGTAAACTTCCTGAATTGCTGAAACAGAATGCGTTTTTGAGACTGCAACCAACTCAACTGTTGACGGAAGCTGATTTTTTATATTGCCGTAATTTTCCTGAATGCTCATAGCTGCAAATTTCTGAAATTTAGAATAGAAAAACTAATTATTAGTTTCTTTAATTAATACAAAATAAGTTTGACTGTCATTCTGAACGAAATGAAATCTAGTGAAGAATTTTTTATAGTACTCTCAAATGAGATTCTTCCTTCGTCAGAATGACAATTCAACCTAGGATTACGATTTTAATTTAAAACCTCATTGATTCTCGGGTATTCCGAAATTTTTCTAAACACAAAGCGATTTGTTTTCTGCAGCTTTTCAATAAACAATTCCAGTTCATTAACGGAGTCTTCGTCTGTCAAATATTGATCATGGGTAAGAAAAACCAGATGTCTTGAGGTTTTTTCGAGGTCGTTAAAAAAAATGCTGTCTACTTTTTTCAGCATAATCTGATGGTTTCCTTTTAATCCCATTTTATTAGTAGGCTTCCACTCAAGATCCCATCCAATTATTTTGTAACCCGCACTATAAAGATTATTCGCAGCTTCGTTTGAAGTTTTAATATCGGTACTTGTAATATTATTGAGTCTCCAGATGTTTCTTCCGGGTGTTCTTGCAATTTTATTTTTTAATTTTAAACTGTCTATTGCAGTATCAAAATCATGAATTACAATCGCAGAATTCTTGTAAAAGTCTGTATATTTATTATGAGCGTGTGTATAGCTGTGGTTGGCTAATTCTATCAGTGAGTCTTTTCTCAGTAATTCAAGATCATCTTTTTGCTTTTGACTTCCGGTGGCGTGCTGACCGACCAAAAATGCTGTTGCACAGACATTTCTTTTGTGAAGAATTTTAAGTAGATTTTCAGTTCCGCGATTGGGACCGTCATCAAACGTTAGATAAATTACTCTTCTGTCTGAGATGATATTTTTATCATTAATTTCTGAGACGAGTGGTGCGACGGGATGCTCTTTTAAAATATTGTTTTCAGACGTTTTGATTTCTTGTTTCTGATTGCAACCTGTGAACATAAATGATGCTGCGCTTATCGTTGCAAACATCCCTAGAAAAGCCTTGTCTAAAGACTTTTCCGCAAAGTTTTTCTTCATAAAAATAATGGAAATTAAATTGTTAAAAAATGTTAAATTTTACAAATTAAAGTTAACAATTTTATTCCAGTATTTCAGCAAATTTCGATTATTATTAATAAATTATTTTACCAATTGTTCTTTTAAATACAATCCGTTTTTAACAGCTGCTGTTCCCCAGGTATTGTTGAAGAATATATAGGATTTCTTTTGTAAATTTTTCAGGCTTTCGGCTAAACTTTTCAAAAATTCTTCTGAATATTCTGACTTATAAAGTATAGGTTTCCCATGTAAACGATAGTAAAGTGTGTCATTCGAATTAATAATAACGTCTTCAGGAAGATTTCCCGGAAAACTGACTCCTGAGAAAATAGTGTTGTTTTCTTTCAAAACTTTAAAGATTTCATCATTCCACCATGAAAAATGTCGGAATTCAATCACATTTAAAAATTGAAAATCAAGATTTTCTAAAATAAGGTTTAAATTATCGGTTGTATTTTTAAACGAAGGCGGAAACTGATATAAAAATCCGGCAAGTTTTTCCTTCAGATTAGCTTCAATATGATTGCAAAATTCTGTAATTTCTTCTTTACAGCTTTCCAGACGTTTTTCATGAGAAATCGTCTTTGGTATTTTAATGAAAAATCTAAAATCATCAGGTGTTTCGTCGAACCATTTCAATAAAGTTTTTACCGTCGGTTTTCTGTAAAAGGTTGAATTGATCTCAACTGAATTGAATTGCTGAGAATATAAGGTTAGAAAGTCTTTGCTCTTCGCATCTTCCGGATACAGAGAACCCTTCCAATCACTGTTGTAGAAACCGGAGCAGCCAATATAAACTTGATCTTTTTTCATTTTGAGTAATATTTAAAAACACCTTTAATCTTTTAATCTTTTAATCATTTGTCAGTGACAAACAACGCGGGGGTTTATTTAATATTTACATCCACAGAATTTAATCGTAGTGAATTTAAAATCACAGATAAAGAACTGAAGCTCATTGCCGCCGCAGCAATCATTGGTGACAATAAAATTCCAAAAAAAGGATACAACAATCCTGCCGCAATCGGTATTCCCAGAATATTGTAGATAAAGGCAAAAAATAGATTTTCTTTGATATTTCTGAGAAGTTTTTCGCTTAAAATTTTTGCTTTGGCTACGCCAACAAGGTCACCTTTCAATAAAGTAATTTCTGCACTTTCTATGGCAACATCTGTTCCTGTTCCCATTGCAATTCCAATGTTTGCCTGAGCTAAAGCGGGAGAGTCGTTAATTCCATCTCCGGTCATCGCCACGATTTTTCCTTGCTGCTGAAGCTTTTTTACTTCGTTCAACTTATCTTCAGGAAGACAATTGGCTTTAAAATGTTTAATTCCTAGTGCGTCTGCAACAGCTTTTGCGGTGTGCTCATTGTCGCCGGTCATCATAATAACATCAATACCGTCACTCATAAGTAATTCTACTGCTTTTTTCGAGCTTTCCTTTATTTTATCAGTAAAACTTATTAGTCCTAACACTTCATTTTCCTGCGCAACATAAGAAATGGTATGGGCTTTTGATTGAATTTCATTGGCTTTCAGTTTTAAATTTTCAGGAATCTTAATTTCATTTGAAACTAAGAGGTTTTCGTTTCCTAAATAAACCATTTTACCATTAATATACCCTTTTACGCCTTTACCGGAAATATTTTCAAATTTTTCAACTTTTTCTGCCGAAATATTATCAGCCTTAGCTTTTTTAATGACCGCATTTGACAGTGGATGTTCTGAATTTTGGTTTAGTGAGTAGGCCAATTTTAAAATTAAATTGGGTTCATTATTTAAATTTTCAATATGCACAACCGAAGGTTTTCCTTCCGTTAAAGTACCTGTTTTGTCAGTAATTAAAACGTTTACTTTATTCATTTGTTCAAGTGCTTCAGCATTTTTAATGAGAATACCATTTTTGGCTCCTTTACCAATCCCTACCATCAAAGACATTGGAGTTGCAAGACCCAGAGCACAAGGACAAGCCACGATGAGAACCGCAACCGCATTTACGAATGCGAAAAGACTTTGTTTGCCTTCAGGACCGAAAATTTGCCACAGAAAAAATGTTATGACCGCCGTCAAAATAACAATCGGAACAAAAACTTTAGCAACTTTATCAGTCAGTTTCTGAATCGGGGCCCGACTTCTGCTTGCATCGTTGACCATTTTAATAATTTTTGAAAGCAAGGTTTCGTTACCTACTTTTTCTGCTTTCATAATGAAAACCTGGTGTCCGTTGATGGTTCCGGAACTTACTTTATCACCTATCTTTTTCTCTACAGGAATGGGCTCTCCGGTTATCATACTTTCATCAACTATAGAGTTTCCTTCGATGATTTTTCCGTCAACCGGAATTTTTTCACCGGGTTTTACCTTTAACAGGTCTCCTATTTTTATTTCTGACAGCGGAACTATTTTTTCTTCATCATTGATCATTAAATTGGCATCGTTCGGAGAAAGATCTATTAACTCTTTAATAGCGTTTCCTGTTTTTTTATGGGCCAAAGCTTCCATTAATTGCCCTAAAATGACTAATGTAATGATTACGCAAACCGCTTCAAAATATAGCGGACTATCATGGCTGTGACCACGGATTTCATGTGGAACAATATCAGGAAACAGTAAAGCAACAATACTGAAAATGAATGCTGCAGAAACTCCTAAAGCAATTAGGCTAAACATATTTAAATTCCAAGTTCTAAAAGAAATAAAACCTCTTTTCATCAGAAACCATCCGGAATAGAACAATATGGGAACGGTTAAAATAAGTTCAATAAAGCCCTGGATTTGATGTGAAAAAGTAAAATCAATCAACATTCCGCCCATCGAAAGAATGAAAACGGGAATTGTAAAAATTAAAGAAATAATAAATTTTCTTTTTAAAATATTGAATGTATCATCTTCTCCGCTATTACTTTTTTTGTCGGGATATTGTACCAAATCCATTCCGCAGACAGGGCATCCTACATTGCTGTCGTAAGTTTTATCACCTTCGCAGAACATAGGGCAATAGTATTTTCCTGCCATATCGTCAGTGACTGTAGGAACTTCTAGATGTTCATGATCATGAGTATGTGAATGATTCCATTCTGAATGTTTGACTAATTCTTCAGTAATTTCCTCTAAATGCATATAACAGACCGGACAATCACCTTTTTTATCATACACTTTTTCACCTTCGCAGAACATCGGACAGTAATAATCTCCAATGTGTTGTTTAAAAGATTCAGGTAAATGGGCTTTTGAAAATGCAGGTTTGAAATCTGGATCCTGTGCCAGTTTTTCCTCTATCGGAACTAAAAACATATTGCACACCGGACATCTTTCACCTTGTTTAAAGTATACTTTCTCGTCCTCACACTCCATCGGGCAGTAATAAACTGATGATACAGAAACTCTGTCCTGGGGTTTTATAAAAGACTTTTCGGGATTGTTTAGATCTTCCAATTTGTAATCCCCGATTTCCTCTAAAGCTTTATTTAAATGATTCACATCAATCGCTTTATCAGAAATTATGATAGCTATTTGATTTTCGAGGTCAATATCAGCATTTATATTTTCTAGGCTATTGAGCTTGTCTGAAATTTTTTTCTGACAACCTGAGCAGGTCATCCCAATTATTTTATATTGCTCTTGCATGATGCTTAAATTTATTGTGCAAATTTCTATAATCAAAGCTAAAGACTGTTATAAATTTAAGGATAATGTTTATAGAATTTGGATGGTTAGTTAGTTAGTTAGTTAGTTAGTTAGTTAGTTAGTTAAGCGGTTAAATTGTAAACTAATAACTGAATGACTTAATACTCTACAACTGTTAATTCAAACCTGATCAAGCGGTTTTCTGTTGTGAACTTCTAATTTTTTAAACTCAGTAGGAGTGTAGCCTGTCGTGGTTTTGAATTGCGATGAGAGATGCTGTACACTTTTGTAACCCATGTGTCCGGCAATTTCAGTTAAAGTAAAATCGTTGTTGAACAAGAGTTCTTTTACTTTCTCGATTTTTTGAAGAATATAATATTGCTCTAATGTGAAATTTTCGTTTTGCGAAAACACCTTAGACAAAGAGCTATAATCTTTATGAAGCGCAATGCTTAGGAAATTTGATAGTACAAAGTTTTCATCTGTATCTAATCTTCCTATTTTTAAAATAATAAGATTTTTAATATTCTCGATCAGTTGCTGAGAAGGATTTTTTATAATCTCAAAGCCAATTTCTTCAAGTTTATTTTCTATCTGAATCCAATCAGTTTCTAAAATGTCTGCTTCTGTTTCAACTTCTCCTAACCGAATATCTTTAAACCGAATGTCAAGTTTTTCAAAAATACCTGCAACTGCTGCAATGCAACGGTCACAAACCATATTTTTTATAAAAATTTTCATAATTGACCGCTCAACCTGTCTTTTACAAATTCTACTTTGGTTTTCCCGTGTTGCGATGGGTTGCCATTTTCGTCAAGATTTACCATTACAATTTTTTCAACTGTAATAATAGTTTGATGCGTCATTTTGTTTCGCACTGCACATTTTAAGGTAAGGGAAGTAGAACCGAAAGCTGAAACTTCAATCCCAATTTCAATGATATCACCCTGTTTTGCAGAACTCACAAAGTTGATTTCTGAGATGTATTTTGTTACCACTTTTTTGTTCTCAAGCTGAATTACGGCATACAGAGCGGCCTCTTCGTCAATCCACTGTAATAATTTTCCTCCAAAAAGAGATTGGTTGGGATTTAAATCTTCAGGTTTTACCCATTTTCTGGTATGATAATTCATATACGTAATATTTGCAGCACAAATTTAATGTTTAAAACTGAAAAAGGTGAGTGTTCATCATGAATTAATCAAACAAGGAGTATTTATCATTTTAATTATTTTCTTTTTGAGCGCATTGCTTTAACTTTTTTTACCGACTCATTTTGAACTAAATTTTGATATTGATCGCTTTCAATAGGAAAAATGGCAACTTTACTGTCGGCATTATGATGAAATCCGAAGCCATATCTTTTCGCTAAAGGTGATGAACGAAGGCAGGCCTGACCTTTTGAAAAGAAGTTTTCCCTTTCGGCTTTTCCTTCTCCTGAAATGTCATTTTTGATCATATAGCATCTAAAAATGATGTCGTCAGAAGTATATCGATAAGGGCTTTTTATTAAAAGATCATATTGCAGATTGGCCAATGTTTTTTCTTTCTTTTCCGGCGGAATCTGACCTTCTGAAACAGGGCAGTCATCTGCTGTTTCAATTAATGTATTGATGTAATTAGTAGTATGCATTTTTTACTGTTTTTTATACATTTTTAATACGGTTTTTAGGTAACAATGATTGTCAATCATTCATCTAAAACGTTGAATTTAAGCTAAATTATCACATTCTTATATTAAATTTTCTTTAATCAATGAAATACTTAAAAAAAAGTTTTGATTTACTTATTTTAATTGTATCTTGCAAGCGTTTATATCAGGAATCAATATTATGTTCATTATTATGTTGTTTTTCTTTTATACCAGAATTTATATTAATTTTTAATTTTTTTTCAAAATGAACATTTTTGTTTCAAACATCAATTACGCAACTAAAGAATATGAGTTGCACGATTTATTCGCAGAATTTGGCGATGTATCATCTGCTAAAATTGTTACAGACAGAGAAACTGGTCGTTCTAGAGGTTTCGGTTTCGTAGAAATGGGTGACGAAGAAGGAGCTCAAGCTATTGAAGCTCTTAACCAAAAAGAACTTAACGGTAAGATTCTTAACGTGTCTGAGGCTAAGCCAAGAGAAGAAAAACCAAGAAGAAGCTTTGATAATAACAGAAGCGGTGGTGGAAGTTATGGTAACAACCGTACTGGTGGTGGAGGTAACAGCGGTGGCGGTTACGGAAACAACAACAACCGTGGAGGTAACGGAGGCGGCGGAAGTCGTTGGTAAAAAAAATGAAGCGGCTTTTAAGCCGCTTTTTTTATGTCTTTATTTTAAATTAGTTATTTTACAGAAGTTCTACAGCATAAAACATATTTAGAATCAAAATTTGCAGCTGTTAATCTTTTTTCTTCTTCTTTTTCTTCTTTCCTTTTTTGTCTTTTTTTGGATTGAGAATTTCTTCTGCGAATTCTAATGTGGGAGCTTTTACTTTTACCGGCTTTATGTTAATTTCAAGATCAAGATATTCCTTAAGATCATTTTGAGAAACCAAGTTTTCTTTAAATAAAAATTCTAAAATTTCTTTTCCCGAATTATTAAAAAAATTGTGTGTAAGATCTTTCAGCAAAAATTTTTTATAATCGTCAAAAGGAAAAATCACACTGTATCTGAAAATTCTGCCTACTTTTTCAGTAGATAAATAGCCTTTCTCAACAAGTATTTTCAGATAAGTAGAAACGGTATTCTGATGCGGTTTGGGTTCCGTATGCTTTTCCATGACATCTTTTAGATAAAAAGAATTTAAGTCCCAGAAAAGCTTCATTAAATTTTCTTCTGCTGATGTAAGATGATTTATTTTCATATTTGAGCTTAAATTTAGATAATGATAATTGTATCAATTTTTCGTGACCTTAATTAATTGATGGTGGTTTCCACTGGAACTTCAGTAGGTAGATCATTACGTTGATACTTATTATTGCAATAAAGATAAATAAAAGAAACCAAAAAAGCGATCCCGGCGCCCATAAATACTTCCTTTACGGTATGCCGTTTTAAAATAACCCGTGTAATTCCTACCAAAACTGCAATCGCTAACCATACAAATCCTATTTCCACATCAAAGGCAAAAAACAAAGTAGCTACAAAAACATTAAATGCCGTATGCATTGAGCTTTTAATGTATAAATTGCTGAATTGTAAAGCAAACAGCAGAATCAAAATAAACAGCATTACAAAATCTATAAATCCGTTTCTAATAAAATTAAATATTATATAAGATACTATGCAAACAGCAATGAATATATACAAGCTCTTTCTCTGCACTCTGTTTGAGACATCGATATTGGTATAACGTCCGGTTTTGACATTCCAGATAATCCAGCTTATAACCGGAAGAATGGTAATAAGCAGAATAGGTAAAAAGTGGGTAAAAGCCTCCTTAAAAGTGTAATTCTGGATGCTGAAATACACAAAGTAGATAAACAGCGAAACGAGTGGATTAAAAAAATCTGAGATAATTCTTGAAACGGTTTGTAATAACGAGGCCTTTTTTTCTTCCATATTGAAGTTTGTGATGTAAATATAACACTATAACTAAAAAAACAATTGGTATGTATACAATAAAAATGAAGTTTTTTTTATAATTTTGCTCAACTATTTCATAATAAATAAGCAAGAAGCTAGCACATGAAAGAATTTTCTAAAGAGGTATACCTTAAGTGGTATGAAGATATGACAATGTGGAGAAGGTTTGAAGACAAATGCCGTTCTCTTTATCTAAAACAAAAAATCAGAGGTTTTTTACATTTGTACAACGGTCAGGAAGCTATTCCTGCTGGTTTTACGCATGCAATGGATTTAACCAAGGACAGCATGATCACCGCTTACAGATGTCATATACATCCAATGGCAATGGGAGTAGACCCCAAAAGAATCATGGCAGAACTTTGTGGTAAAGCTACAGGTACTTCTGGTGGTATGGGCGGATCTATGCATATTTTCAGTAAAGAGCACCGTTTCTATGGCGGTCATGGTATTGTAGGAGGTCAGATTCCTTTAGGTGCGGGTATAGCTTTTGCGGATAAATTCTTTGACAGAAAAGCTGTCAATATCTGTTTCTTCGGAGATGGCGCAGCAAGACAGGGCTCTCTTCATGAAACTTTCAACATGGCTATGAACTGGAAACTTCCGGTAGTATTTGTAGTTGAAAACAACCAGTATGCAATGGGAACTTCTGTAAAAAGAACTGCGAACCACGAAGATATTTATAAATTAGGGTTAGGCTATGAAATGCCTTGTCTTGCTGTAGATGCGATGGATCCTGAAAAAGTGGCTGAAGCTGCTTATGAAGCGATTGAAAGAGCAAGAAGAGGAGACGGGCCGACTTTCATTGAAGCAAGAACGTATCGTTTCAGAGGACACTCTATGTCTGATGCTGAGCCTTACAGATCAAAGGATGAAGTGGCTATTGCAAAAAAAGACGACCCGATTGAATTGATCAAAGCAAGAATTCTCGAAAACAGCTGGGCAACAGAAGAAGAACTTGAAGCCACAGACAACAAATCGAGAGATTTTGTGGAAGAGTGCATTGAGTTTATGGAAAACTCACCATACCCGACTGCAGAAAAAATCTACGAGTATGTTTATGCTCAGGAAGATTATCCGTTCTTAGATAAATTAGAAAACTAAAAATTAATAATTAATTTGATATTTGAATTTGAGTCTATCTGATCTCAAATCACGAATTTCGAATCTCAAATCAATATAGATTATGGCAGAAGTGATTACAATGCCACGTCTTTCCGACACGATGACGGAAGGTAAGGTGGCAAAATGGCATAAAAAAGTAGGGGATCAAGTAAAAGAAGGAGATATTTTAGCTGAAATCGAAACAGATAAAGCAGTTCAGGATTTTGAATCTGAAATTGAGGGTACCCTTTTATTTGTAGGAGTTGAAGAGGGTTCAGCAGCAGCCGTCGATTCTATTTTAGCAATTATCGGTCAGGAAGGTGAAGATATTTCTTCATTAAAAGGAGGAAATTCTCCGGCAGCTGAAGGTGCTTCTGAAGAAAAAAAATCCGACGATAAATCTGAAACCGAAAAAGAATCTGCAGATGTTGAGGAAACTTCAGCAGAAGTACCTACTGGGGTAGAAGTGATTACGATGCCAAGACTTTCTGATACAATGACAGAAGGTAAAGTGGCCAAATGGCACAAAAACGTGGGAGATCCCGTAAAAGAAGGCGATCTACTTGCTGAAATTGAAACAGATAAAGCAGTTCAGGATTTTGAATCAGAATATAATGGCGTTTTATTGAAGCAAGGTGTAGAAGAAGGAGGTGCTGCACCTGTTGATTCAGTTCTTGCAATGATAGGACCTGAAGGAACAGATGTTTCCAAGGTTGGTGCTGCCAAATCTGGAAGCAAATCAGATGATAAATCTCCAGAACAAAAATCTGAAACGAAAATTGAAGAGAAATCGGTTGCACAAACTGCAAGTGCTTCATCGTCAGACAGAGTAGCAATTTCTCCTTTAGCTAAGAAGATGGCTCAGGATAAAGGTGTTGATATCAATAGTCTTCAGGGTTCTGGTGAGAACGGAAGAATTGTGAAAAAAGATATTGAAAATTATCAGCCTTCACAAAAAACAGAATCTGCTCCGGCACAAAACAATGCGGCGGCTCATGTTGCTTTAAGTTTTGTACAGGGCGAAGATACAGAAACACCAAACTCTCAGGTTAGAAACATTATTGCAAAACGTCTTGCTGAAAGTAAATTCTCTGCGCCTCATTATTACTTGATGGTTGAAATCAACATGGATAAAGCCATTGAAGCCAGAAAAGAAATCAACTCCTTACCAGATACAAAAATTTCATTCAACGATATGATTATTAAGGCGACAGCTGTTGCTTTGAGAAAACATCCGCAGGTGAACTCAAGCTGGGCCGGAGATAAGATCATTCATAGAGGTAATATCAACGTTGGAGTAGCAGTAGCAATTCCTGACGGATTGGTGGTTCCGGTTCTGAAAAACACAGACCAGATGAATTACACTCAGATTTCTGCTGCTGTAAAAGATATGGCAGGAAGAGCAAAATCTAAAGGTCTTAAGGCAAATGAAATGGAAGGTTCTACATTCTCTATTTCCAACTTAGGAATGTTCGGAATTGAAACGTTTACAAGTATCATCAACCAACCGAATTCTGCAATTCTTTCTGTAGGTGCAATCATCGAAAAACCAATTGTAAAAAATGGTCAGATCGTTGTAGGAAACATTATGAAATTGTCATTAGCATGCGATCATAGAGTTGTGGACGGTGCTACAGGAGCTCAGTTCTTACAAACTTTAAAAACATATTTAGAAAGTCCACTAACTTTGTTACTGTAATTTTCTTTTTTATAAATGTATTAAAGCCTTTCATTGTGAGAGGCTTTTTGTTTGCTAATAAAAGAGAACGCCCGAAACTTAGTTTCGGGCGTTTATATTTTAAAATAAAAATCTTTAAGCTAATTTTTCAGAATCTGAAATAAACTGAGCCAATCCGCTGTCAGTTAATGGATGTTTCAATAGACTCAAGATTGGAGGAAGTGGGGAAGTAATCACATCAGCACCAATTTTTGCACAATCAATAATATGCATTGAATGACGGATCGATGCTGCTAAAATCTCAGTTTCATACATATAATTATCGAAAATTAATCTGATTTCCTGGATCAAATTTAATCCGTCTGTAGAAATATCATCCAGTCTTCCCAAGAAAGGCGAAACATAAGATGCACCTGCTTTTGCAGCTAAAAGAGCTTGACCTGCAGAGAAAATTAAAGTACAGTTGGTTCTGATTCCTTTGTCGGAAAAATATTTTAATGCTTTGATCCCGTCTTTGATCATTGGAATTTTCACCACGATATTTGGATGAATTGCTGCGAGTTCATCACCTTCTTTGATCATTTCTTCAAATGTCGTAGAAAGTACTTCTGCAGAAATATCTCCGTCTACGATTTCGCAGATAGCTTTATAATGATTTTTAATCGCTTCAGCTCCGCGGATTCCTTCTTTAGCCATTAATGACGGATTAGTAGTAACGCCATCCAGAATCCCGAGATCTTTAGCTTCTTTAATTTGCTCTAAATTTGCAGTGTCGATAAAAAATTTCATTTTGTATAATAGATTTATTCCGGCAAAGATAATGAATACTTTATAATTTTAAATTGCATTGTAAGTATCAATTTTACTTCTCCGATCTCATAAATTGACTACATAAAGCTTAAAAAATGTAACTTTGTTTATCATGGAAAACAGTAAGTTTACAGCAAAGCTGGAGATTATCGGCATCAATCCTTTTGTTTTTATACCTGATGAGATTTTAAATAAAATTTTTAAACAATCGGGTAAGAATAAAAGCCCGATTCCTGTGAAGGGATTTGTAAATGGTCAGGAATTCAGACAGAATTTAATGAAATACCTTGGCGAATGGAGGTTGTATATTAATTTAAAAATGTTAAAGAATTCACCTAAAAGAATTGGTGAGTTGATTGAGGTTTCAATAGTATTCGATAATACAGAAAGATGTCTTACCATTCATCCGGATTTAGATAAAGCAATAAAAGAAAGTGCGGTGGCGTTAAAGAATTTTGAAAATCTGATTCCTTCAAGAAAAAGCGAGCTTATCAGATATATTGATCATCTTAAAACTGAAGCTGCGATCAAAAAAAATATAGAAAAAATCATCAGTCATCTGGAAGGCAAGACAGATTTTTTCGGAAAGACAATTAATAATTAGAATTAAAATAATGAACATTATACTGGCTTCAACTTCCACACTTTTCGGTGGAGCTTATTTGGAATATTTAAAAGAAGAATTAATAGAATTATATACGGGAATTGACGAAATTATCTTTATCCCGTTCGCAAGACCCGGCGGAATTTCCCATGATGATTATACTGAGAAAGTACGTGTTTTTTTTGAAACCATCAATATCAACGTGAAAGGTTTGCACAGCTTTAAAGATAAAACTGAAGCACTGAACAATGCAAAAGGTTACTTTACAGGCGGTGGTAACACTTTTTTGTTGGTTAAAACTCTACACGAAGCAAATCTGATGATGGTATTAAAAGAAAATGTAGAAAATGGTAAACCTTATCTCGGATGTAGCGCGGGAAGCAATATCGGCGGCAAAAACATGAAAACAACCAATGATATGCCTATTGTTTATCCTCCGAGTTTTGAATGTATGGGGTTGGTTCCTTTCAATATCAATCCTCATTATCTGGATCCAAATCCAGAATTAAAACATAATGGCGAAACAAGAGAAACGAGAATTAAAGAATTTCTAACTCAAAATGATGTAAAAGTTGTTGGCTTAAGAGAAGGAAACTGGATCAGGAGAACCGGAGATACAATTATTGTTGAAGGCACCGAATTAACCAGAATTTTTGAAAAAGGAAAAGAACCTTATGAGATAGAATCAGGAGCATCTCTATGATAAAAAAAATATTAGTAACTACTTTTGTAATTTTATCCATTGCATTAAATTGTCAGAAAAAAAATATTTCTGATGAAGAAATTTACGAAGTAATTAATTTTGTGGTTAAGAACGGAAAAACAAAATTTCATAAAAAATTGTCAATAATTACCGAAGATCCTAACCTCAAAACTGATAAATACATTGGCAAAGAATTTCTTAGACAATATTTTAATGAGAAAGATTCAGATTATATTTTAAGCCAATTTGCAACTTCGAAAGATTTTTTACTAAGCTATAAATACATTACTGATTTAAAAATTATACATTCAGAAAAGCTGTTAGCTTATAAAAAATTAGGAAAGGGATTTTGGTCTGTATTTGAAGAAAAACATGACGATGCAGGTTTTATGTTTGTTGGAAAACCATTATTCTCCTTAGATAAAAAAAGAGTTATTATAAATTACGGCTATTATTGTGGTGGACTTTGTGGACAAGGCTCAAGGATAATACTAAAGAAAATTAAAGATAAGTGGGTATTTGAAAAAGAAATTTCAGGATTTATAAGCTAATTAAAATGAAAAAAACGTTTGTCTTATTTGCATTTTCAACACAGGTTATTTTTGCTCAGAACGTCAGTCAAAAACTTGATGATGCTACAAAAAATCTAATGAATTCTCCAATGGCAGTTTCATCCAGTTTATCACTGTATGTTGCTGATGAAAGCGGGAACTTAGTTTACGACTATCAGGGAAATAAAGGGCTCTCAACCGCTTCGACGCAGAAAATTTTCACAGCTGCTGCAGCTTTAGAAACTTTAGGTAAAAATTATACTTACAAAACTACTTCAGCATATTCAGGAACAATTTCAGGAGGAATTTTAAATGGAAATCTTTTTATCACATCCAACGGAGATCCTACTTTAGGAAGTTGGCGTTATGAAGGTTACAAACCCGAAAATTTTAAACAAAAGTTATTGGATGCCATCAAAAAAGCTGGGATTACAAAGATTTCCGGTGATTTGATCATTGATGATTCATATTTTGATCATCAGACGATTCCCGGAGGATGGCCTTGGGATGATTTGGGCAATTATTACGGAGCGGGAGTCTGGGGAGTCAATTGGCGCGAAAATCAGTTTGATATCAATATCAACGGAACAGAATTTAAGAGTTTTTCTTATCCTTTGGCGAACATAAAATGGCTGAATGATCTGAAAGCAGCAGGAACTTCAGATCAAAGTCTGATTTTTACCGCCCCACATTCTGAGGTGGCTCTAATTAACGGAAATCTACCAGCTGGAAAAGTGACGACTGTTTCAGGCTCGGTTCCTAATCCTCCTTTGCAGTTAGGAGTTGAAGTTCAGGGCTGGCTAAAAGATTCAGGAATTGATTTTTCCGGAAAAGTAATGACGAATTCTCAGATGGAGATTGAAGGCAAAAAACCTTTGGAATTTCCTAAAGGCAATATCATCCTCACTTATCAATCGCCGACTTTAGATAAGATCATTTATTGGTTTTTAAGAAAAAGCGTAAATGTATATGGTGAAAATTTAATTAAAACTTTAGGGAAGGAGAAAAAAGGAAACCCAAGTTTCAAAAGCGGTATTGCTTTTCTTAAAGAATTTTGGAAGTCGAAAGGCATCAACCCCAATATGATTAATTTCGCTGACGGAAGCGGACTTTCGCCTCAAAATTATGTTTCGGCAAAAGCAGAAGTTCAGGCCCTGCTTTATGCTAAAAAACAAGCTTGGTTTGAATCTTATTATGAAGGTTTTCCAACCCAGGATAACGGAATGAAGATGAAAAGCGGAACAATGAGAGATACAAAATCTTATGCAGGTTATCACACCTCAAAAGATGGTAAAAAGTATGTTTATTCGATCATTATCAATAATTATGAAGGAAGCGGCAGTACAGAACTGCAGAAAATTCTGAATATTTTAAAATAAAATTTCAATTGAAAAAAAGATCCATATTTTCCAGATTCAATAACTGGTTTATTTTTTCTCTGATGACTTTGGTTGTTGTAGCGATCGTTATTGCTTCAACATTGGTTGTTAATTATTTAAAAAAAGAAGAAGTTAAGAGAGTTGATATTTTGGTTAAAGCTATAAAATTTCAACAGGATGTGACCCCAAGTTTAGAAGTTCAGGAACTTCTTCTTGCTATCTACAGCTCAAACACAACAATTCCTGTAATCATTTTAGATAAAAATGATCAGATCATAGAATATAAACATTTAGCAAAAGAAGTTGGCGATGATTCCACAGAAATAATTGCTTTAGCAAAAAAAATGGGGAAAAAATACCCTGCGATAGAAATAAAAGTTCAAGGTGGGAATGATCAGTTTGTGTATTATGACAATTCAAGAATGCTGAATAATCTTCAGTATTTTCCCATTCTGCTTGGATCTTTTATACTTTGCTATTTCTTGTTTTCATTCTGGTTTTTAAGAACTGTCAAAAAAACCGACGAAGGTTATCTCTGGGCCGGTTTGGCGAAAGAAACCGCACACCAGATCGGCACTCCATTATCGTCAATGATGGGCTGGATGGAAATTATGAAACTTGAGAACCCAGAATCAGACGGAGTGAACGAAATAGAAAAAGACATTGAAAGACTGCGTACCATCTCAGAAAGATTTTCTAAAATCGGTTCGGTTCCCGAGCTGAATGACAAGAATTTTAATGAAACCATTCATGAAAATTATGACTATCTGAAAACTAGAATTTCAAAAAAGATTGACTTTACACTCTTGCTTCCTACCTATACGATTCTCGTTCCGCACAACAAAATTCTGATGAGCTGGGTGATCGAAAATCTAGTAAAAAATGCCGTTGATGCTATGAAAGGACAGGGAGTTTTGCAGATGTCAGTTTTTGAACGCAACAAAAATATTTTAGTCGAAGTAAAAGACAGTGGCAGCGGAATGACAAAATATCAGGCGCAAAATGCTTTCAAACCCGGCTATTCTACCAAAAAACGAGGTTGGGGATTAGGATTGTCCTTGGCAAAAAGAGTAGTGCAGGAATATCATAATGGTGACATTAGAATTTCACAAACCGAAGTGGGAAAAGGAACTACTTTTAGAATTGTTATTAAAAAAGCATAATTTCCGTAATCACTGATGTTATAACTCATCTCAAGAAGCCGAAAGCAAAAAAAAATCACTATTTTTGGAACATGATTAGAGCAAGTAATATCCATAAATCTTATGGAAACCTGGAAGTTTTAAAAGGGGTTGACCTTCACATCAAAACGGGTGAAGTCGTTTCGATTGTCGGTGAATCGGGAGCGGGAAAGTCTACACTTTTGCAGATTTTAGGAACATTAGACAGCCCTACAAACCCTAATCATTATCATACAGAAATTACTTTGAATGGTGAATCTTTTATCAATATGAATGATAAACAGATTTCAAAATTCAGAAATCAGAACATAGGTTTCGTATTCCAGTTCCATCAGCTTCTTCCTGAATTTACCGCATTGGAAAATGTTTTGATTCCTACCAAAATTGCTGGTGCCAATGAAAAAGAAGCTATCGAAAAGGCATACGATTTGTTTGAAGACTTAAAAATTGCTCAGAGATTACACCACAAGCCCAATCAGCTGTCTGGTGGTGAGGCTCAGAGAGTTGCGGTTGCGAGAGCATTGATCAACTCTCCGAAAATCATTTATGCAGATGAGCCAACCGGAAACTTAGATTCTAAAAATGCCGATGACCTTCATCGATTATTTTTTGACTTGAGAGATAAGTACAATCAAACTTTCGTTATCGTAACCCACAATCCCAATTTAGCAGAAATTACAGACCGAAAGCTCGTTATGAGAGATGGGATGATTATAGAATAAAAACACAATCTTTGATGATGAAACAATTTATTTTTCTATTTCTTTTTATTATTTCCTGTTCCAAAACCCAATCCCAGCAGAGCCAGTCGGTTTTGCCGGTATCTAGAATTTTGGAGATCAAAGATTTTGTGAAAAGTAAAAACTACAATCAGGATATTGCTGTTTTCATTAATTTTAAAATACATTCGGGTAAATATAGATATTTCGTTTACGATCTGAAACACGATAAGATTTTGCAAAAAGCAATTGTCTCCCACGGTTCAGGATCTGTGATTCCGAAATCAGATGCATTGAAATTTTCTAATGTTGAAGGTTCTTTTCAATCTTCTTTAGGAAAATATGAAATTCGTGAAAAATATATAGGCAAATTCGGTAAATCTTACCGGCTGCAAGGTGTCGATTTTACCAACAGCAATGCAATGCAGCGTGCAATTGTTCTTCACTCTTACGATTGCATACCAAATCAGGAATCAGAAAATCTTGCTTGCTTGAGTTTGGGCTGCCCGATGTTGTCAAAAACTGCATTGAATCAGACTGCAAAATATATTGATCAATCGAAGAAACCAATTATTTTGTATGCGTTTTACTAAATCTAAAAATAATTCCTAATACCTTACCTCAATCAATGTCCATAAAATTTCTTGCTGAAGACGACAGGCCCAGAGAAAAGTTTTTACTGAAAGGTAAAAATTCACTTTCTGATTCTGAACTTCTGGCAATCATTATGGGAAGCGGAAGCAGAGACGAAACAGCTGTAGAATTGGGCAGGAAAATTCTGAATTCTGTAAACAACAGTTGGCATCAGTTGAGTTTACTGACGATCAAAGATTTAACGAAATTTAAAGGAGTTGGTGAGGTAAAAGCCATTTCAATTGCAACTGCTTTGGAAATCGGACGCAGAAGGGCATCTCAGGAAATTCCTGAAAAACCGCAGATTGCAGGAAGTAATGACGCATACCAAATTCTGAAGCTTCATTTAGCAGACCTAAGGACAGAAGAATTTTGGGCAATTTATTTGAATCAAAGCAATAAAGTTATTCACATTGCGCAGCTTACTCAGGGCGGCATCAACCAATCAATTGTGGATATCCGCATTGTTTTTAAAACAGCTTTAGAACATTTTGCAACAGGATTCATTATTTCGCACAATCATCCATCAGGAAATCTAAAGCCAAGTCCTGAAGATATCAAAATTACAAAACAGATAAAAGAAGCAGGAAACATGATGAATATTCAGCTTCTGGATCATCTTATCATTACACAGAATTCATACCTGAGCTTCGCAGACGAAAACATATTATGATCCGGAGATTAAAATACAACGAAATTGATTTTGAGAAATATACAAGATGTCTAGAAAATTCTGAGCAACGAAAGTATTCGGCTACAAAAGATTTTCTCGATATTACATCATCAAAACAATGGGATCTTTTGATTTTCAATGATTATGAGGCAGTAATGCCGGTTCCGTTTATCACGAAATTTGGGGTAAAATTGGTCGTTAATCCGAGGCTTTGTCAACAGTTGGGAATATTTTCGGAAAGGGATGATATTGAAATAAACAATATGTTTTTAGATTTTTTTGAAAAAAAATACCTTGTCTGGCATTATGCATTCAACGATACCAACCATTTTACTCGAAGTTTAAAGCAACGTAAAAATTTTTTAATATATCCTGAAAATTATGAATTGATAAGGCAAAGATATTCGCCAAAGAGAAAAAGAAAATTGAGACTTGATAGTGAAGTTGCAGCCAATTCTGAAATAAAGTTTATTAGTTTTAAAGAAGCTAAAGAGTTTATCGTTAAACATTCTATTGGTGCAAGAGATGCAAATGATATGACGAAATTCCTAAAAATATTTAATGCTCTGGATGAAGCTGCTCTCCTGCAGATAGTAGCATTTATTTATAACAAAGAGATTATTAATGTTCTTGCATTATACACAGATCATCATACAATAGCTTTATTGGGCACCTTTAATGATAAAAAGTATATTAAATTTTCCGGTTCATCTGTTTTAATAGATCATGTCATTTCTGAAAACATTGACTCTAAAATATTTGATTTTGAAGGAAGCGAAGTTCCATCCATTGAGGAGTTTTTTTCGGGATTTCGACCAATATTAAAAAAATATCCCATTCTAAGTAAGTCTAAAAAAGAGCTGATTAAAAAAATCTTCAGAATGAAGTAAGTAATCCTTAATTTTTTATCGCTGACAAAACAGAATCTTCATTGTGCGTGATTATAAATCCATATGGTTGCACGTCATTTTGTAAGTCTGCTAATGAGTAAGGATGATGAATTTCGATGATAATACTATTAACAGATGAAAGCCACGAATTGTTTTTAGATAATAAATCAATTTCTCCGCCCTCAATATCAATTTTCATCAGATCAATATTTGTGAGACCAAAGTTTTCTTTTAAACTTCCTATAGAAATAGCTTTTGTAGAAACGCCGGTTTCTGAAATTCTCTGATTATATGAGAGATCATCGTTGCTGAAATTAACGAATCCATCCTCAAAGTATGCCGCTGCGTTTATACAAACTATGTTCTTAAATGAACTGGTATTTTTCAAAAGAAGCTCAAAGTTATCTAAAGAAGCTTCAACTGCATATATTTTCGCCTCAGGAAATCTCAAAGACAGATAAATAGAAGTCATACCAATGTGGGCACCCAAATCAACGATTATTTTCAGGTCATCTTTTAGAAATTTAAGATGATCAAAATAGGTTTTCTTCCAAAAAACTTCGTAAAAAATATCAATATCACCTTTAAAAGTCCGGAGATACAAATCAAATTTTTCCCTACTAATTTTATTATGATATACAAAAGTCTCATTATTTTTTAAATTCAGATTGCCCTTTTTAAATTTCGAGCTGTATCTTTTTGAATTTATGATGAATGAAATCCATGATTTTGGGCTATTGCTGATTTTGGCTGTAAAAATCAATTTTGAGAAATAATTTTTGATAGACATTTTAAAATTTTGCTTTTCTAGCTGATAAAATTAGTTAATTTCACCACTACAATTATAGGATTACAATGATTTATTATCAACTGTAAATGCCTGATAAGGCTGCATTAATTAATTCCTATTAATATAATAATTAAATAACAAATATTTAGTAATTTTGCTTCCTCAAATTATGACAGATTTTTCAGACTATTTACCGTATGCTTTTGCATTAATTGTGGCGATTCCTTTTTTGGTTTTGTTGAGACAGTTTGTCTATACCTACATCAACCTGAAGAATCAGGAAATCAAGCTACTTTCATTAAAGTCAAATTCCGAAAATAAAACTCATTCCTATGAAAGAATGACGCTGTTCTTAGAGCGTGTGAAACCTTCAAATCTTATTCAGAAATTTGATAAAGACCTTGCCGCTCACGAATTTGTATTTTTAACAGAACGTACAATCAATGAAGAATTTGATTATAACTCCTCGCAGCAGCTGTATTTAACAAAAAATGCATGGCAAAATATTGTTGATTCTAAAAATGCTGTTATCAGTCTTCTCCATAAAACTTATGAAAGCCTGAATAATAATCCTAATCTCGATGAGTTTAAAACCGTTTTTATTATGAATTATATGAATGGTGACGATTATATCGGTACAACTATTGAAGATCTGCGTAGAGAAATTTTAATAATTGCTTAACTAAAAAAATAAAGATAAATAAATGATTCCAAATTTTAAAGCACATCCGTGGCACGGGATTTCTGCAGGTGAAGATGCGCCAAATATTGTTAATGTTTTCGTGGAAATTGTTCCTTCCGATACTATCAAATATGAAATAGATAAAGCTACAGGATATCTGAAGGTTGACAGACCTCAGAAATTCTCAAACATTATTCCTGCGTTATATGGTTTCGTTCCGAGAACATACTGTAATGACGAAGTAATGAAATTAGCTGTAGAAAGCGGAGCTGACGACGTTACAATGGGAGATCATGACCCTTTAGATATATGTGTTTTAAGTTCTCACAATATTCACTCCGGTGGTTTGCTGATGGAAGCCATTCCAATTGGTGGTTTCAAAATGATTGATGATGGTGAAGCTGATGATAAGATCGTTGCGGTAATGGTAAGTGACCACGCTTTTGGACATTTCAGAGATATTGCCGAGCTTCCGGAAGCTGAAGTGAGAAGATTGATGCATTATTTTTTAACGTATAAAAATCTTCCGGATGAGCCTGCAAAATGCAGAATCCAGGAAGTTTACGGAGCTGATCACGCTAGAAAGGTAATTATCGCTTCGCAAAATGATTATGCAAGTAAATTCGGAGGATAAGATTCTCTCAATTTAAATTATAAGAGCAAATGAAAGATCATTTGCTTTTTTTTTGTTATGAAAATCTACAGATATTGGCATTTCGTTAATTTTCTTTTATTATCTCAAAATTCCTAGACTGTTGCTAAAACATTATTCTTCACGATTTTTTCTTACAATCAACTTTAAATTCACACTGATTCTTAAAGATTTTATGGACTTTCTAAAATTTTTCATATTACGAATAGAATTATTTGGTATATTTATTAATCTATTACCAAAAAATATTAAACTATGAACTTATTTTATTTAGTACCTATTTTTGGTGTCATTGCATTACTCTACACATTTCTTCAAAGCAACTGGGTAACCAGGCAAAATGCAGGAAATGAACGCATGAAAGTAATCAGCGGACACATTGCCGACGGAGCTATGGCCTTCCTGAAAGCAGAATACAAAATCTTAACCTACTTTGTTGTCATTGTCGCCATTCTTCTCGCAGTAATGGGAACAACTAATGAAAATTCTCATTGGAGCATAAGTATTGCGTTCGTAATCGGAGCAGTATTTTCTGCTTTAGCGGGTTTTATCGGGATGAAAATTGCCACGAAAGCCAATGTCAGAACAGCAGAAGCCGCCAAAACTTCTTTAGCAAAAGCATTAAAAGTCTCTTTTGCCGGAGGTTCTGTAATGGGAATGGGTGTTGCCGGTCTTGCTGTTTTAGGATTGGGATCACTTTATTTAATTATTAAGCAAATCTTCGCTCCGGACGCAATGGTTGATTCTCACGAAATGGAGAGAACTATAGAAATTCTTACCGGATTTTCTCTTGGTGCAGAATCAATTGCTTTATTTGCAAGAGTTGGCGGTGGTATTTACACCAAAGCGGCAGATGTAGGAGCAGATTTAGTAGGAAAAGTTGAAGCGGGAATTCCTGAAGATGATCCTCGAAACCCTGCAACAATTGCAGATAATGTGGGTGATAACGTAGGTGACGTTGCCGGGATGGGCGCCGATTTATTCGGCTCTTACGTTGCAACGGTTTTAGCAACAATGGTCTTGGGAAGAGAAACCATGTCAGATGATTCTTTCGGAGGTTTTGCACCGATACTTTTACCTATGCTGATTGCAGGAACAGGAATTATCTTTTCAATGATAGGAACTTTATTCGTAAAAATAAGTGATAACGAAGAATCTTCAACATCTAGTGTTCAGAACGCTCTGAATCTGGGGAATTGGGGAAGTATCGTAATTACGGCTATATCTTCGTATTTTCTTGTCAATTATCTATTACCGGAAACTATGGTTTTACGAGGAATTGAATTTACCAAAATGGGAGTTTTTGGAGCTATCATGGTGGGTTTAGTTGTAGGAACTTTAATGAGTATCATTACAGAATACTATACTGCAATGGGAAAAAGACCGGTTTCAAGTATCGTGAAACAATCTTCAACAGGGCACGCAACTAATATCATCGGCGGACTTTCTGTAGGGATGGAATCTACATTTTTACCGATCATCGTTTTGGCAGGCGGAATTTATGGTTCCTATCTGTGTGCCGGATTGTATGGAGTTGCTATCGCAGCTGCAGGAATGATGGCTACTACTGCAATGCAATTGGCAATCGATGCGTTCGGGCCTATTGCAGACAATGCCGGAGGAATTGCAGAAATGAGTGAACTTCCAAAAGAAGTTCGAGAAAAAACAGATATTTTAGATGCTGTAGGAAATACAACTGCGGCAACAGGAAAAGGGTTTGCCATTGCTTCGGCGGCTTTGACGGCTCTGGCATTGTTTGCAGCCTTCGTAGGAATTGCTGGGATAGATGGAATAGATATTTACAGGGCGGATGTTCTTGCAGGATTATTTGTCGGTGGGATGATTCCGTTTATCTTTTCGTCATTAGCGATTACCGCGGTCGGACAGGCTGCTATGGCAATGGTAGAGGAAGTAAGAAGACAATTCAGAGAAATTCCCGGGATTTTGGAAGGAAAAGCAGAACCTGAATACGAAAAATGTGTCGCCATCTCTACCGACGCATCTATCAAAAAAATGATGCTTCCGGGTGCGATTGCCATTATTTCTCCGCTTTTAGTTGGATTTATTTTCGGACCAGAAGTTTTAGGAGGATTTTTAGCCGGTGCCACAGTTTGCGGTGTTTTGATGGGAATGTTCCAGAATAATGCAGGCGGAGCTTGGGATAATGCTAAAAAATCTTTTGAAAAAGGAGCAAAAATCAATGGTGAGACCTATTACAAAGGTTCAGAGCCTCACAAAGCTTCTGTAACAGGAGATACAGTTGGAGATCCTTTCAAAGATACTTCAGGACCGTCAATGAATATTTTAATTAAATTAATGTCTATCGTTTCACTGGTGATTGCACCGACTTTGGCGGTAATGCATAAAGATAAAATTGATGCCAACAGACAGGCGAAAATTGAAAGTCTTACAAGAATGGCAGGAGTTCATTCAGTCAATAAAACTGTGGCCGGTACAAGTGCAGTGGTGGTTCCAACGGAAATTGCTGGTCAACTGAATGAAAACGGAGACTTTGTATATAATACAGGAAGCATTAAAGAAATCAAACTGGAAAACGGAAAAACAATTTCCTTAGGAGAACAAAGTCGCATGTATACACTGTATGATAACGTTAAAACGAATAATCAGACTGTTTTAGATCCAAATACATGGTACACGATCGAAAACCTCTATTTTGAAACCGGTTCGAGTGATCTTAAAGCGGGTTCAGAAACGCAGCTGACCAATCTTGCAGAAATTTTAAATGCCTATCCGAATTTAAAAATTAAACTTGGTGGTTACACAGATAACTCAGGAAGTGAAGAATCAAATATGAAATTGTCTAATCTTAGAGCACAAACTACCAAACTTAAGCTATTGGAATTAGGAATTGCAGGTGAAAGAGTAGAAGCTGAAGGGTATGGCTCACAATATCCTGTTTGCGCAGCCAATGATACGGAAGAATGTATGGCCAAAAACAGAAGAATTGATGTAAGGGTTCTTTCCTTATAGTTCTTTCATTAAACGAATTTAAAAGCACCGTAATTTTGCGGTGCTTTTTTTGGAATTGATTTTAAATGAAATTGATGAAAATCAGCAAATCACAGATTTTTTTTTAAATGCTCCAAAGCCTGTATAATTACATCATCTTTTTTTGCAAAACTAAATCTTATATAGTCTGAATCTTGTTTTGAGTGATAAAAAGCAGATAGCGGTAAACATGACACTTTTTTCTCAACAGTCAGCCATTTAGAAAACTCCACATCGGTCATAGTCTTTGAAACGTTTCTGAAATTTACAAGCTGGAAAAAACTTCCTTCAGCTTTTTGCTCTATTTGCAAGGGAGTATCTTTAATCAATTCATTAAAGATATTTCTTTTATTCTGCATGATTTTACGGTTTTCTGAAGGATCAAAAACTTCTAGATATTTTGAAATAGCATATTGGCAGGGTGCATTGGAGCTGTAAGAAATATATTGCTGGTGAGCCTGGAAATCATCCAGCAGTTCTTCGGAAGCTAATAGATAGCTTACCTTCCAGCCTGTAGAATGAAACATTTTACCAAAAGAAAAAATAGAAAACGTTCTTTTTTTGAGTTCGGGATGAAGGAAAGGGCTATAATGGTCTGATTCATCATAGCAATAAATATCATAAATTTCTTCAGAGATCAAATATATTTCCTGATTTTTAATCAGTTGATACAGCATTTCCCAATCTGCAGCAGTCCACATTTTTCCTGTTGGATTCTGGGGCGAATTGACGATAATTGCTTTTGTCTTTTCTGAAATACAGTTTTGAAGTTTTTCCCAATTAACGACAAAATCATTATCAAGATCATAATAAACTGGAATACCACCATTCATTACAATTGATGGTGCATAAGTATAGTAAGACGGCTGGATAACGATCACTTCATCTTTAGGATTCAGGATAGATTTTAAAGAAGTATACAATGCAAAAGTAGAGCACGGAACAATATTAATTTCTTCTCTTTTTAATCTTAGACTATGTTTTCGATTTTGGTTGAATATCAAAATATTATCAATCAACGAGAAGTTACCCGCAAGAGATTCATAGCTGTGACTGATGATGTCTGCAGACTCTTTGAGAAAACACCTGAGACGGGGATCTATTTCAAAATCGGGGAGACCTAATGATAAATCGTAGCTTTGATGTCTTGAAGCAAGCTCAGCCATTTCTGTAAAAAATTTGAAATCATTAAATCCGTAATTTTTTTTCATAGTATTTACTAATTTTATAATAAAATAGATTCAGTATTAAAGTTAAATTATTTTTATTATTTTTAAACAAATAATTTACGAATGAAAAAAATTCTTATTCCTATATTTTCAGCTGTTGTTCTCACAAGTTGCGGAACGTCAAAAATGGCTACAAACAGTCAGAGTACGGTTAAAAATTCAACATCAGCACCTTTTAATAATGATAAAGCCTTTCAGTCTGCCTATCAAAACATTAAGCTGGAAGATTTAAAGAAAAACTTATATGTAATTGCCTCAGACGAAATGGGTGGGAGAGACACTGGAAGTCCCGGCCAGAAGAAAGCGGGAGAATATATGATTAATTTTTATAAAGGTCTGGGAGTTTCTTTTCCTAAATCGTTAGGATCCTATTATCAGAAAGTCCCTGCAGAATATATGCAAAAGAGAGGGGGCTCAAATTTACCTGATTCAGAAAATATTTTAGCCTTTATTGAAGGAAGCGAAAAACCTGAAGAAATAATAGTAATCTCCGCACATTACGATCACGTAGGTACACAGAATGGTGTTGTTTATAACGGTGCAGATGATGATGGAAGCGGAACAGTAGCCGTGATGGAAATCGCAAAAGCATTTCAAAGTGCAAAAAAAGCAGGGAACGGACCCAAAAGATCAATTTTATTTCTTCATGTAACCGGTGAAGAGCACGGACTGTTTGGATCTGAGTATTATTCTGATAATCCTGTTTTTCCGTTAGCCAATACGGTTGTGGATTTAAATATCGACATGATCGGTCGTGATGATTCTGAAAACAGGGGCAAACAATATGTTTATGTGATCGGTTCTGAAATGCTGAGTTCTGAACTAAAAATGATTAATGAAGCCGCCAACAAAAGGACCGTTAATTTAGAATTGAACTATAAATATGATGATCCAAAAGATCCGCAGAGACTGTACTACAGATCAGATCATTACAATTTTGCTAAAAATAATATTCCGGTAGCATTCTATTTTGACGGAATTCATGAAGATTATCATAAATCAACTGATGATGTTGAAAAAATAGACTTTTCTATGCTGCAAAAAAGAACACAATTAGTTTTTGCGACCGCTTGGGAATTGGCCAACAGAGACGCAAGAATTGTAGTAGATAAAAAGTAATAACTATCATTATTATAAGCCTATAAGAATAATCTTGTAGGTTTTTTTAAAATATTAAAAATGATTATCAGGGAAGCTAAAAAAGAGGACATTTCGCAGATACAGATTGTAAGAAATTCTGTAAAAGAAAATACTTTATCAGATCCTAATTTGGTTACGGATCTAGATTGTCAAGAATTTCTGACTGAAAGAGGTAAAAGTTGGGTCTGCGAAATTGATGATAAAATCGTTGGATTTTCGATTGTAGATTTAAAAGAAAATAATATTTGGGCTTTGTTTCTTCATCCCGATTTTGAAAATCAGGGAATTGGCAGGGAACTGCATCATGTAATGCTCAACTGGTATTTTGATCAGACCGATAAAAATGTTTGGCTCGGAACGTCACCAAATACAAGAGCAGAAAACTTTTACCGAAAAGCCGGCTGGAAAGAAATAGGAACACACGGTAAAGAAATTAAATTTGAAATGACTTTTGATCATTGGAAAAACACCAACTTATGAAACAAAATATAAAATCAATCCGTCCTTTTATAGGTGTAAAAAATTTTGAGGAAAGCAGGGCATTTTATAAAGATTTAGGTTTTGAAGAAATTGTTCTGGAGCATAATTTTTCTGTTTTTAAAAAACATGAAATTGCTTTTTATTTACAGGATTACTACGCCAAAGAATGGATAGAAAATACCATGATTTTCGTAGAAGTAGAAGATACAGAAGCATTTTACAATGAACTTCTTTCACTCAATCTTCCCGGAAAATATGAAACTGCAAAGCTGACCCCGATTCAAACAATGGATTGGGGGAAAGAATGCTTTCTACATGATCCTGCAGGAGTTTTGTGGCATTTTGGAGAGTTTTTCGATAAATAATCTTGTATGATTTACGCCTTCGACACTTATTATTACGACAACTTTGCAAAGACCGTCTGTATTTCGTTTGAAGACTGGAGTTCAGATTATGAGGTTGAAATATTTACAGAGAAAACTCCTATTACAGCAGATTACGAAAGTGGTGCGTTTTACAAAAGAGAACTTCCTTGTATCTTAAGTTTATTGGAAAAGATTCAGCTAAAATCTTACGATATTATCATCATCGATGGATATGTAACCTTGAATGATGACGGAAAATTTGGTTTGGGCGGATATCTTTATGAAGCTTTGGATCAGAAATATCCGATCGTCGGTATTGCCAAAAACGGGTTTTCTACTCCGGATTCAAAACGGAGAGATGTTTTTCGCGGAGAAAGCAGAACTCCGTTATATGTAACAGCGATGGGAACCGATGTGGACGAAATCAGATTAAAAGTCGAACAGATGTACGGATCTTACAGAATACCAACATTGCTGAAAAAACTTGATCAGCTGACAAGAGAATTGTGATTATAAGTAGCCAAAAGAAAGTAGAATGAGAAATAAAAGAATCCACCCTTTAGAGGTGGACTCAGTAGATAGATCTCATTTTTTTTAATTAGACAACAACAAAAAAGCACAGCCGACGATGCTGTGCTTTAAATTTATTTCAAATTTAATTGCAATTCCGAAAACGAAGAGAGCAAAAATTGATTTCATTTCAGTTTTATTACATAGTAAATGTAAGAATTTTTTTCATATTCAATAACAATTTAATGTTAAAATTCACAACTTATCCACATTTTTTTGTGGATAAATATTATACTAAAATTAACTAAATTGCACACGAATTAATCACTAACCATGAGAACAAAACTATTTTTTGTATTATTTGCAATTAGCTTTAGCAATTTTTATCATACGCAGTCTAATTTTCCATATGAGAGAGAGTGGGGAAGTTATGTAGGAGCAACAGGAACTTATCTGGGTGATTTTAATTTTCCTAAAATTGCTTTTTTTACAGATACTCAAAGTAATCTTTATGTGAATGGAAAGACATCACCTCTTGGATATTCAACATCATATTATAATCAGTTTGTGAATGGAGCTGGAAATCCATTCAACTCAACATCAGAAAATTTGTATTCGGCAAAGTTCTCTACAAGTGGTCAAATGTTAAAAGGCAGTTATGATGGAATAACAAATAGTTTTGAAAGAACACTCGGCATCGATTCATCAGATAATAAATATACTTTAAAAATTATTCCTGGGCAGGTAACAGGTCTTGCAACTGCTGGTGTGTGGCTCACGCAAAATACAGATCCGTTAAATACCTCGACAAGTATTCTTACCAAGTACGATATCAATAATAATGTAATATGGGCAACATATATCCCAAATCACAACAATAATTCTTATTTAAATCTGAGAATAGATACCAATCAAAATGTTTATTTACTAGGACAAACACAATCAAATATAGCAGGTTTGGGAACTCCGGGAGTGATGCAGGAAAGTTTTGTAAACTATTTTGCCGCAGGTTCTCAGGCGAGTAATTCTTACCTGGTGAAGCTCAATTCATCTGGTCAAAAAATTTGGGGTACATTCTCAGCTGCTGGAATTAGAGACTATAAGATTTATAATAATGAAATTTATATGGTGACAAACTATTCACCAATAATACCGGGCAATTTTGACGGTATCGGTACTTTTCAGCCCAATTTAGCGTCAACGGACATAATTTTTAAATTAAACGCTAATACAGGTCAAAAGATATGGAGTACTTTCTATGGTCCGCCGATCAATCAATCATTTGCTGGTGATGGTATTAATGGTATAGAGGTTAATGAAACAGGTATATATGTAAGCGGACAGACGGGAAATATTAATCATTCTACTTATTTTGCAACTGCAGGTGCATTTAAAAGCCAATTAACAGGTGAACGAGATTTATTTTTAAGCAAATTTGATTTTTCCGGTAATCGTATTTGGAGTACATATTTTGGTAGTAATGGCAAAGAAACTTGTTTAGGGAGAGATAATATTACAGTTTTAGGAAATAGAATTATCATTACAGGGAATCAAGTTGGTGCAGTAAATAATATATCTACCACAGGAGCATTCCTCACTACAATTCCGAATACGAACACTTCTCCACTAGATTCAAATATGTTTTTTACAGAGTTTGATACCAATGGAAACAGATTATGGACGTCCTATTACGGAAGTACAGGAAATAATTTTTTTGGTGAATACCTCAATGCTAAATTGTTAAATAACGGATCGTTAGTTTTATGGGGAACTACAGGTTCGCTCAGCAATATAGGTACAGAAGGTGCCTCATTTCAGTTTGTACAAAATCCTTTGTTATATCAACCTTATGGTTTTATAACAAAATTTAATTTGAAAGATCAGTTAGGAACAACAGATTTAGATAATGAAGATGATCTGCAGCTTTATGACAATCCAAACAATGGCAACTTCAGCATGTCAGGAAATATTTTAGAAAAGCAGAAAGCAAGTCTTTCTGTGTTTGATATGTCTGGGAAACTGATTCATCAGGCCTCATTTGAAAAGAAGAAAACCAATCAATTTAATTTAGATAATAAATTGATTAAAGGAAATTATCTGCTTGAAGTAGTTTCTGAAAAAGGTGAGAAAATGAAGGTTTTTAAAATGACTGTAAAGTAAAACAAAGGGAGCAAAATAGCTTACTCGTTTTTTTGTTTTTAGTTATTTTTAGAGCTTCACTTTCAAATGGTGCAATTCTTCTTACATTATAAGACTGATAACCTAAACTGTCTATATCTTTCAGCAATTTATGAATGTCAAAATTTTTAATCGTGTCATTTTCAAACGAAAAGGATAAATGATGAAGCCTAGCCCAATTATTTTTCAATTCTTTATCTGCAGATTTTTCTTTTAAAAAATTATAAATTTCTCTAAGCTGAATTTGATGTAAACTGTCTTCAGAGAGCGTTCTGTTAATTGGTTTTAAATTTTCTAAACCATTACCACACACAAATGTCAAGAGTTCTTCTTGATGATAAAAAATAGAACCATCTTTTAAAAAAATAAAATTAATTCCTCCTTTCGGATAATCATATAGTTTAATCTCTTTGATTTTTGATAACTCAGGGTTTTTAGCAAGGGTTTTTTGATGATGTTTTTCAATATCAATATTAAATTTAGAAACAATGAAAATTTTCTTTTCAACTCTGTTTTTCCCATCATTTTTACAGGATGAAAAGACCAAAATCATAAGTATTGGAAAGAAAATTTTCATAGATAAAACTTAAAGTTTTTCTGCGATATACTTCGCAGTATGCGACTTTTTATTTTTGGCTAAATCTTCCGGTGTACCTGCAAAAACTACCTCTCCACCGTACTTTCCGGCTTCCGGACCAATGTCAATGATGTGATCGGCAGATTTCATAATATCTGGTTGATGTTCGATAACGATTACTGAATGTCCGAGATCAATTAATGCCTGCAACGATTTTAATAATTTCTGAATATCATGAAAATGCAATCCCGTGGAAGGTTCATCAAAAATAAATAACGTCTTGTCTGTCGTTACACCCTTTACCAGAAACGAAGCAAGTTTCACACGCTGCGCTTCTCCACCGGAAAGAGTAGAAGAGCTTTGCCCCAACTGCAGATAACCCAAACCGACTTCTTGAAGAGGGGTCAGTTTTGTCACGATTTTATCTTCTTTATTATCTTTAAAAAACGTCAGTGCTTCATCTACGGTCATGTGGAGAATATCTGAAATGTTTTTTTCGTCAAATCTCACTTCAAGGATTTCGTTTTTAAAACGGGTTCCTTTGCAGGTTTCGCATTCCAGCTCGATATCTGCCATAAACTGCATCGAAACATTGATTACGCCTTCACCTTTACATTCGTCACATCTTCCGCCATCAACGTTGAAAGAAAAATGTTTCGGTTTGTAACCCATCATTTTAGACATCTTTTGCTTAGAATAGAGATCTCTGATATCGTCATAGGCCTTCAGATAGGTGACTGGGTTTGATCTTGAAGATTTACCGATCGGGTTTTGATCAATCAGTTCGATATTTTTTATCAGTTTTTTAGGAAACTCTACAGAATCATAATCACCTTTTTTGCCGCCCATTCCCAGCTGAATCTGAATTTCATTGGTCAAGATTTCTTTCATCAAAGTAGATTTTCCGCTTCCGGAAACTCCTGAAATCACCACTAAACTTTCTAACGGAACATCGACATCAATATTTTTAAGATTGTTGGTTCTAGCCCCTTTGATGTGGATAAATTCTTTTGCTTTTCTGCGCTTTTCGGGAACTTTGATTTCTAATCTGCCTGTTAAATATTTTGAAGTCAATGTATCAGCAGATTTTAATTCTTTATAATCTCCTGCAAAGACTAATTCGCCACCCAAATAACCTGCTTCCGGACCAATATCAATGATGTAATCTGCAGCTCTCATCACGTCTTCGTCATGTTCTACGACAATAACGGTGTTACCTAAATCGCGAAGATTTTTTAAAACGCCAATCAGGTTTTCTGTATCACGAGAGTGCAATCCAATCGATGGTTCATCCAAAATATAAATAGAACCCACCAACGAACTTCCCAAACTCGTTGCAAGGTTAATTCTCTGGCTCTCCCCGCCGGAAAGCGTGTTGGATGTTCTGTTAATTGATAAATATCCTAAACCGACTTTTAGTAAAAACTCTAGACGTGTAGTGATTTCATATAACAATCTTTTAGCAATATCTTTATCGTGCTGAGACAGTTTTAAACTGCTGATCATAGGTGACAGTTCATCCAAAGGCAGTTCAATCATCGACTGGATATTGTGTCCGTCAATCCTGACCCAAGTAGTCTCCTCACGCAAACGCAGACCTTCACAGGTAGGGCAAAGTGTTTTTCCACGATAACGGGACAGCATTACGCGGTACTGAATTTTATATAAATTTTCCTCAAGCATATTGAAGAAATTATTCAACGAAGGGAAATTTTTGCTTCCATCACCTTTCCAGAGATAATTTTTCTGCTCTTTGGTCAATTGATGATAGGGCTTATGAATAGGGAAGTCTTTTGCTTTTTTAATGAAATCTTTTTTCCATTCGCTCATCGTTTCACCTCTCCAAGAAGCTACAGTATCTTCAAAAACAGATAATGCTTTGTTCGGAATCACTAAATCTTCATCAATTCCGATAACTTTACCATAACCTTCACAGGTCGGACAAGCTCCGTAAGGATTATTAAAGCTGAAAAAATGAACATTCGGTTCCAGAAATTCGAGCCCATCAAGCTCAAATTTGTTGGAGAAATCTCTTTTTTCTCCGGTTTCTATATTTTTTAACGAACAATAACCACGTCCTTCATAAAAAGCCATTTGAATGGAATCTGCCAAACGCTGAAGAAAATTTTCATCATCTTCATACGAAAAACGGTCGATTACCAGATTAATGACCATTGTTTTCTCAGGAGTAAACCCGAAACTTTCCAAATCTTCGATTCCTGCAACATTTCCGTTGACTTCAAGTCTTGTAAAACCTGCAAGCTTCAGAATATTTAGATTTTCAGTAAAATTCTCAATGTCATAATCTAAAGGTGCCGTCAATAGAAATGCGGTGTCACTTTTTGCTGATTTAATAAAATCAATGACGTCAGAAACCGAATCTTTTTTTACTTCCCCACCCGAAACAGGAGAAAAAGTTCGACCGATTCTTGCAAAGAGAAGCTTCATGTAATCATAAATCTCTGTAGAAGTTCCTACCGTGGAGCGAGGATTTGATGAGATTACTTTCTGCTGAATTGCAATCGAAGGCGCCAAACCTTTAATGTCATCAACTTTAGGCTTTTCTAGTTTGCCTAGAAACTGACGGGCATACGAACTCAGGCTTTCCACATATCGTCTTTGACCTTCAGCATAAATCGTGTCAAAAGCCAGTGAAGATTTTCCGCTGCCGGAAACTCCTGTGATGACAATTAATTTATTTTTAGGAATTAATACATCAATGTGTTTCAGATTGTTAAGATGAGCATTCTTAACGAAAACCTGTTTTTTTATATCTATTTCTGTAATTGGAGTCATAGTAAAATTAAGACTAACAAAAATACGAATTTTAAATCGGAATTTTCGAAGTAATTTTAGAGCGATTTTGATCATAATATGACTTTTACGCATCATAAATTCAAAATAATTTTAAGTTCTTATGGTTTAAATTTCGTACAATAATTCACTTTGTTAACATTTTTTTAGACCATGTTAAAATTTAAGTCACTAATTATCAATTCTGTGAGATATATTTACGAAAAAATAAATGTATTTAGTTGTATCATATTGCTTTATGTTTAAATAATATGTAAATTGCATGTACCATAAAATACTAAAATATGAAAACACTGTTTAAACACTTTATTACATATTTGATGACCAAAAGATAAAATTTTCCCGTAATGCCCTCAAAAAAAGACACAGAATACTGTGTCTTTTTTTTATGATATGTATCATTTTTTGGTTTTGATAAAGTCTTCTAATTTTGGAAGCTTTAAATAAAACTAAAATAAATATGAAAAAGCAACTGCTTGCAGCTTTTTTCCTCAGCGGATTTTACAGTCTGAATGCTCAGGAAAAAACTTCAGAAATTGATTCTATAGAAATTCAGGGAAAATTTATTTCAACTCCTTATAAAAATGCCAATCAAAATATTTCTGTCATTACGAGAGCAGATATTTTGAATTCACCTGCAACAAGTATCGATGAAATTCTTCAGCAAATTCCTGGAATGGATATCAGAAGGAGAGGAGCAAATGGAGTTCAAAGTGATATTGGCTTCCGCGGCAGCTCTTTTGAGCAGGTTCTTTTGCTTCTCAACGGAATTAGAATAAATGATTCGCAAACCGGTCACAACTCGCTGAATGTTCCCGTAGATCTTGAAGATGTTGAGCGGATTGAAATAATTAAAGGTCCTGCAGCAAGACGTTTTGGACAGAATGCATATGCAGGAGCTATTAACATCATTACGAAAGCAAATCCGGGTAAAAGAGTAAAAATACGAGCGGAGGCAGGCGATTACAAAACGTATGGGCTTGGTTTAAATGCCAATTTTGGAAATGAAAAATTTTCTAATCTTTTACAGGCGACTACAAATTCTTCAGAAGGTTACCGACACAATACTGATTTTGAAATGAGAAATGTTTTCTATCAGAATCAATTAAAAATAAAAGACGGAAGCATCAGATTGCAAGCCGGTATTTCTGAAAAAAAATTCGGAGCCAACGGTTTTTATTCTTCACCCAATGCTACAGAACAATATGAGGAACTTCAGGCTTCTATTGTAAGTTTGGCTTACCAGCAAAGTTTCGACAAATTTAAATTAAACTCAAATGTTTACTGGAGAAGAGGACAGGATATGTATCTTTTTAACAGGGAAAAGCCTGAGATTTACCGAAACATGCATATCGGAAACAACGTGGGTGGAGAAGTGAATTCAAGTTACACTTCAAATCTAGGTACCACCGGTTTAGGTATTGAGTTGAGAAAAGAGTTTTTAGCAAGCAACAATTTGGGTCACAGGGAACGATTTGTTTCTCAGGTTTTTTTTGAGCATCATTTTTCTTTGTTGGATAAAAAATTAAATATAACACCTGGAATTTCCTGGGCAAATTATTCTAATGAAGGAAATTTCTTTTATCCGGGTTTAGATGTAGGATATTCTTTCTTTGAGAACAATAAAATTTACGGAAATATTTCGAAAGTACACCGTGTTCCAACTTTTACAGACCTTTATTATACCAGTAAAACAGAACAGGGAAATACTGAACTTCTTCCTGAAAGCGCATTGTATGCAGAGGTAGGATATCAGTTTCAGAATAAAAATATATTAGCAAAGGTCAGTGGGTTTTACCGGGGCTCCAAAGATGCGATCGATTGGGTGAAAAATTCTTTACAAGATCCGGTTTGGTACGCTAAAAACGTTGGAGATACTGAAATAAAAGGTATTGAAGCTGAATTTGATCACCAAGTTTTTGGTTGGGTGAAATATAGTTTAGGTTATACTTTTTTAGATAATAAATTTAAACAATTTAATGAAGGTTATTCAAGATATGTACTTGATAATCTGAAACATCAGTTCGTTGCGAAATTGCAAACGAAATTTCTGAAAAATTTTACAAACGAGTTAGTTTACAGATACAACGAACGGGTAAATTTAGGAAGCTATAATCTTCTGGATGAAAAAATAAGCTTTAATAAAGATAATTTTTCTATTTATGCTTTAATTAATAATGTGACCAATTCCGATTATACAGAAACTTTTGGTGTTCCGATGCCTCAAAGATGGTTTCACATTGGTTTTACTTACAATATTAATATTAAGTAAACTTAATATGAACTAAACATTAAATCAGTTATTTTTGCAAAAATTTTTGGATGAAACTTATTACAGGTCTTGCTTTTGTTTTGATGATGAATCTTTTTTTTGCTCAGGAACATATATCCTCATTTAATGCGTTGACAGTGAACTATAAGTTTCATCCGAAATTTTTCTTGTATGCGGAAGGACAGATGAGAGGTATCGAAGAGTATACCTATCCTGATTATTACGAAATAAAAGGTGGTTTAGGATATAATCTTACCCAAAACCACAAACCTTTTGTCGGTTTGGGGAGATATGCAACTTATAAAGATCATGCTATCAACAAAGAAGAATTCAGGGTTTGGCTGCAGGATGTTATTGATGTCAAAAAAGGGATCGTAAAATTTGAAAACAGATTTAGAATAGAAAAATCATGGTTTTATGAGCCTCAAGCTGATAAAAATTCTGAGAGAATGCGTTACCGTTACCGTCTAAATATTTCGGTGCCTCTGAATGCAAAAAAAATTGGACCCGGAACCTTATTTGCCAATGTTTACGATGAAGTCTTTTTTGTAACACCTACAAAACCTGCGTTTGCCAGAAACAGACTTTATGGCGGCTTCGGATATCAGGCTGATGAAAATTTTGGAATTGTAAGCGGCTATCTTTGGCAGCGTGAGTTTGATGCAAAAGGAAATAAAAATGTCCATTTCATTTATTTAGCCCTGAATATCAACATTGACGGCACGAAAGATCAGGAAACCAAAACCTACCATTTCCCTGGGGCAGATTAATATTTTTCAGATAAATAGCGATAAGCTTTCAGGTATTTGTTAAACCGCGTTATATCTTTAGGACTTAGCTCACGGTTCACTCTTCGTAGATCCATATTATCGCGAAGATCATTCAATTTAACAGCGACTGCTAAAGGAGATCTTTCGGTTCTTTTGACAAAATCATCATATACTTCGTCAGGATCATATTTTGTTAGACAGCTTACTGCGTACAAAATATATTCAGGGAATCCCTCATTCCTTAAATATTCAATACTGAAATCCTGAGGATTATCCTCTACAACATCATGCAAAACTCCTACGATTTTCTCGTCCATTGTTTTTCCATATTCCATCACACGCATTACATGAGCGATGTACGGAGCATGATATTTATCTTTTTGACCTTTATGTGCTTTATCAGCAATTCTGATGGCTTTATGTAAAAGTTCTTCTTTTGTCATTACTCAATAATAGACTACAAAAATATAAAACAGTTCAAAAAAACAAACGGTTTTTAGAATTATTTATCAACAATTTTAAAATTATTCATTTCTAAAAAAGTGATATTTTTTAATTTCTTTTTTAGATGGTTCAGGAGTCAGAAGATTTTAAAATTTTGATCATCAATTCCTTTCCCGTCTAATATTTTCTGAAAATATTTTTTAATTCTTGCTTCCCGGGTTTTTGATTGTTTGGCTTGAGAAAAATGAAATAAATATGCTTTTTGACGTCCCGGCGTTAGGGAATAAAAAGCTTTGTTCAAATCTATGTCACTGTCTAAAATCTGTTTAAATTCTTCGGGAACTGAATAATCTTTAACCGTCTTCATTGCTACTTTTTCACCTGATTTTTCAATCTCAATAGCTTCTCTGATATAAGATTTTATTAAAGATTTTATTTCCTCTATTTCTGTAAGATTTTTAAAACGCAACTGTCTTGCAGATTGTACATTTTCTGTCTGTTGAATCAGGATATTTGCAGCATCTTTTAACAAAACTCCTTTGTGAAAAAGTAATGCGCAATATTCTTTAAACCCATGAATCAAAACTATATTTTTCCCTTGAAAAGTGTAGCACGGATGCATCCATTTAAAATCTTCTTCAAGCAATTTATTTTCAAGAATAATTTCTCTCAATAGATCAAATTCATGATTCCATTTTTTAGCATTTTCAAAAAATATTTCTGCGTCTGTATTCATATTCTAAAATTTTAAAGAAACTAATTTCCTTTCTAATGGTCAGAAAAGCCATGAAATAATAGTGGCCGTCAATAAAACAATTGATGGAATAGCTTCCGTAGATGGTTGCCCAACGGCAAAATGTGAAATGGCCGCTCCTGTCATTACAAAAAAAAATCCTGCATACGCCCATTCTTTTATTAGAGGCAATTTCGGAAGCAGAATGACAATGACTCCCAAAATTTTCCATACGCCGAGAATGCTTAAAAGATATAACGGATAACCAAGTTTAGATACAATCTCATTGTAGCCGCCAACCTGTAAAGTTTGTTGTACACCGCCTGCCAACATCCCAATGGAAAGGAAAATGGTTGTTATCCAATATATTATTTTATTTCGATTCATGATTCATTATTTTTTTAAATCTAAAATTAAATTCTGAAGACGATCATGAGCCATGCTTAAACCTTGAGCAAAAGGCATTTTTAATAGCTGATTCCGGAATTCCACAGATTTAAAAACAATCTGCATTGTAAGTTGACTTGTTTCTTCATTAATCTTTTCAAATTCAAAAAATTCTAACTGAACGGGAAAATGACTGTTTTCCATCTCAAAAGTTCGTGTGATCTTTTCATTCTGAACAAACTCAAGAATAACTCCATTGGCAGAAAATACAACTTTGCCATGATGCGAAGTCTCAAAACGCCAGCTTCCATGCGGTTTATTCTCTAGTTGATCTACTCTCGTTCCCATCCATTGTTCTACTATTTCAGGTTCTTCATAAGCTTTAAATAATAATTCCACAGGAAGATCAAACACTCTTGTAATTATCAATTCTTGCTTATCATCTTGGGCTGTGATTTTGGTTTTTAGTTCCATTTTATTTGGTATTTTTATGGCTTTTCATTACAGATTCTAATGTATTGAAACGATCATCCCACATTTTTCTAAAAGGCTCTATGAATTCGGAAATCTCTTTCATTTTATTCGGATTGAGATGATACAAGATTTCTCTTCCATTTTGTTCTTTTTTTAATAATTCACATTCAGTAAGGATTTGCAAATGTTTTGAAACAGTCGGTCTTGCGGTATCAAAATTGGAAGCTATTGCACCTGCTGTCATCGATTGGCTTGCCACCAGGAGAAGAATTGCCCTCCTCGTAGGATCTGCAATTGCCTGAAAAACATCTCTTCTAAGATTCATCTGTTTAACTTATTTGAATTAAATTAAAAATAACCTTTTATGTAGTTATTTGACTACAAATATAAATGTAGTTATTTAACTACGCAAATTTTTGGAGTTTTAATTTTAATATTTTTAGAAAATTTTTGTGCACAATACGAGAGATCAGTTGATCCTTAAGATATTTAAAATAAAAAACCCGACAGATTGGAAGTCTGTCAGGTTTTTTTAATAAAGCAAATTTAATTTAAGATTTAATAATGTCCTTTTTCTATATAATGTGCCGCTACTTTCTCTGTTAAAGCCACTACATTCGGATTGTTTGTATATTTTGTAAATCTTCTCAACCCTGAAAGCATCATTCTTTGTTCGTCACCTTCAGCGAAAGAAATAATTCCTTCTTTGGCGCCGGAAATAATTTTCTCAATAGCTTTATAAAGATTTAGCTGAGCCATTGCAACCTCTACAGAATCTGCTGAAAAATGTTTTTCAGCTCTTAAAACTGCTGATTCCGCCATATAAATCTGGTTAAGAATTTCAGAAGCATTTAATAATAAATGCTGTTGTTTCTCAATATCCATCATGTATTTTTGAAGTGCAGCTCCGGAAACCATTAAAAATACTTTTTTAAGATTTGCCAAAATTGCTTTTTCTTCGCTCATCAATTCAGAATAATCAGGAACTTCAAATGAAGGAATTCCCATCAATTCTTTAGAAATTGCCATTGCCGGAGAAAGTAAATCCAATTCACCTTTCATTGCTTTTTTAATTAGCATTCCTACGGCCAAAAGACGATTGATTTCGTTGGTTCCTTCATAGATTCGTCCAATTCTGGCATCTCTCCATGCAGCTTCCATTGGAGTGTCTTCCGAGAATCCCATTCCACCATAAATCTGAATTCCTTCATCGGCGGTAACCTGAGTAAGATCTGAAACAAAAACTTTAAGAATAGAAGCTTCTACAGCAAACTCTTCAACACCTTTCAATTCAGCTTGTTGATGATTCATTCCTCCGGAAACCAATTCTTCAATCTTATCTTCAACATTTTTTGCTAAACGGTAAGAACCTGCTTCACTCACGAAAACTCCGGTTGCCATTTCTGCCAATTTCTTTCTGATGGCACCAAAAGTTGAGATAGAAACCCCAAATTGTTTTCTTTCGTTGGAATATTGCAGAGAGTGGTTTAAAATTCTTCTTTGTCCGTCAAGATTTGCAGCGGCTAATTTGATTCTTCCAACATTCAAAGCATTCAAAGCGATTTTGAAACCGTTGTTTCTTTCGCCTAAAAGATTTTCTACCGGAACTTTCATATCATTAAAGAAAACCTGACGGGTAGAGGAAGAACGGATCCCTAATTTATGCTCTTCTTCACCAAAAGTTAAGCTGTTTGGATCTTCCAATTCTGAACGGTTGATCACAAAACCTGTAATATTTTTGTCATCATCAATTTTAGCGAACAATGTAAAAGTATCAGCAAATCCGGCGTTTGAAATCCACATTTTCTGTCCGTTGATGATGTAATGTTTTCCATCTTCTGACAATTTTGCTCTTGTTTTCCCTGAGTTTGCGTCTGAACCAGCATCTGGCTCAGTCAAACAATATGCTCCGAATTTTGTTCCTGTAGCGAGATCCGGAAGATATTTCTTTTTTAACTCTTCACTTCCGTAAAGAAGAGTAGGTAGTGTTCCGATTCCTGTGTGTGCTCCGTAAGCCGTTGCTAATGAGCCATTTCCTCCTGAAACGTAATCACAAGCCAGCATTGTACTTACGAATCCCATTCCAAGGCCGCCATATTCTTCGGGAACGGTGATTCCAAGAAGTCCCATTTCGCCTAATTTGCGCATGGTTTCTTCAGTCAATGCATAATCTTTTTTCTCAAAACGATCATGATGCGGTATTACTTCTCTGTCAATAAATTCTTTCGCAGAATCACGAAGCATTTTTTGTTCTTCTGAAAGTTCTTCTAAAGTGAAGATTTCGTTTGCAGCAACTTCTTTGATAAGGAATTCACCACCTTTTAATGTTTTATTAAGTGTATCACTCATGATTTGTTATTTTAAAATTTAGTTATATAATTTTGAATTTTAGATTATGGATTTTGAATTATACATTCGGTCTCAATTTTACTTGAAGTGTTTTAACAATTGATGTTAAAATATTTACAATACTTTGTATATCTGTTTTATATTTTGATTCATCAAATTTTACTAATTGAGACTGTGATAATAAATCAATCCAATACTGAGTTTCTCTTGCCTCTTTACTAGCTATGGACATTTTATGAAGAAAATCCTTTTCTGAAAATCCAGCTAAAGCTTCCTGAACATTTGCACCAATAGAAGTCCCACTTCTCAATAATTGCTTTGAAAGAATAAATTCATTTTGAGATTTACATATTTTATATAACTCAATAATTGATAATGCAAAATTGAATGTCTTTTCTTTAATTAAATTTTCCTTTTGCATTAATCCAAAATTTAAAATTCAAAATTCAAAATTATTTTATAGAAGTTCAAAGATTGAAGCTGCACCCTGCCCAGTTCCAACGCACATTGAAACCATTCCGTATTTGTTTCCGCGTTTTCTCATTTCGTCAAGAAGTTGAACGGTAAGTTTTGTTCCGGTACAGCCAAGTGGATGACCCAAAGCAATTGCACCTCCATTCACATTCAGAATATCAGGATTTAAGTTTAATTCTTTTTTAATTGCAACTGATTGTGATGCGAAAGCTTCGTTTAATTCAATCAATTCTATATCTTTTAATTCTAAACCTGCCTGTTTTAAAGCTTTTGGAATTGCATAAATTGGTCCCATTCCCATGATTCTTGGTTCAAGACCTGCTGCAGCATAAGCTACTAATCTTGCTTCAGGTTCAAGACCCAATTCTTTTACCATTTCTTCAGACATTACGATAACAAAAGCTGCTCCGTCACTCATTTGAGAAGAGTTTCCTGCAGTTACGCTTCCTCCGTTGGCGAAAACAGGTTTTAATTTAGCTAAACCATCCAAAGAGGTATCTAATCTCGGACCTTCATCTACAGAAAAATCAAACTTTTTAGTCTGCATTTTCTGGTTTTCATCCAAGAAATTATATTCTACAGGAATTGGAACAATTTGACTGGCAAATTTCCCTTCCTGATTCGCTCTCAAAGCTTTCTGGTGTGATTCGAACGCAAACTGATCCTGTTCTTCACGAGAAATATTAAATTGTTTTGCAACTTCTTCTGCAGTGTAACCCATTCCCCAATAATAATCGGGATTGGTTTTTGCGATTTCCGTTTCCGGAACAGGTTTATAACCACCCATCGGAATGTACGACATGGATTCTGTTCCACCTGCGATGATACAATCTGCCATTCCTGCCTGAATTTTTGCTGAAGCAATCGCAATCGCTTCACTTCCTGATGCACAATATCTGTTGACGGTAACACCGGGAACTTTGTCGGTATTTAATCCCATTAATGAAATCAAACGGGCAACGTTTAAGCCTTGTTCAGCTTCCGGCATTGCATTTCCCACGATTAAATCGTCAACTCTGTCTTTATCTAACTGCGGAACGGCTTCCATCAGTTTTTCGATCACTGTTGCTGCCATTACGTCGGGACGCGTGAAGCGGAGTGAACCTTTTGGTGCTTTTCCAACGGCGGTTCTGAACCCTTTTATGATGTATGCTTGTTTTGACATTTTTTTAATTTTTTAAAATTTTTAAATAATTCTATCTGAGCCCTTAATTTGAAAATTATAAAACTCTTCATGTTTTTTAAATATTAAATTTTTAATTCCAATATTTTCTAAAAACTTATAATGATTTACTAAATTAACAGTCCAATATGTTTCATTTTGTGTTTCTTGATTAAAGTGAATAAAGTTATAGAATAACAAAAATTGTTCATTAAGATTTAGTTGGGATTGAAAAATGTTTGCATATTGTTTGTATTTTTTATAAGCCATTTTTTTGTCACTATAATTTTTTGATTCTAATTCTTCATTTTCTCGAATAAATTTTAATATGTGATATACATTTCTACAATAATGACTAATTATTTCTTGATAATTATCAAAATATAAACTGAACAGATATAGAATTTTATTTTTATGAGTTTCTAATTTATTATTGTTTTCATCCCATTCATCAATGTATGCCAATGAAGGTTTAATATTCAAACTGTCTTCATTTAAATTTTTAAAAAAATTATCGTCTTCATCAAATTTTTCTTTTAAAGATTTGATTACTAATTCTGAATTAATTTGATCATCAAATACTCCTGCATCGTGAATATGAAACTCTCTGTAAAATTTTGTAAAATCATTTCTCAAGAATTCAAAAATTTCAAATCCGTTTAAGTAACCGTATTTAACTACTCCGAATTTTCGCATATTTTCTGAATCTTCTTCTGCAGAATCCCCAGTAACCCTTTTTAATCTATAATCCAAAAATAAATTCTTTTTTAATTCATTATGAACATTAAGCATGTTGAAAAAGGTAGTTTCAAATTTTTGTTGTGAAAATAAATCTCGTTGTAACTTTAGTTCTTTTTTTTGACTTGAATAAGTTATAAAAATTAGATATGTGGCGAAAATTGAAACAATAGTTCCTAAATAACCTCCAATAAAGTCTCCTGTTGTCCCAAGTGAACCCAAGACATTGGTATCCTTAAATTTTAAGAAGAGTAAAAGAGTTGTGAAACTAATAAGTAACAGACTTCCCCAAATTAGAAATGTCATATCTCGCTTTTTCATTTATTCTAATTCCTAAGAGGCTTTCCTTTCTGCAACATAAACTGAATCCTTTCTAAAGTTTTTCTTTCACCACATAGTTGAAGGAAAGTTTCTCTTTCAAGATTCAATAAATATTGTTCAGTCACAACAGTAGGTTCAGAAAGATTTCCACCAACTAAAACATTAGCTAATTTATCAGCAATTAATTTATCATGTTTTGAGATGAAATTTCCGGTTAACATTTGATCCGTTCCAACATAGAACATTCCTAGAGCATCTTTTCCAAGAACTTTTACGGTTTGTTCGATGGGTTGAGTGTAACCGTGTTCTGCCAAACTTTTCGCCATCATTTTTGCAGTCATGATTTGACGTTTTTTATCTACTACGATAACATCTTTTCCTTTTTCAAGAATTCCCATATCGTATGCTTCGTACGCTGACGTAGCAACTTTACCCATTGCAATATTCATGAATGCTTCACGTAGTCTGTTGTTTTTCACATCATCACTGTGGAATTCTCTTGAAGTTCTCAAAGCAAATTCTTTCGTTCCGCCACCGCCGGGAATGACACCAACTCCGGTTTCAACCAATCCGATATAAGTTTCTGCTGCTGCGACAACTCTGTCAGCGTGCATGGTCATTTCGCAACCTCCACCAAGAGTCATTCCGTGAGGAGCTACTACAACAGGAATTGAGGAATAACGAACCCTCATCATCGATTTTTGGAAATAAGCGATTGCCATATTCAAATCGTCCCAATCCTGTTCGATGGCCATCATTAAAATCATCGCTAAATTTGCTCCTACAGAGAAATTGGCACCTTGATTTCCAATAACTAATCCGTCATATTCTTTTTCAGCTAAATCAATCGCTCTGTTTAATCCATCTAAAACTTCGCCTCCAAGAGAATTCATTTTAGAACGGATTTCAAAGTTGATAATTCCATCGCCCAAATCTTCAATAGAAGCTCCTGAATTACTCCAAAGTGTTTTGTTTTTTCTGATATTATCTAAAATGATAAAGGCATCCTGTCCAGGAATTTTATTGTATTCTCCTGAATTTTTATCAACGAAAATACTTTGTCCATCCTCATTTATTTTATAGAAAGATTCAACATTTTTCACCCAGTCTGAAACTTCGTAACCAGCTTCTGTAGCCAATTCAATTCCTTTCTGAACTCCAACTGCGTCCCAAATTTCAAAGGGCCCGTTTTCCCATCCGAAGCCTGCACGCATTGCATCATCAATTTTGTACACTTCATCAGAAATTTCAGGAACTTTGTGAGAAACATAAGCGAATAATGCTCCCAAAGATTTTCTGTAAAGCTCACCGGCTTTATCTTTTCCGCCAATTAAAACTTTAAATCTGTCAATCGGTTTGTCAATATTTTTAGTTAATTCTAAAGTCGGAAAAGAAGATTTTCCTTGCATTTCGTATTCTAACGTATCCAGATTTAATCCGTGAATTTCAGATTTTCCATCGGCACTTTTCACTTTTTTATAGAAACCTTGTTCGGTTTTTGATCCCAACCATTTGTTATCTACCATTTTCTGAATATAATCAGGAAGTGAGAAAACATTGTTGAAATCATTCGCCTCAGCACCGCTGTTACGAACACCGTTGGCAACCATTACCAAAGTATCTAAACCAACAACATCGGCAGTTCTGAATGTTGCAGATTTTGGACGACCAATAATAGGACCTGTTAATTTATCAACATCAGAAACATTTAAACCTAATTTCTGAACATTGTGAAGCAAATCCATCATTGAGAAAACCCCAATTCTGTTGGCAATAAACGCAGGTGTATCTTTTGCTAAAACGGTTGTTTTACCTAAAAATTTGGCTCCGTAGTTCATGTAGAAATCTGCAATTTCCGGATCTGTATCATGTGTTGGAATCACCTCCAGAAGAGGAAGATATCTTACCGGATTAAAAAAATGCGTTCCGGCAAAATATTTTTTGAAGTCGTCAGTTCTTCCTTCAACCAATAGATTAATCGGGATTCCAGAAGTATTAGATGAAACTAAAGTTCCAGGTTTTCTGAACTGTTCAATTTTTTCGTAAACTGATTTTTTAATGTCTAGTTTTTCAACTACCACCTCAATAATCCAATCAGTATCTTTTATTTTCAGTAAATCATCATCAAAATTTCCGACTGTTATTCTTTCAGCAAATTTTGGAGAATAGAGCAGAGCCGGACTTGCTTTTTTCAGTTTTTCAAAGTTTTCAGAAGCGATTCTGTTTCTTACCGCTTTATCATCTTTGGTCAAACCTTTTTTCTGTTCTGCTTCGCTGAGTTCGAAAGGAACAATATCGAGCAGAGACACCTGCACTCCGATGTTGGCAAAGTGCGCAGCAATACCGCTTCCCATAATTCCTGAACCTAAAACAGTAACATGTTTGATTCGTCTTTTCATTAGATTATATTTATTTTATTATTGGTCTTGAATTTTATTAGTTTTATTTTCTGTTATTGATATCGGTAGCGATCTTCATAATTTCAACCATTACTTCTTTAAAGGTTTCCAGCTTTTCTGGAGCAATTTTCTCCATTACTTTTTTATTGAAGTTAACAACTACTTCTTTTGAGAGGTTTCTTGAGTTCAAACCTTTATCTGTAAGTTTTATAATCACCTCCCTTTTGTCTGTGGTGGTTTTTTCCTTATAGATATAGCCGTTGTCTTCAAGAAGTTTGATAATTCTGGTGAGGGAAGTTGGCTCGATAGCCATTTTAGGACCAAGATTGGTACTTCTGGTACCTTCTTTTGGATCAATTTTTAATAAAGTAAGTGCCTGAACTGCGGTAGAATCATGCTCCTGCGCAAGCTCGGTATACATTTTTGAAACAGCTAACCAGGTCTGCTTCAAAATAAGGTCGACATTTTCCGTTTTTTCTTTATTATTATCCATCATATTTTTGCAAATCGTTTTATCAAATTTAGTAAATATTATGCATGCATAGTATTTATTAACATTAAAATTTGTTAATAATCAGATAATCAATTACTTAAATTGTATGATTAGCATAATACTATGCATGCATAGTATGCGATATACTTAATGAATAATGAAATTTAATGTAGTTTCTTGATAAATTTGACGATTTCTTCAAAAGATTCACATTGCTGCTCCGAATTATTGTAGGAAATCATCCAAAATCTATTTTGAAAATCAAAATTAAGATGAGAGAGATCTTTTTGGAAATTTTTCTGAAGGAGAGAATATAACATTTCTTTGTGAACTCGCGGTGCTGAGATCTGTGGAGCTACAAATTTATCATTGATTTGAAATAAGGCAGCATTCGTGAGTTCATCATGCTGAATCAAAACATCTTCTACAATTCCGGAATACAATTGTGTATCTTTTACATACCACATTTTATCAGCAAATTCTTTTGCCAATCTCCAGTCATGGGATGAAAAAAGGATCAGCTTATTCTGTTCTTTGGCTAGTTTTCGCAGGGTTTTAAGAATAATTAATTTGTTTTTTTCATCCAGATGAGTTGTCGGTTCATCTAAGATGATAATAGGAGAATTCTGCGTTAAGGCTCTTCCAATAAATGCTTTTTGAAGATTTCCGTCTGAAAGATTTTTGAGAAGTGTGTCTTTATATTCATTTAAATTTAATTCTTCAATAATTTTTTTAACCTCCTGCTTGTCTTTTTCTCTGAGCTCGAAGTAAAAAGGATAATATATATATTTTCCTAATGAAATAAGGTCTTCAACAGTATAATTCTGTGGAATTATCGATTTTGAAAATACAACTGCAACATTTTCAGCGATCTCTTTTACCGAAAGTTTTGTTACATTTTTGTTATTTATTAAAATTTCTCCTTTTAATAAAGAATTTTGATGAAGAATTGATTTGATTAAGGTTGTTTTTCCTACACCGTTATTACCAATCAAAAGGCATACCTCACCTAAATTCAAATGTGTATTTACATTTGAAATTAAAGTTTTGTCGTAGCCGATGTTTGTTTGGTTGATTTGTAGGAGCATATTTAAATAGAAATAAGTATTATAAATAATATAAGAGGAACAAGGCTAAAAATAAAATATAAAAATTTATAGTTTTTAACTTTCCATAAGCTGTAAATTCCTAAAATTAATGATCCCGAAAATGCTGAAGGCATTGCAACCATGAACCACCAATTATGACCATAAGAGTAAATCCAATGTTTATCCAAGCTCATTCTAAACATTCTTGAATATTCCAGAATTGCAAAACTTACTACAAACAAAAATATGTTTGCAATAATTAATTGTTTTTGTGATATTCTGATTCTCATTTTATTATTTGTCATACTAGAAACATCTCCACAAATTTAATTTAGATTCCTTCTGAATGACAAATTAAACGTTTTATTTTCAAATTAATAATGAAAATTACTCTCAATCATCTGTGCAATCTGCCAAATCAGCGAGAGATTTTAAAATTAATAATTTATAATTAATTTTTACGCTTTATTCTGCCTCAAAAGCATCATCAAAATCACCGGAATTCCAAATATGGAGCTTATTACATTCAAAGGAATTTGCGTTTTTTCAGCAGCAACTGAAAAGAGCAGCATGATAAGCATACCTAAAAACATATTCAAAATCCATTGTTGCCAAAGTTTTGCAGGGTTATAAATCAATCTGCAGAAATGAGGTACGATGATTCCGATAAATAAGATAGGCCCTAAAAAAGCTGTGATAGAAGCAGATAAGAGTGAAGAAGTCACAATGATCAATATTTTTAAATGATTTAAATTAACTCCTAAACTTTGTGCATAAGAACTTCCTAAAGAATTTCCTATTAAAGGTTTGATGGTTTTAAAACAAAAAAATAATCCAATCCCGACTAAAATTGATAGTACGATAATCTGATTTCTAGAAACCATATTATTAGCTCCAAAAGACCATAAAATATAGTTTTTCAGACTTTGATTTTCAGCGTAAAACTGCAAAAGAGAAACGATTGCTCCTGCAAACGCCGAAACCAAAAATCCGAAAATGATTAAATATGATTTGTCTTGAAATTTATTGGACATTGAGAGTAAAACCAACATCAGAAGTAAACTTCCGATAATCGCAGATAAACTTAAAAAGCTGTTTTTTAAAAATTCAGGAAGTAAAATGCTGTGCGAAAAAAAAATATAAAATGCGACAGATAAACTTGCAACCGAAGTGATGCCTAAAATATCCGGACCGGCAAGAGGATTTTGAAAGTATTCCTGCATTAGAAAACCCGAAGTTGGGATGGAAATTCCTGCTAAAAGCATGACCAACACCCTATTGATTCTAATTTCAGCGATTTGTCCATTTTCAGAATCTTGCAAAAAATCCGTAAGATTTAAATGCAAAAATCCTGTGTTCAGATTAATGACCGCCGTAATTACAATTGCGATAATTAATAATAAACACAGGATTTTAAATTTTTTTGACATTAAAAACTCTAAAAATTATTTAAGAAAAGAATCAATTTTAGAATTTAATAATTCAGGAGTCATCATCCCTAAATATTCATCAGTTTTGTCCCCTTTTCTCATGTAGGTAAACGGAATTGCTCCGCCGTCCCATTTTTCAAAGTTATTTTTAAAAAACTTTTCATCCAGCTGGCTGCCATCTAAAAGAATGGTGTTGTTACGGATACCCAGTTTATCTACAAAAACGGGAACTTCAGAAGCCCAGACTTCTTTAGTGTCTAAACTGATAAATGTGATTTTTACAGGCTGGTCTTTTAATTCTGAAATCTTATCTTTAAAATGTGGAATTTCTCTTACACAAGGCCCACACCAGGTTGCAAAGAAATTGGTTACATATAAAGTGTCATTTTTAGTCTGAAGAAAATCTGTTGTTTGCTGCGAATTTAATACCTTTAGTGATACAGCTGCGGGAACAGATTCCGGACTTTTATTTGAAATTGAATCTATAACTGCAGTATTTTCCGATTTTTCAGCCTCTTTTTTACAGCTAAAAAGGGTGGCAGCTAAAAATGCAGATAAGAGTAACTTTTTCATAAAGTAAATATTCTATTGTTAAATAAGATATACGATTGGTATTTCTCATTGGTTTTGAAGGCAAGAAAATTGCGTTAAGGTTAATATTGTAATATTTTTTTCTCTATTTTTGAATTGAAGTATGGAACAACAAATCTATAAAGGAAAACTCACGCAGTTTCACTGGTTAAAAATAGCTAAAAAGGAAGACCTGACCAAAAATACTTTTTCGCTGGAGCTTGAGATTCCGGAAAATCTAAAGGAAATTTTTACATTTGAAGCAGGTCAGTTTGTCAGTATAAAATTCAAATCCCACGGCGAAGAAATCATTAACGACTATTCAATGACTTCGGCTCCGTACGAGCAAAAAATATCTTTGGGCATTAAAGTGGGCTCCACCGATGGTGCAACTTCTCAGTTATATGAAAATTATCAAGTTGGTGATGACCTACTAGTGAGTGTGCCAAACGGAAGATTTACACTGATTTCAAAACCGAGTGAATTTCGGACGATCGTCGGTTTTGCCGGAGGAATCGGTATCACACCTATATTGAGTCATTTCAAAAATATTCTTCATAACGAACCAAGAACAAGATTGTTTTTATTTTTTGGAAATAAAAACTCTGAAGAGCTTATTTACCGTGAGTTATTAGATAATCTTGCACGACAATATAATAACAGGCTCCATATATTCTATTTTTATTCACAGGAAAAAACACCTGATCGGTTTTTCTATGGAAGGCTGGATGCCAAAAAACTGAATTTAATTATCAATCAGATTCTGCATTTGGATGATACCGATGAAGAAGCCACCATCTGGGATGCGGTAGATGAAGTTTTGATATGCGGAAAAGGGGAGATGATTAAAACGCTTGCCAATGCATGTTATCATCACGGGATCCGAAAAGCAAATATTCATTTTGAGCTTTTTGAAGAATTTAATGATGATATTTATCCTGTAGAAATAGAATCTCCTCTGATTGAAAATGTGCAGATAGATTTTAAAATGTTAGGTAAAAAATATCAGGCCGAACTTCCCAATAATAGAGAGAAAATTCTGCAGCAGCTATTGGTTCAGAATTTCCCGGTACCTTATTCCTGTAAATCCGGAATTTGCGGGAGCTGTGAGTGTACTTTGGAAGAAGGCGAGGTTGAGCTCTTAGAAAATGAATATTTAACAGAAAAAGAGGAAGCCCAGGGAAAAATTCTGGCCTGTATGTCGATAGCGAAAACTAAGAAAATAAAGCTTAACTTTGATTTCAATTGAGAATCATCCGGAACATATTTAAACTTATTATTTCATCAATAGAATTGTTTTTTCTTTTGATATGCTTGTCGAATATCTGGGTTTTTGGTCTTACCAACGGTAGAACGTACAATAAAATTTCAAAAATTCCTCCAAGGGAAGTGGCTTTGGTTCTGGGGACTTCTCCAAGAATGCAATCGGGAGTTTCCAATCCGTATTTTACCAAAAGAATGGATGCCACGGCACTGCTTTATCATCACGGAAAGATAAAAAAAATCATTGTAAGCGGTGAAAAAAGCCAAGGGTATAATGAGCCTGCAGCCATGAAAAACTATCTGATTTATCAGGAAGGTGTGCCCGAAGATATCATCATTGAAGATCCAAAAGGATTCAATACCTACAAAAGCATTCTGCGCTGTAAAGATGTTTACAAAAAGAAAAACGTGATTATCGTTTCACAAGGATTTCACAATCTTCGGGGCTTATTTTTTGCCAGAAACAACAATATGAATGCTTTGGGATTTGATGCTCAGGATGTCAACAAGCCCGAAAGTTTCTACAGAAACCAGTCGAGAGAAATTATTGCCCGAGTGGTCGCTGTAGTTTATTTTGTTCTTGGCATTTCTCCAGATTAGAAAGGATATCCGAATGCTATATTCAGTGTAGGTTTCAAAGGCTGAAACTGATTAAATCTCCATCTTTCTCCGTCAGGTTGATTCGGATCGTAAATTTTATAGGCTAAATCTACTCTTAATGTAATATAAGCAACATTTACTCTCAACCCGAAACCACTGCCAACACCCATTTCACGGATGAATTTGTTAAATTTAAATTGGTCACCAAATCCACTGTTATCTGTATTCCAGATGTTTCCGATATCGGTGAAAATCGCACCTTCATACATGTCATTAAATGGAATCCTGTATTCTAAATTGGTTGTCAGTTTGATATTTCCCATTAAATAGGTACGAACTCTTTCGTCAACCTGTGAACCTCCGGGACCTAAACCTCCGAATGCCACCCATGCACGAATATCATTTGAACCACCATTAAAATAAGATCTCACAAAAGGCATTGAAGAAGAATTTCCGTAGGGAATTCCCAATCCGATAAACTGACGCAATACTAATGATTGATTTCCGTTGAATTTAAAATATTTTCTAACATCAAAATCAAATTTGACAAATTGTGCATACGGAATCCCAAAAATTGTTCTTTCCGGGCTTCTAATAATTCCTCCACCGTCATCTCTCTTCTGATTGAAAACGCTTAAAATATTTCCGGCCAGTTCTACTTTTCCGTTAAAGTAAAATGCATTAGGATAATCTTTTTTCCCGATCTCGTTATAGATAAAATTATATACAAAAGAGGAGATGATAACATCCTGGGTCTGCCTGTCTTTATTGACTAATGTACCTAAAAATTCAACCATTCTGTTTCCTCTTTCCGGATCTAGTGTTGATATATAATTTGTATCTGCAATAATCTGTTCAGATACCTGATCTCTCGTCAATGCACCAGATAGAAACTGTTGTTGTAATTGTGGATTGTAAACAAAATAATCATCAAAAACAGCCCTTCTAACTGCATCATCATTAACGAAGAAATCATAATAATTGTCTTTATTTTTAGTTAAACTAAATAATGTATTAAATAATGTCAGTCTGTGAGATGACTGATCATTTACGTTTGCAAAATAATTTAAGCCCGTATTGAAATTCACCCTTCCCAAACCAATATTATTTTGAATTGACGTTCCTAAGACGATAGAAGAAGTAGGAGTATATCTTTTGGGGATCAGTTTGTAATAATCAAATGGCAGAAGCAGACGTGGGAAATTCAGTGCTGCCTGTGCGGATATTTCATAGGCTAAAATTCTTTTGTCTAAATTTTTAGGATTTCTTATTGAACCAAATGTACCCGAAACACTTGTTGAAAGGTTCTCTGCACCCTTGAAAACATTTCGTGTAGTTAAATCAACCGAAGGTGAAATTCCCAAATTTAGTAATTGAGAATAGTTAATGTCTGTTCCTACTTTTACTTCATATTTTGGGAGCGGTTTAAGCAGATATAAGACATCGATGATGCTGTCGTTAGGTTTTGCTGCTCCACCTTGTCTGAGGGAATCTTTAGCCTTTAAAATGCTGAAATTATTCATGGCAATAAAATTCCGTTTAGTTAAATCAAGTTTTCTCTGATTATAAACAGATTTATTGTCGATAATAATTGCTCTCCAAAGCGCATTGGTCTTATAATTATCGTTCATTTTATGAAAACGAACTCTTCTGAGGCTATCTTTCACCGTTTTTTTACCGAAATCACTTGGTTCATCTACAATTGCAACGTCGATATTTCCAATCGTAGCCACTTTGTATGGAGAATCTGCAGAATCTTTATGAATTTCAAGCGTTAAAGGAATTTGTTTTCTACTTTTTAAAGAATCGGCAATAAAACCAACTTCATCATTACCATTATTAAACTTATAATATCCGCTGTTGCGCATCAAATCATTGAGTCTTGTAACTTCTTTTTCAAGCACGGTCTGATCAAGAATTTTGCCCGATTTTACGAGTGTTTCATTAATTTGTTGCTGATAGATATTTTTAATTCCCAAATCAGGAATGTTGTAATAATAATCTTTAATGTATGTAGGGCTATTGTGTTTAATAAAATAGGTAACTGCCGCTTTTTTTGCTGTAGAATCCAGATCATGTTTAAATTTTACTTCAGAATCCCAATATCCTCTGTAGGTCATCCTTTTCTCAATTGATTGAGCACTTTTTTCAGTTCTTGTCTGGTCCAAAATTACTGGTGGCGTTCCAAAATTGTGTAAAATCCTGTCCCACAACAAACTCTTACCCACACTGCTTTGCATATTATATTTAACGAATAAGGAATCCCTCAGCTTTTGATTTCTCATCTCGCTTGGATAGGTCAGATATTCGCTGAATAGCGTATCGTATTTTGGGTTTGCAGCATTATGAAGCAGAAGTCCCAATGGTATGAAAAGAAACTGTTTCTTATTGGGCTTTTGCTGTACATAATTCTTTAATTCATCATCAAAAAATTCTTTCTTATCTTCAAACTTAAAGTTGTTTTTTGTGAGCAGAAATTCACCATCGGGAACCTTTTTTGTCGTACTGCAAGCGTAAAGGACACCAATAACAGTTGCAAATGATAGAATTTTATAATATTTTTGAGGAGAATTCTTAAAATGCTTACAGCTCATACAATAAAAGTTTTACAGTCTTTAGATAAAAAGAAGTTCAGGCAAAAATACAATTTGTTTTTGGTAGAAGGGAATAAAATCATTTCCGAACTTCCCAATTCTAACTTTAAAATTAAAGAAATATTTTCTACAAATCTTCAAAATTTAGATTTTGACAATACTGTTTTGCACCAAATTACTGAAAATGAACTAAAAAAAATTAGTTTTCTTCAAAATCCCAAAGATTCTGTAGCAGTTTGTGAACTAAAACAAGACTTAAAACTAGAAGATCAAAGCATTCAATTGGTTTTAGACGGAATTCAGGATCCTGGCAATTTAGGAACAATGATACGTCTTGCAGACTGGTTTGGGATCGAACAGATTATTTGCAGTGAAGATACAGTAGATTTCTATAACCCAAAAGTGATTCAGGCGAGTATGGGGTCTTTTATGAGAGTAAATATCGTGTATTGTAATTTGGTCGATTTTCTGTCCGAAACTAAAAATACAAATATAGGAACCGATATGGAAGGTGAAAATATTTATTCGTTTAAAAAACCTAAAAAACTTAATCTGATTCTAGGAAACGAAGGTAAAGGAATGCGGATTGAAACAGAAAAATTACTACAAAAGAAAATCTCAATCCCAAGATTTGGAAAATCGCAATCTACAGAAAGCCTTAATGTTTCTATGGCAGCAGGAATTATTTTAGGACAGATATATTCTAACCAAAATGATTAGATACTAGAAATTAGAATCGGTTTAATACAACATGTAAAAACTACATCTAATTTCCAATAACTAATTTTAAATAAGTTGCTCCATACTGGATACACTTTTGCTTTTTTGATAAGCTTCCAATTTTTTTCTGACGAATTTTAAAGCCATTGGTGCTACATAAATCAACACTGCTCCAAGAATTTTCTTTTTCCAGTTTGAACTTCGCATATTTTTCTTTGCATAGTTGGCAACAAAAGCAGTGACTGCAAGTTTGACAACTGTATCTAAAGCATCACCTTTAAATGCACTTCCGGCTAAACCCATTGCTGCATTTCTGTTTAGAAAAAGATCTTTCACCTCAGAAGTTAACTGCTTTGCAATGACATCTTTTCTAAGAACCGTTGTTTCTTCACCGTCTTCATCTATTTTTTCTTTCAGATACTGATCTGTAAGGCCATTGGTGAATGCACTTAAACTTTCTTTGGTGTTTTTGAAAGTCAGCAATCCTTCCAAATCCTGTATTTCACTTTTTAAAAGCTTTTTCTTTCTTCTTAACTCTTCCAGACTTTCGTAATTTCTGCTCATAAATTAGTGATTTAAAAATTCGATTACTTTATTTGCGACCATGTTTACAATTCGTTTTTTAAATGTAATAACTATAATCATTATTAGCAAATAAAATGCTGCTACAATTAAAAATCCATAAGAAGTATTATTCAATAGTTTACCTATAAAAAATGCCAATCCAAAATTAAAAAGGATAATAAAAAAAGCAAAAGCAACTAATAAAGTAACGAGATAGGCAACAACTCCAGCAGATATTGATGATTTTTCTGTGGCTTCTATTTTCAGAAGGTCAATTCGCTTCGATGCATATTCTTTTATAGTTTCTATCATTGTTTTTTTTTAAAAGTTACAAAAAAAGGAACTTTAATATGGTCAAAGTTCCTTTTATCATTTTTAGTAAATGAATTTATCCTTTCAGATCATTCAATCCTGTTTCAACATCTTTTACGATATCAGTAGTCTTAGAAACAATCTGATCTTTATATTTATCGTAACCATCTTTTACGGTATGAGCTACGTTACTTGCAGTTTCTTTAAAGGTAGTAGAGATATTTCCGTACTGATCTTTTACTTTTTCAGAAACTTCACCGTATTTGTTTTTAGCTTCTTCTTTCAGATCGTTCGCTTTTGTTTTAATTTTTTTTCTCGTTTCCTTACCTTCTTCAGGAGCATACAACATTCCTAAAATCACTCCTGCTGCTGCACCTGCAAGAAGTCCCGCTAAAATACCCGCTGTATTATTCTCTTTTTTAGACATTTTTTGTTTTTTTAATTATGGTTAATAAATATTTATACCTCCAATCTTACAATTTATATACCAAATGACAAATTTGGTATATAAAATTGTTATTTTTTTACATATGCAAGGATGCTTTCTATAGTCTCTTTCTTTGTAAGCATCGTATTATCAATTACTATTGCGTCGTTGGCTTGTTTTAACGGGGCAATTTCCCTCTCACTGTCGATTTTATCCCTGGCAATAAGGTTTTCTTTCACCTGCTGCTCATCAGTATCAATTCCGAGATGAAGCAATTCCTGGTATCTTCTATTAGTTCTTTCTTCAATACTGGCAGTGAGAAAAAATTTAAAATCGGCATTGGGTAAAACGACAGTGCCAATATCTCTGCCATCCATTATAATTCCGCCTTTTTGTGCCAGATTGCGCTGAGATTCCATAAGAAAATCTCTAACTTCTTTTTGTTTTGCAATGAAACTTACATTTTTTGATACTTCATTTGAGCGGATTTCTTTTGAAACATTGATATGATTGAGAAATAATACCAGTTCGCCGCCATCATTTTTAAATTCTAGCTCAATGAGGGGAAAAGAATTAAAAAGCTCAGAAAGATTGATAGTTTCATCGTCATTTACACAATTCTGCAGGGCAAACCAGGTAATACCACGATATAGAGCTCCTGTATCTAAATGTACAATTCCTAACTTTTCGGCAATAATTTTTGATATGGAACTTTTCCCTGTTGATGAGTATCCGTCAATCGCTATCACTGGTTTTTTCATACTACAAATTTCAAAAAAAATTCTGAAAATTCAAGAAATATCAAATATATTCTTAAATTTTTTAGGTTTAAAGTATGAGATTATTCTCCCTGATGACCGCTAAGATCGACTGAAATTCCGATTTGGTTGACATTCGAAGAATTATGGTATCTCACATGCGCATAATCAATACGAAATCTTGAAACCTTAAGTCCGAAGCCTGCAGAAAGTCCGGAGAAGTTTCTTTGATCGGCAACAGCTAGTTCGTTTCCTCTTCTGACATTATATCCTAATCTAAAATTGAAACTTTTTTCAGGAAAAAGCTCTGCTCCTAAAGAAAAGTGATCGGCAATCTTTCTTCCGATATTCACTTCCTGTCCGTTGACATTGAGCTCAGATGAAATATCGAATTCCTGTAAATCGTGTGCAGTAATTGTAATTGCAAGAGGAAAGGCTTTTAAGATTTTTGTATATCCCAAATCTATTCTGAATGGCAAATTTTCTCTATCACCATTGAAAGATTTTAGCTGATATCCAAAGTTTCTTAATACGACAGAAACTACTTCTTTACTTTGTTTTGGATGGTAAGTAACGCCCAACGTTCCTGCCAATGCAGAAGAAGTATAGGTGTCGATTTTTGAAGTAATAAAATTCAACCCACCGCCAATCGTCCAGTCTTCTTCAAACTGATAAGCATATCCACCGCCAACGGCAACGTCTGAAGCTGAGAATTCTCCCATTTCAAAACCGCTGTCATCGGTTCTCGGGATATTTCCGTAGCTCATATAGCGTGCGTTCACAGTAACCATGTGACCATTATCAAGATCTTTTGCGTAGGCAATCGTTCCGTACTTTGAATCTGCGAGATATGCTGTTGCGTTTACAGAAAGCTGTTTGTCAGACTCCTTATTTAGCAAAGAAGGATTAGCTATGGCAAAAGAAACATCATGATCTCTCGCTGTGATAGCATCACCACCCAAAGAAGCCTGTCTTGCAGAAACAGGAATATTCAGAAACGGATATACGTTTGTTCCAGTTTGAGCAAATGAAACAATTCCCGAAAGAAATAGTGAAAAAATTAGAACTTTCTTCAAATCAGTAATTAATTAATGCAAAAATAATCCTTTTTCGTACTTATCAAAATATTTACTCCATTATTTAGTATTAAATATTTTCTTTTTTCAATATTTATAATGATTATATTTGCAAAGTTAATTTCCGAGGAAATTAAACCTTAAAAAACTATTATAAATTTAAAGATGAAATATAAAAGAATCCTTCTAAAACTGAGTGGTGAGGCATTGATGGGGAACAGACAGTACGGTATTGATACCGAAAGACTGATGGAATACGCTCAGGAAATCAAAAAGGTAGTAGACCTTGGCTGTGAAATTGCTATCGTCATTGGAGGAGGAAATATTTTCCGTGGTGTTGCGGGTGCTGCAAAAGGTATGGATAGGGTACAGGGTGATTATATGGGAATGCTTGCAACCGTTATCAACGGAATGGCATTACAAGGTGCTCTAGAAGATGCCGGAATCAGAACCAGACTGCAATCTGCCATCGAAATGGATAAAGTCGCTGAACCATTCATCAAAAGAAGAGCCGTAAGACATCTTGAAAAGGGTAGAGTAGTGATCTTCGGGGCGGGTACAGGAAACCCTTATTTTACCACAGATACTGCAGCAACTCTAAGAGCTATAGAAATTGATGCAGAAGTTATATTAAAAGGAACCAGAGTAGACGGAATCTACGATAGCGATCCTGAGAAAAACGAAAATGCAGTAAAATACAACTCCCTATCTTTCGACGAAGTTTTTGAAAAAAATCTTAAGGTAATGGATATGACGGCATTTACATTAAGCCATGAAAACAAATTGCCCATCATTGTGTTTGATATGAATAAGGATGGTAATTTAGTGAAGATTGTTGAAGGAGAATCTGTCGGAACTTTAGTGAATATTTAAAATAAATAAAAATAAAAGGCAAAGTAAAAAGAAATAATATTCATTACTTATTGCTAAAAAAATGTGTAACCTTTCAAATTTTTATTATATAATGGAAGAATTAGATCTTATTGTAGAATCTGTAAAACATGATATGGAAGCAGCTATAAAGCACTTGGATCATGCATTTCAAAGAATCAGGGCGGGACGTGCGTCTACAAATATGGTGCAGGATGTGATGGTAGAGTATTATGGTGCTCCGACTCCTCTTAATCAGGTTGCTAACGTTTCTGTGCCCGATGCGATGACCATTTCTATTCAACCTTGGGATAGAACAGCAATTGGAGCTATAGAAAAAGCAATCATCAATTCAAATTTAGGCTTTGCGCCTTCCAATAATGGTGAAAATATTATCCTTAATGTACCGCCTTTGACAGAGGATAGGAGAAGAGAGCTAGCCAAACAAGCTAAAGGAGAAACCGAAGATACTAAAATTGTTGTGAGAAACGCAAGACAAAACGGGATCAAAGAATTAAAGAAACTTGAGGGTATTTCTGAAGATGCTATAAAAAGTGTAGAAGAAGAAATCCAGGTGCTTACTGACAAGCATGTGAAACTTTGTGACGATCATCTTAAGACGAAAGAAGCTGAAATTATGAAAGTGTAATTTTCAGTTTTAAATTATACTAAAAGTGGTTTCGATAAATTCGAAACCACTTTTTATTTCTAGAGACAATTGATTTTGCCTTTTTGATCTTTATTTTTCATGAGCAGATCAAATGTTTTCTGCAATTCATCAATCGAGCAGTTTTTCAGTTCTTTATTCTCAATATTTTCAGATTTGGAATTGTTTTTTAAGCTTGATTTTAAAGTATATTTTTTCTCCAAACATTGAATCGGTTTACCTTCAGCAATATAATATCTTTGCTCAGTGATGTCATCTCTAGTTTCGGGTTTTTCCGATGTACCGCCGTCAAAGCTCCAAACTGTTTGCTGCTGAAAAATAAAGTAAGGTTTTCCATCATTCACAAAATAATTTTCCGTTGAAGAAAAATGACTGTCTGCATTGAAGTGTTTCATCACTTTTAAAACTCCGTTTTCAGAATAGTAGACAACATTTCCTGATCGTTCTTCACATTCGTAATCAAAACTTACAGAGTCAAGTTTTTTCGCGATCAATTTTGAATTGACCACATTGTATTCTTTTTTAATTTCTTCAACTGAATTTAAATTATTTTTTATTTGTAGAGAATCTCCGCTTGTTTTTGAAAATAAACTGTCTGAATTTTTAAAATGATCAGTTCTATTATCTTCTTTTTTACAGGAAAGTACTACAAATGCACAAGAGATTAAAAGTAGATTCTTCATTATAGCAGTTTTAAGATCTAATGTTCTTCAAACAAAAAATGTGCGATAAAATATCAGAGTATTAAAATTTAGCTTCAAATCCTGTCTTTAAAGCTTTTTTTTCAGGTTCGGTCAGACTTCTTTTATAAATTTCTTCCCATATTTCCGCTGCATGCTCAAAAGATTGTACACCAAAATTTCTAACATTTGCAGCCCAAAGTAAAATGGCAAAATCTTTCTTATTATAAAGTAGGTCACCAAAACGAATAGATGGTGCATCACCGTATTTTGCTTCTACTTTTTTCGAAAAATCCAATTTTCCGCCAATGCTTTCTTTTTTGATATAATTTTCTTTTTCAGTGTGTTGAGCCGAAGCAGAAATGCCAATGGTGATCAAGAATATAAAAAGTAATTTTTTCATAATTAAAATTTTAGATTGCTGAAATTAAAGATAGAAATAAATTTATGCATAAAAAAACAACTACAAAAGCAGTTGTTTTTTCTTTATGCTGAAATTAGTTATTTACAGTTTTCGTTATAATCATAAATGACTTCGTTGACTATTGATAATTTATCAACCGTTGCGTTTTTGATCTCATCTCTGATGAATTTTCCAAGACCTGATCTTTGCTTTTCTTCTTTCTTTAAAGAACCATATTCGCCTTTAGCTGCTTTAGATTTTGTAGATGGACAGTCTGCAATAGCAATTTTTACTTTTGCAGGAGTAAAATCTTCCACTTTACCTCCTTTTTTTGAATATACATAATCTGGTGAAGTTCTTAATCTCTCATTCTCCTCCGAATTGTAGGCTGCAGCAGAGGTTGGGTAGCCGTACATTTTATATACCTTAATCTTTCCATCCATTACAATTTCTGCAAATTGCGAATTTCTCGAAAGATTATTCAATGCTTTTATACCTGCACCTAAACCGGTAGCATTATCAGAACTGTTCAGCGCTTCTCTTTTATTGGTGTACTTGATCGATTCAAAAACTCTCGGCGTATCACCATCATAGAGCATATATTCTTTGATATCATCTGCATCATAAGTTTTAAACTTGATCTTGTTTTTTACTTTATCAATATCGGCGACTGCAGCAAACTTTACCTTCGACTGGTTCTGCCACGGACTGGAATAACTTCCGTTCAAATGCACGACACCTTCTATTTTTTTGCCGGATTTGTCAACAATGTATCCGTATTTTTCACCATTATATGTAGTTTCTTCCTGAGCATATGCATTTAATGAAAATAGCCCGAAAAGCCCAATAAGTAATAATTTTTTCATAGAATTTATAATTAAAATTTAGTTCGTAAATATGAGATTTTTTTTTGTAATCCTAATATATAACAATTATTAGTTAAGCCTAAAAAACCCGGGAACTTGTTTCCGGATTTTTGTTTATTGATAACGTTTATGCTCTTTATCTTTTACAAAAAGTTTTGTAAGTGGTTTAAAGAACGCTTTATATTTTTCTGAATCAAATAATTGAGAATCTGTAAGAGCTTTATAAGTCATTAAAACTCCAAACGGGAATAAGATGATATTTGGAAGCCATGCCGCAAGATACGGACTCATTTTTCCGGACCAGGCAACGTTTTCGAAACCTACATTAATTACATAGAATACAATAAAAATTACGATGGCTACGATAACTGGAACACCCATGCCTCCTTTTCGAATGATTGATCCTAAACTTGCGCCGATCATAAAAAATATAATACAGGTAAATGAATAAGAGATAATTCTCTGCTGGTAAATAACAACTTTATTAAAATATTTTACGCTTGGTTTAAGCTCTTCATCTTTTGAATCAAGTGTGGATTTAAGATTATCAAGTCTGCTGTGAGCATTATAGATCATTTCCAGCTTTTTATCTTTTTTTATGGTGTCAAACTTATATTGTGATTTTACAGGAGCTTTCGCTTTGTTTTTATCCATATAACTTACGACTGAACTGGTTTGCGACAGCACTTCATTACCTACATTCTCCGTCAATTTTGTATTGTCTTTTCTAGTTTTGTCGATTGTGGTAAACAATTCATTAAAAGTCTGAAATCGGTAATCTTCAGTTATTCTTTCCTGTTCAATCGCTTTATTGATAATTTCACTAATGTCGAAATGAGAAACCAATGTGTCAAATTTTATTGCCTGATCGGGTTGCTTTAACCTTACATTTTCAGCTTTTCCGGCATAGCTGTCTTCAAACACATAGCCATTATATAATACAAGTTGTAAATAATTTTTGTTTGCAGGCGTTACGAATTTTCCTTTTTCTGCGACTATAGACTGTTGGTTTTCGAAAGTACTCGCTTTTTTATGAATGAATATTCCTTCGAGCTTACGTCCGTCTTCACCTTCAATTTTATCAAATTTTACCATATAGCCGGGAATCTGATCAATAAACTGCCCAGGTGTAAAATTTAAAGCAGGTTTGGTCTGAGCAATATTGAAAAGCATATTTTTGGCTTTCCTTTGGAAGTCTGGAATGATATTGTTTGAAAAAAAATAGAGTATTATGGCCATTAGGGTAACGACTCCCAAAAGAGGCATCATTACTCGGGTCAAAGAGATTCCGGCGGCCTTCATGGCGGCAAGTTCGTATCGTTCACCAAATTCCCCGAAGGACATGATGCTTGCCAGAAGTATCGTTAAAGGCAATACCATACTTACAACGTTCACTCCCAAATAGAAAAGAAGCTTCATGATCTGTAACGTTGTAAGACCTTTCCCCATAAACTGCCCTAGCTGAATCCAGACAATGTTTACAATGAAAATGAAAAACAATACACTGAATATAAAAAAGAACGGACCAAAAAAGGTTTTAATGATATATCGGTCTAATATTTTAAACATTCGCCAAAATTAATGAAAAAGCCACAAAGTTTCCCTTGTGGCTTTAAATTTTATATATATTTAGAATTATAATTCTGTGACAAGATAATTCTTATACTTATTCTTATCAAAAACAAACATATTTGCGTCTAATTGCTGGTTTTCTTTGTATTCTTTGATGGCGATCACGGCAATGTCTTTGTTGTTTCCGTGCTGTTCTAATTTAAGCATCTGCTTTTTTGCACCATCGATATAAATATAGATGTATTTTAATCCGTTTGCTTTTACCGGGGTCAATTTAATGAAATCTGCACTTACACCGTCTATGGTTTTTTTTCCGTTATAAGAAACGTTGTAATCTTTTCTGTACGATGTAAGATAATTGATTGGAGAGAACATTGTAGAGCTTTCATTAGGCTTGGCTACCGTCACTTCCTTATCTTCTGTATTGATATTATAGATCTTGCTGCCATCGAAAATCTGCTCGGTTTCCATGATCTTCAATTTGTATTTATCTCCGGCTGTATAGTAAATACCGGGTTCGTTTTTGTTGACGGTTCCATTAATACCGCTTCCAAAGGCAAATTTGAAATATGAATTCTTTTTAGATTTATAATTTGCTGTCACATCATCCAGTATTTTTTTTGCTTTGGCATCAATTTTTTGTGCCTGAACAAAAGCAATACTTCCGATTACAAAACTTCCAAATATTATTTTTGAAATTATTTTTTTCATGATTTTCTACTTTTACTGTTCTTTAGACACTTTGCAATGTCTAAAGTTAAATTCCTTTTTAACTTCGCAGGTCTTCCAAAAATTGTTCCAACTATTGATTATTTCCTTTTCTGATACTCCATCAAAAAGTTGTAGATCGCATTCTTAAAAGAATTTTTTAAATTTTTTCTCTCAGAACCGCCACCTGCATTTTTAAATTTTCCGACAGTTTCATAATTCCCAAAACTTGTGTGAAAATTGATTTTGGTAATAAGCTCAGCACTTGACAATTTAAAGTCCCAATTTGCTTCTAAAACCTTTACATCTATATTCGAATCAGGATAACTTCCGGTTTTTAAATTTAATTTTGTTTCTTCAGCCATTTCTAAAACAGCTGCAGCAAAAGTCTCTTTAAAATCTGGCTGTGCGACATTTCCTACATATGCACCTTCCATATTAATGATTTGTGCACCTGTTTGAAATGTTAGATTTTTTTCACGGTAATATTCTGGGTTTAGCTCATTACTCGTATAATTTTGTACAGTAGAGCAGCTAATAAGAGAAACTAAAAATAAAAAATACAATAATTTTTTCATCACTAATTACATTAATTTCTCAAATCTTCTAAAAACTGCTCTAGAGAATTCAAATCGCTGATCAGAACTTCTCTTGCTTTAGCTCCATTAAATCCTCCCACAATACCGCTTGCCTCAAGCTGATCCATAATTCTTCCGGCTCTGTTATATCCTAATTTTAATTGTCTCTGAAGCATTGAAGTAGAACCTTGCTGTGTAGATACAATAATTCTCGCCGCATCATCAAATAATTGATCTTTTTCATTCGGATCAAAAGATCCTACCGAGCTTGTTGCTTCTTCATTTACATATTCAGGAAGCATAAACGCAGAAGCATATCCTTTTTGTTCGCCAATGAATTCTGCAAGTTTTTCAACTTCTGGTGTATCAATAAATGCACACTGAAGTCTTAAAATTTCATTTCCGTTAAAATAAAGCATATCACCCTTACCAATCAGCTGATCAGCTCCCGGAGAATCTAAGATCGTTCTTGAATCAACACTTGAAATTACTCTGAAAGCGGCTCTTGCAGGAAAATTAGCTTTAATCATTCCCGTAATTACGTTGACGGAAGGTCTCTGGGTTGCAACAATCAGGTGAATTCCGACTGCTCTTGCCAGCTGCGCTAGTCTTGCGATAGGAAGTTCAACTTCTTTACCGGCAGTCATGATCAAATCTGCAAATTCGTCAACCACCAAAACGATGTATGGTAAATACCGGTGTCCGTTATCAGGATTTAACTTTCTCTCGCTGAATTTCTTGTTGTATTCTTTTAAGTTTTTACAGAAAGCATTTTTAAGCAAATCATATCGCTGATCCATCTCTACACAAAGCGAATTTAATGTATTGATTACTTTATGGGTGTCTGTGATAATGGCATCATCAGAATCCGGAAGTTTCGCCAGATAATGTCTTTCAATTTTTGAGTATAATGAAAGTTCTACTTTTTTAGGATCTACCATTACAAATTTCAATTCACTCGGATGTTTCTTATAGAGTAGGGAAGTCAGAATTGCATTAATACCCACCGATTTTCCCTGACCGGTAGAACCCGCCATTAAAAGGTGTGGCATTTTTGATAAATCGGCCATGAAGACTTCATTAGAAATTGTTTTCCCAAATACCACCGGAAGATCCATATCCGTATTCTGGAATTTCTGCGAAGCGATCACCGAACGCATTGAAACCATTGTAGGGTTTTTTCTCGGAACTTCAATTCCGATCGTTCCTTTTCCAGGCATGGGGGCAATGATTCTGATTCCTAAAGCCGAAAGATTGAGTGCGATATCATCCTGAAGTTTTTTGATTGCAGATACTCTGATTCCTGCCTCAGGTACAATTTCATATAATGTAACTGTTGGTCCGATAGTCGCTTTTATCTCAGCGATTCCAACGTTAAAGTTTTTTAGTAAACCAACAATTTTATTCTTATTTTCTTCTAATTCCTCTTTGTTTACTGAAATCTCTTCATTTCCGTAATCTTTCAACAGATCTAAAGTTGGCATCTGGAAGTTAGCCAAATCTAATCGATGATCGTATAAGCCGTGCTTTTCAACCAGTTCATTTGATTGTTTTTCGGAATCATTTAAAATTTCTACAGCCGGAGCAACTTCAACATTAAATTTAATTCCGTCTGCTGCAGGCTCAATGTCAAAAGCTTGCTCAGGTTTTATAGCGGGAATTACAGGTTTTGTATTTAAATCTAAAGTTACTGAAGAAAAATCTTTTTTATCCTCCTCAAAAGAAGTGTGATTCGGCGTAACAATCGTTTCTACATTGACAGAAGTCTGTTTTTCATTGACAGATTTCAAAATTTCGTTAGTCTTATTACTTTCAGAAAGATCAGTTACCGTAATATTAGAAGGGAATTCCTGAACTTCGTTTTCCAGCTCTTCATCTGCTTCGAAACTTTCACTGGAATTCGGCATCATAGATCGTACTCTGCCGATTGTATTTTCGTTGATTTCGTCAAATTTTGCTTTGATCGAGCTGGGTCTCATATTAAATTCAAGAATAAAATACAAAGCAATACTTACTGCCAAAACCAGCCAAAGGCCTACACTTCCGATGATTGCATTCAAAGAATCCATAATCTGGTATCCGTAGACTCCACTCAAAACTCCCGCACTTCCCTGACCTTTTGTGATGGCACCAAAAAATATAGGAAGCCAGCAAATAAAGAATAAAGAATGGCCGAAAGTCATCCAAGGTTTAAAGATTTTTTTCTTCAGGATCATTGTCCCCAAAACCACAAAGAGAAATGCAACAATAAATGAGGCAACACCAATACTTTCAAAAATAAAAATATTGCCCAGCCAGTCACCCAGCTTTCCAAAAATATTGGAAGACTGTATGCTTTTATCAAGCATTGTTCCGGCTTGGCTTTGGTCTGATTTCCAGTTCATTAAATATGAAATGAAAGAAAGTGCCAGAACTCCTGAAAAAACGATAAACGTCAATCCGAAAAAGATGCGCGGCTTCGATAAAATTTTGCCTCTTTCGGGCGATTCGGTCTGTGGTTTTTGTGTTTTCTTTTCCATAATGTCAATCTCGGCAAATTTAGTGTTTTTTTAATATTGTCATTATTTTTTTTCACCAAAACAAGTCTGGTTTTTTGTATTCGTTTGCCAATAATTTACATTTCAAAAATGATTCATAAGCTATTAAGAATCATTCAAAATAACGATTTCATTACCCTCTGATGACAAAAAACAGCTTTTTTTCTCTCCCTTTCGTTTTATCATCCTTATTTTTGCATGTCAACTAAAAAAAATCATGAAGAAGATCCAGGATATTCTTATTTCAACCAGAACGATGGCAGTTCTATTGCTGGTTTACGCATTTTCGATGGCGTATGCAACATTCTTAGAAAACGACTATGGAACGCCCACAGCAAAAGCATTAATCTATGAAGCAAAATGGTTTGAGCTGATTATGGTTGTTTTGATCTTAAATTTCCTTGGAAATATTGCCAGATATCGTCTCTGGAGAAGAGAAAAATGGCCTGTGCTGGTTTTTCACCTCTCATTTATTTTTATTTTCATAGGTGGAGCCATCACAAGATACATAAGCTTTGAAGGTCAGATGGTGATCAGAGAAGGAGAAACTTCTAATGAAATTGTTACCGATAAGCATTTCTTCAAAATTCAGATCGAAGATAAAGGAGATGTACTGGATTATCAGGATGTTCCTTATTTAATGTCACCTTTGCATAAAAATTTTAATGCAACGTATGATTTCCATGGTAAAGACATTAAAGTAAAGACTCTCGATTATGTGCAAAGAAAAAAAGACAGTTTAATTGCCGATCCGAATGGTGCAGAATATCTTCATTTGGTTTCTACGGCTGAAACTGGAAGACAAAATATTTATATCAAACCGGGCGAAACAAAATCGATCAATGGAACTTTGGTAACGTTTAACAGAGCCATTGACGGTGCGGTCGAATTCAGAAAAGAAAACGGACAGATCTTAATCAAAACTCCCGTTGACGCCAATTTTATGACGATGGCGACCCAGGCTACAGGAACTACCGTAAAAGATCAGTTCCAGCCATTGGTTTTGAGAAGTTTGTATACGATTAACGAATTGAAGTTGGTTGTGCCTGAAGGTCTTAGAAAAGGAAAACTAATGGCTTTCGAAGGTGACAGAAAAAAAGATCAGAACGTTCCTGACGTAATGACCATCGAACTTCAGGGTCCAAAAACAAAACAGATTGTTGATTTATCCGTAGAAAGAGGAAATCCAAATGCTTATAAACAGGTGACAATGGATGGTCTGAATATTATGGTAGGTTTCGGCCCTAAAATTTACAACACGCCTTTTGCACTGAAACTGGATGATTTTGTAATGGAAACTTATCCCGGAAGTTCATCTCCAAGTGCTTATGAAAGTCATGTGAAGATCATTGATGAAGGTAAACAGACGCCCTATAAAATTTATATGAATAATGTCTTGAATTATAAAGGATACCGTTTCTTCCAGTCTAGTTTCTCACCGGACAGAATGGGAACAGTTTTATCCGTTAATCATGATTTCTGGGGAACTTTGATCTCTTATATCGGATATACATTTTTATTCGGAGGAATGTTTGTGATGTTCTTTTGGAAAGGGACCCATTTCTGGAAATTAAATAAAATGCTGAAAGATATCAATAAGAAAAGAGCAGCAGCAATTTTACTTTTATTTTTAAGTTTCGGTTTCAATGCTCAAAAAATTGAAACACATGGTAATACCGACGGAAGCAGAGAACATGTACATGTAGAGGGCGATGATCATACCCATGAAATAGCTCCACAGGCTGGTCAGCCGGAAAAACGTATACAGCAGAATTCAGTAGCTGCACCTCTTACGAAAATGAAAATGATTTCGCCAGACGAAATCATTGCAAGAAATAAAATCAGTAAGGATCACGCAGATAAATTCGGATATCTTTTGGTTCAGAATTATGAAGGTAGAATAGTTCCGATCAATACGCAGGCTTTAGATGTTTTAAGAAAATTATATAAAAAAGATGCTTTCAGAGGAACAGACGGAAAATATCTGACGGCTAACCAATGGTTTTTATCCGTGAATACAGACACTCCGAGCTGGACAATGGTTCCTTTGATTAAAATCGATGCTAAAGGAGGAAAAGAGCTTTTACGGAAAACAAAAGCCGATGAAGAAGGATATACTTCTTTGATGAATCTTTTCCCTGCAGATGCCAATGGAAACCTGACGTATATTTTAGATGAAGATTACAATACGGCTTTTCGTAAAAAACCTGGAGACCAGTCAGAATATGATAAACAGGTCATCAAAATAAACGAAAGAGTGCAGATTTTTAACGAATTTTTCAGCGGACAGTTCATGAGAATCGTTCCTGTAAAAAATGATCCCAATCACACTTGGCATTCATGGCTTGACCAGAAGATGGAGCCGGATATGGAATCTCAGCAAGTAATGGGACCTTATTTTGCAGAAGCACTTCAGGCACAGAAAACAGGCAACTGGAGCAAAGCAGATGCAGAATTGGCAAAGCTTTCAGCATATCAGCAGAAATGGGGCAAAAGCGTGGTTCCCTCAGAAAACAAAGTAAATCTTGAAGTTTTCATGAATGAAGTGAATCTTAATTTTAAGCTTTTAATTTTTTACACCATCATTGGAAGTTTATTGTTGATTTTAGGTTTTGTGGAATTATTTAAACCCAGAAAATTATTGAGTAAGATCATTAAAGCAATAATAATTATTGGAACAGTGGGTTACTTCTTTCACTTCCTGGGATTGGTTGCAAGATGGTTCATTTCAGGTCATGCTCCTTGGAGTAACGGTTATGAAGCGATCATCTTTATTTCCTGGATCGGAATTTCAGCTGGTTTGATGTTTTACTTCGGATTTGGAAAACCAAATTTGGAACAAAAAGCTTCTTTGGCTACTATGAGACTTGTCAGTAAAGGAAACACTTCGAATGCATTAATTCCGGCAGCAGGATTTATGGTAGCTGTAATCATGATGGGGTTTGCACATGGAGGTTCAGCCCTTGATCCTCAGATTACGCCATTGGTTCCTGTCTTGAAGTCTTATTGGTTGATTGTACACGTAGCAATTATTACCTCGAGTTATGGTTTCTTTGGACTATCGATGATTATCGCAGTAATTTCACTGGTGTTTTATATTATTTCAAATAAGACTGCTTTTAAAATTCATAACGATACAACATTGAAAGAATTGGCAATCGTTTCTGAAATGTCTTTAACAATAGGACTTTTTGCTCTTACCGTAGGAAATTTTTTGGGTGGAATCTGGGCAAATGAATCTTGGGGAAGATACTGGAGCTGGGATCCAAAAGAAACATGGGCATTCATTTCAATTATGGTTTACGCTTTTGTATTACACATGAGATTGGTTCCAGGATTGAGAAGCAGATGGGCGTTTCACGTGGCGACGATGTTTGCATTTTGTTCAATGGTGATGACCTATTTTGGAGTCAATTATTACTTAAGCGGCTTGCATTCTTACGCAGCGGGTGACCCGGTTCCTGTTCCGGCTTGGGTGTATATTGGACTGGCAACGATGCTGTTATTGTCAATAGTTTCTTACATTAAATTTGTTGCTTTAAAGAAAAAATAAATAGTATTTTATATATCTCAAACTTCCGAAAATTGATTTTCGGGAGTTTTTTTGATGTACGAACGTAAAGCGTAAGGAAATAAATCTGATAAAATTTCATTGTTGAAAAAAGTAAAAATTAAAAATTTATACTCAAAAATTCAGAATTTATAATTAATTTTATGATATCAAATTAATATCACTTAAAAATAAAAAATCATGGAAAAAACTTTAAAACCGATGTCAGGTTATCTTGCCCTTGTTATTTGTCTCATATTATTTGGCGCTTCTGCCTACCTTTTTTTTATGGGTGTCAATGACAGAATAGAAAATAACATCACATTCCTTATTATTTCTATAATATGTTTTTTTCTTACATTCTTCTTTATGAAAGGTTTGATGATCATTCAGCCCAATCATTCACGAGTTTTAAATTTCTTTGGAAAATATGTAGGATCAGTAAAAGATAACGGATTGTTTTTTATCAATCCTCTATACTCATCACAGAAGATGTCTTTACGTTCTGAAAATCTTCAGGGACAAACTTTAAAAGTGAATGACAAGATGGGAAATCCAATAGAAATTGCAGTAGTAATGGTCTGGAAAGTAGGAGATACTTACAAAGCAGCATTTGATGTTGAAAGATATTCTGATTTTGTTAAAATGCAGAGTGAAGCGGCAGTTCGTCATTTGGCAATGAGTTTTCCTTATGATAATCTGGAAGACGATCATGCACCGATTACTTTGAGAGAAGGGGGAGAAAAGATCAATTCTATTCTAGAGCAGGAACTGACCGACCGACTTTCAAAAGCCGGAATCATCATTCAGGAGGCAAGAATTTCACATTTGGCTTACGCTTCAGAAATTGCAGGAGCAATGCTTCAGAGACAACAGGCGACCGCAATTGTTGCTGCGAGAACGAAGATCGTAGAAGGTGCAGTAGGAATGGTAGATTTAGCATTAAAAAAATTATCAGAAGAAAATATTGTTGAATTAGATGACGAAAGAAAAGCTGCAATGGTTAGCAATCTCATGGTTGTTCTCTGCGGCGAAAAAGCAGCGCAACCTATTCTGAACGCAGGAACATTGTATAATTAGGGTTGAGGATAAAGCAAAGATCAAGATAAGAAAGTTCATTTAAATAATGTGAGTGTTAAATCTTCACGTTTTTAGCTAAGTGAAACGCCTTTGCGAACTTAAAAGCAGTTGTAGTAAAAAAATCTTTGCGAATTTTGCGTTAAATTAAATTTTAATAATACATGAAAATCTGCGAGAAAAATAAAACAGAAAAATGAAATCTCAGAACCCAAAAAACTCTTCAGAAACTCCGCCAAAAGGCAAAAAATCTTTTGTCATAAGGATCGATGAGTCTACTTATAAATTACTTGAAAAATGGGCAAATGATGAATTCAGAAGTGTAAACGGACAAATAGAATACCTACTTAATCAAAGCTTAGTTAACTCCGGAAGGAAGAAAAAAGAATAAATAATTAGATTGATTTTGAAAAGAGCGGAGAATTTTTCGCTCTTTTTTATTGAAAAATACCTGAAAAATAATCTCTGATAATAGTCCAGAAATTTTTACCTAAAAAATAAATAAGTGTTGAAGTGATTATACCTTTCACTGTAAAAAATATAATACCGCCGATCCCGAATTTTTTCAGCATCTTTTTCCACCTCGATTTTTTTTCCTCTTCGGGTTGTTTTACAGATTTATTGATTTCCATTTTCTGAAATAAAAATTTGTATTACAAAGATATAGATGTTTAGATTGATTCCAAATAAAAATAGGATTAAATCACAAAAATTTCATCAGTCTCGGAAATATTTTTATCTTTAGACAAAACGAAAAGTAACATTTATGTCAAAAAAAATCAAAGATTTCGGAATTGAAAAATCTTTAAAAAACCTCGGATTAAAAGCAGAAAATAAAGGAACTTCTACTGGAGGTAAATTTTTTGCTTCCGGGAAAACTATTGAAAGTTATTCGCCATCAGACGGAAGATTAATAGGGAAAATAAAAACTTCATCTGAAAAAGATTATGATAAAGTAATAGAATCTGCACAGGCTGCATTTAAGGAATTCAGAATGATTCCTGCTCCCAAAAGAGGCGAATATGTAAGACAGCTGGGCCAGAAATTAAGAGAATATAAGGATGATTTAGGGAAACTTGTTTCGTATGAAATGGGTAAATCATTGCAGGAAGGTCTGGGTGAAGTTCAGGAAATGATTGATATCTGCGACTTTGCAGTAGGCCTTTCAAGACAGCTTCACGGTTACACCATGCATTCTGAAAGACCGGGTCACAGAATGTACGAGCAATATCATCCGCTGGGAATTGTGGGCGTGATCACCGCTTTCAACTTTCCCGTTGCTGTTTGGGCGTGGAATACAGCTTTAGCGTGGATTTGTGGAAACGTAACGATCTGGAAACCGTCAGAAAAAACTCCTTTCTGTGCAATAGCCTGCCAGAATATCATGATGGAAGTTTTAAAAGAAAACAATCTTCCTGAAGGTATTTCAAGCGTTTTGGTAGCAGATCATGAAATTGGACAATTATTAGTGGAGGACAAACGCGTTTCATTGATCTCATTTACAGGTTCAACAAAAGTAGGAAGAATGGTTTCCTCTAAAGTTGCCGAAAGATTCGGTAAATCAATTCTTGAATTGGGAGGTAATAATGCCATTATTATTTCTAAGGACGCAGATCTGGATATGTCAATCATCGGAGCGGTTTTCGGAGCGGTAGGAACTGCAGGACAAAGATGTACTTCGACAAGAAGACTGATCATTCACGAAGATGTTTATGATGAAGTAAAAAATCGTCTGGTAAAAGCTTACGGACAGCTGAAAATTGGAAATCCTTTAGATGAAAATATGCATGTAGGACCATTGATCGACGTTCAAGCTGTCAATCAGTACGAAATGGCGATTGAAAACTGTATCCAAGAGGGTGGTAAATTTGTGGTAGAAGGCGGAGTTTTAGAAGGAAAAGATTACGAATCAGGATGTTACGTCAAACCTTGTATCGCAGAAGTTGAAAATTCTTTCGAAATCGTGCAGCATGAGACATTTGCACCGATATTATATTTAATTAAATACAAAACACTGGAGGAAGCAATTGCAATTCAAAATGATGTTCCTCAGGGGTTGTCTTCAGCAATCATGACACAGAATTTGAGAGAGGCAGAATTATTCCTTTCTCAGGCGGGATCAGATTGTGGAATTGCCAACGTCAATATCGGAACTTCGGGTGCTGAGATCGGGGGAGCATTCGGAGGAGAAAAAGAAACTGGCGGAGGTCGAGAATCTGGTTCAGATGTCTGGAAATATTATATGAGAAGACAAACCAACACCATTAATTATACAGCAAGTCTTCCTTTAGCTCAGGGAATTAAATTTGATTTATAAACAATTCTAAGTAACGTTTGATATTTAATCACTCATTGCTTATTACCAATAACTCACTTAAGATATGGAACACACAATAGAAACAAAAATAAATAAAGTAAAACAAACCGTTGGAAAGCACGTTTTAGCAGACGGTTTTGATTTTGTAATGGATATTGAAAATTCTCACGGATCTTGGATTCATGATTCGATTACAGGTAAAAATTTTCTGGATATGTTTTCAATGTTCGGCTCAGCTTCGATAGGTTACAATCATCCTTATTTGTTAGAAAAATCAAGTTGGCTGGGTAAAATGGCGATTAACAAACCGACTTTAGCTGATGTGTATTCTAAAGAATATGCCGATTTTTTAGAGGTATTCGAAAGAGTAGTAATACCACAAGAGCTACAATATGCATTCTTTATTGAAGGTGGGGCTTTAGGTGTTGAAAATGCCATGAAAGCCTGCTTCGATTGGAAAACAAAAAAGAATTTCGAGAAAGGTCTTGATATCGAAGCGGGAATATGTATTCACTTCAGACAGGCATTTCATGGACGTAGCGGTTATACTTTAAGTTTGACAAACACTTCAGACCCAAGAAAATATCAGTATTTTCCGATGTTTGAATGGCCGAGAATTCTCAATCCGAAACTGACTTTCCCAATTACTGAAGAAAATCTTGAAGTTACAATCAACAATGAAAGATTAGCATTATTAAACATCGGCGAAGCGATTCTGTCTCATCCTGATAAAGTTGCATGCATCATTATAGAGCCTATTCAGGCTGAGGGTGGTGACAATCATTTCAGAGATGAGTTTTTTGTAGAATTAAGAAAGCTGTGTGATGAGCACGAAATCTTGTTAATTTTTGACGAAGTACAGACAGGAATCGGAATCACAGGAAAAATGTGGTCATTTGAACATTTCAGTGTGAGACCAGACATTATTGCATTTGGTAAAAAAACACAGGTTTGCGGAGTTTTGGCCAACAGAGAAAAGTTTGATGAAGTACCCGATAATGTTTTCAGAGAAAGCTCAAGAATCAATTCTACTTTTGGAGGTAACTTTATCGATATGCTTCGTTTTCAGCTGGTAATGGAAGTGATTGAAAAAGAAAATTTAGTGGAAAATGCAAGAATTGTAGGTGAATATTTATTAGAAGGCTTACAAAATCTTGCTCAGAAATATCCTGAAAAGGTTTCTAATGCACGTGGTAGAGGATTAATGTGTGCAATAGACCTTCCAACGCACGAGCAAAGAAATGAGTTGAGAGAAATTTTATATGATGAAGGATTAATCATTTTGGCATGTGGCGACCAGTCCATACGTTTCAGACCGCATTTGAACGTTACTAAAGAAGAAATTCAGATTGCGCTAGATAAGATTGAAAGCAATATTAATAAAATTTAAAACTTTGGGCTTGGAATTATAAAAAAAACATCCTATATTTAGATACTCAAAATGTATATTATATGGAACGCAACACGAGAGTATCAGTTTTTGAAAGTGATAAGCCTGCAGAAATTCAGTTGATCAAGTCAAAATTGGAAGAGGCTCAAATTACCAATGCCGTAGAAAACAGTTATCTTACTTTTACTACTACGCCAACGGCAACATCATTAAAAGTAATGGTAGATTTGCAGGATGAAAAAAAAGCATTCGAGGTAATTGATGCTTATCTTCAGCAAAATAAGAATTAATAAATCAATTTCATAATTTTAAATTTTACTACTTCGGAACCGAAAATTAATTCAAATTAGTTTTCGGTTTTTTTTATCAAAAATTAAAAATCAGATTACAGATTATTAAATAATAAATAACGACTGATAAAATTTTTAGAAAATCAATAAAATCCGAATCTTTTAAAAGTAAAACTCAATGACTCAAAATAACAACATTGAATTCAGAAAAGCTGAAACACCAGACAAAGACGTCATATGGGAAATTATTCAGCAGTCTATCGAACGAAGGAGAATAGACGGTAGCCAACAATGGCAAAACGGCTACCCGAATGAGCAAACTGTAAAAAGTGACATTGAAAAAAACTTTGGATATGTTTTGACTGTTGATGGTAAAATAGCAGTATATGTTGCGCTTATTTTCAACGATGAGCCGGCTTACAGTTCAATAGATGGAGCCTGGCTTACTGATGGTGAGTTTGTTGTGATTCACAGAGTTGCTATATCTGAAGAATTTGCTGGACAAGGCCTTGTAAAAAAGCTCTTTGATTATATTGAAGATTTTGTAAAGATGGAAAATGTTTTAAGTGTAAAAGTAGATACCAACTTTGATAATATTGCAATGCTGAAAATTTTAGAAGCAAAAGGCTACACGTATTGTGGTGAAGTTTTTCTTGCAGGAGGCATTCGCAAGGCATTTGAAAAAGTACTGATTTGATAAATATCAAAAGGTTAAATCAATTTTGATTGATTCTCTAAGAAACTATATATTCATAAACTCTATTGAGTTTGTTCGTTTAGTTCCGAACTAATTTTTACTTTTGTTCAAATTATTGTGCTATGAATAAAAGTATAGCAATTGATAAGAAGATTTTTCAGGACGCTGTAAAGTTTTACAGTACATTGTTTAATCTTCCTCCATTGGCTTCTAAAATCTATTCCTACCTTATTTTCGATTTTGAGAAGATTGGAATCACATTTGATGAATTTGTTGAGGTTTTTTCGGTAAGTAAAAGTTCTGTCTCTACCAATATTGCTTTATTGCTCAATTCGCAGCTGATTATTGATGTCAATAAGATGGATGAAAGAAAGCGCTATTTTTTCGCTAATGATGATTATAAAAAAATCAGATTTGAAAAAATTGTTCAGAAAATGCAGGATGAATTAAAATTACTAGACGATCTCAATCAATTCAGAAAGGTAGAAGATAAAGAGTATGATCAGAAGATGGAAGTCTACAAATCTCTTCTAAACAAAAGCATTTCAAATATAAAAGAATCTCTTAATAAACTGTAAAATGACAAACAAGCTTATACTATTTTCTGTGGCAGCATTTTCTCTTATTGCCTGCAAAAAAGAAGCTCCGAAACAGGATGGCCCCAAAACTTTTCCGGTGGTGTCGGTTGAAAATAAAAACGTAACTGGTTACGATATTTTCCCAGCAAGTATAGAAGGAAGAGTAAATAATGATGTACGGGCAAAGATCTCAGGTTATATTACCCAGGTCTTGGTAGATGAGGGGCAATATGTCACAAAAGGTCAGCCATTATTCCGCTTAGAGACCAATACTTTAAATGAAACCGCCGCCGCGGCAAAAGCAGGCGTAGGTGCAGCGCAATCAAATATTGCAGCAGCGCAGGCAGCGGTGAACGCAGCACAAGTAGAAGTCAACAAGCTAAAACCACTGGTTGCAAAAAATATTATCAGCAACATACAATTACAGACGGCACAAGCTAATCTTTCTCAGGCGCAGGCGCAGGTGCAGCAGGCAATCGCAGCAAGACAGCAGGCAAGTGCCAATTATAAAGGAGCAGCTGCAAACGTTGATTATTCTATCATCCGTGCACCGATTTCGGGAGTGATTGGCAAATTACCTTTAAAAGTGGGGAGTTTGGTTGGGCCAACCGATCAGTCTCCATTAACGACCATTTCAGATACTTCAGAAGTATTCGCTTATTTTTCTATGAATGAAAAAGAATATTTTGATTTCCTTGAAAAATCTGTAGGATCATCTGTTCCTGAAAAAATCAAAAACCTTCCAATGGTTGAATTACAGCTAGCAAACGGAAGTATTTATCCAGAAAAAGGCAGAATTGAAGCCATTACGGGTTCAATAGATGCCACTACAGGTACTATTCAGTTTAGAGTAGGTTTTACAAATCCTCAAAAAATGCTGAGCAACGGGAATAGCGGAAGCATCAGATTTCCGAAAAGCTTCGATAATGTTTTGGTCGTTCCGGAAAGTGCAACTTACGAACAACAAGGTATTGTTTACGTCTACAAAGTTGAAAAAGATACCGCAAGAAACACAGTTGTGGAAGTGATTGAAAGAATAGACAATTTAGCTTTAATAAAATCAGGACTGAAAAAAGGTGATCTCATTATTGCAGCAGGAACAGGTACTATAAAGCCGGGAACTGCGGTCAAACAAAAAAAGATCAGCATGGATAGTCTTGTACAATCAGTAAAACCGAAATTCTAATGATAAAAAACTTTATTAACAGACCGGTTTTATCAACCGTAATCTCGATATTGATCGTTATTCTCGGAGTTTTGGGGCTTATATCACTTCCGGTTACCCAATATCCCGACATCGCACCTGCAACGGTAAGTGTGAGGGCAAATTATACAGGAGCTAATGCCGAAACGGTGATGAAGAGCGTAGTTGTTCCCTTGGAAGAACAGATCAACGGTGTTGAAGGTATGGATTATATTACTTCATCAGCCGGAAATGACGGATCGGCTCAGATTCAGGTATTTTTTAAACAGGGTATTAATGCAGATATTGCAGCTGTAAACGTTCAAAACCGTGTAGCAAGAGCTTCCCCATTACTTCCCAGCGAAGTAACGAGAGCGGGAGTTGTTACTCAAAAACAACAGACAAGTGCTTTAATGTACCTTTCTTTTTATTCTGAAAACAAAAATATTGACGACGTTTATCTTCAGAACTTTTTGAATATCAACGTCATACCGAATCTTCAAAGAATCAATGGAGTAGGTGAAGCCAATGTTTTTGGAGGAAAAAATTATTCGATGAGAATATGGCTTGATCCTGCAAAACTGGCAGCTTACGGAATCACACCCAGCGAAGTTACTACAGCTATCAATGACCAGAGCAGAGAAGCTGCGGCAGGTTCTCTAGGACAAAACAGCGGAAGTTCTTTTGAATACATCATCAAGTATGTAGGAAAATTCAGTGAAAAGGAACAGTATGATGATATTATCATCAAATCTCTTCCTGATGGTCAGAATTTGATGTTAAAAGATGTTGCAAAAGTTGAATTAGGAGGTCTTTCTTACTCGGGAGTTGGTGAAAACGGGGACAATCCGTCCATTAGTATGGGGGTTTTCCAAACTCCGGGATCCAATGCACAGGAAATTATTGAGAACATCAAGAAACAACTTAAAGATAATGAAGGATCATATCCTGAAGGAGTAAAATACACTTTTAACTTTGATACCAATGAGTTCCTGGATGCCAGTATCGAAAAAGTAATTCATACTTTGATCGAAGCATTTATCTTAGTTTTTATTGTAGTATATATTTTTCTGCAGGATTTCAGGTCAACTTTAATTCCGGCGATTGCCGTTCCGGTATCGATTGTAGGAACATTCTTCTTCTTAAATTTATTTGGATATTCATTAAACCTATTAACGCTTTTTGCTTTAGTATTAGCAATTGGTATTGTGGTGGATGATGCAATTGTCGTCGTAGAGGCTGTACATGCTAAAATGGAAAACGGTATTTCGAATGCAAAAAAAGCAACGGTTGAAGCAATGGATGAAATCACGGGAGCGATCATTTCGATTACTTTGGTAATGGCAGCGGTATTTATTCCGGTTACTTTTATTACAGGTCCTACCGGTGTATTTTATCAGCAGTTTGGGATTACCTTGATTATTGCGATCATCATTTCAGCAGTAAATGCATTGACATTGAGCCCTGTTTTGTGTTCATTATTCTTAAAACCTCATGATGAGCATCACCAAGATTATAAAAGTAAAAATATTATTCAAAAATTCTTTTATAAATTTAATATAGGCTTTAAAACGGCTACAGACCGTTACGGAAGAGGATTTAATTTTCTTATCAAGCACAAGTGGGTGACTTTGGTTATTCTAATCATAACCGGAGGAATTATTTACTGGGCAAATGGCAGCATGAAAAAAGGTTTTGTACCTACCGAAGACCGAGGAATTATCTTTACCGACGTACAGCTTCCCCCGGGAGCATCTATGGAAAGAACTTATAATGTTCTGAAAACTCTACAGAAAGATGCTATGAAAATTCCGGGAATTCAAAATGTTACAATTTCTACCGGTAGAGGTTTATTATCAGGAAACGGAAGCAATAACGGTCTTGCTTTCATTAAGCTTAAACCTTTTGACGACAGAAAGGGTGATGGTTTATCATCTGAAGAAATCTCTAAGAGATTATTTGGTTTGGCAGGAAAAGTTCCTGATGCGAAAGTTGTATTCTTCCAGCCGCCAAGTGTGCCCGGATTTGGTAACAGTGCGGGTTTTGAGATGGTACTTTTAGATAAATCAGGTGGTGATTTTGCTCAACTGGATGCAAAAACCAACGAATTTATCGGAAACTTAATGCAAAGACCCGAGATTGAATTTGCGCAGACCTCATTCAACACAAAATATCCGCAGTATATGATGTCAATTAATGTTCCTTTAGCAAAGCAGAAGGGAGTTTCAGTCAACGATATTTTGGCAACAATGCAGGGATATATCGGCGGTGTATATGGTGCTGACTTTACCAAATACGGAAAACAGTTCAGGGTAATGATTCAGGCGCTTCCGGAAGACAGGGCAAATGCAGAAAATCTTAATCAGTATTATATTAAAACAAGTTCAGGAGAAATGTCGCCTATTTCACAGTTTGTCACATTGACAAAAACATACGGTCCTCAGTCTGTCGGTCGTTATAACTTATTTACTTCCGTGAAAATTACAGGAGCAAATAAAGCAGGTTTCAGTACAGGTGACGCAATTACTGCAGTGCAGGCAGTTGCCAAAGAAACTCTGGATCAAAATTATAATGTTGAATTTACTGGTCTTACAAGAGAAGAATTAAGCTCAGGATCTCAGACTTTACTGATTTTTGCTTTGAGTTTGGTATTTGTATATTTTATTCTTTCTGCGCAATATGAAAGTTATATTTTGCCTTTAGTTGTGGTTATTTCACTTCCCCTTGGGGTAATGGGTGCTTATTTCGGACAGAAAATAATGGGACTTGAAAACAATATTTACTTCCAGATTGCATTGATTATGTTGGTTGGTTTGTTGGCGAAAAATGCAATTTTGATTATTGAATTTGCAGTTCAGAGAAGACATCATGGCGAAACCATCGTAGAATCTGCCATCAATGCGGCTAAAGCCAGACTGAGGCCAATTTTGATGACGTCATTAGCTTTTATCTTTGGTTTACTACCACTCGTTTTAGCAAGCGGAATCGGTGCAGTGGGTAACAGATCAATTGCAACAGGTGCTTCAATAGGGTTATTAATAGGTACTATTTTAGGAGTATTTGTAATTCCTGTTTTGTATGTTGTTTTCCAGACTTTGCAGGAAAAAATAAAACCAATTAAGCCAAAAGACATCAATTTAGCTGAATAAGAAATCTTTAAGATTTAAATAATGAAAAATTTATCAATAATAAAAGGAATTGCTTTTTCAGTGTTTACCGCTCTGGCAATTATTTCCTGTCATGTAAGAAAGGAGTATGAAAGACCGGCAGCTGTTGTAGATGAAAAACTTTTCAGGACAGATATGCTACCTCAGGACAGTACAAGCATTGCAAATGTTTCGTGGAAAGAAATTTTTATCGATCCTGTTCTTCAAAAACATATTTTAAAAGCTTTAGAAAACAATTTAGATATAAGAATTGCTATACAGAATATCAATGCGGCAGAAGCTTATCTGAAGCAAAGTAAAGCTGCGTATCAACCAACGGTTTCTGTCGGTCCGGGATATGCATTCCAGACCCAGTCTATAAATACGCAAACCGGACAGTTATTTGGTTCAAGACGGTATATCAACCAATTCGATATTACAGCGTCATTAGCTTGGGAAGCAGATTTGTGGGGTAAATTAAAAGCTCAGGAAAAAGCTCAGCTAGCAACCTATTTAGGAAACGTAGCTGCACATCAGGCTGTAAAAAGTGATCTGGTAGCTTCAGTAGCCTCAAGTTATTATCAGCTGTTGACTTTAGATGATCAGAAAAAAATCATTCAGGAAACTATAAAAATCCGCGAAAATAATCTTGAAACGACAAAAGCTCTAAAAACAGCCGGAATATTAACAGAAGTTGCAGTTCAACAGAGTGAGGCCTTGGTTTATAATGCACAGTCTCTGTTAATTGATATTGATACACAGATTCAGCAGTTAGAAAACACAATGAGCCTTTTAATGGGCGAGCCTTCTCAGGCGATTGAAAGAACAACTTTAGACAGTCAAAAGCTTCCCGAAAGCTTTGCATTGGGTTATCCCGCCAATCTATTGGCTAATCGTCCCGATGTGATGCAGGCTGAATATAATCTGATGAATGCTTTTGAATTAACAAATTCTGCAAAAGCACAGTTTTATCCGACTTTGAGACTGACAGGAAGCGGTGGAATACAGTCTGTAGATATTGACCATTTGTTTAGTGTCAACTCACTTTTTGGAAGTTTAATTGGTGGGCTGGCTCAACCAGTTTTAAACAGAAGGCAGATCAAAACCAATTATGAAGTGAGTCTTGCAAATAAAGAAACGGCTTATTTAAATTTTAGAAAAACCGTTCTTACAGCCGGGAAAGAAGTATCTGATGCGATCCGTGTTTTTTCTGTACAGGACTCTTTTATTGATTTAAAAACAAAAGAACTAAACGCTTATAAAAACTCAGTAGAATATTCTCAGGAATTGGTCAATTACGGAATGGCCAATTATTTGGAAGTTTTGAATGCTAACGTCAATTCGTTAAATGCAGAACTTAATATTTCTAATGCTAAATACAGTAAAATGAAAGCTGCAGTAGATCTGTACAGAGCTCTGGGAGGCGGCTGGAAATAATTGAATTAAGATAAATATTTTTTAAACGTATGCTCTTCAGCATACGTTTTTTGTGTTTTGTAGGATTATATTGATGAATAAATGAAAATTCTGCATATTTTTAATATTCTCTTTAAATAAAATTTAACAAATTATTTGCAAATATGGTTTAATTACTTACTTTTGTACCGCTTCGTGTGAAAAGCACAGGGATCAAGGGGAATTAGCTCATCTGGCTAGAGCGTTAGACTGGCAGTCTAAAGGTGACGGGTTCGATCCCCGTATTCTCCACAAGAAATAAACTTTATCAAATCTCATATAAAAAGCTATGAAGAAATTTTTTTTACTTTTATTGACGACTTTTCTTTTAATTGGGTGTTCTTCTGATGATGAAACGATCTACGATTATATAGGTACGTGGTCGGGAACCTACAGTGGTACAGATAAAGGATTGTGGAATTTTGTAGTGGCCGATGATGGTGACGTAACAGGAACAATGCATTCTGAAGTTAATAATGAGAACTACAATATTTCAGGTCATTTAGATGCTTCCGGACAATTGACTGCTGATTTGGGATTGCCTGCGGACGGTCAGTTTACAGGAACTTTAACCATTGATAAGAAAGGAAACGGAAACTGGACAAATGCAGTTCCTACACCAACAAGAAGCGGTGCGTGGACCGGAGAAAAGAATAAATAATTTTTGAATTATAAATTTGAAACCTGTAAACTTTGTTTACAGGTTTTTTTATACCTTCTAAACAAAACCCATCTGTAAGATTTGATCGTCCTTTTTTAATACAATAAAGTGAAGTTGTGCCTCATCATCAGAAAAAAATTTTTCAAAAAAATATTCATTTAGCTGTTTTTCGACGGGAATTATTTTTCTGGAATGTTCTGATTGATATTCTTCAAAATCAATGTGCAGGGTCTCGATAATAATTTCATCAACATGGATGTTTTTATTTAAAACCAAACTGTAATCCCATAAACTTGAAGATATTGTCGCAGAATTTTCGTGAGTTTGAATACTTCCGAATTTGAAATTTCTCAGCATCTGCAACCCCAACTCTGTTGCAATTCCATTTTTTACGGTTCTTTTCCCTTTTTCTGATATGATATCTAAATCCTTAATTTCAGTCATCAGCTTTGCAAACTTTTGATAGAGTAGGGGATCATTAGTTTTTGTGATATATTCTTCCAAACATTGCCGTATAATTTTTCCAGTTTTCGAACAATGACCAAATTCTGAACTATTTTGACGAACTTTTTCATAGGATGGACTTTTCTTAAATGCATTTTTATTAAAACCGCTTTTCTTCCGAACAACATTTTTCCCATTCAGATTATAAAAAACCAGATCACCTATAGAACCGTTAAGCTTGAGAAAGCTATCATATGTTGCCATAAATTTAAATTGAATTCCAAATATAGCAATTTAATTTCAAAATTATATATTTAATATATAATTATAGTATAGTTGTAGTATAGTTACTATATAATCAAAATTATTTTTTATATTTGTTTGAATTTAAAATTAGGGGTAATGTATATTAAATCTGCAAAAACAAAATCGGTTATAAAAGGCCTATCCATATTAATGATTCTTTGTACCGTAATAATTTCGTGTGGAAGTACAAAGAACATTTCAAAATCAAAGAATTCAGCAAAAACTACCTCAAAATCTGAAAATTTAAGAAATCTTGAGTCTGACTTTGATGGACGACTTTCGGGTTCAATGAAAAGCATTCTAAAAGATGCCGAAAGATATTTGGGTGCGCCCTATAAATTTGCAGGTAATTCTTCAGATGGTTTTGACTGTTCGGGTTTAACGGCTAAAGTCTTCAATGAAAATGGTTTAAAACTACCCAGAAGATCAGCTGACCAAGCCAATGCAGGTAAAAATATTGATGTGAAAGAAGCAAAACCTGGTGATCTGCTTTTTTTTGCAACAGCAGGCGGTAATAAGGTTTCTCATGTTGGAATCGTCTATTCAATCGAAAGTAACGGCGAAATTAAATTCATTCACTCATCAACATCCAAAGGCGTGATTATTTCTTCTCTCAACGAAAAATATTGGAACAAAGCTTATCTTCACACCCAAAGAGTTTTATAACTTATGGGGAAATTAAAAAAAATGTCACCAAAATAAGCTCCATTCAGATACAAGCTTAAAAGCTTTGCACAACTTTTTGTATCTTTGACGGCATAATTATTAACTGATTTAAACTATAAGCATGTCGCTACAACAAACTATTGAAAATATCTGGGATCATAGAGATTTATTACAAAACGAAGACAGCAAAACGGCTATCAGAGAAGTTATTTCTCTTTTAGACTCAGGAAAACTTCGTGTTGCTGAACCTACAGAAAACGGATGGCAGGTCAATGAATGGGTAAAGAAGGCTGTAGTCATGTATTTCCCTATCCAGACAATGGAAACTATTGAAGTAGGTCCGTTTGAGTTTCACGATAAAATGCCTTTGAAGAGAAATTATGCTGAAAAAGGTGTAAGAGTTGTACCTCATGCAGTTGCCAGAGAGGGTTCTTTCATCGCTTCTGGTGTTATTTTGATGCCTTCATATGTGAACATTGGAGCTTACGTTGATTCGGGAACGATGGTTGATACATGGGCAACTGTTGGAAGTTGTGCACAAATCGGTAAAAATGTCCATTTGAGTGGGGGTGTTGGTATTGGGGGTGTTTTAGAACCGCTTCAGGCTGCACCAGTTATTATTGAAGATGACTGTTTTATTGGTTCAAGATGTATCGTTGTAGAAGGAGTTCATGTCGAAAGAGAAGCGGTTTTGGGAGCAAATGTTGTATTGACGGCTTCTACTAAAATAATTGACGTTACAGGTCCTGAACCAATTGAAATTAAAGGGCGAGTTCCTGCACGTTCTGTAGTAATCCCCGGAAGCTATACCAAGAAATATCCTGCCGGAGAATATCACGTTCCATGCGCTTTGATTATTGGCCAGCGAAAAGAATCTACAGACAAAAAGACATCATTGAATGACGCTTTGAGAGAGAATAATGTTGCGGTTTAATCATATTTAACCTAAAACTAAAAACCTTGAAAGAAAAATTTTTAAAGTTTATTTTAAACCCCAAGTATATATTTGGGGTTTATCTTATTATAGCAATCGTTACGGCTATTTCGAAATACTTTAGAGGTAATGCAATCAATAATTACCTTATTTTTAAGTACACGTATTTCAATACGCTTCTTGAGAAAAATCTATATCTGCAATATCCTGAGCATTTTCAGGATTCTAATCATTATGGGATTTTCTTTAGCGCGTTGATTGCTCCCTTTGCTTTAATGCCCGATTGGCTCGGAATTTCGCTTTGGAATGTTGCCAATACTTTCATCTTTATTTATGCCATTCACAAACTTCCTTTTTCTGATGCTAAAAAGGCTTTATTTGCCTTATTATGCTTACAGGAATTTATTACGGCAGCTTTGAGTTTGCAGTTTAACATTGCTTTGGTGGGATTGCTAATGTTATCAGCAACTTACATTTATGAAAAGAAAGAAGTAAAATCTGCAACCGCACTCATGGTTGGAGTTTTTGTAAAAATCTACGGAGTTGTAGGTCTATCGCAATTCTTCTTTATTAAAAATAAAACTAAATTTATCATTGCCGGAATTGTGATTGCATTATTGTTCTTTGTATTTCCAATGATTTATTCGAGTCCGGAATTTGTGATTCAGAGTTATAAGGATTGGTCTGTCTCATTAGCAGAAAAAAACGGACAAAATCAGAGCTTAAACAGTTATCAGGATATTTCTCTGATGGGTTTTATAAGAAGAATTTTGGGTGATGCATCCATTTCCAATCTTGCTTTTTTAGCATTTGGTTTGCCTTTATTTGCATTGCCATACATCAGAATCAAGCAGTATAAAAATTATGCTTTTCAGTTAATGATATTGGCATCTACTTTATTATTTTTGGTATTATTTAGCTCAGGTTCAGAATCTCCTACTTACATTATTGCAGTTGCAGGAGTGATGATTTGGTTTTTTTTACAGAAAGAAAGATCACCATTGGTTATTGCGATGCTTGTTTTTGTAATTATTCTGACAAGTTTTTCACCTTCAGATTTATTTCCGAAATCTATCAAAGTCAATTATATCGTAAAATATTCCTTAAAAGCGGTACCTTGCATTGTCGTTTGGTTCAGAATAATTTATGAACTGATGACAAGAGATTTTGAAAAAGATTATAGCCTACAATAATGTAAAATGAAAAAAATATCTATTGTAATTCCTGCCTATAACGAAGAAGGAAATGTTGCGCTCATTCATCAGAAAATCAAAGAAGTTTTTTCAAAATTAGAAAATTATGATTTTGAAATCATTTTCGTAAATGACGGAAGCAGAGATCAGACTCAAAAAGCACTTGAAGATTTATCCACTAAATTCAGCGAAGTCAAATTTATAGAATTTTCAAGAAATTTCGGACATCAACCTGCCGTAAAAGCAGGAATGGACAGTGCTTTAGGAAATGCAGTAATTTCAATGGATGGTGATCTTCAGCATCCTCCCGAACTGATTCCCAAAATGATTCAAAAGTGGGAAGAAGGATATGATGTAATTTTGACGATAAGAAAATATCCTAAAGAAATTTCTTTATTTAAAAGGAAAACTTCAGATTTTTTCTATAAAATTCTATCCGGTTTATCTGATGTAAATCTTACAAAAGGTGGCGGTTCAGATTTCAGATTGATGGATGCAAATGTTGTTGAAGTCATGAGGAAATTCAATGAAGATGATCTTTTTTTACGCGGATTAACAAGCTGGATGGGCTTTAAGCAAATTGCATTAGAATTCACAGCATCTGAAAGAGTTTCGGGAGAAAGCAGCTATAATTTAAAGAAAATGATCACTTTTGCTTTTACAGGAATTACTGCATTTAGTGTGAAGCCTTTGTATATCGCAGCATATTTAGGATTCTTATTCTCAGGTTTTTCGGTGATTGGTTATGCTGCCTATGTCATCCATTCTTTTGTTACGAAAACGGAAATTTCAGGTTGGGCATCATTGATTATGACCATCGTTTTCTTTGGTGGTCTGCAATTAATTATTTTAGGAATTATTGGAATTTATTTAGGTAAAATTTTCAGGCAAGTTAAAGCAAGACCGAATTATATAATTAAAAACAAAAACTTTTAAAAATGGTATTGTTAAGTTTTGACATCGAAGAATTTGATATGCCATTTGAATATCAGGGAGAAATTTCCTTTGAAGAACAGATTTCAATTTCTCAGATCGGCTTAGAAAGAATTCTGAACATTCTTAAAAAACACAACGCAAAAGCTACTTTTTTCTCAACAGTAGTTTTTGCGGAAAACAGCAAATTATTAATCGAAAGATTATTGAATGAGGGTCACGAACTGGCCTCTCATACATGGTTTCATTCCGAGTTTAAAGTTAAACATTTAAAAGAATCGAGAGAAAAATTGCAGGAATTATTTTCAACAAATGTTACAGGATTAAGAATGCCAAGAATGATGTCTGTTGATAAAAAAGAGGTAGAAAAAGCCGGATATTTGTATAATTCTTCGATAAATCCAACATTTCTTCCCGGAAGATATAATAATTTAAAAGTTTCAAGAACTTATTTTAAAGAAGAAAGTGTCACACAAATTCCGGCTTCGGTTTCGCCCAATTTTAGAATACCTTTGTTTTGGCTGAGTTTTCATAATTTCCCATTAAGTTTTTATAAAAAATTAGCTTCTGATACTTTGCGGAAAGACAATTATCTCAACATTTATTTTCATCCGTGGGAATTTGCTGAAATTAAAAATCCGAAGTTCAAACTTCCAGGATTTACCGTTAAAAAGTCTGGAAGTGAAATGGTTGAAAGGTTTGATAATTTCGTTGGCTGGTTAAAAAATAAGAATTATAAATTCGGAACTTTTCAGGAATTTCAAAAGCAGATAGAATCATGAAGATAGCTTACGACGCAAAACGTTTCTTTCACAACACTTCGGGTTTAGGAAATTATTCCAGAGATCTGGTAAGAATACTTTCAAAATATTTCCCTGAAAATCAATATCTTCTGTTAAATAAAAACAAATCTGAAAGAGGAAATTCTATTGTAGAAAATTCAAATGTTCATTTTATTGAAACATCAAAAGGAAACTTCTCGCGACAGCTGAAGATGGGAAAAGATGCCCAAAAGCAAAACGCAGATATTTTTCACGGACTTTCCGGAGAATTGCCCTTAAAATGGGACAAAACTCCGATCAAAAAAGTGGTCACCATTCATGATCTTATTTTCATGAGATTTCCTCAATATTATTCTTTTTTTGACAGAAAAATTCACTTTTGGAAGTTTAAAAAATCAGCAGAAATAGCTGATAAAATCATTGCGATTTCGGAGCAGACGAAAAGTGATATTATTGAATATTTAAAAGTTCCGGAAGATAAAATCGAGGTTATTTATCAAGGTTGCCATCAGGCTTTTAAAGAAAATCAGTCTGAAGAATTTATTCAGAAAACGAAAGAAAAATTCAATCTTCCTGAAAGATTTATCTTAAATGTAGGAACCATCGAAGAAAGAAAAAATCTTTTAAATATTGTAAAAGCAATTGACAAAACTGAAATTCCTTTAGTTGTTGTCGGAAGAAAAACAAAATATTTCGCTAAAATAAATCAGTACATCAAAAAAAATAAGTTAGAAAAACAGATTCATTTTCTGGAAGGAGTTACAATGGATGAGTTAGCTGTGATTTATAAATTAGCAGATATTTTTGTTTATCCGAGTTTTTTTGAAGGTTTTGGAATTCCAATTATTGAAGCATTATTTTCAAAAACGGTAACGATTACCAGCAACACAAGTTGTCTTCCCGAAGCTGGCGGAAAAGATTCGGTTTACATTGATCCCAAAAATTACTTAGATATTCAGTCTAAAATAAAATTTCTCTGGGCAAATGAATCAGAAAGAAAACGCCGTTCGGACAAGGGTTTCGAGTTCGTTCAAAAATTTAATGACGAACCCATTGCAAACGCATTAGTGAATCTTTATCAAAAAATTCTTTGAAAAATTCTTGGTCAGTTAAAAATTAGTTCTACATTTGTACCATAAATATTCAACAATGAAACCCAATTTTTTAACAGTACATCATTATCATCATCTCTGCTAAGACGGAATTGATTGATATTTGTGTTAAAAAAATATAATGATAATTTAAACCGTCTGAGTCTATAGACGGTTTTTTTGTTTCCTGAATTTTCCTCAGAAATCTCAATAAATACTTTCCATTTACTCAGACACAAGAAATTTGAAAATGAGTAAATTAAAAATTGCAATCCAAAAAAGCGGCCGTCTTTATGAAGAATCGCTCCAGCTTCTTAAAGATTGCGGAATTAATGTAAACAATGGAAAAGACCAACTAAAAGTTTCAGTAGAAAACTTTCCGATGGAAATTATGTATCTAAGAAATTCAGATATTCCTCAATATCTGGAAGATGGGGTAGTTGATATTGCCATCATCGGCGAAAATCTTCTGGCAGAAAAAAACAAAAACATTTCGATTGTTCATCAATTAGGATTTTCCAAATGCCGCGTTTCTCTTGCTGTTACGAAAAATATCGAAACCAATAGTCTTCAGTATTTTCAGGGGAAAAAAATTGCCACATCTTATCCAAACACGCTTAAAAAATTTCTGAATGAAAATAATATCGAAGCTGATATTCACGTCATTTCCGGTTCGGTAGAAATTGCTCCCAACATTGGTTTGGCAGACGGAATCTGCGATATTGTAAGTTCGGGAAGCACTTTATTCAAAAATGGTTTACGAGAAACTCTTACCATTTTGAAATCTGAAGCCGTTTTAGCTAAAACTTCTCAACTTAGTTCTGAAAAAGAAATTATTCTTGAAAAGATCTTATTTAGAATTAAAGCTGTATTAAAGGCTAAAAACTCAAAATATATTCTGATGAATGTTCCCAATGAAAAAATTGCTGATATTTCAAACGTGCTTCCAGTACTGAAAAGTCCGACCGTAATTCCGTTGGCCGAAGAAGGTTGGAGCAGCATTCACTCTGTGATTGATGAAGAACGTTTTTGGGATGTCATTGACGAACTGAGAGAAAACGGAGCACAGGATATTTTGATAATTCCAATCGATAAAATGGTTATTTAAGATGAATATATATCAATTTCCCAATAAAAATAAGTGGAACGCACTGACAAAACGTCCGGTTTTTAAAAAAGAAGAAATTTCCGACATTGTCTCAGGAATTTTCAGCGAAGTACAAAAATTTGGCGATAAAGCACTGTTTGATTTCAACAAAAAATTTGACTCGGTTGAAATAGAAAATCTTTCTGTTTCAGTAAATGATATAGAAAATTTTTCAAACTTAATCTCAGAAGAATTAAAAAATGCTATTCAACAGGCAAAAGAAAATATTACAAAATTTCATAGATCCCAAAATACTGAAATTCAAAAAATTGAAACAACAAAAGGAGTGATTTGTTGGAGAGAAAACCGAGCCATTGAAAAAGTCGGAATTTATATTCCTGGTGGAACTGCACCATTGTTTTCGACAGTTTTAATGCTTGCAATTCCTGCGCAGTTGGCTGGTTGTAAGGAAATTATTCTTTGTACGCCACCAGATAAAAATGGAGAAATAAACCCTGCAATTCTCTACACTGCACAGCTTTGCGGAATCACTAAAATATTCAAAGTTGGCGGAGCTCAGGCCATTGCAGCAATGACTTTCGGAACAGAAACGATTCCCAACGTTTACAAAATTTTTGGTCCCGGAAATCAATTTGTTGTTGCAGCAAAAGAACTGGCTCAGAATTTTGGTGTTGCAATCGATATGCCTGCAGGACCGAGCGAAGTTTTAATCATTGCCGATGAAAATGCAGTTCCTGAGTTCTGCGCTGCAGATCTTCTTTCACAGGCAGAACACGGAAGTGACAGTCAGGTGATTGTTATTTCGACTGATCTTAAAATTTTAAATGAGACAGTTGATGAAGTTAAAAAGCAGATTAAAAGTCTGCCGAGAAATGAATTTGCCCAAAAATCTTTAGATAACAGTCATTTTATTTTAGTTAAATCTGTCGAAGAAGCTTTGCAATTCAGCAATTTATATGCTCCGGAACATTTAATTCTAGCCATTGAAAATTTTGAAAATTATGTTCCTTTAATCGAAAATGCAGGTTCGGTTTTTCTCGGAAATTACTCCTGTGAAAGTGCAGGAGATTATGCAAGCGGAACCAATCACACGCTACCAACGAATGGTTTTGCTAAAAATTACAGCGGAGTGTCATTAGATAGTTTTGTAAAGAAAATTACTTTTCAGAATTTATCAAAAGACGGACTACAAAATTTAGGTAAAACCATAGAAATAATGGCAGAAGCAGAAGGTTTAATTGCCCATAAAATCGCAGTTTCAATCAGATTAAAAAAGTAAAATGACAGCAATAAATATCAACCGTTTTGTTCGAAAAAATATTTCAGAACTTCAACCTTATATTAGTTTCAGAGATCAGAATGAATTTGCAAATCCTATTTTGATGGATGCTAACGAAAGTCCGTTTGGTGAATTCAACCGTTATCCGGATTCTACTCATAAGAAAATCAGAAATCAGATTTCTCAGCTTAAAGGCATTTCACCAAAGCAAATTTCAGTCGGAAACGGAAGTGATGAATTGATCGATTTGATTATCAAAATTTTCTGTGAACCAAAAAAAGATTCGATTTTAATGATGAATCCTTCGTTTGCGATGTATGGTTTTTATGCAGCTATCAATGAGAATTCAGTTCTAAAAATCCAGTTAGACGGAAATTTCGAGATTCAAAAAGAAGATTTTTTAAAAATAACAACAGAAAATCAGCCTAAAATTTTCTTTATATGTTCTCCCAACAATCCAACCGGAAATTCAATTAAAGACATTGAATTTTACATCGAAAATTTCAACGGAATTGTAGTTGTAGATGAAGCTTACATTGAGTTTTCGAATGAAAGATCAGCAGTTGAATTGATAGAAAAATTTCCCAATCTGATTGTCTCACAAACGTTTTCAAAAGCTTGGGGAATGGCAGGAGCGAGAATCGGAATCGCTTATTCTTCACAAGAAATTTCTCAACTAATTTATACTGTAAAAGCTCCTTATAATGTCAATTCTTTGAGTTTGAATTTAGTTTCGAAAAGTCTTGAAAATGTAAGTGAATTTCAGAATAATCTGGAACAGATCATTGCGGAAAGATCTTGGTTAAAGGAGGAATTTAAAACAATAAAATCTATCGAAAAAGTTTTCCCGACTGATGCCAATTTTTTTCTTATTCAATTTAAAAATGTCGAAACTGTTTATCAAAAATTGTTGGAAAACGAAATTTTAACCAGCAAAAGGTTTCCTCAAATTCCGAACTGCATTAGAATAAATGTTGGAAACAGAGAAGAAAATATTCAATTAATTAATGCTTTAAAAAATATTTAAAAATGAAAAAAGTATTATTTATCGATAGAGACGGAACATTAATCATCGAACCGCCAACAGATTTTCAGGTTGACTCTTTGGAAAAGCTTGAATTTTATCCCGGAGTTTTTCAGAATCTGGCAAAAATCGCAACAGAATTAGACTATGAATTGGTAATGGTAACAAACCAGGATGGATTAGGAACAGAAAGTTTTCCCTACGAGGATTTTATAAAACCACAGGAAAAAATGATGAAAGCTTTTGAAAGCGAAGGAATACTTTTTACAGATGTTTTCATTGATAAAAGTTTTGAGCATGAAAACTTAAATACGAGAAAACCAAAAACCGGGATGCTCGGAAAATACATTCACGGAAATTATGATCTTGAAAACTCTTATGTAATTGGTGATCGATTGACTGATATTGAATTAGCAAAAAACTTAGGAACAAAAACAATTTTCATCAGTGGAACGGCAAATGAAGAAGCTGAATTGACTACGAAAAACTGGAGCGAAATTTATCAGTTTTTAAAGCAGATTCCAAGAAAAGCTAAAGTGTACAGAAAAACCAATGAAACAGAAATTGAAATTGAAGTCAATCTAGACGGAAGCGGAAATTCTGAAATTTCTACAGGACTTTATTTTTTTGATCATATGCTCGAACAAATCTCAAAACACGGAAATTTAGATTTAAAAATTAAAGTAAACGGAGATTTACAAGTTGATGAGCATCACACCATTGAAGATACTGCGATTGTTTTGGGAGAAGCGATTTTACAGGCTTTAGGCAAAAAAAAAGGAATTGAAAGATATGGTTTTTTGTTACCAATGGACGATTGCCTGTCTCAGGTTGCGATCGATCTTGGCGGAAGACCGTGGTTAGTTTGGGATGTTGTATTTAATAGAGAAAAAATTGGTGATGTTCCTTCAGAAATGTTTTTCCACTTTTTCAAATCATTTACAGATTCTTCCAAATCAAATTTAAATATAAAATCGAAAGGAAATAATGAACATCACAAGATAGAATCTGTCTTTAAAGCTTTTGCAAAAGCAATTAAAATGGCTGTAAATCAAACAGATCAAAACTATAATGTACCATCAACAAAAGGAAGCTTATAAATGATTGCAATTATAAAATACAACGGCGGAAACGTAAATTCGGTTCAAAATGCATTAAAAAGATTAGACGAAAAATCGATAATCACAGACGATTTTGAATTGATACAAAAAGCTGATAAAGTGATTTTTCCGGGTGTTGGCGAAGCTTCTTCAACGATGAAATTGTTGAAAGAAAGAGGTTTGGATCAGTTAATTCCAAAATTGACTCAGCCTGTTCTCGGAATTTGCCTTGGAATGCAATTGATGTGTGAAAACAATGAAGAGGGAAACTCAACTGGAATGGGAATTTTTGATATTAATGTGAAGAAATTTCCGTCAGAAAATATCGTCCCACACATGGGCTGGAATACAATTTCAGATTTAAAATCGGAGTTATTTTCGGAGATTTCAGAAGAAAATGATTTTTATTTTGTACACAGTTATTTTTGTGAGCTATCAGATTTTACAACTTCTGTTTGCAATTATATTTTGCCATTCAGCGCAACGTTGCAGAAAGATAATTTCTTTGCAACACAGTTTCATCCTGAAAAATCAGGGAAATTTGGAAATCAATTATTGGAAAACTTTCTAAAAATTTAATGATGAAAATAATTCCTGCCATAGATATTATCGACGGAAAATGCGTCAGACTTTCAAAAGGTGACTACAGCACAAAAAAAATATACAATGAAAATCCTGTAGAAGTTGCTACAGAATTTGAAGATTTCGGAATAAAATTTCTACATCTGGTCGATCTTGATGGAGCAAAATCTAAGCATATTATCAATCAAAAAGTTTTGGAAAGAATTGCAACTAAAACTTCATTACAAATCGATTTTGGAGGGGGGTTGAAAACGGAAAAAGATATTGAGATTGCGTTTAATTCAGGAGCAGACCAAATTACAATTGGAAGCATTGCCGTTCAAAATCCCGAATTTTGTTATGAAATTATAAAAAAATACGGTTCTGAAAAAATAATTCTCGGTGCAGATTGTGAAAACCGACAAATAAAAACTTCGGGTTGGCTAGAAGAAAGTAACAGAGATATTATCGATTTTATTCTGCAATATCAGGAAAAAAATATAAGAAATGTGATTTGTACAGATATTTCAAAAGACGGAATGTTGGAAGGAGCTTCGACAGAATTGTATCAAGAAATTTTAGCAAAAACTGAGATACAACTTGTTGCAAGTGGAGGGATCTCCTGTATCGACGATGTTTTTAAAATGAAAGAAATTGGCTGTTCCGGAACAATTATCGGGAAAGCTATTTATGAAAATAAAATATCACTAAATCAACTCAAAAATTTTATTGAACATGCTTAAAAAAAGAATCATTCCATGTTTGGATATCAAAGATGGAACAACTGTAAAAGGAGTCAATTTTGAAGGTTTGGTCGATGCTGGAAATCCTATCGAATTGGCTAAGAGATATGAAACAGAAGGTGCAGATGAATTGATTTTTCTAGATATTACAGCAACTATTGAAGAGCGGAAAACTTTTGTTGAACTCGTAAAAGATATTGCAAAGGAATTGAGCATTCCATTCACGGTGGGTGGAGGAATTTCTACTGTGGAAGATGTAAGGAAATTGCTTGAAGCCGGAGCAGATAAGATCAGTATCAATTCTTCTGCGGTCAAAAATCCAAAACTTATTTCAGATTTATCGAAAGAATTTGGAAGTCAATGTATTGTGGTTGCAATTGATACAAGATTCATTAATGATTGCGATTGGGTCTTTATTCAAGGCGGGAGAGAACAGACATCTTTAAAAACTTTAGATTGGGCAAAAAAAGCAGAAGAATTGAGAGCTGGCGAAATTCTTTTAACATCAATGGATGGCGACGGAACTAAAAAAGGCTTTGATCTGAGAATCACGAAATTAATTTCAGAGAGTATCAATATTCCTGTCATAGCTTCAGGTGGTGCGGGTAAAATTATAGATTTTGAAGATGTATTCAATCAAACGAAAGCAACCGGAGCTTTGGCTGCAAGTATTTTCCACTTTGGAGAACTTGGTATTAATCAATTAAAAGAAGAATTAAAATTAAAAAAACTAGCGATACGATGATAAATTTTAGTAAAACAAATGGTTTGATTCCTGTTATTATTCAGGATGATAGAACCTTACAGGTTTTGATGCTGGGTTATATGAACGAAGAAGCATTTGAGAAAACAAAAAAAGAAGGAATTGTCACTTTTTTCAGCCGTTCAAAAAACAGATTATGGACAAAAGGTGAGGAATCCGGAAATTTTTTAAAGGTAAAAAATATAGTTGTAGACTGTGACCAGGACACGGTTTTGATTAAAGCAATTCCTGAAAATATCGTTTGTCATACAGGAAGTTTCAGTTGTTTTGGAACTAAAGAAACAAAAGGTTTTTTATACGAATTAGAAGAGAAAATTGCTCAGAGAATTAATAACCAAGTTGAAGATTCATACACTTATTCACTTTATCAAAAAGGAATTAATAAAGTGGCTCAAAAAGTAGGAGAAGAAGCTGTAGAACTGATTATTGAAGCTAAAGATAATGATTCAGATTTATTTAAAAATGAAGCCGCAGATCTTCTCTACCATTTTCTGATTTTATTGAAAGCTAAAAACTTTTCAATGCAGGAAATTGAAAAGATTCTATCGGCTCGTAATCAATAAAAAAACCTGCAAAATGCAGGTTTTAAGTATACTATTCAATCACTACTTTTCTTATTACCGTATGATGGTCGGTGATAATCTTTCCTAAATAGACTCCTCTCATAATACCCGAAATATTGATTTTAGTTTGATCTTTTGTCGTTAAAAAAGAATGACCCAGCAAATCTGTTAATTCAAATGAGAATTTTTTTATATTTCCTGGCAGTTTAATATTTAGAAAGTCTTTTGCAGGATTGGGATAAATTGTTGTTTGTTCTAATTCGTTTGAAGGGTTTTCATCCGTATTCAGAATGGTTGTTGTCGCAACTGCGAAATGTTGAAGTGCACCTACTGAAGCCTTTCCAACGTTGTAAATATAAACAGGATCTGTATTCGCAAAAGTATCGTTTGCAGTATGAGGATAATTGCTTCTTAACTTCTCGAAATAACCCGTAATCACTTCACCTTTTAATTCAAATGGAATATAATCTGTATCTTCTGCTTCATCAATGTCTGTTAAAAGCGGTGAATAAAGAGTAGTAAGAGTTACCAATTCTTGTGTTGCAGCAACTGACGCTGCTGTATTATTCGGGTTTCCACCCATATCTTCATCACAATAAATCGTATTGTTAACGTTTCCCATTTTACCTCCTACCTGATCAAGATTGAAAACCAGTTTAATATCTAATATACGATTCGTGCCTTGATAAGCAACATTATTCGCATAATGACTACTTCCTCTCAAACCTTGCTCCTCTCCAGAGAAATGAATAAATTTAATTGAATACTCTGTAGGAATATCTTTTAAAATTCTAGCAGCTTCCAAAATAATAGAAGTTCCGCTTCCGTTATCATTGACTCCGGGACCATTGATGCTGTCAAAATGTCCGCAGATGATCACAAATTTATTTGGATAAACGGTTCCTATTTTTGTAATCACTAAATTTTTAGAATTAATAGTACTGCTTCCTGAAGTAAAGGAAAATGGATCTTCAACAATCTGACTTGCCGAATAACCATAAGAAAGATATTTGTTTTTGATCCAGTTTAATGCATTGGCATTGTTTGTAGAACCTGTCGTTTTGATTCCGAAATTTGAAAATTCCTGTAAATTTGTGGTAATGTTGGTTTGAGAAACCTGGTTGGCTCTATTTTGATACGCCTGAATGAAGCTTTGAGCACAGAGTAAATTGATCCCGAAAGATAATACAATAAGGCTAAATATTTTTTTCACTTTATAAATTTCAGCAAATGTATAAATAAAATGATTCTGAACAAGGCTTAGAATCAAAATTTTTTATCAAATTGTATAATTTTATTATGAATTTTAACTATTTTTCGATTAATATTTTATTTATTATTTTTTTATTTTCAGATTTTAAAGAACAGATATAGACTCCGTTCAGCAAATTTGAGACATTGATCTTCGTTTCATTTTCCGACTTTAAAACAAGTTTACCACTCATATCCGTGATTTCCACATTAAAGTTTTTAATATGATCAGGTAGATCAATATTTAAAATGTTCTTTGCCGGATTAGGATAAATTTTTACAGATTCTAATTGATTTCCCTGGTTTTCATCAGTTGCCAGGATTGTAGTTGATGCTACTGCAAAATGCTGAAGCGCTCCTACAGACGCTTTCCCAACATTATAAACATATGTAGGATCTACATTAGCAAAAGTATCGTTCACCGTATGCTCATTAAAACTTCGTTCATATTCATAAAAACCTGTAATGATATCACCTTTATTTTCAAAAGGAATGTAATCTGAGGCATAAGTATTTGACATAGAAGTCTGGAGTGGCGAATAAAGTGTAGTACATACCGCAAGTTGCTGAGTAAATGCCAAAGATGGAGCATTATTGGCTGTTTGCCCGCTTTGATCGCTTTCGCATTTTATTGTGTTATTAATGTTTCCAAGCTGTCCGCCAACCTGATCGATATTGAAAACAACTTTAAGATTTATCGAACGAACATTATTTTGAAAAACAACATTATTTACATAATGACTGCTTCCCAATAACCCCTGTTCTTCGCCCGAGAAATGAATAAATTTTACTGAATATTCTGTAGGAATGTCTTTTAAAATTCTTGCAGCTTCTAAAAGTATAGCAGTACCACTTCCGTTATCGCTCACACCTGCACCTGCAACGGTATCGTAATGTCCACAAATGATTACATATATATTAGGATATACAGTTCCTGTTTTTGTGATGATTAGATTTTTAGTAGTATTACCATTATATGTAAAAGAATCTTCTGTAATCTGGCTTGTACTATAGCCAAAAGCCTGATATTTACCTTTAAGCCAATTGAGTGTATTGGTATTGGCAGTAGATCCCGTAGTCTTTACTCCCAATCCGGCAAACTCCTGAAGAAGAGAAGTTATATTGGTTTGCGTCACCTGTTCGGCTCTGTTCTGATAAGCCTGGATAAAACTTTGAGCATGAATATTGTAAGTTGCTAATGAAAGGAGTAGAAGAGCGGATAATTTTTTCACTTTTAAAGTAAATTTTTATTAGAAATAATTTAACAAATGTAGAGAATAAAAAAATCCCGAGCAAAAAACTCAGGATTTATATTGATAACAAAAAATTTTACATTATTTTACTTGATCTACAACTGCTTTGAATGCTTCAGGATAGTTCATCGCTAAATCAGCTAGTACTTTTCTGTTTAATTCAATGTTGTTCTTTTTAAGAGCTCCCATAAATTGTGAGTAAGACATCCCATGCTCTCTAGCTCCTGCGTTGATACGCATGATCCAAAGTGCTCTGAAATTTCTCTTTTTCTCTTTTCTGCCACGGTAAGCATATTGCATTGCTTTTTGTACCGCATTTTTGGCAACAGTCCAAACGTTCTTTCTTCTACCGAAAAAACCTTTAGCTTTTTTGATGATTTTTTTTCTTCGAGCTCTTGAAGCTACGGAATTTACTGATCTTGGCATAATTTAAATTGTTTTTTTGAAAAGGGCGGTAATCTGTTTCATTACACTTATCTGCACCGTTTCAGGGTTAAAATGTTGAATTGTTATTCTTATAAACCGAATAAAGGATTTATAAAAACTACTTAATTGCTAATTGACGTTTAACGCTTTTTTCGTCCACTTTTGCAACATAAGAAGTTTGCGTAAGATTTCTCTTCTGCTTAGTTTCCTTTTTTGTCAAGATGTGGCTTTTGAAAGCACCTTTTCTTTTAATCTTACCTGTTCCGGTAAGTTTAAAACGCTTTTTAGCACCTGATTTCGTTTTTAATTTTGGCATTGTCTTGCTTTTTTATGTTTTGTTATCAATATCTTTTTCATTATTCTGAAACTGCTCCGAAATAATAGGGTGCAAAATTACAAAAAAAATCTGATACTATTGCAGTAAAAAGCTACAGACATAATATCTGTAGCTATAATTTAAAATAACGTAAGTTTAAGATTTAAAAAACTCTAAAAGATCCTTATTAATTGTAGCAGCTTCTGTTGTAGGCATTCCGTGAGGAAAACCGGGATAGGTGATTAATTTACCACTTTTAACCAGTTTGGCGGCAACAACACCGGTAATTTCATAAGGTACAATCTGATCATCTTCGCCGTGTAAAACCAATACAGGAATTTCTACACTTTTAAGATCTTCGGTAAAATCTGTTTCAGAAAACGCTTTGATGCATTCATAATGAGCATTAATCGCGCCCATCATTCCCTGTCTCCACCAGTTTCTTCTTATTCCCTCTGATTCTACAGCACCTTCTCTGTTATATCCGTAAAATGCTATAGAAAAATCTACGAAATATTGAGTTCTTTTTGTTGCCGTATTTTCACGAATCTCATCAAAAATTGACATCGGAACTCCGTTTGGATTATTTTCAGTCTGCACCATAATCGGTGTTACTGCACTTATCAAAACCGCTTTTGCTACTCTGCCTTTTCCGTGTTGTGCTACATATCTTATCACCTCACCACCACCGGTAGAATGTCCTACATGGATGACATTTTGTAAATCAAGAGCGGTAACGATTTCATCTACATCAGAAGCATATGTATTCATATCATGACCTCCTGAAGTTTGAGCAGATCTTCCATGACCTCTTCTGTCATGCGCAATCACGCGATATCCTTGCTGTAAAAAGAATATCATTTGCGCATCCCAGTCATCACTTGATAATGGCCATCCGTGATGAAAGAAAACCGGCTGACCTTTTCCCCAATCTTTGTAATAAATTTCTGTTCCGTCTTTTAATGTAAGTGTACTCATGGTTTGTTCTTAATGTTAATAATTAAATTATGTAATTTTTATTTCTGAAAGCAAAGCTACAAATTAACTATTTCACAAATCTTAACATAAGGTAAATTCAGGAATTATTTTAAAAATAAATATAAAAAAAACCCCAAATTGCTTTGAGGTCATATTGCTGTCCAATTCCAAAAGGAATCTGTAAATTATTTAGCTGGTTTTTTAGAACTCATCATCATAATCATTCTCTTTCCTTCTAATTTAGGAAGCTGATCTACTTTTCCTACATGCTCTAGTTCCTGAGCCAGTTTTAAAAGTAAAATCTCACCCTGATCTTTGAAGATGATTGAACGTCCTTTGAAAAATACGTAGGTTTTCAATTTTGAACCTTCTTCCAAGAATTTTTCAGCGTGCTTCTTTTTAAACTCATAATCGTGCTCATCAGTCTGAGGTCCGAAACGAATCTCTTTGACAACCACTTTTATCTGCTTGGCTTTAAGTTCTTTTGTTTTTTTCTTTTGCTCGTACAAAAACTTTTTATAGTCTAGTATTCTCGCAATGAAAGGTTCAGCCTTGTCTGAAATCACGACCAAATCTAATTCCTGTTCTTTGGCAATTTGTCTCGCTTTGTCAATCGGGAAAATTCCCGGCTCTACGTTATCGCCCACTAAACGAAGTTCCCGTACACGGATCTTATCGTTTATCATGTGTAAGTCCTCCTGTGGTGGACGTCTCTGTGGGCCTCTGTTGTTAAATCGTTGTGCTATCGCTTTATAATTTTATTGGTTAATAACTAATTTTGAATTGAGAGATCAAATGATTAAATCTTCAATTTATACCGTTGCTTCTTTTTTGAAGTATGCTGCAAAATCATCCATGCTCATTACTCCAAGGTCGCCTTCTCCACGTCTTCGTACAGAAATTGTGCCATCTCTTTCCTCATTTTCTCCTACTACAAGCATAAAAGGAATCTTTTTTAATTCCGCATCACGGATTTTTTTACCCGTTTTTTCGTTGCGCTCGTCAATTAATCCGCTAATATCGTGATTTTCTAAAAATTGTGAAACTTTTTTAGCATAATCTACATATTTTTCACTGATTGGCAATATCGTGAACTGATCCGGGCTTAGCCATAATGGAAAATCTCCGGCAGTATTTTCTAACAATATGGCAATAAAACGTTCCATAGAACCGAATGGGGCTCTGTGAATCATGATCGGTCTGTGCTTTTCGTTATCGCTTCCGATATAAGTAAGGTCAAATCTTTCAGGTAAATTATAATCTACCTGAATTGTTCCCAACTGCCATTTTCTTCCCAAAGCATCTTTCACCATGAAATCTAACTTAGGACCGTAAAATGCAGCTTCACCATATTCCGTAACTGTATTTAATCCTTTTTCTTTTGCCGCAGTAACAATTGCATTCTCTGCCTTTTCCCAGTTTTCATCAGAACCTATATATTTTTCTTTGTTGTCAGGATCTCTTAATGAAATCTGAGCGGTGAAATCTGCAAATCCGAGAGAGCCAAAAACATAAAGAACCAAATCTATTGTTTTTTTAAACTCATCCATCAGCTGATCCGGTGTACAGAAAAGGTGGGCATCATCCTGCGTAAAACCACGAACTCTCGTTAAGCCATGAAGTTCACCACTTTGCTCATATCTGTAAACAGTTCCGAATTCTGCATATCTTTTTGGTAAATCTCTGTAACTCCATTGTGAAGTTTTATAGATCTCACAGTGGTGCGGACAGTTCATTGGCTTCAGCATAAACTCTTCTCCCTCGTTTGGAGTTTTGATCGGCTGGAAGCTGTCTGCTCCGTATTTATCCCAGTGCCCGGAAGTTACATACAATTCTTTTGCACCAATATGGGGTGTCATTACAAATTCGTAACCTCCTTTTTTTTGAGCATCAGAAAGGAAATTTTCTAATTTTTTTCTCAAAGCAGTACCTTTTGGCAACCAAAGTGGTAAACCGGCGCCTACTTTTTCAGAGAAAGCAAAAATCCCTAATTCTTTACCTAATTTTCTATGATCTCTTCTCTTAGCTTCTTCCAGTAATTCAAGATATTCAGTCAATTCTTTCTGTTTTGGGAAAGAAATACCGTACACTCTTGTTAGCTGCGGATTATTTTCATTTCCTCTCCAGTAGGCACCTGCAGCGTTCAGAATCTTCACTGCTTTTACTATTCCTGTATTTGGAATGTGACCGCCACGACACAGATCTGTGAAATTGTCGTGTGTTACAAAAGTGATTTCACCATCATTCAAATTAGAAATCAATTCTACCTTGTAAGGATTATCTGCGTAAGTTTTTAATGCTTCTTCTTTAGAAACAGGGTATAGAGAGAATGTTGATGCTTTTTTGGCGTTTTCTAAAACTTTCTTTTCAATTTTCTCAAAATCTTTTTCTGACAAGACTTCGTCACCGAAATCTACGTCATAATAAAATCCGCTTTCGATTGCCGGACCTATTGTTAACTGAGCATTAGGATAAAATTCAAGGATAGCCTGCGCCAAAAGGTGGGCAGAAGAGTGCCAGAAGGCTTTTTTTCCAAGGTCATCATTCCAGGTCAAAAGCTGTACCGTTGAGTCTGTGGTGATAGGCGTGGTTATCTCGACTTGTTTGCCGTTTACAACTGCGGAAATGGTATTTCTAGCCAATCCCTCGCTTATCGATTTTGCCACATTCAAAGGAGTAGTTTCTCCTTCAAATTCTCTGACGCTATTGTCCGGAAGTGTAATTTTTATCATTGTTTACTAAGAAATTTTGAGTTGCAAAAATACGCATTTTTTGCCTCTTTAAGAAATCGTAGCATGATAATTCACAAAAAATGCTATTTATTTTAAATTTTGAAGTTACCGGAAATTTTAATTTTATGATTCTATTATTGTTTAAATAAAAAAATACTAAGCTTTTACTTAGTATTGTCTGTTTTTCCTGATTTATCTTTTGATGCTTTTTTTACATCTTCTTTATCAATATCCGGCGGATTTTGTTTTTTAGAAGATGCCGGAATATCACGAAAATCTTCATTTTGTTTTCTGGTTTCTGCAGAATTTGCAGATTCACTGTCTATTTTATCATTCTTGGTGTTCATAATTGTTTGAATTTTTAAAATTCTAAAATACCGAGTTTTCCGGTTTTATCTTCAATAGTATAATTCAAAGCCTTTGCCAAAACGAAAATATGATCAAGATTTTCCATCAATTGCTTTTTACCCTCATTTCTCAGTTTGTTTTGATCAATAGAGTTTAAAGCAGCCTGTTTTGCTTTCTGCTGCACATTTTTAATATCTTTTTCTGAAATTCTATTTAAAAATGAATCATCCATCGACTGTATTTCTACACTAGGAGTGATTCTGACATCAGCATTGGGCAATTCTGTAATCATCAGCTTTTTATTGACAGAATCTACTTCTATTTTCATCTTATTTAAATCATAAGAAACCTGTGCATTTGTTTTGGTGTAGGTAATAATGCTGTTGCTCGTCATTTCTTTCCCAAAAAATTCATAGGCCATTTTGGTTTTCTGCATCGAAGAAACATCCTGTTCTAAAACAACCATTTTGTTCATTTTCGATATCTGATTGATCAGGATGTAATAATCAGATTTTTCGGTCTTCTCGCTTATATTTAGGCAAGATCTAAAACTGAAAAACAGAATTACCATCAAAAGAATTCCCGCAACAAATGGGATAGCAAGTTTTAAATTTCTCAATTTTCTTTTTTAAATATTTCTTTGATCACCGATTTGTCATCTTTCTTTAAGATTTCAACAAGGTCTCTTTCGATGTATCCTGTGGTCGGCATCTCAACAATCCTTCCAATTTCCTTGCCATATTTTTCAACGATGATGGTAGGGACTTTCTGAATGTTGTATTTAGATTCATCGCCGGTAGGAGATTCTTTTTTACGGTTAACAGCTATAATTGTCAGTCTGCTGTCAGGAAAATTCACTTCTTCCAAAATTTTCATTAACCTAGGAAAATCTCTATGGCTGTCTTCACACCAGGTTCCTATAAAAACAATCAGATTGTAGGAATTGATTTTATTTTTCTTCAATTCACCTACTGCTTTTTGGTCGAATGCATATTCTGTGAATTCTTTTGTATACCATTCTGAATATGGTTCTTTTACAAACTGGTCTTTCAGCTGGTGTCCCAAAAGCATTTTGCCATCGTTTGTAGTCTCAACTTCACGATTGACTACAACTTTTTGAGCGTTTGATTGTGTTGCCATTGTTAGTGATGAAATAACAAGTATATTGGTGATAATTTTTTTAAAAATCATAATTCTATTATTTTTCATGGTATTTGTGAATCTTCGATTTCATCTTAATTTTCAATAATATTTTTTAAATCAGCAGGAGAGTAGTACTTATTCTTTAGTACTTTGTGATCTGTCTGTCTGTATACGTTAAATTTTTCGCCAGACTTTTCGTAAAAAGATTCTACCTCTTTTTCTTTATAAAATTCTACCGTTTCCTTTGCCTGATCTTCAGTATCGCAAGCTTTAGACATATTTGAACGCTGAACTTCATCGAATAATTTTACAAACTTATCACCCAATCCGAATTCTAAAACGGCACCGCTTAAAACATACTGCAAATCACACAATGCATCAGCAATTTCTACTAAATTTTTATCTTCGATTGCCTGCTTCAGCTCGTTCAATTCTTCCTGCAAAAGTTCTACTCTTAAGTTACATCTTTCCGCAGAAGGAATTTGCGGTGTTTCTAAAATGGGGGCCTTAAAAGTTGTGTGGAATTCTGCTACCTGATTCAGACTGTCAATTTTATCCATGAATTTTAAATTTAAAGCAAAGATAAAAATTAGGAATTAGAAATCAGGAATTAGGCGTCAGGTTTTTATACGTTGTGTCATAGGTGATCTATTTTTTATTTTAAAAATAATTTATTAGTCATAAAAAAAAGACCGCCATTTTCAGGCAGCCTTTTCAAGTTTATTTTTAATATTAATTTTTAATAAATCTTTTTGAAATTTCCCCAATCTGAATTGTGTAAGCTCCTGTTGTTAAATTGCTCACATTCACTGTACCTTTTTCAAGCTTTCCTGAAATGATCAGTTTTCCACCCATATCAAAGATTTTGTAATCTTCTGCCGTTATATTTGAAATATTTAAAATATCTCTTACAGGGTTTGGATACAATTTGATATCAGTCATTAAATTATTATTACCGGCTTCTATTCCTCTGCCTGATGAAATAATATTTAGGGTATAGTCTTCAACCTGTCCGTAAGTGTAAGAACCGCAAGATGATGAAGGAATGGAATTGTACTGCATCATTACTCTCATTCTTGTGCTTCCAAGAACAGCAGTTGAAGGAATCGTGATTGATCCTGTAACCGGAGTCGTCTGTGAAGCAGTTTTAGTCCATGCTAATTCTCCGCTGTCCGTAAAGTCACCATCTTTATTATAATCAATATACACTGCGTATGCTTCATTATATTTGGTAGATGTCCAGACCGGAGTTACTGATATGGTGTAAATGCTTCCTCTTGTTACATCAGTAGCAACAGACGTGAAGTTTTCATAACCGGATGTTCCCGTAGAAGTGTTGTTGATCGTCCCGAATTTTACATTTCCTATTCTTTCGTCAGCGGTACTAGTAGCTGTTGCTGTACAATAAGTAATTGTAGTCCCGGCAAGCGTTGTTACACTTACTGAGTTACTTGCTGTAGAAATATTTCCTGCCGCATCTTTCGCTTTTACAGTGAATCCATATGTTGTTGACGGGCTTAAACTTGTTACGGTATAACTTGTTGAAGCAGTAGAACCTAATAACGAAGTTCCCTGATAAACGTCATATCCTGTTACACCGACCGCATCTGTTGCACCAGACCAAGACAGATTTGTACTTGTAGAAGTGGTACCTGAAGCGGATAGTGTAGGTGCTGTCGGAGCGATAGTATCTGTACTTCCTGATCCTGCATTTACAGAAATATTAGCATTATTCACATCAAAGAATATGTGATTGCTTCCTTTTACCATAATTCTTCCGGTTGTTGTAGTAACATTCGGAATCGTTACAGCCTGAGAACCGTCGTTTGGAGTTCCTGCTAATAATGTTGTCCAAGTTACTCCTGAATTTGTTGACCAAAGAATATCTACATTAGCAGCATTTACTCCGTTTGCTGTTGTTCCTGCAACATTCCAGGTTATATTTTGTGAGCTTCCACCTGCATAAGTAGTTGCTGTACCCTGAGAAGTGATGATGAAAGGTCCCGCGGTTGAATTTACTGTAACTTTAGCATCGTCAGAATTGTTTCCTGATCCTCCGGCTCTGTTATCACGAACTGTAAATCTGAAATTTAAAGTTCTCGCAACTGAAGAAAGAGCTTCGACCGTAATTTCTGAACCAGCTGTAGTTGTTGCACCTGTTAAGACTGATGCCATTCGTGGAAAATATCTTACCGGAGTTGTTTGTGGTGTCCAAGATCTGAATGTTGGTCCGGTCGCTTTTGTTGCACTTGCTGCAGAACTCGTTCCGGTTTGAGAAGATGAAGCATTATCGACTTGTTCCCAGATGTACGTTAATGAATCTCCGTTTGCATCAGTTCCTGTTCCAGTCAACATAAATGGTGTGCTTTTCGGAATTGTATAATCTAAACCTGCATCTGCTGTTGGAATTGAATTTCCTGTTGATGAACTAACAGGACAGGTTTTAGCTTTAATATTATTTGTAATCTGCTGAATACTGATCGCATGAAAGAAAGAATCTGAATGCGGCTGAATATCTTGAGCAGTAATTCCTGCATAACCCATAATTGTTGACCCGGAACCAGGTTCCATATTAACACCTGTACCTTCGTTGCTCATTGAAAATGTGTGATTTCCACCAAATTGATGTCCTAATTCATGAGCCACATAATCGATGTCAAAATTATCACCGGATGGGATTCCGTCAGCCGGAGAAGTATAGCCGCTGCCTTTAGATCCGTTTACACAAACACAACCGATGCATCCTGCATTTCCGCCACCCCCGGAAGCTCCGAATAAATGCCCGACATCATAATTAGCTTCTCCTATTACAGAAGTAAGGGTAGACTGAAGCTGAGAATTCCAGTTGTTCATCTGTGCAGCTGCAGAATACGGATCTGAAGAAGCACTGGTATAAATTACCGCATCATTATTAGCAATCAAAACCATTCTTGCTGCAAAATCTTTTTCGAAAACTCCGTTTACACGTGTCATCGTATTATTCATCGCTGCTAACGCTAGAGCTTTTGTGCCTCCGAAATACGTTGTATATTCACCTGTAGAAGAAAGTGCGAGACGGAATGTTCTTAATTTAGCATCATCTGCATTAGGTCTTGCTGACAAAATTGTATTTGAAATACCTTTTTGAGCAACATCAATTACCGTACACTCAAAACTGCTCAAATTGTCTTTCTTGTCCGATTTTTTATACACTACATAAGTAGAAAGATCTTTCGTGTAAGGCTCAATGAAAACTGCAGATTTATCTCCATAAATTTCCATAGATGATAATCCTAAAGAAGACATGCTGAAATAAACTGTAGCAGAAGGATTTTCCAGACCTTCGCCGACATAAGATTTGATATCGGGATATTTAGCAGCAAGCTGAGGATCAAAGTTTGAATTTTCTCTTATTTTGAAATTTTCTAATTCTCCCTCAGAATTTGGGAAAGAAATGATAATTTCTGATTTTGCTCCTGCTGACAATCTTTTTGGAGCTTTCGCGAGAGCATATTTTAAACCATTGATGTCAAGCTGATAGATTTTAGGATTAAGAATGTTTGTTTTGTTTTCAAAAACCGGTGAATTGGTTTTTGCATTACCTTCAGACCAAAGGCGATCAGTCTGGGCGAAAGAAATGCCTGATAAAAGAAGCATTCCAATCACAAATAGTTGTTTTTTCATATAAATAACATTTTTGATTGTGGAATACCAAAGCTAATAAAAATAGTTTTACGAAAAACAAAAATTTTTAAGAAAATTTTAGAGAATTGATTTAAAACATTATGCGATACATTAAATATACGGTAATAAATCCTGTATTTAAAGCAAAATAGCACACGCAAAATGCATGTGCTATTTAGTATTTATAATCAATAAAAATTACTGAGTAATATCTCTCCCGATCACCAATCTCTGGATTTCAGAAGTACCTTCTCCGATTGTACATAATTTTGAATCTCTGTAGTACTTTTCAGCCGGGAAATCTTTCGTGTAACCGTACCCTCCGAAAATTTGCACGGCATTGTTAGCAATTCTTACACATGCTTCAGAAGCGTATAATTTTGCCATTGCACCTTCTTTTGTCATTTTTTGCTTAGCATTTTTCAACGTAGAAGCTCTTTGAATCAGCAATTCTGCAGCATCAATTTCTGTTGCCATATCAGCCAGCATAAAGTTGATCGCCTGAAAAGAAGCAATAGATTTTCCAAATTGATGTCTTTCTTTAGCATATTTCAGAGCAGCTTTGTAAGCTCCTCTTGCAGTTCCTAAGCTTAATGCAGCAATAGAAATCCTTCCTCCGTCTAATATTTTCATCGCCTGCTTAAAGCCTTCACCAACTTCTCCCAAACGGTTTGCATCTGAAACTCTAACATTATCAAAAATAAGTTCTGCTGTTTCTGAAGCACGCATTCCTAATTTGTTTTCTTTTTTACCAGAAGTAAAACCAGCCATTCCTTTTTCTAGAACGAAAGCGGTAGAATTATTCTTAGCACCAATTTCCCCTGTTCTTGTCATTACGACAGCAATATCTCCTGAAATTGCATGTGTAATAAAGTTTTTCGCTCCGTTGATTACCCATTCGTCACCGTCTTTCACAGCTGTAGTAGACATACCTCCAGAATCAGATCCTGTATTGTGCTCTGTCAATCCCCATGCTCCGATTACTTTTCCGGTTGCCAATTGTGGAAGCCATCTGTTTCTTTGTTCTTCGTTTCCGAATTCATAGATATGATTGGTGCACAATGAGTTGTGAGCTGCTACAGAAAGACCGATAGAAGGATCTACCTGAGAAATCTCGTCAAGAATGGTCACATACTCATGATATCCCAAACCAGAACCACCATACTGCTCGGGAATTACGATTCCCATGAAACCCATATCTCCTAATTGATGAAATAGTTCTTTAGGAAAAGTCTGGCTTTCGTCCCACTCCATGATATTGGGTCTGATATTTTTCTCAGCAAATTCTTTTGCTGTTTCAGCTATCATTTTAATGTTGTTGATAGTTTCTGTATTCATATTAGATAAGTTAATGCCCAAAGATACTTAAATTGCTTAAATACTAAAAAAAATTCTTTTGAGTATAAAAATTTTACCTAATGTTTTATTTATCAGTTTTTTATAAGTGAAAATTTAACATAATATTAATGGCAAATGATTATTTAAATTACAGGAAATTATTAATTTAGCGAACATATTTTTACAGAATGAAAAAACTTTTACTTCCTCTTTTACTTATTTCGTCTTATGCGTTTGCTCAAATTCCTGCAGGATATTATGATGGAACAGCTGCTTTAACGGGATATGCCTTGAAATCTAAGGTACATGAGATTATTTCAGCTAAAAATATAAACTGGCACTATGGTGATCTCACCAATTTCTATAATCAGACAGATCTGGATAAATATTATGATCACGGTGCTTCAAACACTACCATTTTATTGGATATGTATTCTGAAATTCCGACAGGTCCAGATTCTTATGAATATACTACAGCCAATATTATCGGTAGTGCATCAGCAGAAGGACAGGGCTGGAACAGAGAGCACATGATGCCTCAAAGTACATTTTATAGCAATTATCCGATGTACTCCGATCTATTTTATGTGGTTCCTACAGACGCGAGAATCAATCAGCTCAGGAGTAATTATCCTTACGGTATTGCAGGAGCCACTACATTTTATACTTTTACGAATTCCTCAAAAATCGGAAACAGTGTAATTCCCGGATCAGTCTACACGGGCCGTGTTTACGAACCTATCAATGAATTTAAAGGTGATGTAGCAAGATGTCTACTATATTTTGCAGTAAGATATGAAGGGAAATTAGGAACGTTTAATTTTAACAATAGCACAAATCCTACTTCCGATACGAATCCTTTAGATGGAACTGAAGAAAGATCTTTTGATCCAGCTTACATTGCAATGCTTCTTCAGTGGCATGCTCAAGATCCTGTTTCACAAAGAGAAATTGACAGAAATAATGCAGTGTATGCAATTCAGAAAAACAGAAATCCTTTTATAGATAATCCCTCATGGGTGAACGCAATCTGGGGACAGACTTCAGATGCAATTGTTCCACAAACTCCGACTAATTTAACGGTAACCCAAAACAGCGCTTATTTTGCAACCTTAAACTGGTCACCAAGTGCAAGTACAGATGTGATCGGATATAAAGTTTATCAAAACGGAACTGTGGTAGCTTCTACCCAGGGAACTTCTATAAGCATTGATCATTTACTACCATCTACAACCTATCAGTTTACAGTAAAATCATATGATAATGGATATTTACTTTCTTCTGACAGCAATATTGTTTCTACAACAACTTTGGCAACCGATATCTATTCTAAAGATTTATTTGTTTCTAAATATTTGGAAGGCACATCAAATAATAAAGCTTTAGAAATTACCAATAAAACGGGACATCCTGTTAATTTGAGTGATTACAGATTGTCAATTCAGTTTTACAGCGGAACAAACTATTATTTTGTAGATCCTTACGAACTGGAAGGAACGGTTCAGAATAACGAAGTTTTTGTTGTTTTAAATCCTGCTGCCAATTTTTCCTGCTACACGATCAATCAGGCTAAATTTGTAACGGCAGCTCCGCAAATGACGTATTCAGGAAGTAATTATATAGAATTAAGATATAAATCTACAAGTGTTGACGGAATAGGAGTGAGCGGACAATCAAATACTTCTACATTGGCAAACGTTTCATTATACAGAAAAAGCACGGTCAATCAACCGACGACAACTTTCAGCATTTCAGAATGGGATGCTTACGCAAGTGATTATTGTATGAATCTCGGAACGCTTTCTACATCTGATATTATTTTTAACAATAACAAATTTCAAATTTATCCTAATCCTGCAGATGAGAGTATTTACGTTAAAGGTAATGTGGATAAAGTGAAAGAAATCCAGATTTTAGATTTCTCCGGAAAATTGATGTACTCAGAAAAAAATCCTTTCAAAAACAAAAATTATATATCAGTTAAGTTATTGACAACAGGTAACTATTTACTTAAATTAGACGAAAAAACTGTTCAGTTTTTAAAAAAATAACGTCAATTGTCATTGATTGATATAAGCTGATTCACTAATTATCAATATCTATAAGCGTCTCTACTTATAATTTTTACATATAAGTATTTATGCTTATATTTGCAGAATGATAGCGGTCATCACCGGTGATATTATAAATTCGCAACATGCAGACACTGAAGTTTGGATTACCAAACTAAAAAATCTCCTTGAAAAGTGGGGCAGTACCCCACAGACATGGGAAATTTATAGAGGTGATGAGTTTCAGTTCAAATGCAATATCGATGACGTTTTCTGGCGTTTTCTAGCCATAAAATCTCTAATCAGAAGTCAGGAAAATTTAGATGTAAGAATTGCCATTGGTATTGGTGAGGAAAATTTTTCTTCCGGGAAGATCACTGAATCAAACGGTACAGCATATGTCAACTCCGGTCGATTATTAAATGATCTTAAGAGTGACGGCCATACCGTTTCTATCAAAACTTCAAACGATTTTTTAGACCGAGATCTCAATATTCTGCTTAAATGGTCTTCTAAAGATTTTGATAACTGGACGATGGCAACTGCAGAAATCATCCACGAAATGATCATGAATAACGATATCACACAGGAGGATCTCGCAAAAAAGTACACCATATCACAATCATCAATCAGTCAAAGGCTGAAAAGAGCCAACTATGATCTTATCGTAGAAACCAATCAATATTTTAAAAAGAAAATTTCAGAACTGTAGCATGATCTTTAATCTACTCATATTGGCACATCTACTCGGAGATTTTATTCTTCAGCCAAATTCATGGGTTTCAGATAAAGAAAATAGAAAACTGAAGAGTAAATATTTGTACTTTCATGTTCTGATTCACACTGTTTTAAGTTTCGTTTTCCTGTGGAATATTGAATTATGGTGGATTCCAGCATTGGTGGGGATTTCACATTTTATCATTGATTCTGCTAAGATCCAGTTTCAAAATGTAAAAACTAAAAAAAGATGGTTTTTCATCGATCAGATTCTGCACATTGCGGTAATTGCAGGCATAGCTTTTTATTGTAATGAATTTAATTTTGAATTTTTAAAAGATCAGAATTATTTAAAAATAGTAGTAGCGGCATTGTTTTTAACTGCTCCGACATCAATTATTATTAGAACACTATTATCGTCTTGGACCCCTGTTGCAGAAGAACAAAGTAATATACAAACCGAATCTTTATCAAGCGCCGGAAAATATATCGGAATCTTAGAACGTCTTTTGGTGTTCACCTTTATCATAGTCAATCATTGGGAAGGTGTAGGATTTATGGTCGCAGCAAAATCTGTTTTCAGATTCAGCGATCTTGCACAGGCAAAACAGCGAAAACTGACAGAATATGTGCTCATTGGCACATTGCTGAGCTTTGGAATGGCTGTTTTAACAGGAATTTTATTTAAGTAAAAATAATATAAATCTAATGCAGAAACGGAAATCGTAGATTCGCGAATTCCTTTTTAAAAAAAGTAAAAATTATGAGTCAAAAGAAAGAAATGTTGTACGAAGGTAAAGCAAAACAGGTATTTGCTACCGATAATCCTGATGAAGTTGTAGTGCGTTTTAAGGACGATGCTACAGCATTTAATGCTCAAAAAAGAGGATCTGTTGATTTGAAAGGCGAAATGAATAACGCTATTACCACTCTTATCTTTGAATATTTAAATGAAAAAGGGATTAAAACTCATTTCATTAAGCAATTGGACGAGAGAGAACAATTGGTAAAAAAAGTTTCTATTATTCCTTTGGAAATGGTGGTAAGAAACTATTCTGCAGGAAGCATGGCACAGAGATTAGGCGTTGAAGAAGGAATCAAATCTCCGGTAACAATCTTCGATATCTGTTACAAAAAAGACGAATTGGGAGATCCATTGATTAATGATCACCACGCAGTTTTCTTAGGCGCAGCTACTTATGAAGAGCTTGACGAAATGTATGAATTGACATCAGACATCAACGAAATTCTGATAGACCTTTTCGACAAAATGAATATCATCTTGGTTGATTTCAAAATCGAATTAGGAAAAACTTCAGACGGCGAAATAATCTTAGCTGACGAAATTTCTCCTGATACTTGCAGACTTTGGGACAAAGACACGATGAAGAAATTGGATAAAGACAGATTCAGAAGAGACTTAGGAGAAGTTACCGAGGCTTATGTAGAAATTTATAACAGGCTTAAAACTGTTCTTCAGAAATAAGATTTAGATAAAATTAGATGTTAAGTTTTTATTTAACATAATATTTGATTTTTCATCTAATTAGACATCTATCAAAACAAATCTAGATTAGAAAAAATAGAAATGAAAAGTTTAGACATTCATAAAAGTGAATATTTAAAACAGTTTGAAAATCAAACCTACGGAAGAAATCTTTTCAGAACCCAGGAAGAAGAAAGGCTGGATGCTCCTAATGAGGAGTGCGGCATCTTCGGAATGTATTCTGATAATGATCTTGATACGTTTTCTCTTTCACAGTTCGGTCTTTTCGCATTACAGCACAGAGGTCAGGAAGCGTGCGGTATTTCTGTTTTGAAAGACGGGAAAATTACCAATATGAAAGATGAAGGGTTGGTTTTGGATGTTTATAAAGAGATCCAGGATCCTGAAGCTTTTATGGGAAATTCTGCAATCGGGCACACCCGTTACACCACTGCAGGAGACAAAAAGAAATATAATTTTCAGCCATTTTTCGCTAAAAATGAATATGACCAGATTATACTTTCGATCGCTCACAATGGTAACCTAACCAATGCGAGGGAGCTAAAAAATGAATTAGAAGCTGAAGGTGTAGTCTTCAGGGCAACTTCTGATTCTGAAGTTATTTTAAGATTAATACAAAAGAATCTTGATTTAGGATTACGTGGAGCTATCAAAGCGACCATGGAGAAAATTGAAGGAGCCTATTCTGTTGTCGGGATGACGAGAAATAAATTTTTCGCATTCAGAGATTTTAACGGAATCAGACCTTTGGTTTTAGGTGCAGTGGATGAAAAAACCTATGTTGTTGCTTCAGAATCTGTAGCTTTAGATGCAGTTGGAGCTCAATATGTGAGAGATATTTTACCTGGAGAAATCATTTATACCAACGAAAACGAGCCCGGAAAACTGAATTCTTACATGGTGAATGAAGAAAGAGGAAAACAAAGAATCTGTTCGTTTGAATATATTTATTTTGCTAGACCCGATTCTACATTACAAAACATCAATGTCTACGAAATCAGAGAAAAATCTGGTGAAAAAATTTGGGAGCAGGCTCCTGTAGAAGCTGATATTGTGATTGGTGTTCCGGATTCCGGAGTTCCGGCTGCGATCGGTTTTTCGAAAGCTTCGGGAATACCTTTCCGTCCGGTTTTGATTAAAAACAGATACATCGGAAGAAGTTTCATCGTCCCGACTCAGGAAATGAGAGAAAGAGTAGTCAATTTAAAACTGAATCCGATTATTTCTGAAATTAAAGGTAAAAGAGTAGTGATCATTGACGATTCAATCGTTCGTGGTACCACATCCAAACGATTGGTTAAAATTCTCAAGGAAGCGGGTGTAAAAGAGATTCACTTCAGAAGTGTTTCTCCACCGATTATTGCACCTTGTTATTTGGGTATTGATACACCTTCAAAAGATGACCTGATTTCTGCCAATATGACAACAGAACAATTAAGAGATTATTTGGGAGTTGATTCCTTAGAGTTTTTAAGCACAGATAATCTTAAAGCAATCTTAGGATCTTCTGACCATTGTTTTGGATGTTTTACGGAAGAATATCCTGTTGCAAAAGGAGAAGAGATAGAATTATTTAATTAAAAGAGATAAAATAAGCTAAAATAAAAGGGTCAGACTTACTATTAAGTCTGACCCTTTTTAATTGAAATTGATTTGCTAAATTCTTAGAATTTGTAAGCTAAACCAACTTGGAAAGTATTGTTTCTTACAGCATCAGAACCGCTAGGTCTGTCTTTAGCAACATCTGTAACACCTGCAACGTATCTAGCAGTAATACCGATATTGTCTGTGAAGTAGTAACCAGCACCGATACCAACACCAAAGTTGAAAGTATTCAAGTTATCCTTGTCAATATCCTCAGTGTAACTAGATGAACTTGTCGAAACATTTGATCCAGTTGTAACTGTTGTATTTCTGTCTCCTTTGTTCTTAGCACTGATTAAAAATCCGAATTCTGGACCTGCTTCAACATAAAAATTTGGCACAAAATTATATTGGAACATTACCGGTACAGTAATATAATCAAGATTTGTAGAATAAGACTCTACATTTCTTGTAGTGGTACCTAGAACAGTAAATTCGTCTGTATTTTCTATTTTTGCTCCGTATTGGCTATACAAAATCTCTGGCTGAATGCTGAAAGATTCTGCTAATGGAATCGACGCAAAAACACCTGCATTAAAGCCGATCTTTGATTTCTGATCTTCAAGTCCTGCATCATCTGACAATGAAGCTACGTTCATTCCAGCTTTGATACCAAATCTAATTGCTGATGACGTAGAAGTAGTTGTCGTTGTTGTCTGAGCGAATGCTAATGAACCTGCTGTTAACGCTAGTCCTAAAATTAACTTTTTCATAACTTTAAATTTTTAATATTTTACTTTTCTAATTTTAAATTTTACTGACAAACTTTTTTGAGTTTGACGAGTGGTATCTTTCAAATTGTTTGCCAAAGATATATTAGACAGTTAAAACATTACATGATAGATATCACTAAAATAGAATATTATTTTTATTAATCTGACAATCAATAGGTTAGAAACACCGATAAACAATTATGCTATGAATAGTATTAGTGACAATTGTTTCAAAAACCACTTAATAATCTATAATAATCAAGACATTTTTGAATGTTTTTAATGTCACACTCATAATTATAAACACAAAAACCTATCTCAGAAAGCAATGAAAAGTTGATCTTATTATCTGTGTTTTTCTTATCATTTAATAGAAGTTTTAGAATACCTTCATAAGTAAACTCCCTTAAATCTATAAAAGGATAATATTTCTGAATATTCGTAATGACAGTTTCCGAATCTCCTTTAGAAAGTAAGCCTTCTAAATAAGAAAGATGCGTTTCGCAAATCATCCCCAGTGCAACAGCCTCACCGTGAAGAATTGGATTTTCTTTTTCTAAACATAAGCTTTCAATTGCGTGACCAATTGTATGTCCGAAATTTAAAGTTTTTCTTATATTTTTTTCGTGAAAATCTTTCTCAACGATATTTTGTTTAATATCCATCGAGGTCTGAATATGCACTAAAACACTGTCTGCATCAAGCTTCTGAATCTGTATAAGTTCTTCCCAATGTGATCGGTCTGCGATTAATCCATGTTTCAGCATTTCAGCAAAACCACTTCGCAGTTCTTTATAAGGAAGCGTTTCCAGAAATTGAGGATAAACAAAAATTTGTTCCGGAATACTGAATGTTCCAACCATATTTTTATAATGCATCAGATCAATCCCGGTTTTTCCGCCTATAGAAGCATCACACATTGATAATAATGTTGTTGGTATATTGATAAATTGAATTCCTCTTTTATAGGTTGAAGCCACAAAACCACCCATATCTGTAATCACTCCGCCGCCTAGATTGATGACCAGCGCTTTTCGGTCAGCCTGCATTTCGGTCAAAATTTCCCATAAGTGATTAGCGGTCTGTATATTTTTCATTTCCTCGCCGGGTTCAATTTCCAAAATTTCAAAATTAATTTCTGTTTCTAAATTGCCTAAAAGAACAGGAAGACAATATTCATGCGTATTTTCGTCTATTAGAATAAATATTTTGCTGAAAGTTTTTTCGGAAAGAAAATCATTTAACTGAGAAAAATTACGGTCTAGGAAAGTGATCATTTTTTAATTTTTAATTAAATTAATAAGCAAACAATTGTACAAAGTTATGATTCTTAATTTCTAACTCGTAACTAAATCACTATCTTTGCAAAAATATTTAGAATGAGCAGAGACAATAATAATTCAGGAAGACCTAAAAAACCCAGATCTTCAACAAGAAATGCAGACAGTCCTCGCGCTCCTAAATCTGGAAATTCTTCAGATTCAAAATCTTTCAAAAAGCCATTTTCTAAAACTGGCGAAAGAAGTTTTGGCCCAAAAGAAAGAAACGAAAACGGCCCATCAAAATTTGAGAAAAAGCCCTTCAGCAGAAGTGACAGAGATACAGATACAGACAGCGCAAGACCTTTTAAAAAACCTGATTCCAGGAGATCTGATACCAGCTACGAAAGTAGAATGGAAAAAAAATACTCAAAAGTTGAAAAAGAACCTTTTGTATCCAACCAAAGTGAAGAGAGAAAGCCTTTTGGCCAAACAAACTTCAAAAGAGGAGGAGAGGGAAGAAGCAGCTCAGATAAAAGAGGTAAATATGAAAGAGGCAGCTTAAAATACGGAAGAAGACCTGGAAGCGAAACCGACAGAGATGACGACAGAGCAAGATCTTTTGTACAGAAAAGAAGATTTAAAAAGGTTGAAAAAGACGTTCATAAAGATACCATTCGTCTGAATAAATACATCGCAAATTCAGGAATTTGCAGTAGGAGAGAAGCTGATGAACTGATTGTTCAGGGATTGGTAGAAGTAAACGGACAGGTAGTTACCGAAATGGGATATCAGGTTGAGAAAACGGATAAAGTAGTTTTCGACGGACAGGGCATTACCCCAGAAAAGCCGGTCTATGTGCTTTTAAATAAGCCTAAAGGTTACATCTCAACAACAAAAGACGACAAAGCTAGAAAAACAGTAATGGATTTGGTTGCGAATGCATCTCCTTACCGTGTGTTCCCTGTCGGAAGACTAGACCGTTCTACAACAGGAGTTATTCTTTTGACGAATGACGGTCACATGACAAAAAAATTGACACACCCGTCTTTTGATGCTAAAAAAATCTATCATGTCACTTTGGATAAGAAATTAACCAATGAAGATATGAGACTGATTGTAGAAGGCATTCGTCTTGAGGAAGGAATTGCAACTGTAGATCAAATATCCTTCATTGAAGGGAAGCCTAAAAATGAGATCGGAATGGAAATTCATATCGGCTGGAATCGTGTGATCAGAAGAATTTTCCAAAGATTAGGATACGAAGTTGAAGCACTGGACAGAGTAATGTTTGCAGGATTGACCAAGAAAAACATCAAACGTGGACACTGGAGAATCCTTACAGATCTTGAGGTGAATACTTTGAAGATGCTTTAATAAAAACTTTAGTAAAATAAGAAAAGACGCAGATAATAAATTCTGCGTCTTTTTTATGTATCATCATGTTTTTTTGTTTGAATATTGCAGTTTTCACAATTCATTCATTATAAAGATAGAAATCCAAATAGTGGTAAATATTAAACTTAAGATTAAAATTCTTTTTCCGTGCTTTCTGTCCTTTTCATTAAAATAATAGATGCTTTCTCCGCTCGGAAGTTGTTTTCTTAATTTAATTACTACTATTGCAATAGCATAACTCACGAATATTAGCATTCCCCATAGCAATGATAAAATGCAACCGGCAATTGCAAAAATATAACCTACAATGATGTAATTTTTAACCTCCTGTGGATTTTCATACTCATATCTTAAGGAATTCAGACGGTTTTGATTAATAGTATTGATTTCTTCATCAGTAATATTTTCGCCTCGCTCCTTCAGTATTTTGTTTGCGGCTCCGTAATCAAACTCATTCCATTCATCTTTTTTATAGAGAATTTCTTTCAGCTCCTCATTAGAATAATCTAATAAATAATACTCTTCCGGAATTGAGGTTTCTTGAGCATAATAAGACGAAACAGCTTTATTAGCAACATCGAAATCATCTTTATCGATTAAAAGTTGATATTCAATCTTATTAGTGTCTGTTATAAAACTTGGATTGAAATCTTTTTCATTACTAATGATCTGATAATTAATAGAATGAACCTCTAAAATAGAAGCTACTTCTTTAATAATAAACTTATCAATACTTTTTCTAAAAATACTTTTCATTATCCTAAAACTGTCACACCTTTTTGTAACATTTCAAAGATAGCATCTTTTCCGTTATCAGGTTTTACATTGACGGCACGCGTTCCGTTAAAATGAAGGCAGGTAACATATCCGTTGGCAACGGCATCTGTGGCCGTAAATTTTACGCAGTAATCCATAGCTAAACCTACAATTTCCAACAATTGAATATCATGATATTTTAAAAAATCATCCAGTCCTGTCTTCATAAAGTGATTATTATCCTGAAAACCGCTATAACTGTCAATCTCTGAATTCTTCCCTTTCTGAACAATATGAGTAACCTTTTCTCTGTTTAAATCTTTATGAAAATCTGCCCCGAAAGTTCCTTCCACACAATGATCAGGCCACATAAACTGCGGTACACCATTTAAAATAATACTTTCGCCCACATTTTTCCCGTTGTTGCTGGCAAAACTGTTATGATTCGCCGGATGCCAGTCTTGGGTCAGGACGATCTGGTCATATTCATTTTCTTCCATCAGAAGATTAATGTACGGAATTATTTCATTTGCTCCGGGTACGGCTAATGCTCCTCCTTCACAAAAATCATTTTGTACATCTACGATTATCAATGCTTTTTTCATATCTAAATTTTCGATTTTTAATCAATTGACAAATTATACTCAAATATTTATCCAAAATATATTTATCGGACAAAACGGCATTTGCAAAAAAATTACAATCACTCTATTTAGTTTCGATATAAAACCAAATGTCAATAGCTTATCTTTGCAGGAAATAAGTATTTTATGTCATTTGAGTCTTTAGGATTATCACACAATATCATTCATTCCGTTAAAAAACTAGGGTATCTGAAACCGTTTCCTATTCAGGAGCAGGCAATACCTGTGATTTTGCAGGGAAAAGATCTGATGGGAATTGCCCAAACCGGTTCCGGAAAAACCGCTTGTTTTGTAATGCCTATTTTAGAAAAACTACAGAATGCAGAAGTAAAAAAAGATAGAAATGTTCAGGTTTTGATATTGGTTCCTACCCGTGAGTTAGCAATTCAGATTGATGAAGTTTTCAGAGCATTCACAGAAAATCTGAAGCGTGAAATTCGAACGATGGCAGTGTATGGTGGTGTCTCTATCAATCCACAGATGAAAGGGATGTTTGGCGTAGAAGTTCTTATTGCAACACCCGGTCGTTTGCTGGATCTGATTGATCATAATGCATTGAGCATTTCCGGAATTCAGCACCTGGTGATCGACGAGGCAGACAAAATGTTTCAGTTAGGTTTTGGTGAAGAGATGGATAAGCTTTTCGGGATGATGCCTGTGATGAAACAAACGACTTTGTTTTCTGCAACTTTAGATGATAAGGTTTCAGAAATGAAGAAACGTCTTTCAATGAATCCTATATTGATTGAAATTAAAAAAGAAGAAGTTGATATTGAGCATATCGAGCAACTGGCTTATCATGTTTCTCCCGAAAACAAAGGTCCTTTTTTGCGCTACTTGATTAAAGAAAAAAAGGTAGAAAAAGCTCTGATCTTTGTTTCGTCAACAAAATCTGCAGATAATCTGGTTGAAAAACTAAAGAAAAATAAAATAAAAGCTGTCGCCATCCACAGTCAGAAATCTCAGGGCGCACGAAGAAATAATCTGGAAGAATTTAAGGTAAACGGTGCACAAATTTTAGTTGCGACAGATTTGTTAGGTCGTGGAATCCATATCGAATCTTTGCCATGTGTCATTAATTACGAATTGCCCAGATCACCATTAGATTACATTCACCGAATCGGTAGAACAGGCCGTGCAGGCGAAAAGGGAACTGCCATTAATATTCTTACAGATGATGAATTGCAGCATTTCAGGGTGATTCAAAAGAAAATGGGTAAAAAGATCACGCTTCAAAGAACAGAAGGTATCGATTTGCATGGTTATTAAATATAAATTTACATTATCTTCCTCACTTTAAAGTACGTGTAAATTTTTTAATTGAATGTTTCTAATTTTTAAAAGAAATACAAACAAATATTTTAAATTGTATAAGGTCAAGTTTTATTTATGAAAGAATTTATTATTATTCGTGGTTTATTTGATAATAGGAAGAGGCAATTGATTTTAAATGAAAACTTTATTAAGTTTGAAAACAAAGATCATAAAGATGATTTATTTACCATCGTCAATAAAAATGATATTGTTGGAATTCGTTATGGCATACATTTTATTAAGGGTTTAGAATTCTATATCGGCAGAGAATATAAAATTTTCATTAAAACAAATTCAGGCAAAGAACTTAAGATTAATTTTAAGTTGTTTTATAGGAGAAAATTAAACGAGAAGCATGAATTATATTCCAGTATAATTGACCATCTCTGGAATTATTATCTCAACGATATTTCAAAAAAATATTTAGATAAAATTGGAAATGGAATAGAATTTACTATATGTAATATTAAGTTTTTATCTGACAGAATTATATTCAATGATAAAGAATTATTATTTAAAGATGTAGAAATAAAAAATTATTATCATTATTTTATTATTTACTCAAAAAATGATCAATATCAGAATAAAATGCTGTATTATTTACAAGATGAAAATGCTGTTATAATATTGAACCTTTTTAACATCATTAAAGATGAATACCATTGAATCTAAGAAATTCCCAATCGGAGAATTTAAAGAAAAAAACACCCAATGCGATATCGAATTGGACAGCCACATTAAAGTAATCAAAAACTTTCCCGAAAAATTAAAAAAGTTAATTGAAGATTTTTCTGATCAGCAATTAGATACTCCTTACAGAGAAGGCGGCTGGACAGTCCGACAACTTGTTAATCATCTTGCAGACAGCCATGCCAATAGTTTTATCCGATTTAAATTGGCCCTGACAGAAAATAATCCCACAATAAAACCGTATGATGAAGCGCGATGGGCCGAGCTTCAGGATAGTGTAGACATGTCCGTAAAACCTGCAATAAGAATGCTGAAAGGAATTCACCAGAGATGGTATCATTTACTCAAAACATTGACCAATAAGCAGTTTGAAAGAACTTTCCGTCATCCTGAAAAAGAGATCGATTATAACCTCAGATATTATTTAGCACTTTACGCATGGCACTGCAATCATCATTTTGCACATATTGAAAATTTAAAGCTCGAAAAAGGTTGGTAAAAAAAAGTCTTCACAACAGAATTTATTTCAACGAAATTATGACCAGGATTTCTCTTCTTTCCGAAAATTCCCAAAGAAATTGGGGCAGGATGAATGCTTCGCAGATGCTGACTCATTGTTATCTCGTGCTGCAAGTTCCATTGAAAGAAATTCATCTTCCTAAAATTAATTTTATGTTCAGGGCAATTGGGGTTTTAACTAAAAAAGAAATTCAGATCTTTAATAACGGAATTCCGCATAATATGCCGAGTTTTCAAAAACTAATCGTTAATTTTGAATGTGATTTTGAAACAGCAAAAATCAATCTGCTCAATACATTGATTAAATATGATAATGCTTATAAAAATCACAACTTACCAAGCAGTCATGTACTTTTTGGGGAAATGGAAGAAAAAGATTGGGGCTTTTTAGAATACAAACACCTCAATCATCACCTGAAACAATTTAATGTATGAGTTTTTTTGATAAAATATTTGGCGAGAAGCAACAAGAAAAGCAATCAAAATCTTTCTGGAATCTTATAGAATCAGAAAAAGATTTAGAGAATGCCATTAAAAAATCTTATGACGGAAAAATTGCTATTTTCAAACACTCCACCAGCTGCTTTATTAGCAAAACCGTTTTAAGGAATTTTGAAAAAGAAATTGAAGAAGCTGATGAAAAGGTAGCCACTTTTTATTTTTTAGACCTTTTGGCACACAGAAATCTTTCTAATAAAATCGCTGAAGATTTTGGCATAAGACACGAAAGCCCGCAACTGATTGTCATCCAAAACGGTAATGAAGTAAATAATGCATCACATCAGGATATAAGTTTAAGCCAGATTACATTATGAGTAACATAACCACTTATCTAGCAAAAGTACTCGAAGTTCCCGCAGAAAGACTAAGCTTATGCAGTATATATTATGAAATAAAAAAAGTCTCTAAAGGCGAGCTTTTATTACAGCACGGTGAGGTTTGCCGCAATACCTTTTTCGTAGAAAAGGGGCTTTTAAGGATGTTTTCTATAGATAAAAATGGTAAAGAACATATCATTCAGTTTGCACCTGAAAATTGGTTAATTGGTGACCGAAGCAGTCTGTATTTTAATGAAAAATCTAATTATTATATAGAAGCGGTAGAAGATTCTGAGGTTTCTGTGCTGCAACGTGATTTTTTTAATAAACTGCTGGGAGAATTTCCAAACAGTATAGAGAAAAATGACTTGGTTTTGCAGAAACACGTAAAGAGTTTACAAGACAGAATCAACTCATTATTGGGCGAAACCGCTGAAGAAAGGTATTTGAAATTTATAAAAATGTACCCTGATTTATTACTCAGAGTACCTCAATGGATGGTCGCATCCTATCTAGGAATTACACCCGAAAGTTTAAGTAGGGTAAGAAAAGAACTAGCAAGAAAAAATTTTATAACTGATAAATAGTTAAAAACTAATCTGCATTTAAAATACTAACCAATCTATTCAGATATTCCTGCTCTCTCATTACTTTTTCAAATGATTTTTTCGCGTAAGACGGGCACATTTGATAATCATTGTCATGCTGATGAGAATATATATCGTTCTCAACGAAGCCGCCGAAATTTAGGGCATATTCTTTAATAAATTTATCAATCGTACTTCTTTTGATGTCGCATAGCGTACTATTCTTTATTTTCTGCAGGGATGTGAGAATGAAAGACTGATCACCTGTGAAGCTAATGATATTGGTAATAAACTTAAAATTCTCATGTGGCATGCTGCTCATCTCATGGTGAACAGCATGCGGTTGATCTTCAAAAATCATGGGTGCATGGTTTTTTGTGGTTTAAAACTAGATGGTTGCATTTCCTTCAACTCCGTCTGAATTATCGGTTTTGTTGCCGGTAACTGCAGCAGCAACGAAACTTAGCATACTCACAAGCTTTCCTGCTTTTGTATCCCAGTAATAACTTTCTTTAGGCTGTACACGGATAATAGAAACATTCGGATCATCTTTGCCGTCAAACCAAGCATTGGCCATTGCAGACCATTTTTCTTCTATGGTAGATTTATCTTTATAAATTGAAGCTTCACCATATACAGATAAATATTCTGAATCGCTGTTGTTCATAAAAAATAACTGAACTCTGCGGTCTTCTTTGATTTCGAAATTTTTGTTGCTCGCTTCACTGCTTATAAACCAAAGATTTCCCGATTCATCAGTTTCCTGAAGGCTCATAGGTCTCGAATTAAGGGGTAATGTTTCGAGATCTGTTGCAAACATACATATTCTGGCTTTTTCTGATAGTTCTTTAATTTTCTTGATTGCTTCTGCGTTTGTAAGATTTTCTGTTGACATAATATTAATATTTTAGTGTTGATTTTAAAAAAAAGAGAATGTGGTGTTTCTCTTTTGTCAGAATATTGTTTTGACTGGAATTTCAACTTCAAAAATCTAACCAAAAATTCAAAAAATATTTAAAATTTTTAAATATTTCAAAAATATATTAAATATCCCAAAAGTATTTAAAAATAATACATATTTTCAATTCAAATCACAATATATAAAGTTTAAATTTGATAATATCAAAATAGATTTACATCAATGAAATATATTAAAATAAAACATAAGCAGATATGATTGAAATCGCATTACCTCATTATTTAAAATTTGGGATTTAAATTAAATATAGATTAATTTTACTCAATATAAAATTTCTGGATTTGGCATAAAATATGTCCATGTAAATAAAGAAAAAACTAATTACGAATGATATGAAAACTATTAGCTGTACTAAATTGGATGAAGATCTCTTAAAATCTTTCGGCGGTACTACGAAATCTTATAATGAAGGAGAAAAAATATTTCATCAGGGCGATGTCCCTTTGTATTATTACCAAATTGTCGAAGGAAAGGTAAAAGAAAATAATCAGGACGGTGAGGGGAGAGAATTTATTCATAATATTTTAGGCGCGGGGCAAAGCTTTGGAGACTCTATGCTGTTTATCGACAAAAGATATCCAATTAATGCTGAAGCAATTACAGACTGCCGAATCATCAAGCTGCCAAAGGAGAATTTTTTGAATCTTCTGGAAAAACATCCCGAAACTTCGGTGCAGATTAATTCATGTATGTCCCAAAGAATGCACTATCAGTTTATCATGATGCAGAATCTGGCCTCTAATGATCCCGTAATAAGACTTACAGGACTTCTAGAGTATCTTAAAAGTTTTCATTCTGATGATATACCATTATCATTTCAAATCCAGTTGACTAGGCAGCAAATTGCCAATCTTACAGGTCTTCGCGTAGAAACGGTAATAAGAACAATAAAAAAAATGGAAACAGCAAACATTGTAAAAATAGACAAACGAAAAATTTTCTTTTGATAGAATTAATAGTAAATATATAAACCAGAAAACCATGCAGTTAGAAAATAAGTCAGTACTTATCACAGGAGCAGACAGTGGTATAGGAAAAGCCGTCGCATTACTTTTTGCCAGAGAAGGTGCGGATATAGCAATCGTCTACCATTCTGATGAAGAAGGTGCCTCAAAAGTAAAGAACGAGATCATATCTTTAGGAAAAAAATCTATTATTATGAAAGGCGATGTTAATGATTCTCAGTTTTGCAAAAAAGCAGTTGAAAAAACAGTCGCCGCATTCGGAAAGCTGGATATTTTAATCAACAATGCAGGTACGCAGTTTCCATGCGATAATATTGAAAATTTAGAAGAGGAAAACATCCGTACAACCTTCAATTCAAATATTATAGGAATGATTTTATTGACCAAAACGGCCTTTTCTTATCTGAAAGAAGGAAGTTCTGTGATCAATACAACTTCTGCGACCGCATATCAAGGTCATGAAGAACTTTTAGACTATTCAGCAACCAAAGGTGCCATTGTTTCATTCACAAGATCACTGGCGTTGCAGTCTAAGCCAAAGGGAATCCGTGTTAATGCAGTCGCTCCCGGGCCTGTAGCGACGCCGCTTACGAAAGATACCTTTGGGGAAGAAGAGGAAGACTTATCTAAACCACCATTGCAAAGAAACGCTACAGAAGAAGAAGTTGCTACAAGTTTTTTATTTTTGGCATCAGACCAGGCCGCACAAATGACAGGGCAGGTTCTGCATCCTAACGGTGGAATTATCGTAAATGGATAGTCATAACGTCAAATCAACTTTAATTCTTCTTTCATTTTTCAAATTTAATTATCATTTTATAAGATTGAAATTATCATCATGTAGCTGTTGAAGGCAATAGTTTATAAATTCATATTTGACATATTGATTTCGATCATAAAAAGACAACGTCACATTCTGATATCTTTGATGGTTTATTATAAGGTAACTGCGAAATATACTTCGCTTAAAGTGCGGGTAATTTAAGGTACTGAAATTTTAAAAAAGATATTATAAATTGAAAATTAATTGTAGTATATGATGAAAAGTTTAGCAGAAGATGAAATCTTACGATTGGCTAAAGAAAATTCTCCGCGTCTTTTAAGTAAATTCAAAAATTTGTATCCTGCCTTTTTTGAAAAGTTGTCGACCATTCAGCAGAATTTGCAAAATTCAGAACTTATATTCTGTATTTATCTGAAGCTGAACTTGACGACCAAAGAGATTGCAACCTATACATTTGTCACTCCGAAAGCGATACAAAACAGAAAAAACAGAATCAGGAAAAAATTAAATATTCCTTCAACAGTTGACATTTATAAGTGGTTTGATGCAATCTGATACTTTAAATTTCATAAATATCAGAATCGGTAAAAACAAAATACATTCCTTTTTTAGGGATGTTTTTTGTATCCAGACCTGTAAATTCACTAAAGGCAGGTAGTAATAGTTGTTTGGAAGTCTGTGTAAAACATGGCAGTTTTATTCTTTTCACCGGAGAATTGATGATATAACCAGGATGAATATGACCTGTAATCTGAAATTTTGGATTAGATCGGTCAAAATCGTGAACAAATGAAATCTCATCTATTTCTAAAGAAGTCGATCTGAAGTCGAGACATAATTTTTTCTCTAAAGTTTTAGAAATCTTATCATGATTTCCTTGTACCAGACAAAATTTAATATCAGGATACTGATTTTTCCAGCTGCAGAATTCATCGACGTCAGAATTATTTCCCGCATGCAGCAAATCTCCGACAATAATAAATTTTTCTGGCTGGAAATATTCGATCAAAACAGAAAGACGTTCCAAATCATTTTTCATAATATGATTTGCCAAAGCGATTCCGTTCTTCCGAAAATGTGCCGTTTTGCCTATATGTAGATCAGAAAAAATTAAAGCTTTTTCTTTTTCCCAATATAACGCCCGCTGGTTCGTTAATGTGAAAATTTCGTCCTGAATGAATATTTTTTTAATTGCTATGTTCATATGATGTAAAAGATTCAGTCGTCTTTTATATTTCTACCGGATTGTTTAATTAATTTCTGAATTCTTACGTCCAGATTTTCACTCGTTAAAGTTTGTCGCAAACTGTCGACTTTTATCGGGAAACTTAATGGTGTAAAAGTATTAGAATATTTTAAAATTATTTTAGATTTTTGGATTCTTTTAAATGCTTCAACCAATCTTTGTTCTTGCAACTGCATATTAAAAACCTCTGTATAAGCCTGTCTCACGAGAAAATGATTGGGATCATAATCTTCCAGGACTTTAAAAATAAGTCCTGCCGAACTTTGTAGGGCTTTATTGGAGCGCTGCTGTCCCGGAAAATTCTGTACAACCATACCGGAAATTACAGCAATATCTCTGAATTTCCTTCTAGCCATTTCCGCAGAATTGATGCTCGAGATTACATCGACCATCAGGTTTTCTCTAGTTAATATTTTCTCAAGATTATCTTCGTTCAGCGGAATTTCTTTATCACTGAATAATTCAAAACCATAATCATTCATCGCCATAGAAAAGGAGATCGGAGCCAATTTGGAAATCCGGTAAGCGATCAACGCAGCCATCACTTCGTGTACCAAACGGCCTTCAAAAGGATACATAAATAAATGATAACCTTCTCGGTTTTTAATCAGTTCGACCAAAAACTCATCTTCTCTCGGAATATGTGACCGTTTTTCCTGATTGGCTAAAAGTGGATGCAGAAACTTCAGTTCTTTTTCGGAAGCTTTATGATTTAATGCTCCTGATAATTTTTCTCTTAAAAAATGACCCAAATTTGAACTCAAAGGCAATCGTCCACCCAAATAACTCGGCGCCATTGCTTTTCCTTTCGAAGCACGTACAAAAACCGTCATATCTTTGATCATTGCCACTTCCAAAACCCTTCCTGCCAAAATAAATTTTTCCTCCTTCTTCAATCTTGAGATAAAATATTCTTCAACCATTCCGATATATCCGCCGGAAATAAATTTCACTTTCAGCATTGCGTCGCTGACGATGGCACCCATATTCATTCGGTGGAGCATTGCGATTTTTCTGGAAGTTACTTTATGCAAGCCGTCTTCCATCACGACAACTTTATGATATTCTTCGTAATTTTTCAGGGCGCTTCCGCCAATCGTGAGAAAATCAACTATTCCTTTCCATTCTTCATCTCTAATTTCCTGAAATGTATACACTTTTTTGATCCTTTGGTAAATTTCATCTGGAAAAAATCCGTCACCAACTGCCAAAGTCATCAGAAACTGCACCAAAACATCGAAGCATAAAACCAATGGCTCACGTGGCTCAATGACTTTTTGTTTCACAGCTTCCTTTAATGCCGCAACTTCAATGAGTTCCAAAGAATGGGTTGGGACACAGAATATTTTAGACGTTTCAAAAGGGGAGTGGCCACTTCGTCCGGCGCGTTGCAAAAATCTGGCAACGCCTTTCGCAGAACCGATTTGAATCACAGTATCAACAGGTTTAAAGTCAATTCCCAGATCCAAAGATGAGGTGGAAACGACTGCCTTTAATTTACCATTGCTTAAATTTTCTTCAATCCAAATCCTTAAATGAGCATCAATCGAACTATGGTGTATCGCAATTTGTCCGGCAAAATCGGGATAGGCATTTAGAAGAAGCTGATACCACATTTCACTCTGGCTTCGGGTATTGGTAAAGACAATGGTTGATTTTGATTCTAAAATGATCGGAACCACCTTATCTGCTAATTTCTGCCCGAGATGTCCGGCCCAAGGTAAGAACTCAACTTCATCAGGAAAGACTGATATAATATCAATTTTCTTGAGTTCTTTAGCAGTAATTTTTGTTTTTTTAATATCAAAAGGAATGAGAACATCCATTGCCTCATCAAGGTTGCCGATGGTTGCTGTAATTCCCCATATTTTAATTTTCGGAACGTAATAAACCAACTGCGACACTGCCAATTCCAACATGACACCACGTTTTGAACCCAATAGCTCGTGCCATTCATCCACAGCAACGCAATGCATTGAGTTAAAGAAACGCTGATTATTTTTTTGTGCTAAAAGTAGATGTAAACTTTCTGGAGTGACAACTAAAATTTCCGGCATACTTTTCACCTGTTGCTGTCGTATTTTTGGGTCTGTGTCGCCATTTCTTACGCCAACTGCCCAGTCTAGACCAATCTCATCAATAGCTTCCTGCATTGCTTTGGCAATATCTTTTGAAAGCGAACGCAGGGGTGTGATCCAGACCATTTTCAAACCCTTCTTATACTTATCCGGAAAGGTTAAAAAATCTGAAATTAAAGCTAAAAACACCGAAAAAGTTTTCCCAAAACCGGTCGGAGCAACCACCATACCGCTATAACCATTCCCGAATTTTTTCCAAGTGTCAATCTGAAACTTGAATGGGGAATTGCCTTTATCAGCCATCCATTGCTGAATGATTTTGAATCCGTCGGTTTCTTCGTAGTTACTCAATTGTTGTGGTACTTTATTAGAAATTTTCAACTCCGCCTATCTTGATACTTTAAAACATTTAGTATTATGATTACCAATCTGATAAGTGTTGACGTGTTATTGTATTAGTTTTTTTATCTCTTCAATATCATCAATATCATTCACGGTTTTGTCTTTCCGCCATCTTAAAATTCTTGGAAAACGCAGAGCTACCCCGCTCTTGTGTCGATTACTAAAACCTATTCCTTCAAAAGCAATTTCGAAAACCAATTCGGGTTTTACGGTACGGACGGGACCAAATTTTTCGATTGCATTTTTATTGACAAACTTGCTGACCTCCATTATTTCTTTATCAGTTAACCCTGAATAAGCTTTAGCAATGGTAACTAATTTATCACCACTTTTCACGGCAAAACTATAATCGGTATAATATGCGCTTCTTCTACCGCTACCTTTTTGAGCATAAATAAGAACTGCATCAATGGTTAAGGGACTGATTTTCCATTTCCACCAATCGCCTTTTTTCCGTCCGGAATGATAGTGTGAAATTTTCTGTTTCAGCATCAATCCTTCACTGTTGATTTCCCTCGAATTTTCTCGTATTAAATCTAATTTGTTCCAATCTTCAAAATCAATTGCCTGAGAAATTTTAATGTTTTCCGGAGCTTCATTTAATAGTAATTCTGCCAACATTGCTCGTCTTGCAGAAATTGGTTTTTCCCTTAAATCGGTTCCTTCCAGTTCCAAAATATCATACGCAAAAACTTCAATCGGAATTTCGGCGAGCATTTTTTTAGTTAAAGTTTTTCGGTTCAAGCGCTTTTGTAATTCGTTAAAATTTAAAACATTCCCTTCCTTCACCGCAAGTATTTCTCCATCAATCACAAAGTTGCCTTTCATCGCTTTTACGGTCTCGGCAATTTCGGGAAATTGTTCGGTTACCAGTTCTTCTCCACGAGACCAAATAAAAACTTCATCATTTCTTCTGATGATTTGTCCACGAATTCCGTCCCACTTATATTCGATGAGCCATTCTTCGGGTTTCCCCAAATCGTCCAACTCTTTTTCGAGCGGATAAGCGAGGCAAAAAGGGTAAGGTTTTGAATTATCAGGGTTGATGTTTTCTGCTGAAATAAGTTCTTTGAATGAAACTTCGTCTGGCTGCCATTTTCCCATTAAACTGTGCATTAATGTACTCGCTTCCTGTCCGGAAAATTTCATCAAAGAATTGATTAAAGTTTTTGAGGAAACTCCAATTCTGAAGCTTCCACCCAATAATTTATTAAAAATAAGACGTTCTGTATAATCTAAACCATTCCAGGAATTTAAAACGAATTCTTTTTTTTCGACCTCATTTTTATTTTTCAATCTGATGATTTCGTTCATCCATTGGGACAGTGATTTTTCAATTTTCTCTGTTGGCGGCGGAAGAATCAGCGATATCGTTTCACCCAAGTCTCCTACTGAAGAATAACTTTCCTGGAATAACCAAAATGGCAATTGAATAATTTCCAATGCCCATTCTTTCATAAAATTTGTATTGACATTTCGCTTTGGCCTTTTTCCTGTGAATAAAGCAATAAACCATAATTTATCATCATCGGGCGCACGCTCCAGATAATCGGTGATGGCATCGATTTTAGCATTTGTTTTATTGGTGCTTTCCAACGCATTGATGAGTTCTGCGAAATTTTTCATAAATTTTCAATTAACGTTTCCGAAACGTAGAGGCATTTATCTGGTAGCTTAATCCGCCTTCCGTTCCCAATCTTTTTGCCAGACACATTCAGCTTAGATGAGATTTGGTATTGCAAAAAGGATTTCCACCTAAGCCGGGCTGCGAGTAATTCGACGTTTAAAATTAGTTCTGTTGAGTGCCGCTCCTACGGAGCTCTCAGTTTTAACAATTATTATTTACTACAAACGTTTCACTCCTACAGAGCTTTCTAGTATTCAAGGTTAAAAAATCCTCGAAAGTTTAGTTGAGTAGTATTTATTTGTCTGTTTTGTCTATAACTTCCTTTTCAACTACTTCATCATCATCATCGCCATACAAAGTTTCAACAACATCAGATTTTATTCCGATCTCATTCAAATATTTTGAAAAGACTTCGGTTTGTCCGTGAGTAACGTGAACGATTTCTGCTTCGGTCGCTTTGATGGCTTGCAAAAGACCTTTCCAATCGGCATGATCGCTCATTGGAAAACCGGCATCCATACTTCGCCATCTTCTTGCGCCTCGAACTTGCATCCAGCCTGAACAAATTGCTGTGGCAGCATCAGGAATTTTCTTGATTACATTGCTGTCTAACAACGCCGGCGGAACAATAACAATATCACCAGCGACATGTTTGATACTTTCCCTGAAATCGGGAACTTCATAATCGGGAAGTACAATTCCAACTTCTTCAAAGGCTTTATTGAGTTTTCCAATCGAGTAGTGGACGTGGATTTTTCCCATCCCTTCAACGGCTTTCATAATTCGCTGCGCTTTGCCGAGAGAATACCCTATGAAAACTGAGGTTTTTTGGTTTTCTTGATTTCTTAAAACCCAATTTTGAAGCTTTTTATTCAGATCGGGAACTTCAAGCCAATTGTAAATGGGAAGTCCAAATGTGCTTTCTGTTACAAATTCGTTACATTTTACAAGTTCAAATGGCGTACTCAGACCGTCATCCTGAACTTTATAGTCTCCTGACACAACACTCACATAACCTTTATATTCCAAACGAATCTGGGCCGAACCAATAATATGTCCTGCGGGATGCATAGAAAGTTTCACGCCATTAATGTCCAAAACTTCGCCGTATTGTAAAGTCTGACACTCAATATCCGGTGAAATTCTTTGATGTAAAATAGGTTTTGTGAAGTGATGACACAGGTATTTTTTCATTCCCCACCGGGCGTGGTCAGCGTGACCGTGGGTGATGACTGCAAAATCAACTGGTCTCCACGGGTCAATATAAAATTTCCCCTGAGGACAGTAAATTCCTTTGTTTGTAAATGTGATGAGCTTCAAAAGAAATTGGTTTGATTTTCTAATTCAAAAATCTAACCAATTTATAAAAATGACTGAAGATTAATTATTAGTGTTTATTTGGTTTTCTGATGATTTTAAATCAAGTTTTTTTTTCAAGTCGCTCCATGCTCCGCCATTATACACTTTTTTAAAGCCTTTTTCCTTTAAAATAGTTTCAACTTTCACACTTCTTAAGCCGTGAGAGCAAACAGTAATATAGGTTTTTCCAGGATCAAGTTCTGTATATCTTTCTCTAATTGTTCCTAAAGAAAAATTCTTTGACTCAGAAATATGTCCCATTTTAAATTCTTTTTCTGTTCTTACATCTAAAATTACCGCTCCATCTCTTACTAACTGATCCAAACCGTTGTCTAATGTCTGATATTTGTAAATCCTGTAAGCTATGTAAACAGTGAGCATGATTCCACAAAACATAATAATACTTTTCATAGTTTGCTTAGTATTTTTCTGTCAATATAAAATGTCCCAAACGGGATAATACAGGCGAGCAAAACTTTCCACGTTGTTTTTTTGAATTTCCATTTCTGCTCAATACCCACACTCAAAGTATTAAAAAGAAAAAGCAGAAATAAAGCTCCATGTACAGGACCTAATATTTTTACCACTGAGGGATTTCCCATAAAATGTTTGAGCGGTACTGCAATAAAAATTAAAGTAAGCAATGTAATGCCTTCCAAAATAGCAATAATTCTTAAACGCCCGATTTTTGTTTTAAATAAATTGATCATAATTATCTGAAATAAGGTCTGTTAGCAAAGGGTGAAAATGGCCACGGAATGGCAATAAAAATGATGAGTAGGGCAAGTGAATACCAGATCAACATTGTTTTGAATTTGTCTTTGTCATTAGATTTTCTTTTTGTAATTGCCGAACCCATTGTTATTAAAACTATTGACATGAGCATTAGAAAAATGTGAATTAATCCGAAAAACAATAAATCAGTACTTTGTTTTGCCTCATCAAAATTTTTCCAGAAATAACTGACAATGGGACTCTGAGAATATAAGGTTATACCTAAAATCAGCTGGATATGTGAAATTGTAGCTGTAGAATGTCTTAGTAAATTATCAGATTTGGTAAATAATTTCTCTGAAAAATACCCACGTAAAGAGAGAATAATGGAGTAGATTATACTGATGAGAACGAGCCATCGAAATGTAGAATGCAGAAATGTAAACGTTTGGTACATCGTTGTAATTTTATACCAAAGATAAAACAAAAACATACTAATTGGTATGTTTTTAATATAAAAATTTTTAAAGCCTTTGAAAATAGGTTTTAAGCCCTTGTAAATAAATAAGATAAACCGATTTATTATTTGTTAATTTTCCTAAATTTCTGATTCCCCAATAACCAGACATCACAAAAATTGCAACTTCTCTGGCATTGATATCATTTTTGATAAGCCCTTGTTTCATACTTTTTTCAATGGCATTTGTCATTGCATTTTCCCATTGTTTTGAGAGCTTATTCAGAGCTTTTGTAAAATCAATATTCCATGGAGCCATTTCTTGAGCAAAATTGGAGGCCGGACAGCCATTTTCTATGGTAAGCAAAGAATCTTCCATCAGAATATGATTCATCAGATCATAAATAGATTCAAGCGCATTTTCTGTATTTTGCAAAGGTTCAATAAAAGCTGACGTAAATGTAGGCTTCAGGAGTTCTTCAAGTATCGCAAGGCCCATTTCATCTTTAGTTTTAAAATGATAATAAAAGGCACCTTTTGTAACCTGAGTTGTGGCAATAATTTCGTCAACACTTGTTTTCTGATATCCGTTTTTATAGATCAGATCAAATGCTTTCCTGAGAATGTTTAAACGGGTTTCCTGAGACTTTTTCATAAGATACCAACTGGTCTGTTTGCAAAGTAACAATTTTTATCAAAATTAAAAAACAACTGTTCTGAAACAAATTTTATTATCTGAAATTAAAAAGCAGTTTCAAACGAAACTGCTTTCTACTAACTGTCTAAAAATTTAATATAAAACGCCAAGACTTTCAGCTGAAAAATCTGAAATTTCTTCTGTTCTTCCTTCTTTTATTTTTTGTACCCACTGATGATCTGTCAGTAATGCACGTCCTACTGCAACCAGATCAAAATCCTCACGTTCAAATCTGCGCATCAATTCAGAAAGATCTGTTTTCTCACTTCCTTCACCCGCAAATGCACTCATGAAATCACTTTTTAAACCCACAGAACCCACAGTAATTGTTGGCTGACCGGTAATTTTTTTTGCCCAGCCTGCAAAGTTTAAATCAGAACCTTCAAATTCTGGTTCCCAAAAGCGACGTTGCGAGCAATGGAAAATATCAACACCCGCTTCTTTCATAGGTAAAAGCCAGTCTTCCATTTCTGAGGATGTTGTTGCCAATCTGCTTTGGTAATCTTGTTGCTTCCATTGAGAAAGACGGATGATAATTGTGAAATCTTCTCCGACTGCTGCTCTCATTGCTTTAATTACATCAACTGCAAAACGGCTTCTTTCTTTCAGTGTTTTCCCACCATATTCGTCTGTTCTCGTATTGGTCATTTCCCAGAAAAACTGATCGATAAGATAACCGTGAGCTCCATGAATTTCAAGGCAATCGAACCCGAGATCTTTGGCAGATTTTGCAGATGCAGCAAATTGTGCAATGGTATCTCGAATATCTTCCAAGGTCATTGTGGAAGCCTTTTCCATTGGAATCTCAGGATAGGTTTCAGAACTTCTTGTATCACCAACATGCCAAATCTGAGGTCCCATTTTTCCTCCATATTTATGAACGGCATCAATGACGTTTTTCCAGCCTCGCAATGCTTCGGTTCCATAAAAATCAGGTATATTTTGTATATTCTTTGATGCCGGACGATTGATTACTGTTCCTTCAGATAAAATCAAGCCTACATCTGAAGCTGCTCTTCTTGAGTAGTAATCGGCAATTTCATTTGTAGGAACTCCATTGTCAGATTGCGCTCTTGTCATAGGTGCCATTACCAATCTGTTATTAAGATGCAGATTTTTATAGCTAAATGGGGTAAATAAGGTGTCTATATTCATTTTTTATAATAAATTTAAATTGATAAATCTTTAATTGTTACACAAAGTAACTAATAATAGTTCATTTTTGTTCTATTAATTTTTTATATGATAAAAAAACTGGTAACTTAGCGGTAACTAATAACCCTTAACGTACCAGCAATGAGACAAGAAAAAATAAAGCAATGCAGCTGTGCTCTTGGGAAAGCAATGTCAGCTTTGGGTAGTAAGTGGAAACCTATTATTATATTGGTTATAAAAGACCGTACATTAAGATTTGGTGAAATCGCTGCACGCATTTCGGTTATTTCGCGAAAAGTGCTTACAGATCAGCTTAGAGAGATGGAAGAAGACAATCTGCTGACCCGGCATGAGTTTAAAGAGTTGCCGCCAAGAGTAGAGTACCACCTTACCGAAAAAGGATTGGCGTTACTGCCTATTTTAAATTTGCTTGAAGAATGGGAAAAGGAATTTGATTTCAATGAAAAAAAATTGGATGTGACATTATAATTATATGCACTAACCAAAAACCATTAAAGCATCAATAAATGAAGATTATAGATTTAAAGAGCTGGAAAAGAAAAGAGCATTTTGAATTTTTCTCTAAAATGGCGAATCCGTATTTTGGTTTCACAACCGAAGTAGACTGTACAAAAGCTTATGATTCTTCTAAAGCCGACAACCATTCTTTTTTTGCCACTTATCTTCATAAATCTATGTGTGCAGTCAATGCTGTTGCAGAGCTAAAGCTTCGGATTTTAAATAATCAAATCGTTTCGTATGATACCATTCATGCCGGAACAACTATTGGAAGAATCGATGAGACTTTTGGTTTTGCCTTTATACATTTTTCGGAAGACTTTGAAACATTCAATAAAGAACTGCAGAAAGAAATCGGCGAGGTTCAACATTCTACTGGAATCAGAATGAATAATGGTGAGCTTGGGAAAGACCTGATCAGACATTCCACGATTCCATGGAATTCTTTTTCTGCGCTTCTACATCCAACTTCTCTTGATAAAACAGAATCTGTCCCGAAAATCACGTTTGGAAAATTCAGTATAAAAGACGGTAAAAAATTTTTACCGGTTTCTGTGGAAGCACATCATGTTTAGCAGATGGAATTCATATTGCCAGATATTTAGAAGGGTGTCAAGGTCTGCTCAATGAGTAGTTTACCAGTTATTTAAGCCATTTGCCAGTGCTTTTTTATAATTTTCTTCATCAAACGTGTAAAGGTCCGGAGATTTGTGGGCTCCACCGCGGCGGCGCTCGTCTAATTTTTTTAAAATACCAATGTTTTTGATTTTTCTGTAGAAATTTCCTCTGTTTAGTTCTTTTCCCAGGATTGTTTCATATAGCTTTTGCAGTTCTGAAAGCGTAAATTTCTCGGGTAAGAGATTATAACCAATAGGTTTGTAAGAAATTCTTTCTCTTAAGGTTAATAGTGCTTTTTCGATGATCTCACAATGATCCATCGCCAAATCGATCTCAGGGAGCTGGCTCAGATAAATCCATTCACATTTATCACTGAATGCGTCTACCACAAGATTGGCATTATCCGGATTGTATAAAGCATAATATCCTATTGATACAAATCGCTGTTTGTGCCAAAGAGTATCATCAAAATCTTCAAAGTAAAATTCACTTCTTTTATTTTTACCGAATACTGCAAATTCCTCCAGATACACATCGGATATACCGACACGTTCCTTTAGAACCCGTTTTGCAGCTTCATCAATATCTTCATCTTTTATCACATAACCGCCGGGAAGAAGCCATTGTTTACGGTATGTCATCTGAACAAGAAGAACCTTTAATTCACTTTTATCGAAACCAAAAACGACAGTGTCGGTAGAAAGATGCGGAAGAAAAATGTCTTTAGCCTCCTCAGATTTTTGTAAAAATTGCTGTTGTGAATCCATATATGATGTGAAAACCTAATTTGCAAATTTAGTATAAAAATTAAAATAATCTAAAAAACAAAAGAAACCCCAGCTTTTTAACCGGGGTTTTTCCATACAATTAAATTTTATTAATCTTCTGAAGAGTTATCATGATCAGATGATCTCGATTTAAAAATCATGTATGCCAAGCCTAATCCAAGACCGGCGACCAGTGCCATTTTTGTTTTTTTACTCGGAATTGGAAGAATGGTTTCGCCATAAATCTGATGAGGCTCTGAGGATGTATTTAATACATTACCTGGAGTCGATGGTGCGTTTTTTAATCTCATCATCAGACGCATACCTGCAGAAGCGGCGTTGATGATCATTTTGGGAAACATTCCGTAGATATTGACTAAAGCTCTTGATGTAAAATCTGGGAAAAGATCTTTTTGAGGATTCTTAGCGAGCTGCACTATTTTGGCGGCGGTATCACGGGGATCAGATGCAAATGGCGGAATTTTAAAATCTAGTCCCGAATATTTTGCCGAATGTGAATTTCCTGTAGAGCGCTGAATCTGCGGATACAGATTTGCAATGTGAATGTCTGCAAAGTCTGAAATTTCTCCCTGCAGGCATTCCATCATTCCTCGGATACCAAATTTTGTAGAAGAGTAGACCGCGCTGTAAGGCGCCGGCATAAATCCTCCAATCGATACATTATTAATGAGAATCCCTTCATTTTGTTCTTTAAAAATAGGTAAAACACTGTATGCGCCGTGCATGTATCCGAAAAGATTGGTTTTGATTACCTGTTCATGCAGAGACATCGGAATCTCTTCAAATTTTCCGCTCGCCATTACTCCTGCATTGTTGACCCAGATATCAATTCTTCCAAATTCAAGAATGGCTTTTTTAACAAGATTATCAACATCTTCTGCAATTGAAACATCTGTAGAAACGGCAATTGCCTTTACTTCTAACTCATTGCAGAGGTGTAATGTTTCATCCAAAGCTTCCTGTCCGCGGGCAGCAATGACGATGTTGCATCCTTCCAGAGCAAATGCTTCGACGGTTGCTCTTCCCACTCCGCTGCTACCTCCGGTTACCACAACGGTTTTACCTCGCAGGCTTCTTTTTTCTAGACTATTTTCTGATTTCATATAGTGATGATTTTGATTGAATGGTATTGATGCTAATAACCTATCTATTTCTACACCAAAAGGGTCTGAAAGAAAATTTATTTTAGAATATGTGGCTCGAAGATTTATTCAAAGAAATTATACGAAATTGGAAACTTAATAGAACTAACATTCACTAATACAGAACTTGACTCAATATTTTATATTTTTAATTATCACCAATGGTTGGCTCGCTCAGCCACTCATGTTCTATATTTTTCATTAATAATGCATTATCAAATTGTACAGAGCCTTTAGGAAATATTTTTTCATCTTCAAAAAAGCTTGATTTTACATCTAAAACATTAAGAGGTTTCACTTTCCATTGATAAGCATTAAGCCTTAGTCCATCGAATTTATCTTTATTTGGCGAATAACCCAAATCACCTTTTTCAAAAAAACAGGAAGCATTTTCTATTGTTTCGAAGATAGATTTATTGTTAAAAATGTCTGTTTCGTAAGCATCAATTGAAATTTCTGTATCATCCGAACTTTTAAAATCAATATGATAATTTCCTTCCTGCTCATTAATATTAAATTTTGCCAGATAATGCTTACCGGGGAATATTCTGCCGCCCACCCAAGTATTTAATGGTAAAGAAGTGTCTCGTCTAAGAATATACACTCCTGATTTAATTTTACCATTTTCATCCCATTCAACAGCGATTCTATGCGCTCCGTTTTCAGAATTTATTCCTAAAAAATCGGGAAGTCCTTTCGGTTTAATATCTTTAAGCCTGATCAGACAAATGCCTACAATTGCTTTGTTTTTAAAAATTTTTGGACGAAAAGGGTAGGGAAGTATTTTTTCTATATCTACCGGATCAGCCGTAAAATTAATTAAAATACGACGTTCAATATATCCGTGTATGACTGGAATTTTCATGCTAAATGATGTTTATATATTTAAAACGTTTAAAGACTATCGATTACTTTGATTCCAATAAAAGTATTTCGCTGCCTAATCTCATTAGCTAAACGACTTTCTGAATTCTAAAGGCGAAATATCTGTTTTTGCTTTAAATAATTTACTGAAAGATTGTGAGTGCTCAAAACCCAGCTCATAAGCGATTTCACTTATCGAAAGATCCGTTGTCGATAATTTTTCTTTAGCAATTGCGATTACTTTTTCGTGGATATGCTGCTGAGTGGTCTGTCCTGTTAATGTTTTCAGCAGACTGCGCATATATTTTGGCGACATATTCAGTTTTTCAGAAAGAAACTGTACACTCGGCAATCCTGTAAAAGTAAAATGATCTGCAGTAAAATAATCCGTGAGCAGAATTTCTAAACGTTCCAAGAATTGATGATTGGCTTTTTGGCGGGTAATAAATTGACGCTGGTAAAAACGTTCGCAATAATTCAAAAGCGTTTCCAGCTGAGAAATAATGATATTCTGGCTGAACCGATCAATATTTGACTGGTATTCTTCTTTGATGTTTTCAATGATCTGCCCAACTTTCAGCTCCTCGTCCTCAGACAAAAAAAGGGCTTCGTTTACCGAGTATTCAAAAAATTCATATTTCTTCATTGCATTGGCCATTGAAGTGCTCCAAAGAAAATCCGGATGAATCATCAAGGCCCAGCCGGACGGATTTTTGCTATCCTCTTCCCTTGTGATACTTAAGATCTGATGAGGCGCCATGCAAAACATAACGCCTTCATCAAAATCATAATCGAGCTGACCGTAAGTATATTTATGCGTCATATCTCTTTTTACCGATATCATGTAAAAATCAAATAATAAACTCTGTTTTCCATTTTCGGGTGCGATTGTCATATCGCCAAAATTGATTACACTGATGAGCGGATGTTTTGGCTTTGGCAATCCCCGTAAAGAGTGGAATTGAGATATGGTCTTTATTCTAATTGGCATGTCAGACATCGGTTTAATTTTTAATCAAATGTAATCAATAAATATAAATTATTGTTTTTCAGGGAAATACACATCACTTTGAAGATCTTCCATCAAAGTTGGATGGTGAGGAAACCAGTTTAATACCTTTCTGGTTTCTTCGCTTGAAGTCAAATTGTTAAGCTTTGCAAAATGGGCAAACCAGCCAAAATGTTCAGCCGCTTCATCAGAATTAAGTGAGACAACGGGAACCTGCAACTTTTCTGCAATGAATCCTGCAATTTCTTTCAATGGAATGCCCTGCTCTGATACCGCATGATATCTTGTACCGCTTACAAAAGGTTTTTCCAGAGCCAATCGGTATAATTTTGCAGCATCTAATTTGTGAACAGCCGGCCAGAAATTATTCCCGCCATTGATTACTGCAGATTTACCTGTTTCTCTTGCAATTCTTATCAATGTCGGGACAAAACCAATAATATCGCTTCTGCCGTGAACAGATGGCGATAACCTTATTACCGCAACTTTCACGCCTTTTTCGGCAATAGCATCTGCAGCATTTTCTGTTGCTATTCTCGGATGCGGATTCACAGAGCGGTCTGTTTCTATTGTGGTTCCATCTTTGGAAAAAAGGGCAGTACCTGAAGTGATGAGAAAAGGTTTATCTGTTCCCAATAATGCATCGCCAATGTTTTCAATCACTTGGCCGTCAAGATGACACATTTGCTCAAATCGTGAGAAATCGTGGACAAATCCTAAGTGAATCACTGCATCAGAGATGGCAGCTCCAGATTTCAGACTTTCAAAATTATTTAAATCTCCATGATGAGCTTCTGCGCCTGCATCAATTAATTTGTTTGCCGATTCTTCTGAACGTGCCAAGCCTAAAACCTGGTGTCCTGAATTTAATAATTCCTGTACTACGGCAGTTCCTACGAAACCTGTAGCGCCTGTAACAAATACTTTCATTGTAAATCATATTTTATAATGCAAAGTTGCTGTTTCGTTTGATGACGACTGTATCCAAAAAGTCTTTTCTTGTAGCCGAAAAGTTGTGGAATTAAATTTAATTAAATGATTTCCTGAATTCCAAAGGTGAAATGTCCGTTTTTGCTTTAAACAATTTACTGAATGACTGCGAATGTTCAAATCCGAGCTCATAAGCGATTTCACTTACCGAAAGATCAGTTGTTGTTAGTTTTTCCTTTGCTTTTTCGATTAGTTTTCCGTGAATATGCTGTTGCGTGGTTTGTCCGGTCAGAGATTTTAATAAACTTCCTAGATAATTGGTCGAAATATTAAGCGATTCTGCGATAAAATTGGCGGTTGGTAAACCTTTATCAATGATATCACCATTAAAATAATTTTCGAGAATACCTTCTAATTTATCTAAAATCTGATGATTTGTCTTTTTTCGGGTAATAAATTGACGTTGATAAAACCTTTCACAATAATTGAGAATAACTTCAATCTGTGAAATAATAATGTTTTGAGTAAACTGGTCAATTCCCGACTGATATTCTTTTTCAATTCCTTTAAAAAGACCAATCAAAGTTTCTTCTTCTTTTTCGGAAAGAAAAAGCGCTTCGTTTACATCATATCCAAAAAATTTGTAGTTGCTGATTGTTTTTGCCAGAGGTGTATTCCAGATAAAATCCGGGTGGAAGGCCAAAAGATAACCTGAAGGTTTTGTATCATATTTACTGATGACCATTTTTACCAATTGTCTTGGAGCAATAAAACACATCAGTCCTTCGTCAAAATCATATAAGCTTTGCCCATAATGAAGTTTCCCCTGTATTCCTCTTTTGAAACCCATAAAATACAAATCCTGAATCCAGCTGATTTCCGGCTCATCAATCTGATATTCAACTAAACTGTAGTCTACGAGGCTGATCAGGGGGTGCTGTGGCTTTGGTAATCCCGAAATTCTATGAAATTCTGAGATGGTATCAATGGTATATAATTTTCTGTTGTTCATAGCTTTAAAAATTATAGGCAACAGCAAAAGACTGTTGCCTAAACAAATTTAGTAATCTGTAGAATTACTTAAAGTTTTAAAATCAGAAATTTCATTCTGAAGTGCATTTAATTTATTTCCGGCGATCTGAAATGCATCAGAACCTAAAACCAAATGAACCGGTGGATTCTGCATTTCGGAAAGTTTTATTAATGCCAAAGCTGCTTTTTCGGGATCTCCGGGTTGGTTTCCATTAATCTCTTTCTCATGTACAACTTGAAGTTGTCTTGCAAGAGTATATTCTTCAATTTCATTTTTCGGGGTACGAAGTGAGCCACCGGTTAAGAAATATGTTCTGAAATATCCTGGATAGACAACTGTTGCATGCACACCAAATTCTTTTACTTCAGCCGCCAAAGCTTCAGTAAAGCCTACCACAGCAAATTTTGTTGCGCAGTAAATTCCCCAGCCGGCAAAATCTCCTGTTAATCCACCAATGGAAGCAATATTGATGATCAATCCGCTATTTTGTTTTCTGAGATAGGGCATTACTTTTCTGATGATATTGAGTGAGCCGAAGACATTGGTATCGAAATTCTGACGGCCTTCCTGATCTGTCGTTTCTTCCAAAGTTCCCAATTGTCCGTATCCCGCATTGTTAACAGTAACATCTATTTTGCCGAATTTCCGGATGGTTTTTGATACGGCTTCTTCAATACTGTCTTCATTGATCAGATCAACTTCCAGCGGAAGAAACATTGAATTTTCCTCACTGATTGCATTCTGAAGATCAGAAAGGCTTCTTGACGTAGCGGCTACTGAATGACCATCAGCTAATAATCTTTTTACTAAGGTTAAGCCTAAACCTTTTGAAGCACCTGTCACGAACCATACTTTTTTTGTGTCCATTTTTTGATTGTTTTAAATTGTTTAATTATTACAATGCAAAGTTGTGAAAAGCTAGAAAAGCAATTGTGACTGAATCAATGATTGTTGTAGCCAAAACAATGAGAAATTGAAAAATAAGCAGAAAAGCCAATTTTATAAAAATATTTATAGAATAGAAAAGGCATTATAATTTTATAATAATTATTTTTTAAAAAAAGATCAACCATGAAACAATAAATGTGGAACAATGCCATAAGTAGTTGATCTATAAGAAATAATTAATAACTAGAGCTGATTACAATAATGATAAAATGATGTTTATAATACCAGAAACAGAATCCTGAAAAATATCCTATTTAACATAATATAAATTATAGGACTTTTTAAAAATGGCGTATTTTATCTTCTAACATCTAAATCTTCATAAAATTACGATCAACATCCTATCAAAATATCTATAATCGATTCTCAGCGATTACTGTTTTCAGATTAGCGGCTTTTCATACTTAGATCATAAATTGTCAATCTATTTATTATAAAATATTTAGATCATTCAGAATACAATCATTATTTTAGCAAAGCGAAATCAAATTAACATAAAATAAAAGCTATGAAAAAGTATATCTTTTTAAGTTCGTTATCAATTTTTCTGTTGAATTGTAATAAGAAAACCGAAACAACTACGCCGGTCACAAATTCAGATTCTTTAACAGATACTACAGAAAAGGTAATTGATACGTTGGGAACAAAATCAAGCTGCTACTTGGGAGTTACCGGAAAAGACAGTGTTTTTGTAAGTATTGATGATAATTTAGGAACTGTAACAGGAAAAATGAGGTACAAAAACAGTGAAAAAGACAGTTCTACGGGCGAGCTTACCGGCTTTAAATCTGGTGACACACTAAAACTGACTTATGAATTTGCTTCTGAAGGTACGACCAGTAAAAGAGATATATTTTTCGTTCAGAAAGATGGAAATTTACTGGAAGGAATTGGCAATCAAAAAGATGATAACGGCCAGATGAAATATGCTGATGAAACAAAAGTTGCTTACAAAGAAGATCAAAAACTCAAAACCACGGATTGTGCAATGGTTTTGAAAGCTTTAAAATAACATTTCAATAATATGAAAAAAAATGCAGTTCAATTGAACTGCATTTTTTTATTTATAAATGATGATCTATAATTTTTATAAAATCACTCACAGCTTCATCGCTCGTATTCCATGATGTAATTAAACGAACTGCAGAATAATCTTCATTCACATCTTTCCATACATAAAATTGAAACTTTTCTGATAAAACATCAATTAGTTTATGGTTTAAAATTGGAAAAATCTGATTGGTAAAAGTCTCTGAAAGAAACTGGACTCCCCTTTCTAACAAAACATTTTTAATTTTCATGGCCTGTTGATTGGCGTGTTTTGCAAGATCAAAATATAAATCATCTTTCATCAGTTCTAAAAACTGAATTCCGAGAAGTCTTCCTTTTGCCAGTAAGGCACCTTTCTGCTTTATATTAAATGCGAAATCTTCCTGTAAAAGCTGATTATTGATGATAATCGCCTCTCCTATTAATGCTCCGTTTTTGGTTCCCCCCAGATAAAACACATCTGTTAGTTTTCCTAAATTTTCAAGGTTTAGATCATTTATTTCAGAAGTCAGTGCATGTCCTAATCTTGCTCCATCCATAAATAAATACAAATTATTCAAACGACAAAATTCTGAAAGATTTTGCAATTCTTCTTTACTATATATGGTTCCAAGCTCAGTAGAATTTGAGATATATACCAATTTTGGCATTACCTGATGCGGAATATTGTTATGATTATCTAAAACCGGCTGAATATCGGAAGGTTTTAATTTACCATCTTCAGTTTCTACATTTAAAATTTTATGTCCGGTTGCCTCAATAGCACCTGTTTCATTATTTAAAATGTGGCCTGTAGATGCAGAAATAACACACTGATACGGCTTCAGAACAGAAGAAATTACAATGAGATTTGCCTGAGTTCCTCCCGATACAAAATAAATCGAAGCGTCTTTATTGTTAAGCTTTTCTTTGATTATTTTTTTTGCTTTTAGAGAATATTCATCTTCTCCATATCCCGCTTGCTGGTCGAGATTATACCGTAAAAGTGCTTCAAGAATTTTGGGATGACAACCCTCAGAATAGTCGTTTTTAAAAGAAAATTTCATAGTACAAAATTAAAAAACTTAAAACAACAAACTTTAATTTTAAATAATATTTTGTTAGATTTGTAATGAAAATCATCTAACATTTTGAAAACAACATTAACCGAAGAAAATTATCTGAAGGCTTTGTTTCATTTAGTTGACAATGAAGGAAAAGTGACGATTAACGAACTCAGCAAATTTCTTAATGTGAAAATGCCGAGCGTTAATAATATGATGAAGAAATTTTCAGAAAAAAAATGGGTGGTGTATGAAACTTACAAACCCCTGAAAGTCACTGAAAAAGGCAGACGTGAAGCAGCTTTGGTCGTGAGAAAACATAGATTGACTGAAATGTTTCTGGTGAAAAAAATGAATTTTGGCTGGGAAAATGTACACGAGATTGCCGAGCAGCTAGAACATGTACATTCTAAAATATTTTTTGATAAAATGGATGAAATTTTGGATCATCCGGAATTTGATCCGCACGGTGAGCCAATTCCCGATAAAGACGGAAATATTATTTCCCAGGATCTTCAGAAACTGAGCGCCTGCAAAGTAGGTGAAAATGTAGTTTTTGCCTCTGTAACTTTATCCGATGATGCTTTTCTGAATTATCTCACCGAGAGAAAACTTCTTTTGAATACTAAAATTAAGATCATTAAGATTGAAGATTTCGACAGATCGGTAACGGTTGAAGTTGAAGGAAAACAGGAAGTTTTAAGCAAGAAAGCAACAGAAAAAATATTAGTTAAAAAATAATTTAAAGCATAAAAAAATCCTAAACTGTAAATGTTTGGGATTTTTTTATTTTAAGTAGAAGATGATTAATCTAAAACGCTCCAGCCTCTTTTCGGATTGGTATTGGAAGAAACTTCCTGTTCGTTGACAATAATGTTCTCTTTTCTTTGACCGATATAATCCAGCTCGCTCAGTTTAGAGAAAATAATTTCTAAACTTTTTAGCATTTGCTGAATATAGAGAAGAGGCTCGCCACAATTGTGATGATCGTAATTTGTTTCTGCAACGGTTGACAATTGGTTTAGTAAAGTGTGAGGAGCAATTTCGCTCCATTCTAAGCTGTAGTTTAACATTTCCTCAAGCTCTGCGGGGACAAGAATCTGAGTAGCATTGTACATTCGTAGAGCCAGCTTAGCGAAAGTCTCGATCAGAAAAACAGGAGCTTGATAAGGAATTACATTTCTGAACTGAAAATACATATCACCAAATGTATTGACCAATACAGTACACAATGATTTTACGTTCAATGCCAAAGCTGTATTCTGATTTTTATGAGAAGCTTTCTGAATAATTTTAAAGGCATATTGCTGTAAATTTCCGATTGATTTAGCGTATCCATTGTAATAATCGATCAAAGCCGGATGACTCTGCACAGATGTACAGGGCGGAATGAAAGTTGAATTGACCTGAGTGATATTTCCTTTAAAATCTACCTTCCCTACAACCAGATAATTTCCTCCGGAATAACTGCTGTTCAGTGAAGAAACCTGCAGCAATTCGATATGGTAATTTGGGTGGGCGCTCGGATGACGTGGCGGAATTTCTTCGGGATCGATATCTCCAAACGGAACTTTATCAAAAGGGTTTACCGATATGATAATGTAATATTCTCCATCAATCTGATCTTCATCCAAATTCATTGATTTGGCTAATGATTTTACACTTACTCTCCTATCTTTCAATTCAATTCTATATCCCGCAAGAGTAACTGCGCTGCAATGTTTAATGACCAACTGCACATCATTGGTGGCCGTATTGTGAACATCAAAAATGGTTTTGTCTGTAAACTCATTCGGAATAGGCAGCAGACCGTAATTGTATGTTGTGATTGCCAGAGAATTGGCATCTCTTATGGTATCAATTAAAAAATTATCCTGATCATTCAGGTGTCTCTGAGACACTTTCATCCCATCGACCCAATTGATTGCAAAATGTTTGATTGGCTGTATCATAGTAATACTTTTTAAAATTTGTGATTATGATGATCTTCTTCCTTCTTCTTCGTGCTGAATGACCCTTTTGCAGATCACCACTTCATTTTCAGAGATTTTGTTTGTACTGATATCCTGATCAAAATCGATATATTTTCTGAAACTGAAAAAAGATTTCTTAATATAAAATATCCAGTAGTAAGGTTCACTTTGCACATCTGAAAGGTGTATGACTGACTTTGGATTTTTGTGATTATAATCGTCTACCACACGGTAAAACCAATCGCCGAAAGTTACGCCTGTAGGTAATGTTTTGGCTTTTATCCTAAATCTGTTCGCGTCTTCAAGATTCTTGCTCAGTTCAACATTCAAAACCATTAAACGGTCAAAATCTGCTCCCTCAAAATCAGGTAATTTCTGATCCGGAGAATATCTCCAAGTCTTATAAATATCAACAGGGATACTGATAAACTGAACGTAGCAGTAATAAAACACCATTGGTACAAAAAATATCAGCACACTCGTTGCAGACATTACAGGATAGCCTTGGCCATTGCTAACCCAGGTAAAAAGTAAAACAAACAGATAAGATCCCAAAAGAACGCATGTTATCGACAATATAGATTCAAACAGCAGGCTCATACCAAATGACGGGATGTGTTTTTTGAAATACCTGTGCATCAAATTGACATGAATGATTCCTAATAATAGATAGATGATCTGTGAAATCAAATACCAATATGGATTAAATAAATTTCCTGAAAAACCGAAAAATCCGGGAACTGCCAAACATAAACTGCATAGCAAAACGTAGATGATGATTACTTTAATTTTAATTGCCGGCTTAGTTCTTCTGATAGCACCCAAAATGCCCATCATGATAACAGCCAGCAAAGGCACTAAAATATATCTTAAAAAAACACCTTTTACTGATGAAAATTCCATTTAATTAAATTAATAGTGATTGTGTTTGATGAATGTAAATATAATAAAATATTTTACAGAAAAGTAGAGAAACCTAGCCTGTTAGAATTTCTTTCGTCGTCTTCCAGCATGAAAGAATATTCTTTCTTTTCGGTAACAAAATTTTCTTTAATGTCGACACTTACCGGCAGGCAATAATCGTACAGTGCCTGAAGTACCTTTCGAAAAGGATTTCCGGGTATATATTTTTTCATTTCATTATACGGAATCGGCCCTATGTTTACAACCCAGTTTCTTTCGCCATCCATATGTTTTCCGCTGGGAATATAGGTAACTCCTAAACGAGAGTTTCCCAACAGCATCGAGTCGTCATCCTCCTCAATTCTGTCAATAATATTTGGGGTAAATGTAATTTCTACAGGAACTTTCAGAAATGACGTCATACATCTCTCAAACCATTTTTTGTCGCCTCGTATCTGATGAAAAAACGGTAAAATATAAATAAAAATACAGGCATTCTTTTTATCGAGCATTTTTACAACCGGCCAAAGCTCTGAAAAAACCTTTAAAAGAGAATCGGTTTCGCTGGCAAGATCAAAATCAAATTCCTTTAGCAAAGCACCAATTTCTGTGAAAAAAATCTCTAGCTCGAAAGGCCTGAAGAATTTTCTGGCGTCATCTTCTACCCTTTTTTGCTTCCTGATCTCATTCACTACATTTTCAACATTTTTCCTGGAAGTATTGAGTGACGGCGGATGAAAAAGGCCTTCCGGTAAATAGTCGTAAATGCCTTCTCTGTAGGTTTTTATACTAAGAACTTCTTCGTCAAAACCAAGATATTCGGTGGATATGCTTTTAATATCTTTTAAATACGCTCTGTCATTGATTCCTATCCGTTCAATAAAAATATTGCTTACCGCGCGATGGTATTTGAGAAGATTAACTGCCACTGCTTCAGCTCTAAAATCTGTTTGCAGTTTATTATAATGCATATCTACAATGCTATTGTCGTACATACTCTTTTTCTGTGATGGTGGTTGTTAGTGCAAAAAATTATATTTCTCAATTTGAAAATATTTTTACAAATTCTAAAATAATTTCATTACCCCAATTTACTAATAAAATTGGGAATTTATAAACATAAATAGTAAAAATGAAAATTTATCTTAACATATTAGTTATTAAATTTATTTAACATAGTATTCATAAGATAAGAATAAGTCTAAGTTTCAGTAAATTTTTAGAATGTGTACCTTATCTTTGTGCATCTTAAAATTATTACTAAAAATGAAAAGTATTTATTCTAAAATGCTGTTTTTGTTATTCATCTCATGTTCGGTGTACTCTTATGCATGGGGATTAACGGGTCACCGCATCATCGCTGAGATTGCAGAAAATCATCTTTCGGGAAAAGCGAAAAGAGAAATAAGAAAAATGATGGGCCAGGAACGTTTGGCATACTGGGCAAACTGGCCAGATTTCATTAAATCTGATACCACGGGAGTTTGGAAGCAAACTTCAGCATGGCATTATGTAAATGTTGATCCTCAGACAGATCTGAAAGCATTTGAAATGAATTTGAAGGCACAATCGGGAGCAAGTTTATATTCTCAAATCAAAACATTATCTGCACAGATTAAAGACGAAAAAACTTCTGAAAAAGACAGAAAAATTGCTTTAATTTTCCTGATTCATATGATGGGAGATCTTTCTCAGCCTATGCACACGGGAAGAGCTGAAGATCTGGGCGGAAATAAGATCAACGTCACTTATTTTGGCGATAAAACAAATTTACACTCAGTCTGGGACGGAAAATTGGTTGATTCTCAAAAATACAGCTACACAGAATATGCAAAACTTTTAGATATCAAGTCTAAAGATGAAGTGAAACAAATTCAATCAGGAACGTTAGAAAACTGGTTGTATGATTCTCATCAGATTGCGAATAAGATTTACGCTCAAACTCCGAATGATTCAAAATTGGGCTATGATTATCAATACAAATTCAATGATACTATGGAAAGACAGCTTCTTTATGGAGGTTTGAGACTGGCAAAAATGTTAAACGATTTGTTTTAAGGTGGATGGCAAATAAATGAATTTTAAATTATAATATCAAAGTGAAGCTTCAGTTTCACTTTTTTTTGTCTAAAGCATAAAACGAGATCGATAATTTACAACTTATTTCCCGACCAGATTTTAATTAAATAAAAAATAATTAAAACATGTGTAACCTTTTGTTAGTTTCAAACGTATAATATACAGTAACTCTATTTTTGAGAATAAGATAAATGAGACAATTAAAAATAACCAAGCAGGTAACCAACAGGGAAACCGCTTCACTAGACAAGTATTTGCAGGAAATTGGTAAAGTAGAATTGATTACCGCAGACGAAGAGGTAGATTTGGCACAAAAAATCCGCGCAGGCGACAGAGTTGCGTTGGAAAAACTAATTAAGGCCAACCTTCGTTTCGTAGTTTCAGTTTCCAAACAGTACCAAAATCAAGGTCTTTCTCTTCCCGATTTGATTAATGAAGGGAATTTAGGATTGATGAAAGCTGCAAAAAGATATGACGAAACAAGAGGTTTTAAATTTATCTCTTATGCCGTATGGTGGATTCGTCAGTCGATTTTACAGGCTTTGGCTGAACAGTCGAGAATTGTAAGATTACCGCTGAACAAAATTGGTTCGATCAACAAAATCAATAAAGCATATGCTCACCTTGAACAGGAAAACGAAAGACCACCTTCTCCGGAAGAGTTGGCTGAAGTTCTGGACATGAGTGAAGAAGACATCAAAGAATCAATGAAAAACTCCGGAAGACACCTGTCGATGGATGCGCCATTGGTAGAAGGTGAAGATTCTAACTTGTATGATGTATTGCGTTCAGGAGAATCTCCAAGCCCGGATAAAGACTTGATGCTTGAATCTCTTCAGATTGAAATTGAAAGAGCATTGAACACGTTGACTCCAAGAGAGGCAGATTTGGTAAGATTATATTTCGGACTGAACGGTAAACATCCAATGACTTTGGAAGAAATCGGCGAAACTTTTGATCTTACAAGAGAAAGAGTTCGTCAGATCAAAGAAAAAGCGATCAAAAGACTGAAACACAATACCAGAAGTAAGATTTTGAAGTCTTATTTAGGTAAATAAATTTTGTTAAATAATTATTGGCGGAGCTTGATTTTTTCAGGCTCCGTTTTTTTTATATTTTTGAATTAAATCAATTAACAATGAAATCTGAAATAAAATATATTGAACTGAAGACGGGTTATAGTGACAACGGCCCTGCTTGGATTGGTATAGTATCATTTTCTAAAACAGGAAGAACTTTATATTTTGATGGAAAAGCTTTTCAAAGTTTAAACGGAAACGGGATTAGTGGAAATTATTACGAAATTGAATCAGGTGATGAATATTGGATTTCAGGAGTGAAAAAAAATCAAAATGACCGACATCTTTCTGGAGGTGGAAAAATAAATATTGAAAAAAGAGTTTTATCTGAATATTTGCAGATCATAAATCAAACAAATTTAAAAGAAAAAGATTACGACATAATTGAAGTTGAAGAAGAAATTCCTACTGCCAGAATTAATGATATTGAAAACCAAAAACATGAGTCAGAAAGTGGAATCGATATTAATAAAAGATTTCTAAAACCAACTGAAATGACAAATGATGAACTAAAATATTTTATTGATTATTACAAAGATCATTCTATCAACGGTACATATTTAAAAGGGAGGAAAAATTCAAGAAATACGATGAATGAATTAATTGCGGAAAAGGAAAATAGGAAAAAGAAACCATAGCGAAATTTTTAATTTAATTATGAAAATCTCAATCATCGGAGCAGGAATTGGCGGTTTGACTTTAGGAAATATTCTGAAGCAACAAAATTTATATTTTACCATTTACGAATCTGCGCCGGAAATAAAGCCTGTCGGAGCCGGAATTATGATGGCCGTCAATGCAATGCAGATTTTTGAAAAATTAGATTTAAAAGAAAAAATTGAAAACGCCGGAAACAAAATTCATGGAATTTTTATCACTGACGAAAAGCTGAAAACTATTTCAACAACCAATGTTTTGGCATTGGAAAAGAAATACAATTCATGTAATGTTGCTATTTACAGATCAGATTTACAGAATATTTTAGCGGAAAATTTAGGTTTTGAAAATATTAAACTTGATTATAATTTAAATAAAATTGATAAGAAAAAAAATTATCATTTGAAATTTGAAAATGGCAGCGAAATTGAAAGCAGAATTGTATTCGGAGCAGATGGAATCCATTCTAAAGTTCGCAATCAAATTTTGGAAAGCGGAATCATTCGAAATGCTGGACAAAAATGCTGGCGCGGATTGGTTGATTTTGATTTACCTGAACAATATTTTCATCATGCTTTAGAAATCTGGGGGAAAGGAAAACGTTTTGGTTTTGTGAAGCTTTCTGAAAATCGGGTATATTGGTACGCTTTGATCAATGATAAAAATTTTACAGAAAATATTGATTTAACTGAAACTCTCAGAGATTTTGATCCTTTAGTTCTACAGATTTTGGAAGCTACAAAACCGGAAAATATTATTTTAAATGATATTATTGACCTCGCTCCTATTCCAAAATGGTTTTCTGAAAACCTTTGTTTAATTGGTGATGCTGCTCATGCAACTACGCCAAATATGGGACAAGGCGCCTGTCAATCGATTGAAGATGCATATGTTATTGGGAAATTGCTGGAAAAAAATAAAGATTTTAATTCTGTTTTCAAAGAATTTCAAAAAATAAGACGGAAGAAAGTCGATTATATTGTTGATACAAGCTGGAAAATCGGTAAACTTTCACATTGGGAAAACGGAAATTCCATCCGTAACTTTTTAATGAGATCTGTTCCTGAAAGTATCAATCAAAAGATGATTGAGAAAATCTTACAGCTTGAAATGTAAAAAGAAACCCGACTGAGTTTCTTTTTATACTTTTTTATCGATAAACGATTATTTTATTTCAGATTTTACAGAACCACAGTCAAGCATTGATTTTCCGTAATATGGGTTGACAATCTGCTTCTCATTACTCATCCAGCTGCCTTTTGCCATCGGACAATACTGTACAAAAATGGTTTTATCAGACAGTTTATTTTCTTTAGCCAAACTGATCATAATGTCTGATAATTGATAAAATGCTTTTCTCTGAGTTTCAATATTTTTACCCTGTGCTATGGTTGTTGCGTCTGCTTTCAATGATATCAGTTTTTTTTCTGTAATCATTTTGGCATTAACGGTTTTAGCGGTTTTCAGGAATTCTCCTGCAGCCATCGAAGTTTTTTTTAGATCATCAGAAGATAATGAAGATTTTATGGCAATATAATTTTGATATAATTTTGTTAGTTGTGTATTCTGCTTTGACTGGGATTGTAAAGTAATTACCATGATTACAGAAAATAAAAGAGCAATATATTTTTTCATTTCTAAATTTTAATTGAGTACAAATTTAATTGAATTATTATAAAGAAAAAACTCCTGAGAAATTTCAGAAGTTTTTGTTACTATTTGATTTTAAATTCAAGTTTTACGTTAAAAAATCTCCCTGTCAAACGTACCGGAACCGGATACATCAGATTGGTATTGGCATCAGTAATCCATTGATTAGAAACGGTATTATTGATATTAAAAGCATTGAATACCTGAACACCCAGAATCAACTCTTCAAAATTACCCCAGAAACCGTAGGTCTTTTTATTGTCTTTTCTGTCAATAAATACTTTTGAAAGTCCGATATCTACTCTTTTATAAGAAGGCAAAGTTTTTTGGTACTGATAAGGATCTGTAAAAACCGGCGCTCCGTTCGGTAAACCCATTGCATAAGTCAAAGTCAAATTCACACGCATTGAAGGAAATTTAGGCATGTAATCCTGATAAAACATAGCAAACCTGAATCTCTGATCTGTAGGTCTCGGGATATCTCCTCTCCCATCAATATTCTCGTAAACTCTGGCATAACTTGCAGACAACCAAGAATCTATACCCGGAACAAATTCTCCAAAAAGTCTTGTATCTATTCCGTAAGCATATCCTGAAGCATTGTTTTTCCCTGAATAACGAATTCTCACATTATCCATATAATACGGAATCAAATTATCCATTTTTTTGTAATACAATTCTGTAGTCAGCTTAAACGGTCGGTCGTCAAATTCAAATTCGAAATCATTTGCTAGAATTGCCTGAATCGAACGCTGAGATTTTATATTCGGATTGAAATTTCCGTCAAGATCTTTTATTTCTTTATAAAAAGGTGACTGATAATAGATACCACCCGCAATTCTGAATAGCATATCGGTATCCCACTCCGGCTTTATTGCAAATTGAGCTCTTGGTGAAAAAATAGTTTCATCATTAAAACTCCAGTGTGCTACTCTTGCTCCTGCATTGATAAATACTTTGCTTGAACCCCAATAAAACTTCTGAGAATACTGTGCATATGCAGATAATCTTGTCGGCTCGATATGATTATTACCTGCAATGCTGTAAAATAAATCTAATTCTGATGCATCAGGAAACCTAGGATCATCCAACGGTCTCGGTGTACTGTATCCGGAAGAATCAACCAATTTATACTCATTGGTTAAGTCGCTTAGATTTTCTTTTTCAAATTTAAAACCTACTTCAATATCCGTATTAACATTGGGTGAAAAACGTGTTTTAAACTGTGTTCCGTACGTTCGTACAAAAAGGTCATTTCTGGCGTGCTCTATCTGTCCGCCTACGTCATAAGATGTTATTGGATCTCCCGTGATCGGATCAAAAGTCTGTAATATATAGCTTGAAGCAATCGTATAATATTCTCTCTCTCTGTTCTGATATGCAAAACTGTCTAAAGTAAATCTCCATTTGTCTGACGGTTTATAATTCATGGTGAATGTTCCCATCATATTTTTATACATATCATTTTCTTTACCATTATAAAAAACAGAAAGATTGATAGGTCTCTGTAAAGATCCGAAATCTACGCTTCGTTCTTTAGGAACCATATCATAGTCATTCTTGGAGTAATACCCTATGAATGACATTGAGAATTTATTACTCAGATGATAATTCAGATACGTTTGGAAATCGTAATATGTTGGGTTAAAATCTGTGTCCTCATTCAGGGTATTTAATACTAGATTTGTATTTCTGTACCTTCCTGAAAACAAAGCCGTTAATTTCTTATTTCCATTGTCATCTTCTTTACCTGATGCAAAACCAGTCGTTAATCTTCCACCGATTAAACTCGCTTCTCCCGAAAGTTCAAACTTTTTAGGTTCACGGTAATAGATATTCAAAGCGGAAGACATTTTATCACCATATCTGGGCTCAAAACCTCCGGCTGAAAAATTTACTACAGAAATCATATCCGGATTGATGATGCTCAAACCCTCCTGCTGAGAATTTCTTATCAGAAAAGGTCTGTAGATCTCAATATCATTAATGTAGATAAGGTTTTCATCATAGTTTCCACCACGCACCATATATTGAGAAGACAATTCTGTATTGGAGTTTACTGACGGCAGCGTTTTAAGTAGAGTTTCATAACCTCCAGAAATGCTTGCCACATTTTGAGCATCTTTAGCAGATAATTTTACTGTGGTAAGGTCATTCGTACTTCCAACTACTTTTTTCTGGAAAACGACTTCCTCAATATCTGTTGTTCTCGTTGTATCTCTCTTTTTTGTTTGGGAGAATACTAACATGGGAACCATGAGGCTCAGTGGTAAAACTAGTTTTTTCAAAAGAAATTATTTAGAATTCTAAAATTAATGATTTTTTAACAATTACAAAATGGATTCTCTCACTCTTGTTAATTTTTGTAACAAATCTTCTAATAAATCCAGTCGAAGCATGTTGGCGCCATCAGATAAAGCGGTTTCGGGTGTGGGATGTGTTTCAATAAAAATTCCGTCTGCTCCTACGGCAATTCCTGCTTTGGCAACCGTTTCGATTAAATCCGGTCTTCCTCCCGTAACTCCTGAACTTTGATTAGGCTGTTGCAACGAATGAGTGACATCTAAAATGACAGGTGCATATGCTCTCATGGTAGGGATACCTCTGTAATCAACGATTAAATCTGTATATCCGAAAGAATTTCCTCTTTCAATAATTGCTACTTTCTGATTGTCTGAATCGGTCACTTTCTGTACGGCAAACTTCATCGATTCTGGAGAAAGAAACTGACCTTTCTTTAATGAAACACATTTTCCTGTTTTTGCCGCAGCGATTAAAAGATCTGTCTGACGAACCAAAAACGCAGGAATCTGAAGAACATCAACATATTGAGCAGCCAAAGCTGCATGGTCGTTTTCATGAATATCTGTCGTTGTTGGAATGTTAAAAGTTTCGCCTACTTTTTTAAGAATTTCCAAAGATTTTTCTTCACCAATTGTTGTGAAAGAATCTACTCTGCTTCTGTTGGCTTTTTTAAAGCTTCCTTTAAAAATATAAGGGATATTGTATTTATCGGTGATTTCAATTACTTTTTCGGCAATTCTCAAAGCCATATCTTCGCCTTCGATGATGCATGGTCCTGCGATTAGGAAAAAGTTTTTTGAATCTTTGTGTTGAATATTATCTAAGTACTGAATCATTTTATCTGAATTAAAAAGTTCAGTAAAAATACTTATAAACTTTTAGAATTGGAAATTATTTAACTCTTAGGATTTAATGGTTAATTAAAACAATATGTTGGAAGTTATCAAGAATTAATTTTTTTTAAAATCTTATCAAATGTATTGATGTTTCTGCTTGTAAACTGATCTTTTAAGCTTTTCTTACCTAAAATTTTCCCGAATGTTGAGTCTAAAGTATTTCCTTTCGCAACCTGCCAATAAAAGGTATTGTTGATAATCTCTCCATCTTCTTTTTCAGTTTTTGCAGCATTTTCAAATTCGTTCATTAAAACTTTTTCAACTTCATTATGACCGACGAATGCATAAACATGTAAATTCTCATTTTTATCAAAAGGATTTGAATTCCAAAAGTTTTCTATTTCTTCCTGAGATTTTATGAACAAAAAAGCTTCGTAATTAAAATGTTCAGACATTGCTTTCTCAAGGATTATTTTCAAATCCTCGGCATTTTTATTTGAAGTGAAAATAATATTCCCTGATGCTAAAACTGACACAACATCTTGCATACCGGCATTTTTGAAAATTTCGCAGACTTCCGCCATTTTCATGTTGGTTCCTTTTACGTTGACGCCACGGAGGAAAGCACAGTATTTCATGTTTTTAGAGTTTTAGAGTTTTAGAGTTTTAGAGTTTTAGAGTTTTAGAGTTTTAGAGTTTTAGAGTTTTAGAGCGAAATTAATCTTTAATCTTTAATCTTTAATCTTTAATCTTTAATCTTTAATCTTTTCATACAAATTATAATCAGTTCCTGAAGGTTTCAACTTATAGATTTTTTCCAAAATTTTGTTATCACTTTTCAGATGATCTTTTATGCGAAATTCTTTTAACAATTTATAGTGTGTTTTGTAATAATCACCATCTTTTCCTTCAAACAAATTATTATAAGAAAGCATGTATTTAGGCTTTCTTTTTTTTACCGTATTCAGCCAGTAATGAGGTTTATCTTTTTTGATTTCCTCCTGAATCTGCTGATCTACCAAACCCACTTCATCGATAGTCCTTAATCCTGAAAAATAAGGAATATATCCTGCAGGTTCCAGCAAAATCCATTGGGTTTTATCTTTTTCGTACACATCCAGAAACAGCCCGATGGATCTCCTGTAATTCCACTCGCCGTTTCCTGTCGCAATCGAGTGTACGGTCTGGAACAGCAGCATTGGCAAAATGTAGAAAATGACCAACGCAGAAAGCCACCAGTTTCTCTTTACCTTCTGTTCAATTACAAATATCAAAACGGGCACAAACAGTAAAATCTGCGGAACCCAGTAATACCAGTCAAAAAGGCTTTTCTGGGAAAGAAAAATAATCTGTTTCGTCCATGCAAAAAGAAAAATAATCCACAAAAAGAAGTTTCGATTTTCTTTTTGTCTGACCAAATAAATAAAACACAACAATTCAAATAATGCGATCACAATTGTCACAGGATTAAAATCTCCCGGAAGTTTTAGCATTCCCCAAAAATTACCATAATTTAATCTGAAATATTCAAAGTCCTGACTTAAAGTGTAGAGTCTGTCATATGCGAGTTTTTTGGCAATTATCGTATTGTTGACGATTTCGCCAAAATAAAACCAATTAAAAGCCAGAGATGTAAAAACTGCCAAAATTCCGCCTACAATGTAATTCCATCGTATTTTTTTATTCCAGAAAGCATCGACCAAAAATATAATTCCGAGGAAAATAATGGTATCAATTCTTGTAAATAATATTAAGACCGGAAAGACAATAAGTGCCCATTTTTTCTCTTTTTTAAAGCCATAATACAGCAAGGCCATTTCAAGGAAAAAGAGAATTCCGTACTCCATTCCGAGGATTGAAATCTTTATGGAAGGCGGCAAAAGCCCGAATAGAAAAATAAAAATTGCTTTTTGCCAAGGATTTTTCAGTAATAAATGTGAAAGAAATAAAGTCCCAATTGTAAAAAGAACAGTATTCAGAATCAAGAGCGGTTCTATGAAGTTTTCTTTTCCGAAAATTAAATTAAAAAAATAAGAGACAAAAACGTATAAATGCGTTGTAGAAGCCGAAATTTTAGTGTCACCATTAAAACCGATCACCCCATAATCCAATAAATTCTGAGCAACGCGCCAAGTGATAAAAGCATCTTCCTGAATGTGATGTGTTAATAAGAAATATAGTTTTGCAATTACTGCAAAGATCACAGCATACAATGGAAGATTCTTGTTGGTGTTTTCGGACATTGCGTTTTTTTGATGCACAAATATAATTCTAATATTCTTGAATATCAACTATAAAAAAAACGGAACCGAAGTTCCGTTTTAAATATGCAGTGTATTATAATTATTATTGTGTTGCTTTAATTATTGCAGAAGTTATTTGATCTTCTTTTTCTTTTGAGTAGGTAGAATCAAAAGGCTCCATGATATCAAATAGATACTGATAGAATGGTGTAATTCGCTGTACATTCTCAGATTCTTTTCTTGCTTTTTCTTTGCCCATTTTCTGAAGATTCTGAATAAAACCATTGAATTTTTTGTCAATAGGTTCAATAGATTTTACCAGATAAGCATATGCTTTTTCATCCTGACCGATCTTTTTATAAGCATCTGTAACTGCTGTTACCACAAGTGAATACTCCATCGGTTTTGATCTCATCTGTCTTCCTACAAATCTTTGGTCGGCTTTGCTTAAAGTTAAATAATAATCATATTCTTCAAAAATCCCTTTCTTTAAAATCTCAGCTAACTTTAATGCTTTTTGCTCCTGACCGGCAACGATGTAACCGTAAACCATTGAGCTTAGAGAACGTGGATCATTGTATTTCTCTGCAGGAATCTCTTTTGCAGCAAGATCTAAGATTTCTAAAGCTTTAGCTTTTTGTCCGTTTAATGCTAATGCTGCTGCTGCTCTACTTGCAGAACTTCTATAGCTGATGATGTTTGAAGTTGCAGTTTCATCAAAATGAACATTCAGATCTTTGAAATTACCCCATCTGAAGTTTTTAACAACATTATATAAAGAATTGGCATCTACTCGACCCATTTCACCATCGCTGCTTCTAGGAGTCTGAATGGGAACCAATCGGTAACTGAAACCATCAAACTGAAGAAAGTCATCTAAAAAGAAAATATTTTCGCTGTCATATACTCCGCCAGAAGAGAAGTTGATAGGGCGTTTCCAATCAAAATTTGCCAAAATATCAAACATCATCAGATTATTTTTGTACAAAGTACCAGATTTGTAATCGATCATAATCTGATTGGCTGTGTTTGGAAGATCAGAAGCGTTAATGATTCCGGCCCTTAATGCATTTTCCTTATTTACAGGTAAAATAAACTTACTGACAGGCAGAAAATTGTATTTCTCATAACGTTCTTCACCGAAGATCATTTTTAAAATTTCATCTTTTTCAGGAGATTTTACTTTAAGAAAATTCACCGCCTCTTTCAATGTCATTGAATCCTGAACCATATATTTTTGGAAGGGCTGCAAGAGATTGTCAGGAGCTCCGGCTTCTTTCAGATTGGATAAAACATTCTTCCAGTCATCTTTTTTCATCAGATAAATCTGGTCATTTACTCCATCTCTGTAATCATCGTGAGTTAACTGACTTGGGATTGCACCGGCATTGTAGGTTTTTCTTTTCACCTGGTCAATATTCCAAGGTGTTGAAAGAAGGGTAAAATTCACCACTTTCACATCATCACGGAATCTTTCTGTCTCCTGCATTGCCCAAACCGGGTAGGTATCATTATCACCATATACAAAAAGAATATCGTTTTTTGGTAAAGATTTTAAAACTGAATATGAATAATCGTAGGCTGTATATCTTCCGCTTCTGTCATGCACATTGTAGTTCTGAAAGCCCATCATTAAAGGAATTGCCATCAAAACAACTCCAAAACCAATATTAGCAGCATTTGATTTGACTTTAGACTGCAGATACCAGAGAATGGCACCGGCTCCGAGACCAATCCAAATCGCAAAAGCATAAAAGGAACCGACTACTGCGTAATCTCTTTCTCTTGGTTCGAAAGGTTTCATCCCTGTGTAGAAAACGATTCCCATACTTGTTAGTACAAATAAAGATAATATGGCGTAAAATCTCCCAAAATCTCTCATAAATTGGAAATAACATCCGAAAATCCCCAGTAATAATGGTAAAAAGAAAAATGCTACTGTACTTTCATTTTTAAATTTTGCGGGCATTGCGTCCTGGCTCCCCAGTAATGAATTATCTATGAAAGAGAAACCTGAAATCCAGTTTCCTCTTGTGTTTTCGCTGTTTCCTTCCAGATCATTCTGCCTTCCAGCAAAGTTCCATAATAGATATCTTATGAAGTAATAACCGTTTTGAAACGTGATGAAATAATTCATATTCTGAGCAAAAGAAGGCCTCTGAACGGTAATTAGCTCGTAAGGTTTTACCTTTAAATAATCTGCCGGAGTAATTGATCCGTCTTCATACTTAGCCCTCAATTCATCGAAAATTTCTTTCGCCTGCGTATCGTCTGCCGTATTTTCGTTGGCATAATTAAACTGAAAATCTGGTGCACCATACATCGACATATAGTTTGCCATGACTTCCTTATCTTCATTGAACATTCTTGGCATAAAACTAACGTGCGCCGGATTAAAAACGTAATTGAAACGGTCGCCGGTTTTTCTGTAAGTTCCTAATTTTTCGTCTTTTTCGTAGATTTCACCTGTTTTGGTCGTTTTGAAACTGCCATCCTCATTCTTTTCAATCCCGCTGTTATCTAAAAATGCAGTATAATTTTGACCGTAAATTGTAGGCCAGTCGCCGTATTGCTCTCTATTGTAATAATCAAGCATACCGATGGCAGTATCGGGATCATTTAAGTTCATTGGCGGATTTGCATTGGCTCTGATCGGAATAACCATCCAGCAAGAGAAACCAATCATCATATACACAACGGATAAAGCAATTGTTTGATAAAGGTTTTTCTTTGCCTGTCTTGCATATTTTAAAATAAAATAGCAGATCGCAACCAAAATAACAAAACCTGCAATCGTTCCTGAGTGGAAAGGAAGTCCAACACCATTTACAAAGAATATTTCAAGCTTGCCAAATAATGACATAATCACCGGGAATATAATTTTGAAAACAATAATTAAAATTCCAAGCGTGATTGCATTTGCCCAGAGAAAGTTCTTCCAGGTAAACTCATAATTTCTTGCATAATATACTAAGCAAACCGCAGGAATTGCCAACATACACATCATATGAACACCCACAGAAAGACCTACAATAAAGAATATTAAAATAATCCACCGTTCATTGTCAGACTCTTTGTACTCATTCTCCCATTTCGTAATCAGCCAGACCAAAATAGCTATAAATAGGGATGCCATCGAGTAAACTTCTCCTTCTACCGCCGAAAACCAAAAAGTGTCTGACCATGTAAAACAAAGAGATCCAATGACCCCTGCAAAAAGAATAGCAATTTCCTGATGCTGGGTAACTTCTTCAAAATTTTTATTGAGAAGTCTTCTTACAAAATGAGTAATCGTCCAGAACAAAAACAAAATCGTAAATGCGCTGAATAATGCAGACATGGCATTTATTACAACAGAATAATTTTCACCATTACCAAAAGCAAAAATAGCTGCCACTGCACCCACAATTTGGAACAAAGCTGCTCCCGGCGCATGCGTGACCTCTAATTTTACTGCTGAAGAAATATACTCACCGCAATCCCAGAAGCTAAATTTAGGTTCTATTGTTGACAAGTATGTGAAAAATGCAATGACGAAAGTCACCCATCCGATAAGGGTATTCCATTGCCTAAAAGTCCAGTTTTTCATAGTATAAAATCAATTAGTGCGAAAATAAGGTTTTTACTTCATTTTCTTTAGATTTTAACAAAAATTTAAAAGCTGGCGTGCTTTTTGTGAACGTTTCGGGATCGTAATAATTCCATTTAAACAGATAATTTTACTTTCAGCACTTATAATTTATGAAAAGTTTAGAAATTATTTATTTTTTTGTATTTTTGCGGTCAGATTTTTATTTGAAAAATAACAAATAATGAGTAATGTTTACGATAATATTCTTGGCTTAATTGGGAACACCCCTTTAGTAAAACTTAATACAGTAACTAAAGAGATTCCTGCGAAAGTTTATGCCAAGTTAGAATCATATAATCCTGGACATTCCACTAAAGACAGAATCGCACTTCATATCATCGAAAGCGCTGAGAAGAAAGGTTTATTAAAGGAAGATTCTGTAATTGTAGAAACCACCTCCGGAAATACTGGTTTTTCACTTGCAATGGTTTGTATCATCAAAGGATACAAATGTATTCTTGCCGTAAGTGATAAAACAAAGGCTGAAAAGATCGCTTATCTGAAAGCCCTTGGTGCTACAGTTTATATATGTCCTGCGAATGTACCTGCGAATGACCCGAGATCATATTATGAAGTAGCAAAGAGAATTGCTGCAGAAACCCCAAATTCTGTATATATCAATCAATATTTTAATGAATTGAATGTTGATGCTCATTATCAGACAACAGGTCCTGAGATCTGGGAACAGACAGAAGGAAAAATTACCCATCTTTTTGCATGTACAGGAACCGGCGGAACATTATCCGGATCTGCGAAGTTTTTAAAAGAAAAAAATCCCGATATTAAAATCATCGGAGTAGATGCAGACGGATCTATTCTGAAAAGCTACCATGAAACCGGAGAAATTCATAAAGAAGACGTTCATCCTTACCAGATTGAGGGGATGGGAAAAAATTTGATACCCTCTGCACTTCTTTTTGATAAAGTTGATGAATTTATAAGAGTAAATGACGAAATGTCTGCTTACAGAACCCGTGAAATTGCTTTAAAAGAAGCAATTATGGGAGGTTATACAACGGGAGCTGTTACACAGGCATTGATTCAGTATGCACAGTCTCAAGAATTGACAGAGAACGATTTTATTGTACTCATTTATCCTGACCACGGCTCAAGATATATTACCAAAGTATATAGTGACGAATGGATGGCACAGCAAGGGTTTGTTAACAATTGCGTTCACAACTATGATGAAGTTTTCAAGACAGAATACATAAAGTAGAAAACTGATTTCTATCATATATTAAGCCTTTTGTGAAATATGAAAGGCTTTTTTATTAACCTAAATTTAATTAACTTTGTGCCTTATAACTCATTTAAATATTGAATATAAATAATGGTAGATATTTTTGAAAGAATAAAGCAAAATCCTGGTCCTCTAGGCCAGTTTGCAGACTACGCCGAAGGATATTTTGTTTTCCCTAAGCTTGAAGGTCCTATTGGTCCCAGAATGATTTTTCAAGGTAAAGAAGTTATTTTTTGGAGCGCCAATGACTATCTTGGGCTTTGCAACCATCCTGAAGTTTTAGAAGCTGATGCAAAAGCTGCTGCGGAATTCGGAATGTTTTATCCGATGGGCGCAAGAGCAATGTCCGGCGAAACTGCACAACATCAGCAATTGGAAAAGGAATTGGCTGAATTTACTCAAAAAGATGCTGCTTATTTATTGAATTTCGGTTATCAGGGAATGGTTTCTTGTATCGATGCATTGGTGACAAGACATGACGTAATTGTTTACGATGCAGATTCTCATGCTTGTATCGTTGATGGAGTTCGTCTTCATATGGGAAAAAGTTTTACTTTCAAACATAATGATATTGCGAGTTTAGAAAAAAACCTTGCCAGAGCGACTAAAGTTGCGGAAGAAAATGGTGGTGGAATCTTAGTGATTACAGAAGGTGTTTTCGGAATGAGAGGAATGCAGGGAAAACTGAAAGAAATCTGTGATTTAAAATCAAAATTTAATTTCAGACTTTTAGTAGATGACGCACATGGATTCGGAACTTTAGGTAAAACCGGAGCCGGAGCTGGTGAAGAACAAGGTTGCCAGGATCAGATTGATGTTTACTTTTCAACCTTTGCAAAATCTATGGCTGGTTTCGGAGCCTTTCTTGCAGGTGATGAAACGATTATCCGATTCTTAAAATACAATCTTCGTTCTCAGATTTTTGCGAAATCTCTAACAATGCCAATGGTAATTGGAGGTTTGAAAAGATTGGAATTGCTAAGAACACGTCCTGAAATTAAAGATAAATTGTGGGAAAACGTTTATAAACTTCAAAACGGACTGAAAGAAAGAGGATTCAACCTTGGAAATACCAATACCTGTGTGACACCTGTTTTCATTCAGGGGACAACAATTGAAGCGACGCTTTTAGCAAAAGATCTAAGAGAAAATTATGGTGTATTCACATCAGTGGTAGTATACCCTGTAATTCCAAAAGGAATGATTTTGTTGAGATTGATTCCTACAGCTTCACATACTGATGCAGAAATCAATGAAACATTAGCAGCTTTTGAAGGCATCAAAGAAAAATTAGATTCCGGAGCTTACGCGGAAATGGAAAAACAAATGAACATCGAATACAAACAAATGTAATTTTGATTCATTTAAATATAAAAAAAACCGTTAGAATTTTTCTAGCGGTTTTTTAGCATTTTATCAGAAGAATGAAGAGACTTATCTTTATTTGCATAATACTTTTTTACGTTACTTTTGCCATTTCGTAGGAATCTAGGCCTTAGAATATTATTTATTCAAAAACTTTTCTTTCTTTTCCTTTTAAACCCATAAATTTGCAAAAAATTTCTTTTGAAAGACCTTCTTCTTATTACTCCGCCTTTCACGCAGCTCAACACGCCTTATCCTGCAACGTCGTATATCAAAGGTTTCCTGAATACCAAAAATATATCAAGCTATCAGATCGATTTGGGGATTGAAGTGATTTTGGAATTATTTTCAAAAGAAAGCATTCAGAATATTTTTTCAATACCCGTAGATCTAAAGAATACTTCCGAAAATTCACAACGCATTTTCGCTTTACGGGATGAGTATGTCAAGACCGTTGATCAGGTCATTCTTTTTTTGCAGAATAAAAATCCGACGTTAGCAAGACAGATCTGTTCGATGAATTTTCTACCGGAAGCTTCCAGATTCAATCAGCTTGATGATATGGAATTTGCTTTTGGTAATATGGGTCTTCAAGATAAGGCTAAACATCTGGCTACATTATATTTAGAAGATCTATCTGATTATATGGTTGAACAGATCGATGCCGATTTTGGGTTCAGTAGATACGCCGAAAGATTAGGTAAAAGCGCCAATTCTTTTGATGACTTATATCTGAAATTAAGTTCAGAGCAAACTTTTATTGATGTCATTACTTTAAAAATTCTTCAAGAAAAATTGGAATTGGTTCAGCCAAAATTAGTATGTTTTTCGGTTCCGTTTCCAGGAAATTTATATTCTGCTTTTCGATGTGCAAAATTTATAAAAGAAAATTATCCCAACATTAAAATTGCAATGGGTGGCGGTTTTCCTAATACGGAACTGAGAGAAGTAAAAGACAAAAGAGTTTTTGAGTTTTTTGATTTCATCACTTTAGATGATGGGGAACTTCCAATTGAATTACTGTATGAAAATATTTTTCGTTCCGAGCACAATGGAGAACCACAATTTAAACGAACTTTTTTAATTGAAAATGAAGAAGTTACGTACAAAAATAATTCTTTAAAATACGACTACAAGCAGGCACAGGTTGGAGCACCCGATTATACAGATTTAAAATTAGATCAATATATTTCTGTTATTGAAATTGCCAACCCGATGCACAGTTTATGGAGCGATGGAAGATGGAACAAACTGACAATGGCGCATGGTTGCTATTGGGGAAAATGTACTTTCTGTGATATTTCTCTGGATTATATCAGGATTTACGAACCTGTTTCTGCGAAAATTCTGGTTGACCGGATGGAAGAGCTTATCAAAACCACGGGAGAAACAGGTTTTCATTTTGTAGATGAAGCAGCACCACCTGCTTTGATGAGGGAAGTGGCTTTGGAAATTCTTCGGAGAAATTTGGTTGTAACTTGGTGGACGAATATTAGATTTGAAAAAAGTTTCACCAAAGATCTATGTTTTTTATTAAAACTTTCAGGCTGTGTTGCAGTTTCTGGCGGACTTGAAGTGGCAAGTGATCGATTGCTAAAACTAATCGACAAAGGAATTTCTGTAAAACAAGTTGCACAAGTAACCAGAAATTTCACCGAGGCCGGAGTGATGATTCACGCTTATTTGATGTATGGCTATCCTACCCAAACTATTCAGGAAACGGTAGATTCTTTGGAAATGGTTCGTCAGCTTTTCGAAATGGGAATTTTACAAAGTGGGTTTTGGCATCAATTTGCGATGACGGCTCATTCACCTGTTGGATTAAACCCTGAAGAATTTGGAGTTACCCCAATTAAACAGGAAATTTTATTTGCCAACAACGATATTGATTTCACCGATAAGACAGGAATTGATCATAATCAGTTTAGTTTCGGTTTAAAAAAATCTTTATTCAATTTTATGCACGGAATCAATTTAGAATTGCCATTACAGGATTGGTTTGATTTTAGAATTCCAAAAACAAGTATTCATCCCGATTATATTCACGATTCTCTTTTAGAGGATGATCAGTTTATTTTTAAACCGAATTCAAAAATTATTTTCCCTGGCAAAAACGTAATCGCTGAGAATTATATAAAAACAAAAAAGCAAAACTCGTGGCCGTATACGAGGATTACGTTCCATTTAAAAACCAATATTGTTAACGTAGAATTTGAAAAGGAAAAAGCAGAATGGCTGATAAAAATCATTCAGGAAAGTACTTTTGAAAATCCTAAACGGATTACTTTACAACATCTGAAAACTGATTTTGAAAGTAACTTTGAAGATTTTGAACTATTCTGGTTTTCGAAACCGATGCAACAGCTGAAGGAAAATGGTGTGATTTTAAGTTTGTAGATTTAAATTTGAGATTTTGATGAATTAAGGGAGCATTTATTAAGTTGGGTTATGAAAATTACTTTTTGTCTTTTTCAACACCATCTTTTACAATATCCCCTACGATTATTTTTTCCTTCACTTTAATAAAATTCGGATCCAGAATTGCCATTCTTTCTGCGATAGCTTTATAAGTAGGAAATTTTAAAATTGATGCTCTGCCAGACATTTCTCTATACAAAGTAAAAGTTTTTCCGCCGGCAGTTTTTATTTGCTTTGTTGTTGTAATATATTTTCCAATATATTTACTTTTAGCATCATAGATCTCAATATCGATAAATGTTTTGTCCGTAACACGATCATCTGAACCAAAGCTTACAGGTAAATTGGTGAAATATCCCACCGGAACACCATTGCTTAAAATTTCACCAACGTTATTGACTTCAAGATTTAACCTGTCAATTTTTGTCCTAATGCTGTAAGCTTCTTTGGTTTTATTATCAAGCTTTCTTTTAGGCATATTTTTAAAGAGATCATCCAAATTTTTGATATTGATTCCTCTATCATCAATGATTTTCAAACCTTTTATACAGGTATATACGGCTGACTTTTCTTCACCCGAAAATGCAGAAGGCGATATGTAATCCACATCTAAAGTTTTCTCACGATTATAAACACGGTTAATTTTTACGTAACTGTCTCGTACAGAATCTACAATACTTTTATCAACAAATTCAACAGTGAAAATCGGGTTTTCCTTTAAATCCATAAAAGTATACTCATTGGATTTATTAGAAATTTTGGCTACATGAGTTCCGTCAAGACTTACAATTCCTCTCTTTGTCTTGATGATCTGAGCATTAAAAATACAACTCAGAACTATAAAAAATAAGATTAAACTTTTCTGCATGAATCAGATTTTACAAGGCATAAAAAAAGTGTAACAAAGTTACACTTTCTTGAAAATATATTTAGCTTCTCAATTCAATTATTCGCAAAGGATAATTCCTTTATCGTGATTAAATTCTATCACACCGCTTTTTATAGGATAAGAAAAAACAGAGTCTTTTTCATTTTCTTTGGTAAAGTTTTTTGCGTAAGCTTCATTGATAGAATTTGCATACAATTTTACTTTACCTCCAACTAATGAAGAAACGATTCCTGCGTGGTTTTTCATAATGTGGAATTCACCATTTTTTCCAGGCAACAATACAGAATTTACTTCTCCTTCAAAAACTACATATTCTGGTGTTAAAATTTTTATATTCATTTTAAAATTGCTTTTGGCTTTTGGCTAATAGCTATTGGCTATCAGCAATTAGCATTATTATGCGTTATCAGCTAACATTTTTTGTCCGGCTTCAATCGCTTCTTCGATAGTTCCTTTCAAGTTGAAAGCAGCTTCCGGTAAGTGATCCAATTCACCATCCATAATCATGTTGAATCCTTTAATCGTATCTTTGATATCTACCAATGAACCTTTAATACCTGTAAACTGTTCTGCAACGTGGAAAGGCTGAGACAAGAATCTCTGAACTTTTCTAGCTCTGTAAACTACAGATTTATCTTCTTCAGAAAGTTCTTCCATACCTAAGATTGCGATGATATCCTGAAGAGCTTTGTATCTCTGAAGAATTTCTTTTACTCTTTGAGCACAGTCATAATGCTCTTCACCGATAATTTCCGGAGCCAAGATTCTTGACGTAGAAGCCAACGGATCTACTGCAGGATAAATACCTAATGAAGCAATTTTTCTGTCTAGTACAGTTGTTGCATCTAAGTGAGCAAATGTTGTAGCAGGAGCAGGGTCAGTTAAATCATCCGCAGGTACGTAAACCGCCTGTACTGAAGTAATTGAACCATTTTTAGTTGAAGTAATTCTTTCCTGCATCGCACCCATTTCAGAAGCCAATGTCGGTTGGTAACCTACCGCTGAAGGCATACGACCCAAAAGTGCAGATACCTCAGAACCAGCTTGTGTAAAACGGAAGATGTTGTCTACAAAGAATAATACGTCTCTACCTTGTCCGCTTTCACCACCGTCTCTGTAGTATTCAGCTAATGTAAGACCAGAAAGTGCTACTCTAGCTCTTGCTCCCGGTGGCTCATTCATTTGTCCGAAAACGAATGCAGCTTTAGATTCTTTCATCACCTCAAGGTCAACTTTAGAAAGATCCCAACCACCGTTTTCCATAGAGTGCATGAAATCGTCACCATATTTAATAATACCAGATTCTAGCATCTCTCTCAAAAGGTCATTTCCTTCTCTCGTTCTTTCACCTACTCCGGCAAAAACAGAAAGACCACCGTGTCCTTTTGCAATATTGTTAATCAACTCCTGAATCAATACTGTTTTACCAACACCGGCACCACCGAACAATCCAATTTTACCTCCTTTTGCGTAAGGCTCAACTAAGTCGATTACTTTAATACCTGTGAATAAAACTTCTGCAGAAGTTGAAAGTTGATCAAATTTTGGAGCTGGTCTATGAATAGGAAGACCACCTTCCTTAGAAATATTTTGAAGCCCGTCGATAGCATCCCCAACAACGTTGAAAAGTCTTCCGTTTACAGCTTCTCCGATTGGCATCATGATAGGATTACCATATCCTATAACTTCCTGCCCTCTTTGAAGACCATCTGTAGCGTCCATTGCGATACATCTTACTGTATCTTCACCAATATGTTGTTCTACCTCTAAGACTACTTTTTCACCGTTCCCCTTGATAATCTCTAACGCGTCATAAATGCTTGGAATTGCTTCCACATTATTAAAAACTACGTCGATTACAGGACCAATAATTTGAGAAATTTTTCCTTTAATTTGGTTTGCCATTGCTAAATTTTTTCTTGGTGCAAATATAATGAAACTTAACAAATGCGCAATTGTTAAAAAAAAGATTTTTATCATGCTTTTAAAGAATTTAGCAATAAAACAATGTAGTAGTTTACCAATCATTTTGTGGCTAAAACATTGATAAATTGTTATGTCGATACATTGTTACATTATGTTTATATTTGCAGTCAAAATTTTTCCGTTTTGAATATCTTCAAGAATTTTAAAGAGTATCAATCGAAAAAGCCTCTAGCCCTGTCTTTAGGTATGTTTGACGGCGTACATTTGGGTCACAAATACATTATCGACGAATTGAAAAAGGTGGGTTCTGAGAATTATCTAGAGACGGCAATCCTTACCTTCTGGCCGCATCCGCGCTTCGTTTTTAATCCTGATGAAGATTTAAAGCTTCTTAATACAATTGAGGAAAAGAAATTTTTGATGGAAAAATATGACATCCATAATTTATTTGTAAAAGAATTCGATGATGAATTCAGAAACCTTACGGGCGAAGAATTTGTACGTCAGATTTTAATTGATCAATTAAATGTAAAATATCTGATCATCGGTTACGATCATTCTTTCGGGAAAAATAAAAGCGGTAATTTCGAATTGCTTCAAAAACTATCGACAGAATTAGATTTTGAGGTCGAACAAATGGAAGCTATCAATATTCATGAGAATAACATCAGTTCTACAAAAATCAGAAATGCACTTTTAGCAGGAAATATAAAAACAGCCAACGAAATGTTGGGTTACCCCTACTCTGTTTCCGGAACAGTTGTCCATGGAAAGAAATTAGGCAGAACGATTGGTTACCCGACTGCTAATATTGAGACTGAATCGATTAAACTTTTACCAAAAAAAGGTGCTTACATTGTTGAAGTTGTTGTGAAAGGACAACAATATAAAGGAATGTTGAGCGTCGGAACAAATCCAACTGTCAACGGAGAAAAACTAACCGTTGAAGTTTACATTCTTGATTTTGAAGGTGATATTTATAATGAAAGTATTACAGTAAAATTCAGAGATTTCCTGCACGAGGAAATTAAGTTTGAAGGACTTGACAAATTGATTGAAAGGTTGGATGAAGATAAAAAACTGACCGAGAATTTTATTTTTTAACAGAAGTAAAGTTATGATAGGTTATTATTTTAATTTTTAATCTTCTAACTCTATCGGATTTTCATATTTTTTGTTTTCTTCTGTTGCTTTTTCTCTTTCTTTTTCTTTCTGTCTTAACATTTCCTGTCCTTTTATAATGGTTGTTCCATAGCTTGCAAGTAAGGCTGTTGCATTAGCATCCGCATTTCTTACCGCTTGCTTAAGTTTTGCCTGTGTTGTTTCTACTGCTTCAGTATATCTGCTTTTTTTAATGTTAACTAACTTCCCTTTTAATTGAGATTGAGGGACAGATTTTACCAATTCAAAATCAAAATCTTCTTTATCATCTGTTATTTTGATAATTAATCCGGGTAATCCGCTGAATTTATACGGACCATACGGAAACGGAATTTCGGGTGAATACCATGCAATCCAGTTTCTCCCTTTAGAGGTAATTTCTGCTTTTTTACAAATAATCGTATTGATTACCATTGTTTCATCCACAAGTTTCCAATTTTTTTTAACCGGCTCTTTATAGGTAAGTAGTGACATACCTGCCAATCTGAAATATTGTGTATTTTCATTGGATTGTATGATGGTAAAAGATAAACCTGTTTTCGGAATAACTCCATCTTTCCAGCCAAAAGTTATGCTCCCGTTAGGATTTTTTATCGACGTTCCAGAAACCGCCATTACAGAATCACCTTTTAGCGATATAGTACTGGCAAAAAATGCGCGATCATCGGCTACTTGTAATAAGAACAATTCTTCATGTCTATTGTCAGTTCGAGTGTTGAATTTACCTTTAAACTGATAAGTAAATTCAGCACGCAAACTATCTTTATTATATGATTGAGCATATAATAAAGCAGTATAAAATAATATGAATAGTTGAAATGATTTTTTATAATAATTCATAGATTCTCATTCAAAAATTGCACTTATAGTTGAAATTATTCAGCTATAAGTGCATAAATTAATTAAGCTAAATTATTACTAGGACCGCTGTGAGTCGGAGGTGGACAATAATTTGTCTCAAGCTTTTGAAGCCACTCATTTGCCTGTTCTGGTGTCCAATCTTGAGTTGTTGTTGCAGTAAAACCACAAGATGTTTCTGCAATCCATTTTTGACCTCCATTTACCGTTTTAAGCTCATTTCGAGATAATTTCTTAAAATTTTTCATTGTAAATAAATTTTTAATTAAATAATAAATTTGTGTTTAAACTTTTGTGCGCATTTGGTTTAAATGAATTATTTTAATATTAAAAATTTTCAATTCTCCTTTCGCTTTCTTTATCAATAACTGAAAAACCAGATACTGTTTGTAATTTATTTATATCCTAATATTTGATTTTCTGAATTTATTGCTTCTTCTACAAATTTTTTAAATTCAGGATACTGTTCTTTTTTGATATTATCCCAAGGCGTTTGCGCAGTTCGTGTGATTTTCAGTTTATTATTTTTCTGCAAATCATAATTGATAGAATATTTAAAATTTTGATAGGCTATAGATTTATTTTCAGGAATCTCAATAAACTTCATATTCTCAGGAATATTAAGAAATACTTCTTCATTATATTCACTTTGTTTCTCATATTTAGTATATAAAATGTCGGTATCTCTATTTTCGGTCGCAATGATGCTCTTTGTGAAAGGCTTTGTCACAAAAGGAATTTTCATTATTTTTAAACTTCCTACAGATTGCGGTTTATCATTGATGTTAAACTGAACTTCATAAGCAAGTGGCTTAATAGAAAGATCTTTACCATCAATCAATTTTACAGATTTTACGTTGATCACTTTATCTAAGATGGAACCAAACTCTTCTTCCACATTTTTTTTCCTGAAATCATCCGTTTGTTCATCCTGAAAAAAATTATTGTAATAGCTTTTAGTTTCGCCCACCACATACTGTTTTGTGAAAAAATTCTGATCATCGCCATTGATATTTACTTCACTAATGCTCTTGAACAGATTTCTAGTATTATTTTCTGTGGAAATTTCAATCAATTCTCTATTAGACGCTCCAGATTTATCGATGTCTACAAGGAGTGCTTTTGCTTTATAATTTGACAGAACTGCAGAGTTGAAGGGCAAATATTTATCTGTCATCTCCAGATAACTTTCTTTTCCATCGAGCTTCACTTTTACAATGCAATGATTAAAGCTCAGATTTGGCAAAAGCAATCTTTGGGGTGAATTGTTATTGGTTTGTACAAGAACCAAATTTGATTTTAGTCCTGCCTGATTTCCTAAAATAACAAAAAGTGCAGACAAGTCTTTGCAATCTCCTAGTTTGGTAACCAAAGTTTTTGATGGCTTCTGAGGAATATGACCGCTTTGACGGAAATCTAAAGAGCTGTACGAGACATTTTTTTCAATATAGTTGTAGATTTTTTCGGCTTTATCTGATTCATTCATTCCGGAAAAACCATTTGGAAAAATTTCTTTAAAAGCTTTTTCTACAATTTTATCTGAAACCAAACTTTTTCTCGCAACATCTGCATACCAGTTTGAGATTTCCTGCCATGTTTTAATTGAATTTGCGGTTACAGAAATTGTTGTATCATAGAAGCTCGGTCCGAAATTTTCACCCAAATTAACTTCGGCAAGATCATTAAGCTTCCAGGTCTGAAATAATTTATTTCCTATTTTCTTTTTTGTTGATGCAACTTCCTGGTTCATACTTTTAACCTGATAATCCATATCTTCAGGAGTGATGATCGTAAAGATTGATTCTTTTACAGGGTATTCTGAATTGAAATAGGAACTTACATTAAAATCTTTATTGAATCTGCCATTATTTCGCTCAATATTTTCTTTCTGGATAAGTACTACGTCACCTACCGCCAAATTGGTAAAGACAATTTGATCATCAGACTTTTCTCCTGGAATGATACTTCCGTTTGCTTTAATGATTTCAGATTTCAGGATTTTGTCGTAATAATTAATATAATATTCTTTTATTTCTTCAATACCTTTTTCAGAGGTGATTTCATATACGTATGTGCTTCTTTTTTTTATTCCTCCTTCTGGATAAACATCTACAATATATTCATCTAGTAAAGTAGTTACCCCCTTTTTACCTTTGATGTCTTTGTTTCTGCGCTCAGCAATCAGCTTGTATAAATCTTTAATTGCAACCTGATCGATGGCATCGGGTGTATTATCAAGATCACGTATCAGCTGGTGCATCTGATCGTTTTGCGTGTTGTGCGAGAGAGACAGTTTCGCAAATTTCACAGCTTCTGCTTTCTTATTTTGTTTGGCAAGAATTTCTGCTTTTGCAGCCAGCAAAGTGTATGAGTAAGGAAAGTTTCCTAAGGCATTATCGATCCCCTGCATCACTTCAGGATTTTGAACGTCATCATCAATTAGTGCAACATATTGACTTCTGAGGGAATTGATAGACGGATAAAGCTCAAGATATTTCTTAAGAATTTTTTTCTGATCTTCAATTCTGTTTGCTTTTTCGTAGTATGAATAAAGCACATTCATCACTTCCGGACTGTTTTTTACAGCTAAAGCATCTTCGAATTTTTTAATTGTTGAACTCTGATCTTTTTTCTCCGAATCTTCCAACGCAGTAAATACTGCAAAAAGTTTATCGTTATTGGCGAAACTCTTTTTAAGATTTGTGATGTGTTTTTGTGCCGTCACCATATCTCTGTTTCTCATCGCTATAACGACATCAAAGAACTCTGCCATTTTTTTCGCCTTGGTTTTGGCAAGAATTCCTTTATATTTTTCGATATCCTGTATCGGTGTATTTTCATACATATCCCGATCCATCATTTTAAGAAAAGGAATCAGGAAATATTCAGAATCATCAAGCTCAATATTTTTGAAAATTTCTGAAACTTTTTCAGAATCTTCGAGATTATCATAGTACTTAGAAAGCAAACCTTGAACCAGTGATGATTTGGGATAAGCTTTTACAAAACCATCGATCAGCTCTTTAGCCTGTTCGTTTTGTAAGTTGTTTAAGTATCCCGAAGCTAAAAGATACTTATAAAAGAAACTTTCAGGATTCGTTTTTATTTTATCCTTAAGAAAAGCTTCAAAGCGTAACGGTAATTCTTTGGGTTGAAGCTGACTTAAAGTTGATTTTTGGTAATCTTGATAAACATCAAAATATTTTAGATCTGATATTTTTTGATATTGGGTATCCATCGGGACGACCATAAATGCATTCTTTGTATCCTTTGCATCAAATTTAAACAAAAGTCTGTTCATTCCCTTTGGCATATTGACTTCTACAATATGTGATCCCAGGTTGGTATACCCTTCGCTGGTACTCGATAAAATTTCGGTATCATTTAAAAACAATCTAAATTCAGAGTTTGTGTCAACCTCCAGAAACATTCTTCTTTCTACAGGATTTTCGATAAAAGATTGTGAATAAACAATTCCTCGCCCGTATTCCATTTCATTCGTAAAGAATTCGAAACCGTCATTGGACGGAAATTTTCTATTGTACCATCCTACATTTCCAAAACTGTCTGCGTTGAAAAGTTTATCATTTTTAGCATAGCGCTCAGGTTCGTACTCATTATAAAGACCACTGCCATTCAGGTTTTCGAAAACTCCGGCAAATTGCCATTTATCAACCCTTCCAATTTTTTTGATGGTATTATCGGCCTGTTGGTATCTGTTTCGTATTCTGTCTAATGTCGCCTTAACTTCCAGAACTGTCGTCATATCTTTATAAACAGGTGCATCTGCAAGAAGATCAGTACGAGAGTAGGAATAGTCGTCGAAAGACGTATCACTTTCGCCAAAAACAAATTTTCTGTGTGAAATCGGGTAAAAATATGCCTCGTCGGGTTTAAGCGCAATCATATTTTTTATAAATGAATCATCAAAGACAATTTCACCCATCTCTTCATCGATAATGGCATCCAAAAAAAGATTTTCAAAATCTTTTAGTTGATCTTTCTTTAGATTTTTATCATAAAAATTTCTGGCGTCAAGTCTTTTATTTGCGATTAGAAGCTCCCATGTTTTAGTCTGCTCTTTGGTCTGTGCAAATGCATTAACAGACAAAAAGAAGACTGCAGAAATAAAAATTTTCCTCATATTTAATGTTTCTCTTTTAAGAATTAACAATAGTGTTTTGAATATTTTTCGTTAAAGATTTAAAAACCAAATCATAAGAATGATCAATCATTTTTAGAACGAGTTCTTTTTTAAGCCCGTCTAAAGAAACAGAATTCCAATGGGTTTTATTCATATGATATGCTCCTGTAATTTGGGGATGTTGCTCTCTCAATTCCGCACTCCATTCGGGATCTGTTTTTACTGCGATTGTTAATGGTTGTTTTTCCAATGACATAAGCAGAAACATCTTTGTTCCTACTTTCATGACCAATGTTTCCTGGTCAAAGGGGAAAGTTTCTGCTACACCTTTTTTGGTCAGGCAATAATCTAAAATTTCGTTTGCATCCATGAAAAATCTGGTGAAAAATGATTGGTAATGTTTAATTAATAATTTTTTAGGCTTTGGTCTAAAATTCGTAAATTTAATAAAGAAAATTAAATATCTCACATCATCTAATCAAAATTATTATGAAAGCTTTGGTCATCGGTGCAACAGGCGCTACAGGAAAAGATTTGGTTAAACAATTATTGAATGATAAAGACTTTGAGCAAGTAGATGTTTTTGTAAGAAAACCTTTAAACATTCAAAATGACAAACTAAAAACGCACGTTGTCGATTTTGAAAAACCTGATGAATGGAAGGACTCTGTAAAAGGTGATGTTGCATTTTCGTGTTTGGGAACTACTTTGAAAGATGCAGGAAGCAAAGAAGCCCAAAGAAAAGTTGATTACCACTACCAATATCAGTTTGCAAAAGCTGCCAAAGAAAATAATGTTGAAGATTATATTTTAGTTTCTGCTTACGGAGCCAATCCGCAATCTAAAATTTTTTATTCTAAAATGAAAGGCGAACTTGAAGATGCCGTAAGAAAACTTCATTTCAATAAAATCACTATATTCAAACCGGGAATGTTGGAAAGAAAAGATTCTGAAAGAAGTGGTGAAGTACTGGGAAGCAGGATCATTAAATTTGCCAATAAAATCGGACTTTTCGAAAGCCAAAAACCCCTGCCGACAGATATTCTGGCGAAAGCAATGATCAATTCTTCCAAAATAAAAAGTAACGGTTATTCGAGCATCAAGCTGGGAAATATTTTTTCTTTCGCTGAGAAAACTAATGACTGATTTTTATTGAGTTTGAAAGGTAAACAGTGAATTTTCAACATAAATAAATTAAAACTCCGCTCAGAAATCTCTAAGCGAAGTTATTTTACATATGAAACATTTTCTACTGTAAATGCTTCGTTATCGCTTTATCCGTCGGCTTTGTAGTACTGATGAATGAATCTACTAACTTACCGTTTTCATCTACCAAAAACTTAGTAAAATTCCAGAGAATGGTTGTGTTTTTCACCCCGTTCAGATCTTTTTCGGTCAAATATTTGAAAATTGGAGCGGTATCATCTCCTTTCACCGAAACTTTTGCAGCTAATGGAAATGTTACCCCATAATTTTTTTGACAAAAAGCTCCGATTTCTACATTTGAACCAGGTTCTTGCCCTCCAAAATTGTTCGCAGGAAATCCCACAACTACCAATTGACCTTTGTATTCGTTTGATAACTTCTCTAGATCAGCATACTGCGGTGTAAAACCACATTCTGAAGCGGTGTTGACGATAAGGATTTTCTTTCCTTTAAAATCGGCAAAGTTGATTTCTTTTCCTTCCTCAAGAGCTTCTACTTTGTAATCATAAATTGTTTTTCCCATAAGTTCTTTACTTTTAGCTTTAGAAACATCTGTCTTTTTCTGGGCGCAGCTATTAAAAAATGCTGCGAAAGAAAGTAGTATTAAAAAGATTTTTTTCATTTTATTTAGTTTACAGCTTGGCTGCGGTTAGTTGATAATTAAGGATTAGAATTTAAAAACATTGGCAGGAAATACCTTATTGATGTCTACTTTATTCAAAAGTATTACAAAATCTCCATCTTTTTTCGAGCTTGAAGATTCGATTCTGAATGGCATCGAAAGATTCCCAACTTTCTTAAAATCAGAATAATTTAAGGTTTCATCTTTTTTTATTTCTTTTAAAAGCATAAAATTTTTGGTATCAAAAAAATAATAGTTCTTATTCACATTTTTCGTCAGCTCAACCTTGTGACAATAGATATTTCCTACTTTTTCTTTGCCGAGATATTTGGCTTCAAAACCTTTATTTTCCCAATCGATAAAATCGTTGTCAAAACTTTCCGGAATGTAATCACCATACACCTGAAGTTTATTGGCTGCATAATTCATGGCATAGCCTTTATTTCCGTCGTATCCTTCAATAGCAGTTTCTTTTCCGTTTATTGTCAGAACCGTTTTGGTTAAATTGGGACGTTGCTGATAAATTTTGATCGGATATTCATCTTTTACTCCTAAAATTACTTTCCCTTGAAGTAATACAGAATTTAAAAGCTTCCAACTTGTTAATCCTCCTGATAATTCAATATTTTTATCTATAATTTCTTTAGCAGTCTGTGCGAAAGATAGTTGTGAAAATATAAGGACGAATATTAAAAATAATTTCTTCATTCAATCAATTTTATCAATTCAAATATAGGGCTTTTTTAATTTGAAAATTTGAAAATGAGGCAATTTAAAAATGAAACGATAACATAATTTTCAAATTATCTAATTAAATAAATTTTCAAATTAATTTCCTTGCTTTTTCTAAATCTTCCGGTGTATCAATGCCTACACCAATAAAATTGGTTTCTATCAGTTTGATTCTCATTCCATATTCAAGATAACGGATACATTCTATTTTTTCTGAAATCTCCAAAGGTTTCATTTCCAGTTTTGAAAACTGCAGCAGAGCATGCTTTCTGAATGCATAGACACCGATATGTTTAAAATAATCAATTTCATAAGAAATTTCGCGGTGAAACGGAATTACAGAACGGCTGAAATACAATGCAAAACCATTATTGTCGGTAATTACTTTTACATTATTAGGATTTTTAATTTCTTCTTTTTCGTGAAGCTTTATTTTTAATGAAGCTAAAGAAATTTCCTGATTATCGTCTTTTCTAAAAACTTCAATTAACTGTTTTAAAGGTTCTAATTTTAAGAAAGGCTCGTCTCCCTGAACGTTGATGACAATATCACAATCAATGTTCTGCACAGCTTCTGCGATTCGGTCGCTTCCTGTTTCGTGTTGTCCGGTCATTACTGCTTTTCCGCCATGATTTTGAATTTCATTAAAGATCAACTCAGAATCTGTTGCAACAAAAACTTCATCGAAAAGTCCGGTTTCCATAACATTTTGGTACGTAGTAGTAATCACAGTTTTTTCTCCTAAAATCTGCATCAGCTTTCCGGGAAAACGACTGGCTTCATAGCGTGCAGGAATGACGGCGATGATTTTCATTTATTTAAATATAAATTATTAAAAGTGAGTTTTAGTTTAAATAATTAACTAAAAAGATGATTCCGTAAATCCACGAGATGTACAGAAACGAATAAAAAAGTCCGAATCCTAAACTTCTTAGAAGATTGTCTTTACAGCTTTTCGAATTTTTAAATACTAATCGTAAAGCTCGGAAAAAAATCCAATAAAGCATTGCCGCAAAAAATAAAATTGCTGCCCAAAAGAAGAATCCTAAAAAATATAATAAAAAAGCAAAAACAATTGAAACAAAAAACCATAGAATAATTGAAAGGATAACTCCCCCTATACTATCTCCTACAGCAGGCGGATCAAATCCTGAAACATCTGGTAAAGAAATATGATCAGAATATTTTTTGATTCTTTCTCTGTGTAAAATTTGTCCTACATTCTCTTTCAGTTTCAAACCGAAATATAATCCTGAACTAATAAACACAAAAAATGTTGTCCCTAAGATAGAAGTTGATAATATAGAATTTTGAAATAAAGATCTGTGAGAATTTGTTCCGGAAAGCCAAACACTCAGAATAACTAAAGTGATAACTGCTAACGTCGAATAGCATAACCATTTTGTTTCAAGAAATTTTTTTTTTGGAGTTTTCATTTTAAAATAAAACTGTCCTCGATATTTTGAATGTAAATGCTTCGGCCCACGCCGAACGGAGTCGAAGCATCTATATTTTTTTATTTCAAATTATTCAAAGCTTTTTCCAATTTTGGCATCATCGCCTCAATTTCACTGATATCCAGACCTCCTACTGAAGCTCTGAACCACGGCTCAGATTTAGCTTCACCAAAAGCTGAGAACGGAACTAAAGCCACTCCTGCATCACTGATTAAATAAAATACCAGATCTGAAGAATTTTCAATTAGAGAACCGTCCGGTTTTGTTTTTCCGATATAATCTAACTTTATAGTTAAATACATCGCGCCCATCGGTTCAATGCTGTTTACTTGCAGACCTTTATTTTTCAAATCCTGAATTCCGCTATGAAGAACTTTTAAACTGGCTTCTAATTTTCCTTTAAATTCTTCTACAAATTCGTCTACGCGTTCTGTATTTTCATAAAATTTTGCCGTTGCTTCCTGTTCCGGTTTTGGCGCCCAAGCTCCTACATGCGTCAAAAGTGCTTTCATTTTATCAATAATGTGAGCAGGGCCAAATCCCCATCCAACACGAACACCTGTTGCTGCAAGACATTTGGAAATTCCGTCAATGTAAATTGTATAATCTTTCATTTCCGGAAAAAGAGAAACAGGATCAACGTGTTTCGCTCCGAAAGTAAGATTTGAGTAAATCTGATCATACATCAGATACAACGGCTTTTCGTCTGCGCCTCTTTTTTTGTTTTCTTCTAAAACCATTTCACAGATTTCTTTTAGCTGCGATTCTGTAAACATTGTTCCTGTAGGGTTCAGCGGTGAACACAAAGCTAGTAAAACGGCTCCATCCAAATGCGGGCGTAATTCAGCAGCGGTTGGAAGGAAATTATTTTCAGGCGTAGTTTTTACTTCAATTGATTCTGCAGAAGTCAGATATGAGTAGTGGTTATTATTCCATGAAGGAGTCGGGTAAATCACTTTATCGCCTTCGTCCACAATTACTTTATAAACAGCATAAATAAGTGGTCTGGAACCTGCGGTGATTAAAATATCATTAGCATCATAATCAAGGTTCCATCTTCTTTTAAGGTCTTTTGAAACTTCTTTTCGTAAAGATAAAAGTCCGTTTGCAGGCGGATAATTGGTTAAATTATTCTGATACGCTTTCTGAATTTCTTCCTTCAACTGTGCCGGAATCGGATACAGATTAGAATTCAGGTCGCCAATGGTAAGGTTGGCTATTTCTGCTCCTTTTGCCTTTAAATCATTTACTTCGTTACCAATTTTTACAATTTCAGAACCGATCAGGTTCGCCGCTAATTTTGAAACTTTCACTTTTATTTACTTTTAAGATATTATATTTAGGTGGCAGAAATTAGGTTATAAATTATACCGATTTTTCGTCATTATCATGATGCTTAACTTTAACGCAAAGTTTACAAGCTTTTTTAACAATTAATTGTTTTTAAGTTCGCAAAGGCGTTTCACTCAGCAAAGAACAAGAAGTTTTAAATAATTAAAGAGGTTACTGATCATCTTTAAAATATTTATCTAAAACCTAATTTCTGTTAACCTATATTAGTTTAACTGAAGATCTTTTCTTACTTCTTCAATTTTATGTTCTAAAGCCTTTAGGGTTGATTTAAAATCTTCTTTTGAGCTTAAATCTTGTTTTACAGAAACATAAAATTTAATTTTTGGTTCTGTACCTGAAGGTCTTACACAAACTTTCGTTCCGTCTTGTGTGTAATAAATCAAAACATTCGATTTTGGAATATCATCCATCACATGTTTTTTATTTTCAGAAACAATAAAATTTGTTTGCTCTTTAAAATCTTTTACTTCTTCAACCGGTGATCCAGCTAAAGATTTGGGAGTATTTTGACGGAAGTTCTTCATCATATTCTGAATTTCTTCTGCTCCGTCTCTACCTTTTTTTGTCACATTAATTAAGCCTTCATAATACATTCCGGTTTGCTGATAAATCTCAATCAGGTATTCGTACATAGTTTTTCCGTTGGCTTTGCACCAAGCTGCTATTTCACAAGCTAAGACAATACTTCCGCAAGAATCTTTATCGCGTACGAAATCTCCGGTCATAAACCCGAAACTCTCTTCGCCACCGCAAATGAATTTTTCCTGACCTTCGAAATCACGGATCATTTTTCCGATCCATTTAAAACCAGTTAAACCAACTTTACAGTCAACACCGAATTTTTCGGCAATATCAAAGAAAATATCTGAAGTTACAATCGTAGAACCGATGAATTCTTTTCCGGTAATTCTACCCTGTTTTTTCCATTGGTCAAGAATATAATACGTTAAAATGGTATTGCACTGATTTCCATTTAATAATTGAATCTCTCCTTCTAAGTTTCTGACTGCAATCCCTAATCGATCACCGTCCGGATCTGTTCCGATCACGATATCGGCATTGGTTATTTTAGCTAAATCCATTGCCATTTCCAAAGCTGCAGGTTCTTCCGGATTGGGAGATTCTACCGTCGGGAAGTTTCCGCTTGGGATCATTTGTTCTTTTACCAGATCAATTTTCTTGAAACCTGCTTTTTCTAAAGCTTGAGGAACTGTCGTGTATGTTGTTCCATGGATTGACGTGAAAACGATATTTAAATTTCCTTTTTCAACATCCTGATAAGTTGAGTTTTCAATACAAGCATCAATATATACTTCATCCTGCTCCTCTCCGATCCATTCGATCAGATCGTCATTTCCTTCAAATTTAATCTCTTCAAATTTCACAGAATATACTTCATTGATAATCGCTTCATCATGTGGCGGAACGATTTGCGCGCCGTCATTCCAATATACTTTGTAGCCATTATATTCAGGCGGATTGTGAGATGCCGTCAACACAATTCCACCGTTGCATTTTCTGTCACGAACGGTGAAAGACAATTCAGGAGTCGGTCTGTGGTTTTTAAACAAAAGAACTTTAATTCCGTTTGCCGTTAAAACATCCGCAACCAATTTCCCAAATTCTTTTGAGTTATTTCTGACATCATATGCTATGGCAACACTAACTTCTTCGCCTGGAAATTGCTGCAACATATAATTTGCAAGTCCCTGTGTTGCTTGACCTAACGTGTACTTATTTAAACGATTGGTTCCAACACCCATAATTCCACGCATTCCTCCTGTACCAAATTCTAATTCTCTGTAAAAAGAATCTTCTAAGTCAGGAGAATTGCTGTCTATTAATGTTTGAACAGCATCCTTAGTTTCTTTATCGAATGTATCACTCAACCAAAGCTGTGCTTTCTCTAATGTTGTCATATTTGTATTTGTAGTCTTTATAGTTTAATTTATTCTTAAACTTTATCAAAAATTTCAACTCTGACAAAGTATTTACTGTAATTTTTTATTCTCCACTTTTGTTGTCTTGTCGACTTTAAAAGCTCTGATTGGGTCATTATAATACACAAATTTCGCTGTATTTTTTACTGTTCCTTTCAGTGTATCTTTCACATTTACTTCTGCATAATTTCCGTTTTGAGAATCTACATTCAGATTTGTAATTTTCCAATACGGAGCAATCAAACTTGCTGTATCAGAGATTTTTATCACTGCATCTTTCGTTTCACCCAAAAAATTTGCACGGCTTCTGTTCAGCATTTCCACTTCTGCTCTTCTTGTGTTCACCGAACCCATAAAAGTAGCATTATTTTTTAAACTGAGCCTAAAATTATCCGTTTTAATTTCGCTTGAAATATTCATTTCAACAGAATCTGAAAGTGAAACTTTCTCTAAATTATATTTAGAATAAATGGTCACATTGTAGAAATCTACACCTTTTGTTTCTCTGCCTTCTTTGATGGAAAGTGTTTTATCATCCACGTCAACATCAAGATTATCAGCAATATTGGGATAGGTTTCAATTTCAACAAAATTTTTCGGACCTCGTGCATAAAAAATACGGAATTTTCCGTCTAAGTCTAAATTCACAAACTCTTCAACGTCAATTTCTTTTTTTTCTAAGTTACCTTTAGGAGAAATTTTTCCGCAGGAAATCAAAGCTAAAAATGGAAGTATATAAAAAATCTTTTTCATCCTATATCACTTCGTCAATATTGTAATTCTTGTGCTCTCTGTTGGTACGGATAATCATTTCGCCTAAAAATCCTGCAATAAAAAGCAGAGTTCCCATAAGCATCATCGTTAAAGCAATGAAAAACCAAGGATTATTGGTAATTAAATGCCCGTAGATTCCTCGTGCAACATCTATTAATTTTGAAACTCCCAGCCAAAGCGCCGAAAGAAATCCTATGATAAACATTAACGTTCCTACAGCGCCAAAGAAATGCATTGGTCTCCCACCAAAACGACTTACAAACCAAAGAGTGACCAAATCTAAAAACCCGCGAACAAATCTTTCAGTCCCAAATTTCGAGGTGCCGTAAGGTCTTGCCTGGTGCGGAACTTCTTTTTCGGTAATTCTTCTGAAACCAGCATTGGCCGCCAAAACCGGAATGTAACGGTGCATATCACCATATACATCAATTGTTTTTACAACTTGTTTTTTATACGCCTTTAGACCACAGTTGAAGTCGTGCAGATACACGCCGGAAACTTTTCTCGCTGCAGCATTAAATAGTTTTGAAGGTACATTTTTCGTCATCACATTATCAAAACGCTTCTTTTTCCATCCGGAAACGATGTCATAATTATCTTCTACTACCATTCTGTACAGCTCAGGAATTTCTTCCGGAAAATCTTGTAGATCGGCATCCATTGTAATGATCACATCACCGTTTGTTCTTTCAAAAGCGGCGTGTAAAGCTTGAGATTTGCCGTAATTTTTGGAAAATTTTATTCCGTGGATCTGCGGATGCTGAACTTTTAAATTCTCGATAATGCTCCACGATAAATCTGTGCTTCCATCGTCAATAAACCAAACTTCGTAAGATAAATTGTTGGTTTTACAGACATTATCAATTCTTGTAAAAAGCTCTTCAAGAGATTCTTCTTCGTTGAGCAACGGAATAACTATAGATAAATTCATTTAAAATCTGATATAAAATTATTGATGAACGCTTCGAGTTCTGAAAAACGCCCCGAAAAATAATGACAAAACTAAGTAAAATAACAGTATTGCTGCAAAATATCCTGAAAAATGGCTGGCTGTAAGCATATCTTTTCCCTTTACCTGCTCCTTGCTGAAACTCTGAATGCTTTTCTGGTAATCTTTTTCTAATTCCTGGATCTCTTTTTCAGATTTTAATCTGGATTTTTCGGCTTCATATGTTTTTACCAATTCACTTTTATTTCTTTCTACAAACTGATAATTAAGTAATGATTTTGCATCAGTATCTACGAAATTTAAAAATAAATAAATACTTACTACAGATAAAAAACCACCGATAAACATGGGTTTGAAAGCTCTGCTAAATGCTTCTTTAAAGCCCATTTTGTGATTATTCCAATGTGATTTTACAGACCAAAAAGCTGTTCCTACATATAAAACAGGTAGCACAAAAGCATTTGCTTTTAATGAAGTCTCAAAAAAAGTTATTCCGGAGAAAAACCAGTATACTGCAAAGAAAATCAGCATTGTAGCTCCAAATAATAAAATTCCTAATGTTGTGGGATTTTTTGTCATACTTTTTATTTTTAGAAAAATTTTTAAAAAATATTGTTCTAGATGTCAGTGTTTTAGCATCATTAAACATTTTTTCAAATCAATTTTCTTTGATATTATTTTTAAATTTATAATTAATTCATATCTTTGCAACGGCAAGTCCTAAACAACCAGCTCCTGAGAACCCTCCAGGGTGGGAACGCAGCAAAGGTAATTGGTCGTAGCGGTGTGATTTAGGTAGCTTGCCATTTTTATTTTATAAGTTAAGAGATTAAGATGATTTATGTAAATTACTTAATCTCTTAATTTTTTGTTATATATCGAAGGTTTCGCCTAATTGTGGAAGAATGAGTTCTACATTCTTTTCTTTAAATTGATTCATCGCATTGTTATGATCAATCTCAATTGCAGGAAATGTATCAAAATGACATCCGATTACTTTTGGAGTATTCAATAATTCTGAAGCTGCGAAAGCCGCTTTTCTTGCACACATTGTGTAATGACCGCCAATCGGAAGGATTGACAAATCTAATTTACCATACAACTGTGGAAACAGCTTCATATCTACCATCACTCCGGTATCACCTGCCAAATAAATGTTTTTACCTTCAGGAAGTCTGAAGATATATCCTACAGGAACTCCACCGTAGCTTCCGTCAGGAAACGAGCTTGTATGATGAGCCGGAACCATAGAGATTTTTAGACCGTCAACTTTTGCCGATCCTCCTAAATTCACATCATCGGTATTTTTAGCATTTTTGAAATAGGCACAGATTTCAGGCTGGCCAATAATTGTAGCTTCAGGATAATGCTGTAAAACTTCTTCTACATCAGCAATATGATCGCCATGAGCGTGAGTTAGTAGAATGTAATCGATTTTCTGTGCAGAAATATCAAATCCTGATTCTGCTTTTTTATAATTGTAAAAAGGATCACACAGAATTGTTTTGTCTTTATAGGTAAACAGGAAGCAGTTTTGTCCTAAATATTGTATTTTCATTTTAATTTATTTTCTTATTTTAATGATATGAAATTGTTGAATTTAAGATTTGATATAATAAGTATGTAAACTGGTATTATAATTATCATTTGAATTATCAACAGCTCTATCGTTGCTTTTACTTTATTAATTAATGTGAAAAAAGCTACAGTAGCATTAACAATCAAAATGCTTAGAATTAGAAAAGGGATCGAATCAATATCTGAATATGCACTTGCATGTAATTGTTTTATAAAATTATATATAATAAATAAAGCTAAAACAATTGATAAAAGAGAAGTTATTTTACAAGCTATATTCATTACTTTTTATTTCTGTGGAAATTTATCTTCAATCAATCCTAGATTGATCCCATGTTCTAAATATGCTTTGCAGCCATCCAGAACTGTTGTAAAGCCACCAGTATTGTCATTGATCATCTTCAGAAGATCTTCACCGGTCTGTTCATAACCGTAACTTTTTATAACAACAAGGGTTCCTTTTTCCATCTTTTTGAATTCGTAATCTACATTTGTTGAAGGTTTTCCCCAGCTTGTTTTGATCATTTGATTTGGAATTATCTGAATAACAATAACTTCTGTTTTTGCGCCGTACATTTCCCATTCCCAGGTAATGGCGTTTCCTTCTTCCAGTTTTCCAGAAGATTTTGTAAACCAAAAATTCGTAGTAATTTCCGGATTGATGAATGCTTCGAAAACCTCTTCAACTGATTTTCTGATCAGCATCTGAGCTTCGACGTAAATAGTATTGGAACTCATGGTATCAAAGTTGTTTATCTAAAAAAATTGAGTCCGATTGCAGTCATAACCGCCATCATGAATGTTAAAATTCCTACCTGCTTTAAAAATGGATCAAGTTGACGTGGTTCTTTGACAGACATTATTTTTCTTCGAAGTCTGGCAAAAGGAATAATCAAAATCATCACAATAAAAACATAGTAATTCTGCGACTGTAAAAATCCGTTTAAAGCTAAAAAGACCAGAATCAAAATTAGAGGAAACTGCAGCAGCACCATTTCGTAGATCATGGCGTTTTTAAAGCCTATTCTCAGCGCAAAGCTATTTTTACCGGATAACCTGTCGCTTTCGATATCTCGCATATTATTGAGGTTAAGAACCGCCATACTCATCATCCCTACAGCTGCTCCCGGCAAAAGCATATCCCAGCTGAATGTTTTAGTAAATAGAAAGTAACTTCCGCATACCGAAACCATCCCAAAGAATATAAATACAAAAATATCCCCTAAACCCATATAGCCATAAGGTTTTTTGCCAATTGTGTAACCAATTGCCGCCAGAATACATGCAACACCCAATCCAATGAAAATATAAAATTCATTCATATAATTTGGAAAAAATGCCAGATATAAAAGTATTATCGTTGCTATAAATGATAAAACAGATAGTAAAATCACTGCATTTTTCATTTGTTTTGCAGAAATTTTTCCTGATGCAACTGCCCTGGATTCTGCTTCACCAATTCTTTTGGCATCGGTTCCTTTTACTCCATCACCATAATCATTGGCATAGTTTGATAATACCTGATATAATAATGTCACCAACAGTGCCAAAGCAAATATTTTCCAGTCCCAGGTTCCGCCTTCGCCCCAAAGCCGCCATTTGGCAATGAACGAGCCCATGATAATTCCGCTAAGGGAAAGCGGTAATGTTCTAAGCCTTGCAGCTTTTATCCAATCTGACATTAAATTTTTATTTAATTATTCTTAGAAATTTCAATTTTATAAATACAGTAATTCAGCAATTTTTTGAGTTTAAAAAAATCTAAAGCGACTATTTTAAACCGCCCTGCAGACGTGTAAAAAGTGATGCTTCCTAAGTTTGTTTTTCTTTGCCAAAAATACTGAGAAATTTTTACAGTCTGAAGCTTTTCTACCTCAAAAGTTTTATGATTTATATCCCAGATTCCAGATTTTAATCTGATAAATCTTCTGTTGTAATATAATTTCAAATTACGGAATGAAATTAAGATAAGAGATTCTGCCAAAAGACCATACACTATGGCTAGAAACAAATAGTTTATCAATATATCTCTACCTATCAGGAAAACAAAAATCAGGGGTAAAATAATCCATTGAAAAGAATTAATTAGAATTAATCTGAAATTTGGCTTTAAATAATTTTCAAAAACCGGATTTTCTTTCCAAATTGTTGAGATCAGTTTTACCTTTTCGCTTCTGCTGATACCAGGGACTGCGGCAACATTTTTTTCTTCTTCCTCGTTTTTTCCAATCTGAAGAAATTTCAGGTAAGAAATATTCATTTTTTTCTGGATCCAGTTTTGAGTTTCGGTAATAACCTGCACTTTCGATTTGTTTACAATCGAATTTCTGGTATTAAACAAACCATACTCAAAAGAAAAACTCTGACTATTTTCGGTGATTTTAAAATTGAAAAATTTAATAATCGTACGTATTGCATTAATCAAAATCCCGGTAAGTATTACAGCTAAAAAAATTCCTAAAATAACCGGAACTGAAAATGCCAAAAACCGAGATTCTATCATGTCATAATTTAACGATGTCTCAAATTCAGCTTTTTTCAGGAAGTTAGTGAGTTCAGAAAAACCATAAATTACCAAACTGATCAATGCAAAAAAGCTTCGAACATAATTTGCAGTAATACCATATTTTAAAATGCTGAAAGTCGAAATGTTGATTGAATGGAGTTCAAGACTTTTTTCTTTCTCTAAAATTTCATCATATTGCTCAGCACTCTTCACAATTCTTTTCACTGTTAAAAGATACTTTTTCAGATCTATAGCATTTTGCTTTGATAATGCAGAAATTTTAACTTCTTTTTCAGCACTTCCCGGAGTATCAATTTCCAGTTTATAAATATTAAAAAAACGATGGATGAAAGGTTGTGTAATATTTACCTCTTGGATGTTATCTTTCTTAATCTTTATTACCGATGTATTGATAATTCCTTCATGAATGACAAATTCTTCATTTTCTTCGTCAATGTAATACTTAAAATGATAGTATTGCAAAATTGCTGAAGTAATTAATATTAAGAAACCTGCAATGATGGCAGAAATAATGATCCAGGATTCCAATTTATCTTTTCTGACAAAATAAAGGATCACGAAAACCCATAAGTTTTTGATCACCATCCCAGAGTTATACAAAAAAAGCAGAACAATTCCTGTTTTTGACTGTCTTTGAGGTTGAAAAAAAGAATTACGCTTCTCTTCCATCTTCTGTTTTTTCTTTCGAAATATTGGTACGGATCAGGTGATTAATTCCTTCTGCAACATCTTGCGGCAAACCATTGATGGAGATATCTCCACCATTTATACCTGCTGTGTAAACCGAAACTGATTTTAAATACAAAATTTTTGAAAACCAGCCCTGTTCTACTTTTATGTGCTGAATCCTGTTAAAAGGAACAATAATTAAAGTTCTCTTTAACCAACCTTGCTGATACACCAAATCTTTTTCGCGTATTGCATATTTTCTGAATTTAAAACCAATCAAAGCATTCAGAAAAAGAATAACAATCAAAAGGAAAAGCACAATTATAATTGCTGAAATCTGTAACAAGCTGAGATTAAGGTAAAAGAAATAAAATGCAGCAGCAAGTGCTCCGACTAGTGCAATTGAAAATATAGCGAGATTGAATAAAATAATTTTCAGATATTTTGGAGAAACGGCTTCTAACTCCAGCTCACTGAAATCCGGAATTTCCAGATCAAAAATCTGAGGATTTTTAAAGTTTTGTTCCATAATTAAATTTTTTCAGCAGGTTTTTCGGATAAGGCAGATCTTTTTGTTATCTAAAAAAAATCGTAAAATCCGAAAGCTTTATACAGTACAAAATAATAGGTAATGAATTGCTCATTACCTATTACTCATTATTCCTATTTAAGAGATCCATTGATCTTTACCGAAATCTGGTTTTCTTTTTTCTAAAAATGCGTTTCTGCCTTCTTTTGCCTCTTCGGTCATGTATGCTAAACGTGTAGCCTCACCCGCAAAAATTTGCTGACCAACCATTCCGTCGTCTGTCAGATTCATTGCAAATTTCAGCATCCTGATCGATGTTGGAGATTTAGCTAAAATTTCCTGAGCCCACTCATAAGCAGTATCTTCAAGTTCTTCGTGAGGAATTACGGCATTAACCATTCCCATTTCCAGAGCTTCCTGTGCAGAATAATTTCTTCCTAAAAAGAAAATTTCACGTGCTTTTTTCTGTCCGACCATTTTAGCCAGATAAGCCGAACCATAACCGCCGTCAAAACTCGTTACATCTGCATCTGTTTGTTTAAATATAGCGTGTTCTTTGCTTGCTAAAGTCAAATCGCAAACCACATGAAGCGAATGACCGCCACCTACAGCCCAACCCGGAACAATTGCAATCACAGCTTTCGGCATAAATCGGATCAAACGCTGAACTTCTAAAATATTCAAACGGTGTCTTCCGTCATCTCCTACATAACCTTGCTGACCTCGAGCATTCTGATCACCTCCGCTGCAAAAAGCCCAGCCCCCGTCTTTTGAACTTGGTCCTTCTCCTGAAAGCAAAACAACGCCTATGGAAGAGTCTTCATAAGCATCATAGAAAGCATCATATAATTCTGAAGTTGTTTTGGGTCTAAAAGCGTTGCGGACCTCCGGTCTGTTGAAGGCAATTCTTGCTACGCCATTGCATTTTTTATAGGTAATATCTTCGTATTCTTTGACAGTTTTCCACTCGATCATTCTGTAAAATTTTTCCCAAATATACGAATTGCAGAGAATTTTTACATTGCTTTTTGATGATAATTATTTGAAATAAGCTTCGAATTTTAAAATAAAAATATCTTTTAAGAAATTTTATAAACAAAAAAACCGAAACAAAATGCTTCGGTTTATATTAATTAAATTATTTAATTTTATTTAGGCTGTTTTGCCTGAAGTGCAGCTTCTTTAGCTTTCATTTCAGTAGCTTTTGCCTGATTTTTCGTAATACCATAGATTTCTCTTAAAGTAGTGACAGCATCTAAACTTTCAGGATTTGTCTGGTGCCATTTTTCTGCATAAGGCAATGCCTTATTGAATCTTTCTCTTCTTGCTTCAATTAACTTCGTAGCTTCATCGGGATTTGATTTTCTCAATGCATTAATGTTTTCAACCGCTTTTGAATCATCCCCAAGTGAGGTATACACTAAATTCTGATAAGAATTGTTAAGCAGTGTTGTGTTAGTTCCCGCAAGTTCAATTGCTTTTTGAAACGATGTAATCGCGTCAGATTCAGTCGCGGGAGTTTTTGCCTGCAGAACACCTAAGTTATACCAATTTGTCGCATCATTAGGATTTTTTGCCAGTTGCTCTTTTAAATTTGCAAGAAATTTATCTGTATTTCCGGTAGCGTATAATGCAGAACCTTGATATTCTTTCAGTTTAGCATTATTAGGATACTTTGCCAATCCCTTTTCTATTAAAGCTAAAGCTTCGTCATTCTTCTTGGCATTGAGAAGTAAAGTAGACAAAGTTTCATACAAGTCTGGCTCGACACTTTTAGTCTGCTCGGTTTTAAAATCTGTATAATCTTTTGAAGAAGATTTTTTCAGTAAATCCCAAGTGTTTTTATCGAGTGTTGTTACTTCACCAGTTTTTACTGCTTTTGCTGAATATTGAGTTTGAACTCCTGTATATCCTGAATTAATTAAATCAGTATAAATTTTGATAGCCTCATCTACATTATTAGCCAATGCATAACTCAAACCAGCATAATACATGTAGATTTTATCGTCTTGTCCACTTGTTTTCATCAAGTTATAAACTTCTAAAAACTTTGGCGCTGCAGCAGAATAATTTTTTGCCTGATAAGCATCCATCGCTGCTTTATTAGAAGCCTGCAATTGCGCATTTACATCTTTTGCATCTTGCTTCTGTCCGAAAACAAAGGCTGATGAAATTATTGCTATACCTAAAATTAGCTTTTTCATAATAACAATTTTTATATTTTTATAAATTAATCTTCTGAGCCTGAATCTTCAGTTTTGTCTTCTGAATTTTCATTTTCCGAATTGTTTTCTACTTCCGGTTGATCACTTTCCTCTCCTAAAATAATCGCTGTTTCAGAACCTTCCAAAAGTTCATCTTCTTCAACTACATCTTTATCCATTTCTACTTTTGCAATGGCTGCAATTTCGTCATTTTTTTTAAGATTGATCATTTTTACACCTTGAGTATTTCTACCCATTACACGCATCTCATTCATATTCATTCTGATAGCAACGCCAGACTTGTTAATAATCATTAAACCATCTTCGTCTGTTACATTCTGAATTGCAATCAGATTACCTGTTTTCTCGGTAATATTTAAGGTGATAACACCTTTTCCACCTCTGTTGGTAATTCTGTAATCTTCTACAGCCGTTCTCTTACCATACCCTTTTTCAGATACTACAAGAACTGTATCGTTCTCCAAATCGTTGACAACAATCATACCAATGGCTTCATCATTATCTTCCATACTGATCCCGCGAACTCCTATTGAACCTCGACCCACTTCTCGTACTTTTGCTTCAGGGAAACGGATACATTTACCATTTTTCGTGGCAATCATGATTTCCGAAGATCCGTTGGTTAGGTAAGCACCTAACAACATATCATTATCTCTGATTTCTATTGCATTTACCCCATTTACTCTTGGACGTGAATAAGCTTCCAAAGACGTTTTCTTAATCGTACCGTTTTTGGTAACCATCACAACGCTCATTTTGTTCACGTACTCCGTATCCTTCAGGTTATTGGTTCTAATATATGCCTTAATCTTATCATCCGGCTCAATGTTGATCAGATTTTGAACAGCTCTTCCTTTAGCCGTTTTAGATCCTTCAGGAATTTCAAATACTCTTAGCCAGTAACACTTACCTTTTTCGGTGAAGAACAACATGTACTGGTGATTGGTCGCAGATACGATATACTCTAAGAAATCTGAATCTCTCGTTGTCGCGGCTTTATTTCCTACACCGCCTCTGCTCTGAATTTTGTATTCTGAAAGCAACGTTCTCTTCACATATCCTGCATGAGAAATTGTAAGAACTACCGCTTCGTTCGGGATAATATCCTCAATAGACATTTCACCTCCTGAATAATCTATTTCTGTTCTTCTTTCGTCGCCGTATTTTTCTTTAATTTCAATTAATTCGTCCTTAATAATCTGGAACCTTCTTGGCTCATTAGCCAAAATATCTTCTAAATTATTAATTTCTTTCATAATTGCCTCATATTCATCACGAATTTTATCAAGCTCCATTCCTGTCAAACGGGCCAAACGAAGGTCTAGAATTGCCTGAGCCTGAAGTTCAGACAAATCAAATTCCTGAATAATTCCCTCTTTTGCAGCCTGTGGATTTGCACTGTGACGAATAATTGCAATGGCTTTATCTAAAGAATCCTGAGTTCCGATCACTTTCATGAAACCTTCAAGAATATGTGCTCTTTCTCTTGCTTTTCTAAGCTCGTACTCTGTTCTTCTTACGATCACAACATGTCTGTGCTCAACAAAATGATGAATAATATCTTTTAAATTCAGCTGCTCCGGTCTTCCATGTACCAAAGCAATATTGTTGACACTGAAAGAAGTCTGAAGCGAAGTATATTTGTACAATAAGTTGAGTACAACATTAGGAATCGCATCGTTTTTCAATTCATAAACGATACGCATCCCGTTTCTGTCTGACTCGTCTCTGATTTCGTAGATGCCGGGAATTTTCTCATCCTTCACCAACTCAGCAGTTCTCGCAATCATTTCAGCCTTGTTAACCTGATAAGGAATCTCAGTTACAATAATTGCATTTCTGTTGTGTACTTCCTCAAAGCTCACTTTTGCTCTCAAAACAACTCTTCCTCTTCCGGTATGGAAAGCATCTCTTACCCCGTCATACCCATAGATAATTCCACCTGTAGGAAAATCCGGAGCAGTGATGTGCTGCATTAACTCATCGATCGTGATTTCTCTGTTATCAATATATGCAGTAATTGCATCCACCGCTTCAGTTAAGTTGTGAGGTGCCATATTGGTCGCCATACCTACTGCGATACCTGAAGTACCATTTACCAAAAGATTTGGGATTTTTGTAGGCATTACGGTAGGTTCCGTTAAGCTGTCATCAAAGTTATTTTGAAAGTCTACCGTTTCTTTATCAAGATCAGAAAGTATTTCGTCTGAAATTTTCTTTAATCTTGCTTCGGTATATCGCATTGCTGCAGGAGGATCGCCGTCCATCGAACCAAAGTTACCCTGCCCATCAACTTGGGGATAACGTAAACTCCATGTCTGGGCCATTCTTACCATGGCATCATATACAGATGAATCTCCGTGTGGGTGGTATTTACCTAATACATCTCCTACGATTCTTGCGGATTTCAGATGTTTTCTGTTTGAAAAAACGTTTAATCCGTACATCCCATACAACACTCTTCTATGAACAGGTTTCAAACCATCTCTTACATCCGGTAAAGCTCTTGAAACAATAACGGACATTGAATAATCAATATAAGATGATTTCATTTCGTCAACAATGTTGATGGGAATCAATCTTTCTCCTTCTCTTTGCATATATAACTTTTATTGTAATGATAATCAGATGTTTAAAAAACAAGCTGAAAACTATTTATTTTGAATATTTAATAACGGGCTAATTTACGAAATTTTTACCGATTTTTGCTGAAGTATTTATCCAAATAATCTTAAAAATTCTTAAAATATGAGCGTATTAAGCATTACTTTCCATTGTACAGAAAACAATATCGAAGAATGGGAGAATTACGTTGACGAAACCTTAATTCTGATGACAGAAAATTTAATGGATGTTGAGAAATATATATTGTCTGAAGTATACAGTGAATACATTGAAGATGGAAAAAACTACAATCTTTTGCTGATGTTTGATGATCATGAAAAACGTGGCGAGTTTATGGAAAGCGAGATGAAAAATATTAGTGAAATTATTGAGAAAAAATTCGGACAGGAGGTTATGATTTTTACCACATCTCTAAATCCTAAAAAAACACGATTTTAACAAAAAATAAGCTCTGAATTATATTTTCAGAGCTTTTCCATTCTTTATTCTTAATGATGTCTTTTATGACCTTTATGCCTTTTATGACCTGCGTGCCCATTGTCGTAATAGTACACTCTCTTTTTTACCTGTCCTGGCGCATAATATCTTGCACTTCCACCGTATATTTTTTTAGCGTGACCCGGCGGCATAGGTCTGCTTCTTGGATGTGGCGGTGCAATGCACGATGCCAACATGACTACCATTAAAAGTACTCCTGTACATTTTATTAAAAACTTCATGTTCTTTCTTTTTTTAAATCTAAATTCAAATGGAACAATGATAATGCCAAATATTACGGAGGTAAAGAATTTAAGTTTAAAAATGACCGCTGCATTACTGCTTATCAAATTATTGTCTCACTTCTCTTTTCAAGCATTACCAAATCTTTCCATTCACCATGCAGCTTACCAACTTTCTCCCGGATTCCAACCATGCGGAAACCGTTTTTTAAGTGAAATTTAATTGAAGCTTCATTTTCAGGGAAAATATTGGATTGTAAAGTCCAGAATCCGTGATTTTCGCTGTCGACAATGAGTTTTTTTAACAAAAGCGTACCTAAACCTTTACCTACTGAATTTTGGTCAAAATAAATGCTTACTTCAGCTACACCTCTGAAACATTCTCTTTTACTTACAGGCTTTAAGGCACACCAACCGATTACTTCAGTGGTTTCATTTTCCAAAACCCACCTGCACTCATTGATGAAACTGGTATTCCAAACCTCAGCGTTGGGAAGTTCAGTATCAAAAGTGGCAATCCCGCTATCTATGCCTTGCTGAAAAATTTCCATGACCCTTGTTTCATCCTTTGGAAGCATTTCTCTTATTTCGTAGTTCATTTTATATAATTAAATTTAAAAGCACCTCAAATGTATACAATTCATAGAATAAAAAAAACTGCTTTTTCAAGCAGTTTAGAGAAGTTCTGTATTTGACTAATTCTGATTATCTGTTGTTAATATCAACCGTTACCGGCATAACATACGATGATGCAATCATATTTTCATTGAGTTTACTGGCATCTATTTTATACTGAAGATGGCTCAAAACACTTTCAATTTCTTTACTCACATTCTTGCAGTCACCTTTTGAACGTACATTAATTATTTTTCCGTTGGCTGCAACATCAAATCTAACTTCAGAATTTACAATTCCTTCTTTATAATCAGAATTCGTAAAATCAAATTGATCAATCAGAAGGCTTTTGATTTCTTTAAATGTATCTTTATTCAACTGCACTTCTTCAATGGTATTGGAAGTTGTCTGAGCTTTCACATTGCCAGCAATTGCTGTTAATCCTAATGCGAAAAGAATAGCAACAAATATTTGGATTTTATTTTTCATATTGATCTGATTTAAATTATTTAATAAACATTTTTAATTCTATATCAAATATATAAAAAATATTCATACGAAATTCACATTGAGTTAACATTGAGTTAACATTAGAATTTAAAAAACTGATATTCAATATATTAAATGTCTAAAATAATTGAATTATTAACATTAGAGATCTCTTTAAACCAAAAAATAGACTAAACTTGAGGTTTAGCCTATGATAATTATCGAGTTTTTTTGAAGATAAAAATTACATTTCCTTCTTCAAGTACTTCCCCGTCAAACTTTTCTTTGACTTAATAATCTCTTCCGGAGTACCTTTCGCAATAATCTCACCACCATATTTTCCTCCTTCAGGTCCTACATCGATGATATGATCTGCTAATTTGATCACATCCATATTATGTTCGATGATGATGAATGAATTTCCTAATTCTACCAATTTATTGATGGCATCCATCAGAATTTTTACATCCTCAAAATGAAGTCCGGTTGTGGGTTCGTCAAGAATATATAACGTGTTTCCGGTTTGTCTTTTTGCTAATTCTGTCGCTAACTTGATACGCTGCGCTTCGCCTCCGGAAAGGGTGGTCGACTGCTGTCCCATCGTAATGTAACCTAAACCAACATCCTGCAAAGTTTTTACTCTTGCAAAAATCTTTGGGATCGGCTGGAAGAAATCTACCGCTTCATCAATTGTCATATCCAAAACATCGGAAATCGATTTTCCCTTGTAACGAACTTCCAAAGTTTCTCTGTTGAAACGTTTTCCGTTGCAGGTTTCGCAATGCACGTATACATCGGGTAAAAAGTTCATTTCAATCACTTTCAAACCACCTCCCTGACAGGTTTCGCATCTTCCGCCTTTTACATTGAAAGAAAATCTTCCCGGCTTGTAACCACGGATTTTAGATTCCGGTAATTCTGAAAATAAATTCCTGATATCGGTGAACATTCCTGTATAAGTAGCAGGATTTGACCGTGGTGTTCTACCAATTGGTGTCTGGTCAACATCTACAATTTTATCGATATTGTCGAGACCCTCAACTTTTTTGTAAGGTAAAGGTTCCTGAACAGCTCTGTAGAAATGTTTATTTAGTATCGGATATAAAGTTCCGTTGATCAGAGAAGATTTTCCGCTTCCTGAAATTCCTGTTACCACCACCAATTTTCCTAAAGGAATCTCAAGGTTTACATTCTTAAGATTATTACCTGTAGCGCCTTTTAAAAGAATACTTTTACCATTTCCTTCTCTTCTGATTTCCGGAATGGCAATTTTTCTTTTTCCGTTGATATAATCTGCAGTAATTGTATCTGCTTTCAGTAAATCTTCCGGTTTTCCCTGCCAAAGTATTTCTCCCCCGAATTTTCCGGCCCTAGGACCAATGTCCAAAACCTCATCGGCTTCCATGATCATATCTTTATCATGTTCTACAACCAAAACCGAATTTCCGATGTCACGAAGATTTTTTAATGATTTAATCAGTCTTTCGTTATCTCTCTGGTGCAAACCGATACTTGGTTCATCCAAAATATACAGCACATTCACCAACTGTGAACCAATTTGTGTTGCGAGGCGGATTCTCTGAGATTCTCCACCGGAAAGCGTTTTTGAACTTCTACTCAGACTTAAATATTCTAAACCGACATCCAATAAAAACTGAAGTCTGGTTTCGATTTCCTTTAAAATTTCGTGAGCGATGATTGCGTTTTTCGGCGAAAATTTATCTTTTACATCCCTTAACCAATCTTTTAAGTCCGATAAGCTTAGACCGTTGATTTCAGCGATATTTTTTCCGTCGATTTTAAAACTTAAACTTCCCGGTTGAAGACGGGTTCCCTTACAGTCAGGACAGGTTTCTTCTGTTGTGAAATGTCTTTCGAGCAATACACCTTCATAAGATTCTTTTTCGTCAATAATTTCTTCCATAAAAGGAATCAAGCCATCAAAACTGATCTTTATTTTTTTGGTAATTCCTGCGTATTTCAGGTCTTTATTAAACTCTTTGTGACAGCCGTTGTACATGTAATCCAAAGCTTCTGACGGAATATCTTTAAATGGAGTCGTCAATCCTAACCCGAAAATTTCAAGTATATTTTTGATCTGTGCTAAAATCCATTTATTCGATTTAATATCTTCCAAAGGCAGTAAACCTCCCTGGTTGATCGATAATTTAGGATTTTCAACAAAATAATCAGTATTGATTTTCTTGATAGTTCCTAAACCTTTACAGCTTGGGCAACTTCCTTTCGGAGAGTTAAATGAAAACGTGTTTGGTTCCGGCAAAGCCAATGAATGACCTGTCTCGGCATCCATTAAATTTTTTGAAAAGTATTCAATTTCTGTACTTCCCAGCTTTTGAATTCCGATTATACCTTCACCCATTTCCATTGCTGTGCGCAGAGATTTCTCCATTCTGGTTTCAGAGGCAGATTCACCAATAATCCAACGATCGATTACAATGTCAATGTCGTGGGTTTTGTAACGGTCTAGCTTTAAGTCATACTCAATATCCTGCAATTCTCCGTCAATTCTCGCCTGTCCGTACCCTTTCTTCGCCATCTGAACAAAAAGTTCGTGGTAATGACCTTTTCTTGAACGCACAACAGGTGCCATCAACATTAGTTTTTCACCTTTGTAATTTTCTTTGATGGTATCCAGAATCTGATCTTCAGTATAGCTCACCAATTTTTTACCTGAAGAGAGTGAATATGCATCAGAAACCCTTGCAAACAAAAGTCTCAGATAATCATAGAGCTCAGTCACTGTTCCCACTGTGGAACGTGGGTTTTTGTTGGTTGTTTTCTGCTCAATAGCAATTACGGGAGAGAGTCCTTCGATTTTATCAACATCGGGACGTTCTAAGCCACCTAAAAACTGACGTGCATATGCTGAAAATGTTTCGATATATCGGCGCTGACCTTCTGCAAAAATAGTATCAAAAGCCAATGACGATTTTCCGCTTCCGGAAAGTCCGGTGATTACAACAAGTTCATTACGCGGAATTTTAACATCAATGTTTTTAAGATTGTGTTCTCTGGCTCCGTAAACTTCTATATATTCTTTTGATTCACTCATAATTTGGGGTGATCTTACATGAAAATCACGATTGGCAAAATTACGGAATTTTATGGAAATTATAGATTTAAAACAAAGAATATTCCTATGCTGAAAAGCCGGGAAATCATTTTGATAACTTTAATTATTTAACTTAAACATTTCGGAAAAACCATCGTTTATTTAAAATTTTTTCAGAATGTTTTCTTTGGTTATTTCAGATTAATTCTCAAAAAAATCTACATCTTCATTAGTGATCATTACCCGATATTCTATTCCGTCAATAGCTTTAGAAACGATTTGATTTCTTAGAATATTGGCCATATTTTCCCAATAGACTCTTCCATAGAATGAATAATTTTGAGGGATCACTTCTACTTCAACAGTACGGACGAAACCTTCTTTCGGTTTGTTACTGATCATGGTTCCTCTTTTTACCCGGACATCCTTGAGTTCGTCTTTCAAAACCATTCTGCAATAGTTTTTCACGTCTTCGAGAGAAATAATTTTATCTCTAGTTGTCAGAGCATATTTGTACGCCTGGATGCTGTCTGAACCTTTTTGTTCTTCGGCGCCGCCAATCGTTTCTGTTAAAAGGATCAAAGATTGGGATTTTAATTGATTGGAAAGCTCTGTCCCAGGGCGCATGTGATTGGCAAAAGTACAGTGCGTAATCCAAAATGCGGCGTAGGTGTGGTCGGTTTTTTCTACCGGCTCCATAATCACATAATTCAATTCTTGTCTAATGCTTCTTCTGGCATTATTTACTTTCTGAACCATCGATTTCATTTTATCAGACATTTCGCTGAGCATGCCTTTCACATTATCACGGTTTAATAGTGAGAAGGCAGCAATCTCATCTCTTGTCAGTTCGAGAACATTAGAAATCATATCGACTGCATTTCTATTGTTGAATCTTTCCATTCCGCCTTTTCTTACGGTGTACAGACCTTTTTTCAGATCATCGGAGGGTGTAAAAGGAATTTCTGTGTACTTTCTCCCTTCACCGTCCTGAACTTCGTCAACGTAGAGAAAATGTTCGCCTTCTTCAGTGATCAACGGGATATTGTTTCCCATGATGTCTAAACTGTATTCCGTTTTTTTCCAGCCTCGGTTGTAGATGGGGAATGCATTTAATACAAATGTGAAATTATCCAAAATTTCAGCTGAAAACTGCGGCGGGAATTCAAAGGTGAGCCATAAAAAGCTTTTCCCGTCGATGTACTTATGAATTTCTTCTCTTCCGTTAAGAAAATCTAAATCCTGAGGTAAAACACCTGTATCAGAAAACAAATCCCTGGAAAGTCCGGCTATTTCAATAAATTTGTGATGATAAATGCTTTTGATATCTTCAATAATCTTTGTTTGAATCGATTGTTCATGAAAAAGCTGCTCATAACCTTCCGCCTGCTCTTTTTTAAGATATGATAAACCTTCTTTTACAAATAAGGGATTTCCGTTACTGGAAACCGTTATGTACGGAAGTAATTTATATACAAAGTCTAAATGCTCAAAAGCAGGATTTGAACAGTACAACCCAAAAGATCGAGGGAATTTTTCATCTGAATATTTTGAAACGTCAATTCCTATTGTTACTTTTCTGTAGTCAGAAGGTCTTCCCTGAAATCTAGATATTGGGATTTTATTTAATCTTTCATCGATGCTATAGCATGTGTTACCAACGAACATGATTGCCGTCTGTGCTTTTATCGTACGAATTCCTGCAATTGGCGTAAAAGGTATATTCAGCTGTTTATCTGATTCTGATTTTACTGTTGAATTCATTTGTTTTCTGAAAAAAAACTCGGTGTGCTCCAATAGTATCTCTGAAGATTCAAAAGGTGCCGTAAAGGCAACAGCATGCGCCGGAATCGGATGGGTATAAATTGAAGGCGTTAAAAGTTTTGCCAGCTTTTCGAGAATTCTTGCATTGACGGTCTGAATTTCGTTATTAGCCTTGAAAACTTCGGTACTGAAAGCATCAATTAAAAGTTTTACAAAAGGATCCAGAGATTGCGGGCTTTTTAATCCCCACACTTTGGTTGCATTCTGCAGCATTCTTGCTTTTACAGATTCTTTGGAATATATATTCTGATCTAAATTCATTTTGTGATAAGATGGTGGTTAATCAATTGACATCGGGCTTAAAAATATTTCAGTAGAGAAACTAAAACGTTCTCCCGTGGCTTCCATTTTTGCATTGATGGCGATTCTTACTTTTTTCTTGATTTCCGTATGTTCTTTGGTATCGTAGCTGTGTTCCACAACTTCTATGTGAGCATCTATCTGTGGCTGGATAATCCGGGGCTCAAAATCATGAATCTGTTTTTTGAGGCTTTTAATAAAAACATTTTCCCATACTGCAGGTGTTACTCCATTGTCAAATTCCAGGTTCCAGACTTCATTTCCGTAACTTTCGTCATACCTGTTTTCACCTTTTTTTGTAGTAATGAGGAGCATGATATTGTGAGCTATGCTTTCTCCCATATCGCAGGTGTCTATACTTCCTCCTTCAGACATCAGTGTAGCTGGAACGAATGGCATTCTGTAATTGGGTGTGTCCATATATCTTATTCTATCTTAAATTTGGTGTCATATGAAAATGAAATACCAAATTAATCATTTTCGGGAAATAATGTGTGAAAATCTGTGAAATATAATCGTTTGTTCAACTTCTTAGCTAAAATTAATTTAAATGCAAATTTCCACAAAGATTGTTGACAACTAACCTCTTTTAAGTTACACAAAACCGTTCCACTTACAAAAGATTATAAAGTTTTCGTTACTTAAAATCGTTTAGTTTGACGAAATGATATTCTATTTAAAATGATTTCTATTTTATTTAAAGATTAAATTCGTCACTACGCTCCTCGCAATGACTATATTCGATTAAATAACGAAAATTTTAGCCCCGATTGAACGGCGTGTTTGAGCTCTTTTCCAGATTTCGGCGGCGGCTTTGCCGCCGCCGAAATCTGGAAAAAGCGAGTAGTGAAAGCGGGACTAAGCTCCTGAAAAATTAAGACTCCGTACTTTTATTCCGATTAATCAAATAATAAACGGGAAGTCCGAGTAAGACAATCAAAAATCCAGGCCAGGTATATTGCTGCTTATAGATCAGAAGAAGAACGCAGAAAACAGTTCCAATCACCAAATAAATGATAGGTGTTATCGGATATAACCATGTTTTGTAGGGTCTTTCGAGATTGGGCTGCTTAAATCTTAAGTAAATCACTCCAAAAACGGTAATCATATAAAAGAGAACGATGACGAACGAAATCATATCTAAAAGATTTCCGTACTGCCCACTAAGGCATAAAACGGAAGCCCAGATTCCCTGCATCCATAAGGCGTTTGAAGGAACATCATTTTTATTGTTTTTGACAGCAGATTTGAAGAATAAACCGTCTTTTGCCATGGTCTGAAAAACTCTTGAACCTGCTAAAATCAATCCGTTATTGCATCCGAAGGTAGAAACCAGGACAAGAACTGCAATAATTACGGTTCCCGCACTTCCGAAAATATTCTGTGAAGCTGCAACCGCTACTCTGTCATTGGCCGCAAATGCGATGGAATCACGATCGATGGCATTTAAATAAACAAAATTCACCGCAATATATAAAAGCATTACTGCAGAAGTCCCTAATATCATTGCTTTCACAACATTTTTCTTTGGATTTTCTATTTCACCCGAAACAAAGGTTACATTTTCCCAAGCAACAGAGCTAAATACCGAACCAACCATTGCAGCGGCAATTCCACCCATTAAAGTCATTCCATCGATAGATTCCCAACCGTTTTTCAGGAAGTTGCCTTGTGAGTCTTTATATGTATTATTAAAAGCATCAGTTCCAAAACTGAAATTTTCTGCAAGATGTGAAAAATCTACGAAAATAAATCCTGCAGCGATTAACCCTAATAAAGCTAATATTTTTGAGCCTGTGAATACATTCTGAAGTAGTTTTCCGCTTTCGACTCCTCTTGTATTAATGTAAGTAAGCAGTAGAATAATGGCTATGGCGAGAACCTGAATCCATGTAATTTGAAATTCGCCGCTCTGAAAGATCGGAGCCGCATCATTTAGAGAAGGAACAAGATATGCCGTAAACTTTCCGAACGCCATTGCTACTGCAGCAATGGTACCGGTCTGAATTACAGTAAACAGGCCCCAACCATATAGAAAACCCATTCTTTTTCCAAAAATTTCTGTAAGATAGGTATATTGTCCGCCTGCTTTAGGAAACAATGCAGACAGTTCACCGTAACTGATTGCTGCAGCTACGGTCATGATTCCGGTGATGATCCAGACAACAATCATCCAGTATCCTGATCCTAAATTCCGCATCATATCTGCGCTTACAATAAAGATTCCGCTACCGATCATAGAGCCCATCACGAGCATGGTAGCATCCCAAAGTTTTAGTTTTTTTTGCATATCCAAATTATTCCCCTCAAATATAGATAAATATGCAATTGTTTTTAATTTTTGTTTTGAAATTAGTATTCAACATATCGTAATCGGCTTTTATTTATACTCAATTCAATTTTTATTATTAATTTTGGGAAAAATATCAATAATGAAATTTAAATCCATATTATTTTTAGTTGCAGTAAGCGCTTCAACTTTAGTATTTTCTCAAGAACAGAAAAAATCTGGCCCTCCTGCAGGAAATGCAATCGTAGGTGATACCTATGGCTCTGTAATTACTTCTACAGAATCTAAAGCAATAACCGTTGAAAAATTGGCTAAAAAGTTGAAAAAAGACAACACAAAAGTAGAAAACGTTACTATAAAAGGTAAAGTAACTGACGTTTGTGATAAGAAAGGCTGCTGGTTGACAATCCAGACAGAAGATGATACCCAGTTTTTCGTAAAAATGAAAGATTATGGCTTTTTCGTACCGACTGCTCTGAAGGGTAAAAATGTAGTTCTGGAAGGAAACGCCGAAAGAAAGGTAACTTCTATTGACGAACAAAAGCATTACGCAGAAGATGCTAAAAAACCTCAGGCTGAAATCGATGCAATCACTAAACCAAAAGAGGAGATCAGATTTGTAGCCAACGGAATTAAAGTCGTTAATTAATCTCAATAAAATTAAAAAAAAGCGGAGCAAAATTGTTCCGCTTTTTTTTATTCTTCTATTTTAAAACTGACTTCAGCATCCAGTTTCGGATATTTTGTGTCACTTACAAATCTTTTACCTGTACAGTCAATTTCGAACCAACCTTTTCTTTTATTTACATCCCCGACTTCCATTACAAAAGGAATAAAAGATATTTCATCTTTTCCTTCCTCTATAACTTCTCTGTATTGTACGGCGATATCCAAAATGCATTCATGATCCGTATTCAACTTTACATTTCTGTACACAATATCATAATGCGTTTCCTGATTTTCCGGAATTTCTAGATATTTTTCCCAGTCCGTTGTATCAGATTTTAATTCGCTGATTGCTTTTAACGCGTAATATAAAGCAATTGTATAATATTTTCTTGTTCCTTTTCTTGTATAATCACCGATGAAATGTCCACCTTCAAATAAGATTGTCGCCATTCCCGCTTTGATGAAATTATCACCTGTAGAAGTGGGATAGAACTCATCTGTATATCTTCCGATCTGATTAGGAATCAGTTTTTTTAAATTTTTATAAGTTTGGGCAATTACTGCCATGCATTTTTTTCTATTTTCAGTAATCGTTCTTTCTTCGTTTTCCGATGGCGCTAAAAAGGAGAGTGTCGCAGGATGTATTCCGTCTGTGGTGAAAATGGTGCGCTGCTCATGAAGATTCAAAGCGTAATCATATTTTTTCTCAGAAGCTATTTTTTTAAGAAACTTAATTTCTACACTAGCTTCATTATGGAAATCTCTATTCAAATCAATTTCGGCGGCAGTGAGTCTTGTCCATCTTTCCGAACCATCAGGATTTAACATAAAGATAAAATCTAAACTTATCTGACTGAAAAGTTCGTTCTTCATTTTAGGAGCGTTATCCAGCGTTGCTATAAGATCAAGCATTGCAAGAGTAGCGTTCGATTCATTACCATGCATTTGTGACCATGCTAAAACTTTTATATCTCCATTTCCTACAGTTAATTTATAAATAGGTTTATCTAAATAAGATCTTCCTATCTCAATAATATGATCGCTGAGATTTGTCTGTAGGTAAGAAAATAATTTTTCTGGGAAAATATAGCGATTTTGGAAATCGGGATTTTGGATATACAAATGTTCAAAACTCATCAAAACTTAATTTACAAGAGTCAAAAATAATGTTTTTTAATGATAACATAAAATTCACATTTGTAATTTCATTAAACAAGCTGAATTGCCAAAAAGTCTGTTAGTTAAATTGTGGATTGATAATAATTTAACGCATTATATGTAAAATATTTAAAATCAGTAGTTTATAAATTTCAATTCAACAGTTGCAATAGATATACTTTAAGTGTGGATAAGTGTAAATATCTGAAAATGAGTGTTATTTTGCTAAACGTGTAAGGTATCGAATACATTCGGACAAAATTGTTTTACACGGATGTAAACAGGTTATTTTTTGTAACTATCTGTTCATCTTTTGAATCTTAAAAAGAATAAGAAGGACTTTAAATCTTAAAATCTTGTTATAGTACTTAAAATACGATTTTCTGGATAATTATTAAGTTAAATATTATCATACGTATTAGTAATAACCAACAAATCAGCTTTATAGCCTCTCTCCCACTCCATAATGATTTATTCGTGCAAAATACTGCTGGAAGGCTTATGCCATCAATATGAATAATAAAATTCACGAAAATTTTAATTAAAATTTTACATTAAAATCTTATCTCGAGGTTTACTTTAAATAAAATATTGGAATATGCCTATATTTAAATATTGTGGAAATTTGAATGTTATCAACAATAATTATATAATTAAATGATAATTAGACTGTTATGTGATTTACTTTTGTATATTTGAATTCAGGAACTTTATTTACATTTGTATTTTGCAATTGTAAACATTATTTTTACATTTGTAACAAGGTTAAAAACTTATTTTATGAGTTTAAATGAAAGAATTTCAAAGGTTATAGAATACTCAAAATTGAGTTCATCTGAATTTGCAGATGAGATCGATGTACAGCGCTCTTCCATTTCACATATTACTTCCGGGCGAAATAAACCTTCACTGGAATTTATCATTAAAATAAAATCCAGGTTTCCGGAGATTTTATGGGACTGGCTGGTAAATGGCGATGGGGAAATGCTGAAATCTGATTTACCAGAAATCGGGGATATTCCTGAAAGTGAAAATTTAGAAGAGAAAACTAAACCGACTTCACTTCCCGATTTATTCACGATGATAAATGATGATGAAGATTTTGGCAGCGAGGAAGAAAATATAGAAGAAATCACGGTCGTGCGAGAATCTGCTATTTCACATCAAAGTAAAGCTGAAGAAAAAATATCCAATTCTCAGCCATTAGAAAAATCTAGTGAACAAATAATCAATCAAGTTATTGAAAATCAAACCAATAAGATTAAACGAATAGTTTTGTTCTATGATAATGGAAAATTTGAAAGTTTTGAGCCATAAAAATAAAAGTCTGATCATTTTTCTGATCAGACTTCAATTTATATTTTAAAAATTATTTCCTTCTTCGATCCAGCTCTTTTTTGATCAAACCCAATTCTCTACCGGTTTGGCCGGCAACAGATGTATTTTCCCTTGCTCTTCTTGTCAGATACGGAACAACATCTTTTACAGGTCCGTACGGCAAATATTTAGCTACGTTATAGCCTTTATCTGACAAGTAGAAGCTGATGTTATCGCTCATTCCGTACAGCTGCCCGAAATAGATGTTTGGATGACCATTTTCAAGATTTTTTGCCTTCATTTTATCCATTACCAATTCAGAAGAAACCTCGTTATGTGTTCCGAAAAATGCTGAAACTTTATCTAAATGATTCATTACAAAATCAATACCTGCATTGTAATTTGTGTCTGAAGCATCTTTATTGGGTTGTATTGGGTCAGGATAGCCTTTTTCAGCAGCCCTTGCTCTTTCTTTTTCCATATAAGCACCACGGACGATTTTGTAACCGATGAAATAGTTTTTTTCTCTTGCTCGGTGAAGATTTGCTTCCATGTATTCCAGACGGTGAGTTCTATACATTTGAATTGTATTCCAGACAATTGGCTTTTGTTGATTGTATTTTTCCATCATTTCTTCGCAAAGCTGATCTGCAGCATCCTGCATCCAAGATTCTTCTGCATCAATCATTACTTTTTTGTCGTTCTCATAGCAAAGTTTGCATACTTCATCAAATCTTTTTACCACTCTCGCCCATTCTTCTGTTTGGCTTGATGTCAACTCTAACTTTTTACCTACAGTTTCATACAAATCAATTCTTCCGAAAGCGGTAGGCTTAAAAACAATAAAAGGTATGGCAGAATTTCCTACAGAAAATTTAATGATATCTTTAATTTCCTGACACACTGCATCAAAAGTCTTCTCATCTTCTTTCCCTTCAATCGAATAGTCAAAAATACTTCCAACTCCTCTTTTGAAAAGCTGTTTCACCGCTTTCATACTTTCTTCCCGCGTTTCACCCCCTACGAATTGCTCAAACAATGTATTTTTTACAATTCCGTTGACGAATGGGAAGTTATTATGAACGGTAAAATTAAGCAGAGAAGTTCCGATATTGGTTAAAGCAGGCTGTTCAATCATCTTAAACATCCAGTATGCTTTTCTCAACTGTGCATCTGTTTTATCGGCAAATGCGACTTTTGTATCGTTAAAAATGGGCATTCTTTTTTTAGATTTAATTTTGGCAAATGTAAGAATAACCTGAAAGCTTTTAAAATATATTTTCTATAATTTACCTTCAATTCCGTTGAGTAGCATTGCAATAATTCCCACGAAAACCCAGAATCGCAAAATATTGAGTGTGAAAAACTTAGATTTTTTAGAAGAATTTAAAAGTAAATAAATGCATGAAATCATAATAAATAATCCTGCTGCAAAATAATAGGCCATAAAGCCTGAAATTCCTGTTTTTGCTATGAGTTTCATTGAAACAACCATCGTAACCATTAATAATGAAATTATAATTGTGTTGGTTATTCTACTTTTAAAATAATTGGGAATTGTGACATAACCAAAGGTTTTATCTACACTTTTTGTTAAGGTATCCTTTACAATATCAATACATAAAAGGATTAAAAATAAAAACACTGCCATTAATAAGACTTTCTTTGAAAAAGTCTCGTAATAGACCATCATACCGAAGAAAGGATATAAGGTGAGACTCACGAAGGTGAGGTTATTTAAAATTAAGATCCGGCTCAATTTATGGCTGTAAAACCACATAAAAAACTGATAAACAATAAAAAAAATAAATACGCGATAAGATATAAAACTCGCTACGCCCAAAGAGATGATACTTAACGCCAAATAAGCATACAGAAAATATCTTTGTTTGATAAAACTCTGAATTCTCGTTCGGAAAGGTTTTACAATATGGTCTTTTTCAAAATCATAAAACTGATTGATGATACCACCGGACAGAATAGAGAGAACGGTACAGAAAATAATGCCGTGAACTTTAAAATCGAAGACAAAACTTCTGAAAGATTCATCCTGATTAAAAAGGAAAAATGTGGAAACGTAAAGGGCAAACGTGAGTAAGGCGGCTACAAAAAACCTCGCTCCCAAAAGAAAGCCGACAAATTGTGAAAGTCTGTAAAACAGAGATTTGGATATAAAATTATTGTCCTGGAAAGTTTCTTTTTCAGAATTCATTCCGGATTTTTTAAAATCTGTAAATCACTTCTTTATGAAAACCATCAAGCATTTTTTCAGCTTTTTCGTAATCTTTTGTAAATCCCAGAATATAACCGCCACCTCCGCTTCCGCAAAGTTTTAAATAGTATGCATTAGAATCCAATCCTTTTTTCCACACATTAAAAATACTTTCTGGAATCATTGGCCGGAAATGCTCGTACGCCCAATGCGACAATTTTTTAAGATTTCTAAAGAAAGGATTCATGTCTTTTTTAAGAAACGAATCGATGCAGGCATTATTATAACGGATAAATTCTTCTTTCAATGTTTTACGGAAACCTTCGGTCTTCATTTTTTCAAAGAAAATCTGTACCATTGGTCCGGTTTCACCCGTCATTCCTGAATCAATTAAGAAAATGGCCCCTTTTCCTGCCTCACTTTCGGGGATTAAGACTTTGCCTACGTTATCTTTATTTTCGATAAGAATTGGCAGATTCATATAACAAATCAAAGGATCAATGCCCGAACTTTTTCCATGAAAATAACTTTCCATTAAACCAAAAACCATCTTTAGATTTTTTAACTGGTCTTTAGAAACATTTTCCGGAATATATTTGGTGATAGAATAACGTTCGAAAATCGCAGCAACTAAAGCTCCTGAGCTACCGATGCCGTATCCTTGCGGAATATTGCTGTCAAAAAATAAACCTTTTGAAATTTCTTCGTGAAAATCAGAAACATTTAATTGAAAACCTGCAGGAAGTTCTAAATTTTGTAAATATTCTGCATATTTGATAAGATGACCGTTAGACTTTTTTTCAAATTCTGAGTCAAGTGAAGAGAATTTTAAAGTACCCTTATAAAAGCTGTAAGGAAGCGTTAAACCCTGAGAATCTTCAATGATTCCGTATTCTCCAAAGAGAAGAATTTTTGCGTAAAAAAGAGGGTTTGTCATCTTGTAATAAATCTTTTGTTCAAAGTTAACGTATTTTGCTGAATATTAGCAAATTTTGAGCCATTTACACTGTGTCTGTGCTCTTAATCGCCTTTACATTCAGAAACCTAATCAAAATCAGTCCCACTGCAAAGAAAAGTGTCATAGATAATGCTGCATAACGCATATTGTTGAAGTGCTCTATCAATGTTGCAAAAATAAATGTCCCAATGATAATTGCCAGTTTTTCTAATACGTCATAAAAACTAAAATAGGTTGTATTTTCCATAGAATTCTCCGGAAGAAGTTTAGAATAAGTTGATCGTGACATTGCCTGAAGACCACCCATCACCAAACCAACAACCGCAGCAACACCATAAAATTGATATTCTACATTAGGATTTTCCTTATTCAAGAAATACGCCCACGTACAAGCAACAATCCATAAAACTATTGCAATTGAAATAACGTTTTTATTACCGATTTTTCTTGATAGTCTCGAAAATAAAACCGCGCCAATAATTGCCTCAATCTGTATAATCAAAAGCGTTCCGATCAATTTATCCTGTGCAAGATTTATTTCGCTTTTTCCAAATAATGTTGCCATTAGGAAAATAGTCTGCATTCCTACACTGTAAAAGAAAAAGCTCGACAGAAAAAATTTCAGGTTTTTATCTTTAAATAATTCGTTTCCAACTTTAAATAATTCATTAAAACTTTCTTTTGCGATATCTTTATAAAAGCTGATATTATCTTTAAAAACCTCAAAAAAACCACCTTGAGCTTCATGGCCCTTAAAGATGTTTTTATAATTTAATAATACCAAATCTTTAGGTAGTTTTTCCTTAACATCACCAAATTGAGGTAAATGCTTAAAAGTATACTGTGAAAAACCAAACCACCAAGCTCCTGTCAGAAGAAAACTGATTCTAGTAAATATTAATTGCTTTTCTGGATTACCTTTACCCAAAACCTGAATTAAAATCAAACAAATCACTACCAATACTACAGAACCAATATACCCGTATACATATCCTTTTGCAGAAAGTGCATCCTGTTTGTCGCGAGTTGCAATATCCGGTAAGAAAGAATTGTAAAATACAAGACTTCCCCAAAATCCTACACTGGCTGTTATACTAAAAAGCAATCCTAAAAAGACATTATGCATCCCAGTGAACATTGCCAATCCCATACAAGAAGTTGCACCTAAGTAACAGAAAAACTGTAAAAAAGACTTTTTGTTTCCAATGGTATCTGCTAAAGAAGACAAAAATGGAGAAAGCAAAACAACAATTAAAAACGAAATAGTAAGAGAATAACCGTATACGGCATCTGGTTGATATTCTGTACCAAAAATTCTTATAAGATGTCTTACCGGAACATCAATATATTTACCTGTTTCTTCTACGTATTCTTTTTGCTCAAATTTTGTTGTGAGAATAGAATAATAAATAGGAAAAATAGTGGATGTTATTACCAAAGAATACACAGAATTTGCCCAGTCATAGACCGCCCAGGCTTTCATAATCTTTGGGTTATTCTTTATATTTTGTGCAGGTTGAATTTCAGTTTCAGACATTTTCAAATGAATTAGTTGCACAAAAATAGAAAAACCGCTGAACATTCGGTGGTTTTTATTTTTATAAGGTTAAATTTTATTGATTTGTTAAAATGAGGGTAAGATTAAAATTAAAAAAACCAAAAACATGAATGCTTTTGGTTTTTAAAATTTATGATTGAAATTTTATTTGTTTAAAGAGTCTTTTTACTCGTCATTATTTGAATTATAAGTACTATAATCCCTGCTACTTGCACTATCGTACCTGCTGTCAGAATTATATTGCCATTGAAAGGCCCTAATGAGATGTGAGTGATTTTTAGCCACGCACCTACCAGAGTTATTAAAAATCCAATCAGTAAAATAATGATACCAAATTTAAATTTCATAAAAATTACATATTTTCAATCACGATTGCAGTAGCTCCGCCGCCGCCGTTACAAATAGCTGCAGCACCATATTTAGCGTTGTTTTGCTTTAAGACATTGATCAGAGTAACGATAATTCTAGAACCTGAACTTCCCAGTGGATGGCCGAGAGATACTGCGCCACCGTTTACATTTACTTTAGCGGCATCTAGTCCTAAGATTTTGTTATTTGCCAAACCAACCACAGAAAATGCTTCGTTGAATTCGAAGAAATCAATATCTGAAATCTCTAAACCTGCTTTTTTGAGAGCAATCGGTAATGCTTTTGATGGTGATGTGGTAAAGTTTTCAGGCTCCTGACCTGCATCGGCGTAAGAAATAATTTTTGCTAAAGGTTTCAATCCTAATTCTTCCATTTTCTCTTTAGAAACAAGAATCAATGCAGAAGCACCATCATTTAAAGTAGATGCGTTTGCAGCCGTTACTGTTCCTTCTTCTTTTTTGAAAACTGTAGGAAGCGTTGGAAGTCTGTCGAAATTAACCGCTTTGTACTCCTCATCTTCAGCGAATAGTACAGGATCTCCTTTTCTTTGTGGAATAGATACAGGGACTACTTCTTCAGCAAATTTACCTTCACTCCACGCTTTTGCAGATCTTTTGTAAGATTCTACAGCAAAATTATCCTGATCTTCTCTTGAGAAATTATAATCTGTCGCACATTTTTCTGCGCAAACTCCCATATGAACTTTGTTGTAAACGTCTGTAAGACCATCTAAAACCATTCCGTCCTGCATTTTCACATCACCTAATTTGGTTGCATTTCTTGCATTGTAATAATGTGGCACCATAGACATATTTTCCATACCTCCGGCAACGATAACTTCTGCGTCTCCAGCTTTGATTGCCTGTGCAGCCATCGTCACGGCCTTCATTCCTGAGGCACAAACCTTATTGATAGTTGTAGCAATCGTTTCATTTGAAAGCCCTGCTCCTAATGCTACCTGACGAGCCGGTGATTGCCCCTCACCTGCCTGTAACACATTACCCATATAAACTTCGTCAACATTTTTAGGGTCAAGATTAATTTTATCTAATGCTCCTTTTACTGCTGCTACTCCCAATTTTGTGGCAGGAACTGTTGATAAGCTTCCCATAAAACTTCCCATTGGAGTTCTTACTGCGGAAACTATGAATACTTCTTTCATATTTTTTTTAATTTTAATTTATTCTATTTTTTCAAGTACAAATTCATCAGTTTTATTAAAATACTGAGATGAAATTTTAATAAACTGATGATCTGTTTCCATAATTTTATTGATTATAACATCACCTAATCTCATTGTATTTTTACCATTTGATTTCCCTGTAACCGTCGTCTTATACGTACAGTTTTCAAGAAATTCAATTTTATATTTGATGTAATCTTTACCGTTGTTTGTATATTCTCTTTGAGAATCATTTTTAATTACCAAATGCCATTTTTTTGCAGAGGTGCCTTCCTTAACAAACTTTCCTTTTCTGATCAGATGACATTTTGCAGGCTCATCCGGTAACAAAAAGTGCTCCTGAGATTTCATTTTAGAACTACAAATCAGACAAATAATCAGGAAAAAGAAACGCATTTTCATATTTTCTTCTTTGGTGCAAATAGCATGGTTACAGCCCCTAAAAATTCGACAGCCCATCCCCATTTTAGTGTTACAGTTGCAGCTAAAGTTTCTGTCCATGATTTAAAAGGCAGGAAACTGAAATAACTGAATGCCTGATATTTTGTAGCCAAAACAGTAAATAAAAATAAGATAAGCAATATTCCGCCAATGATTTTTACAAATTTTCTGTGATTAGTGGCGATTCCGCCCAGTGCCATAGCAGCTAATAAATAACACATCATTGCTAACCGCTGATCTAGCTTCCAAAAGTTCCAGTTCCCGATAATCGGAACATGCACAAGTGGCAAAAAGCTTCCGGCCACCACTAATATTACACCAATTAACTGTAAATTTTTCATGTTAAAGTTACATTCTCAGAAGGCCAAAGTACAAAAAAAAACACACTTATTTAGGGTGTGTTTTTAAAATCAATTATTCGAATATTAATGTTTAAGATCGATAAAATATTTAACTAAAAATTAATAATAATTTAACAAAAGTAAGATTTACATAAATAATTAAAAATTAATATTTGCTAACTCTACACCAATCTGCAATCCATATTTCTTCTTCAGATCGGCATTGTTATTAAATGCGGGAGTAAAATCTTTTTGGATATAAATATTAAATCCTCCGATACCGACACCCAGTTTACCACCAAAAACAAAATCATTTACACCATGCATTACCCTTTCTCTTTCAACGATTCTTTTTGAATAATCGTTAGAATATTTGTTATAAATAACACTCCCCACCTTCAAACCGCCGTACACACCCGCAACGATATTAATCTGACTTTTTTTATTATCTAAATAACGGATGCCATCATAAGTTGTATATTTTGGATTTAAGACAAATCTTATATCCAAAGGGATGAATAAGTACGTATTAGCAAAGTTTGTTTTTCTTAAATTCCCTTTTGTAAAATCGTCTGTTTTTAGTACATTTTGCTCTTGGCTGAATACTTTACCATACTTTGGGACAAAATTATCTGATCTTACGCCTAAACCAAAGCGGTAAAATACCGGGCTTTCAAACCCTCCTACCTGATTTTCATATCTCAATGCAAAATTTGTTGAATTATAAACTGTATTTCGCACATCAGAATCTTTACTGAAAAATCTGAATGGTTCATCTTTTGAGGTAAGATTTGCACTTACAAAACTCACAGAAAGATCTATAGTACGGAGATAATCTTTAGGTGTTTTCTTATTTTCCTGGCTTAGTTTCATCCACAATCCATTCAGACCGATACTAACCTGATTATTTGGATCTTTTTTAGTTTTTAATGTGTCGTGAGGATAAAAGACAGAATTTTTCACTATTTCTTTTGTTACATCCTGTAAAGCATCTTTTTGGGTATCAATTTTTTCATTAATAGACTGCTCATATTTTGAAGCAATTTCCGTGCGTTGTTTTTGCTTTTCTTCAGATGTGATTTTATTGTCTCTGAAATTCTTGTCTATATCATCAAGCTCTCTATTCATTTTTGATTTTTCAGAAAGCATGATACTGTCAATTTTACTGGCATAAACTTTCATTTTAGAATCCATTTCCGGTCTTTCCTGAGAATACATACAAGAAAAGAACAGAATAAAGGTTAATGACGCAATTGTTGTTTTCATATTTAGTTGATTATTTTAGGCATTATTTTACTGCTGTACCTACGGAACAGTTAATTATTATTAAAAAAAGTATACAATTATTTAGGATCGATGTAAACAGTAACTCCCAAAACGGTAACGTTTCCTACTTTCGGAATTACATTATCCATATGAATTACTCCGAATTTTTTTGTGTTGATTGTAGATTTTTCGCGGGATTTATCAAGTTCCCTCCCTATTAAAAGGTCATTTGCAGTGATGTAGCTTATTTTTTTTGCATCTCTAATAAGGGGCTGACTGTTATCTTCTATATTTTCCTGTATATGGAGATTGCTTTCAGTATGGTGAATTACAATTTTTTCTTCAGGTTCTGAAAATTGAGGCTGATTTATTTCTTTTTTCGGTTGTAAGCTCTTAAAATTATTTTCTCTTGTTTCTTGATCAGATTTTATCACAATTATGTGTTCTTCTTTTTTAATAGGATCTTCTTTTTGAGGGATAATTTTAGGATTATTCTCAGACTCTAATACCGCTTTTTTAATATTATTTTTAACGATATGATCTGTTTCCTGTGCATCAAAATCACGATTATAATAAATTAAAGTTGCTAGAGAAAGTATTAGTACAGCAACGGCTGCATATTTCCACCATTGAAAAGGTGAAGCAGGTCTCAAAATAGCTTGTGGCTGTTTTTCCATCGTTGCATCTATCTGATTCCAAAGATCTGCAGAAGGTTGTATTTCGAGTTCTTCGTATTCAGATCTTAACCGTTTCTTTATTTTGTCGTCCATTTTCTTTTGCTTTTAAATAATCTGCAATCCATTTTTTGGCTTTGCTCAATTGGCTTTTGCTGGTTCCTTCAGAAATTTTCATAATTTCAGCGATTTCCTGATGCTTTTTGTCTTCAAATATGTAGAGATTGAAGATCAATCGATAACCTACCGGCATCTGAGAAAATATTTCTTCTACATTAATATCGTAAAGTCTCTCATCGATGTCATCATCCGGATAATCTGGAATTTCAATATCTGAATACAAAATATTTTTGCTTTTCCTGACAAAACTTATCGAGTCGTTGACGACAATTTTCCTCAACCAAAAAGGAAAGCTTTTCCATTCTTTACAATCTTCTATTTTATTAAAACACTTTAGAAAGGCATTTAGCAAAATATCTTCAGCATCATGAATGTTATTTGTATAAGAATTTGCAACCGCCAGCATTTTAGCTGAAAAAAAATCGTAAAGAGCTTTTTGGGCTCTCCGATCCTGTTTTTTGGCAAGGTTAAAATTCTCTTCTAAATTCTTCATGTATCAGTTTCTATCTTTAAGACTGCAAAAGTTTGAAATAGTTGCCCGAAAATAAAAAAAATTGCACTTTTATTCAAAGTGCAATCTAATATTTTAAAAAACTCCTCTATAAATTTAATGATTCACATTGGCAATTTCGTTCGGATCATGTTTATGTTTAAAGAAAATCGCAAATAAAATTGTTATGATGAGTGCATAACCAGCGAAAAGCAACCATATTTCTTGCCACATTTTATCACCATTTGCTAAAGTAAAGAATTTTGAAATGATCCATCCGCTTCCGAAACTTCCTACAATGGCCCCAAAACCATTGGTCATCATCATAAACAAACCCTGAGCAGAAGAACGAATCTTGTAATCTGTAGTTGTTTCTACAAAAAGAGAACCTGAAACATTAAAAAAATCAAACGCCATTCCGTAGACGATACAAGATAAAATAATCAATCCTAATCCAAACCCATACGGATCACCGAAAGCAAAAAATGCAAAACGTAAAACCCAAGCAAACATAGAGATCAACATCACTTTTTTGATTCCAAATCTTTTTAAGAAAAATGGAATTGCCAATATAAACGCGGTTTCTGAAAACTGTGAAATAGACATAATAAGCGTAGAACGTTTTACTACAAAGCTGTCTGCATAAGCAGGATTTTTACCGAAATCTGATAAAAATACATCTCCGTACATATTGGTTAACTGCAATGCGGCTCCCAAAAACATTGAGAAAATAAAAAACAATGCCAATTTAGAATTTCCGAACAGCTTGAAAGCATTAAATCCTAATTTTTCCGAAAGAGACGCATCTTTGGGAATCAGACTTTGAGGTTTACAAGGAGGTAATGTGAATGAATAAATTGCCAAAACCACAGCAAAAGCCGCTGCGATGTAAAACTGATTGGCAGAAGCTTTGTTGTCAGTTAAATTCGTGATCCACATAGCCGCAATAAAACCTAAAGTTCCCCAAACGCGTATTGGCGGAAACACTTTTACCACATCAAAATTATTATTTTTTAAGATATAATACGCAATAGAATTAGACAGCGAAATTGTAGGCATATAAAAAAACATTGCAATAAGCATTACCCAAAAAAAAGTATTGGGATCATCTACCTGAGGTAAATAAAGCAATGCAATGGCATATCCCAAATGCAGAATTCCGTAGAGTTTTTCGGCATTCATCCATCTGTCAGCAATGATCCCTGTAATTGCAGGCATGATGATGGACGCAATTCCTAAGGTCATAAAAACAATTCCGAATTGTTCTCCGCCCCATTGTTTCGTTCCAAACCAGTAATTTGCAAAGGTAATAAGCCAGGCTCCCCAAACAAAAAACTGCAGAAAGCTGAGTATGGTTAATCGTAATTTTAAACTCATTGTGTATTTTATAATATCTTAATCGATTTTCTTTTTTCTTTTTTTGATTTCTTCCTGAATTTCAAGAGCGGTATCAAAATCTTCTTCTTTCACGGCATCTTCCAGCAACTTTTGCAATTCTTCCATAGAAACACTGCCTAAGCTGTCTTCATTAGTAAGCCTTTCTGAGAAAGTATCTTCTTCTTTTCCAGTATCTTCAAGCTCTAATAAAATTCCGGCTTCATTCAGGACTTGTTGGGTTGTAAAAATGGGCGCATCAAATCGTACCGCCATTGCAACAGCATCAGAAGTTCTTGCATCTAAAATCAACTCTTCCTCTGTCGCAGAATTTTTAAAATTGATGTTTGAAAAAAATACTCCGTCAACGATCTGATAAATGATGACAGACACCAATTCAAAATTGGCAGAAACTATAAATTTTGTAAATAAATCGTGGGTAAGCGGCCGTGGCGGATGAATATCTTTTTCTAAGCCTAATGAAATGGATTGTGCTTCGAAATTCCCGATCACTACGGGTAATTTTATGTGTGTTTCTTCATGTTCCAATAACAAAGCGTATGCCCCAGATTGTGTCTGGCTATACGATATTCCGCGAATGATTAGCTGTTTATAATCCATGGCTACAAATATAAATTAAATTTTTTATTGTAGGTTTTACTTTTAGACAAAAAAAAGCCCAAAGAGGGCTTTTATATACGAATTGTAAATTAACTTGATTGTCAATTTTGCTTCGCTCGCAGATGAATTTCAAGATTGACAAGCAAAACGAATTGACTGCTGCCAATTCACAACATCTATCCTTTGATTGCTTTAATTTTCTCAGTAAGTGCCGGAAGAATCTGGAAAGCATCACCTACAACCCCATAATCAGCTGATTTGAAGAACGGTGCTTCAGCATCACTGTTGATTACAACAATTGTTTTAGAAGAGTTCACCCCCGCTAAATGTTGAATAGCCCCGGAAATACCGATTGCGATATAAAGATTGGGTGAAATTGCCTTACCGGTTTGTCCAACGTGCTCTGTATGAGGTCTCCAACCAATATCTGAAACCGGTTTTGAACAAGCTGTAGCAGCACCTAAAACGTTTGCTAATTCTTCTACCATCCCCCAGTTTTCAGGACCTTTCATTCCTCTACCTGCAGAAACTACCACTTCAGCCTCTTTTAGGTCTAATTTCCCTGAACTTTGCTCATGAGAAATCACTTTGGTATCTTCATTGGCTACTGAAAGATTTCTTACCTCTTCAGAACCAGAAACTGCATTTTCTTTTACTCCAAAAGCATTTTGAGAAACGGTAAGAATTACTCCTTCCGCCTCAGCTTTTGCATGCATAAATCCTTTTCCTGAGAATGCTTTTCTTTTTACCTGCAATGGAGCTTGGCTTTCCGGTGCTTCCAAAACATTGGTAATTAAAGAAAAATTCTTCATCACAGCCAGCATTGGCGCTACAGACGAAGCATCTGTTGTGTGAGGAAAAACAAGAACATTTCCGTCAGCTACCTCACTTACTGCCTGAGCATAAGCCTTAGCTGAGAAATTTTTCAAACCTTCGTCCTTGATATTGATTACGTTGGTTGCTCCATATTTATATAATAAATCTGAAGAATCTGTTGGGTTTACAGAGATTGCCGTAACGGTATCTCCCGCCTGATCTGCAACTGCTTTTGCATAAGAAACTGCTTCAAAAGCTGCTTTTTTGTAAACTCCGTTTATATTTTCTGCGTATACGAATACTGCCATTTTTCTTGAATTTAAGATTAAAAAATTTAATAATTAAAAGATTAGATAACTTTAGCTTCTTCGTGAAGTAACCTTACCAATTCATCCAAATTATCCGGAGAAACGATTTTCACCGCCGCTCTTGGCGGAACACTATCGTAAGAAACTCCCTGAACTTTTACTTCGGAAGAAGTAGGCTCTACAACCTGTAAAGGCTTTGTTCTAGCAGACATAATCCCTCTCATATTTGGAATAATCAAATCTTTCTCGTCAACCAAGCCTTTTTGTCCGGCAATTACTGCAGGCAGTTTAACTGAAATAGTTTCTTTACCGCCTTCAATTTCTCTTACCGCTGTCGCTTCACTTCCGTTTACATCCAAACCAACAGAAGCATTTACGAATGGCTGATTTAATAATTGGGCAACCATCCCAGGAACAGAACCACCGTTATAATCGATTGATTCTTTACCGCAAAGAACTAAGTCATAACCGCCATTCTGTGCCACAGAGGCAATTTCTTTTGCGGTAGAATAGCTGTCTTTAGGATCAAGATTAACTCTTACTGCATCGTTTGCACCAATTGCTAATGCCTTTCTGATGACAGGTTCTGTAGCAGCGTCACCAACATTCATTACTGTTACAGTTGCTCCCTGAGATTCCTGTAATTTGATCGCTTTAGTTAAAGCAAATTCGTCTAAGGGGTTAATGACCCACTGAATTCCATTTTTGTCGAAAGCAGATTTATCTGCTGTGAAATTAATTTTAGAAGTAGTGTCCGGAACACTGCTGATACAAACTAATATTTTCATATCTATTATATATTTTTCTTTTTTGCTTTATTAACTAAAATTTAATAAGCAGTTTTTGTTTTTAAGTGATGTAAATATAAATAAAAAATATATTATGCATGCATAATACTTATTTAATTATTATTCAGCGCATTATAAGTTTTTAACTGTTTGGTTTTGATGCCCTAAATTCTATTTTACTGGGTAAAACTCTCTGATTCATTTTTAATATATCTAAGATTAAATTTCCCATATCTTCCGGTTGAATTTTCCACTCATCTTTTTCTGAAGGAATATTTCCATTAAAATTGGTAGCAACAGAGCCCGGCATGATTACGGTCGATTTAATATTATATTTTCTTAAATCAATCATTGCAGCCTGGGTAAAGCCAACAACACCAAATTTTGAAGCGTTGTAACCTGTTCCGTTTTCAAAGAAATTGGCTCCGGCCAAACTCGAAATGGTAATGTAATATCCTTCTGTCTTTTTTAGTTCTCCTACAGATGCTTTTAAGGTATGAAAAACGCCTGTCAAATTTGTTTCTATCATAGAATTCCATTCTTCTGAAGTTAACTCGTCAACAGGCTTAAAAATTCCAAGCCCTGCATTAGCAATTACAAAATCTAATCGCCCAAATTTTTCAATGATTTTTTTTACAGCTGTTTCTTCGCTTTCTAAACTTCTTACATCAGACTCGATCCCAAAAACCTGTGCAGAATATTTCTGCAGCTCTGTTTCAGCTTTTTCAACATCTTCTTTTTTTCTTCCCGAAAACGCAACTGCAATTCCGTGTTCCAATAAAGTTTTAGCAACACCAAAACCGATTCCTTTTGTGCCTCCTGTAATATAAGCTACTTTACTTTCAATCATAATCTATAAAATTTATTCTCTAAAATAATAAAAACGCTCCGATTGGAGCGTTTTTATATACTAAGATTTATCAGTATTTATTTTTTGATAAATTTTTCTGTAGTTTTCCCTTCTTTAGTTTCGATGTTAATAATATACCCTCCAGGAGTTAGGTTTCTTACATCAACCTTATTATCATTCAAGTTGCTAGAAACTTTTCGTCCGCTTGCATCAAATATTTCTACATTATTAATTTTTGAATCTGACTTAATAGACACAAAATCAGTAGCCGGATTAGGATATATAGATATTTGATTTTTCTTCACTTCAGTATCAATAGTACCTAAAACTCCATTTATGTTAAATGTATCCAATCCCAAAGATACTGCAGTACCTGCTTGGATCGGTGAGAAATGATTAAACCCAAAATAATATGTTCCACTCGTTGTAGGAGTAAATGTCGCGGTATATTGTGTCCATGCTGCATTTGCTACAGTTGTTGAACTCCATAATGTAGTACTCTGTGCTGTTGTTGTAGCCTCATTTCCAACAGTTAATTTTATACTTTGAGGATTTGTTCCACCGAAATTTCTCAAATAAAAAGTCACCGTATATGCATTACCTGTTGATAAAGTAAATGGCTTTGAATATAACCATCTATTAGTTGCAGCTGTTGTACTATTATTTGAAAATACCATTTGCGCTCCCGCTTGTGGATTTCCAGCAGTAGCATTTGTAGACCAAGCTCCAGTCCATCCATCATTTTGATAAAAAGCAGCAGTAGTATTATCAAAACCGTAAGAATAAGGTGTTCCCGTACCAAGAGGCTGTGCAGTAAACAATCTATAAGGCCCTATCCATGCTCCATTTACAGTATTATTTTTACTTCTAACATAATATTCGTAAACAGAATTTGCTGCAAGACCAGTAGTAATATCTGCAAAATTAGTTGTTGCACCAGTAACACTACCAACTACAGTAGGAGTATGCCCAACTGCTCCTCTAGAATAATCATATCCCGTTACACCAGTTGCTGCCGTCCAATTAATACGACCACTTGTTTGCGTGATATTAGATGTGGTCATTACTCGTCCCGGTTGAGGAGAAACTCCATTAATAACATGAACATTATCAATTCCCCCTAAGAATGCATCATTGGAAAAATTTTGAAAAGCTATATAGATGGTTTGCCCTGCATAAGAGCTTAGATCGATACTTTTATTTTGCCATGTAGCTTCTTCAAGATTTACAGTAAGAGCAGGTGTAGTAAAATTCGCAACCGCATTTCCAGTGGTAGAGATATAAACTTTGTATGATTCTTTGTAAGTAGGATCATATGATTTTGCGTGCCAGTACAAAGTATTAGTACCTGCTGGAAGAGTAATTGCCGGTGAAACCATCCAATCATTTGAGGTTCCAGCGGGTGTATACCATGATGTAGACATAGCAATACTATTACCAGCTTCTTCTACAGAAGGAATCCATGCTGCATTAACATAACTAACACTCGAATTCGGAGTAAGTCCATCAACATTATATAATGTCCAATTAGTTAATGGTCCATAATTAGTTTCAAAACCTGCACTAAAAACTTGCCCAAATGCTATAGCAGATGCTGTAAGCAATAAAGAAGATAAAACTTTTTTCATAAAATTAATTTTAAATTATTTAATGTAAATATAATAAAGTTTTACATAGTGAATTAAAAAAAAATGTTAAAATTAAAAAATCCTCAAGAAAAACTTCTTGAGGACTCATAATCGTTATTTAGAATAATTTTCAAAGAACAAAGGAATACTCTCAATTCCTTTGTAGAAATTAAATAACCCGTAATGCTCGTTGGGAGAATGGATAGCATCTGAATCTAGTCCAAAGCCCATCAACACTGATTTTGCTCCTAAAACTTGCTCAAACATTGCCGTAATTGGTATGCTTCCGCCACTTCTATAAGGTAAGACTTCTTTGCCAAAAGCTGTTTCCATCGCTTTTTTTGCAGCTAAAAATTCTTTTGTATCACTTGGCAAAACGTAAGGCATGCCGCCATGATGCGGAGTCACTGTCACCTTCACATTTTCAGGAGCAATTTTTTCAAAATACTTTGTGAATTTTTCTGTAATTTCTTCCGGTGTCTGGTAAGGAACTAAACGCATGGAAATTTTTGCTGAGGCTTTTGAAGGAATAACCGTTTTAGCACCTTCGCCAGTGTAACCTCCCCAAATCCCATTGCAGTCTAATGTAGGACGAATTGAGGTTCTCTCTAAAGTCGTGTACCCTGTCTCACCTTCCACTCCCTTAAGGCCGATAGATTTTTTAAATTCTTCAGGATTATCCTTCAGTTTATTCATTTCCCCTCTTTCTTCATCAGAAACATCTTCCACATTGTCATAAAATCCGTCAATAGTAATTTGTCCGTCTTCATCAATCAATTTGGCAATCATTCTTGAGAGCACATGAATCGGATTGGGAACAGCACCACCATAAAGACCGGAATGCAAATCTCTGTTTGGACCTTCCACTTCTACTTCTACATAACTTAGACCTCGTAACCCTGTAGTTACAGTAGGTTGCTCATTGCTGTAGATGTGTGTATCTGAGATCAATATGCAATCGCAAGTCAATTTTTCGGTATTTTCCTTTACCCAATCTCCTAGGCTTACAGAACCTATTTCTTCTTCTCCTTCAAAAATAAATTTTATATTACATGGTAAAGTATTGGTCTTCATCATCGCCTCAAATGCTTTAATCTGCATAAAAAACTGTCCCTTGTCATCGGCGGAACCTCTTGCAAATATTGCTCCGTCGGGATGCAGATCTGTTTTTTCGATGTAAGGTTCAAAAGGTGGCTTTCTCCATAATTCTAACGGATCCGGTGGCTGTACATCATAATGACCATACACCAAAATTGTCGGTAGGTTACTATCTATTATTTTTTCTCCAAAAACAATGGGATATCCTTTAGTCTGGCAAACTTCCACCTGGTCTGCACCAGCATTTTTAAGATGTTCTGCTACCTTATCTGCGCAAGCTAAAACTTCATTTTTATACGCCGGATCTGCGGAAATTGATGCTATTCTTAATAATTCAAACAATTCATCAACGAAACGAAGTTTGTTTTCGTTGATATAATTTAAGGTCTCTTGCATTGTTGATTTTAATATTTCGATAAAATTAAAAAAATAGAATTGGCTGAACAAGCAAAACAAATTTTTTATTCGTTCCGGTAGTAATTTAAAAGATGACCACTAAAAAATCCCACACAAAAGGTGCAGGATAATATATTTTAGATGTTGATTTACTAATGTTGTTCAGCAGAAGGTTTCTCCAAGCCCGAAGTCGTAACCTCAGGTGATTTCTGAGCTCTTGTACTGTCAGTTTTGGGAGTTTCAGCCTCGTGCTCTCCATGGTCTGCACCCACATGCTTAGCATTAAGATCTTCCTCATGACCGCTTGTCTGCTCATCATCAGAATATCTTTCAACCCCTTCTTCCAGCTTTAAAGTACCTTTATTACCACCTGCCTGAATTTTTTTGCAGCTAACTGCAATTGTTGCAACGGCTAAACATATAATTAATTTTTTCATATGATTTATTTAATTTTTATAAAGTCATCTGCATTGCTAAATCTTCGTTTATGATATGCGCTGCAATTCAATTCAAAATTTTGATTGCCCAAAAGTAAGAAATATTGCATTTTTCGGCAACATTTTCAGACTGATTTTAATATTAATTTACCTTTTTTGGATTGTGTAAAAATAAGATACTCATTACCACCATCCTTCAGGTTATATTTCTTTTTAATTTCTTCAGGTTTAAGAGGATAATTTTTTGAAATTAAATTAAACTGGCTTTTCTTTTTAATCAACTTACTATCAATTACTTCGATCTCCATAATTCTACCCGGAAAACCTTTCATCTCGATTTCCGAAGTATAAATATGAGTATTAGGATGCAGTTTTTTCAGATTAAATTTTTCCGAAATCAAATTAAAAATCCCTGCTTTTAATACCGTATTATTCGGAATGTAGATGAATTTCTCAGGTTCGGAATACTGTGCATGAGCGTTTTCTTCATCTCCGAACCAAAACATGAAGTCAGATTCTTCACTTTCCAGATTAATACAGTGACATTGAATAGATTCTGCTTCTTCCTGAGATAGAAAGACAACTACTTCTTTTACATCATTTTTTACCGCAATAACATCAATTCTGGAAATATTTTTTAAAACAGAGACGAGATATTTTAAATCAATCAAAGGGGAAAGCTTGATCACAACTTGCTTGGAAATTGAAAGCAGACTGTCCTGAATTTCAAGAATATTCGGGGAGAGATCTTCTAAAAGGAAAACTTTATTTTTATCGTAGTTTCTTCTGGCAGGATCAAGGTAGATAACATCAAAAATCTCCTGGTTTTGATTAAGAAAATCTTCTAACTTATTATTGATAAAATTTCCTTTTTTATCTAAAATAGTCCAATTGTGTTTTACTATCTGTAAAAGTTCAGGATTCTGTTCCACTAAAGTGATTTCATCAAAATTTTCAGAAAGATGGTAAGCATCGATTCCAAAGCCGCTTGTAAGGTCAATAAATTTCTTTCCATTTAAAAGCTGTGCTTTATAAACTGCTGTTTTTTGTGATGAAGACTGCTCTAAACTAAGCTGTGGCGGGAAAATAATTCCATCTTTAAGTAGAAATGGAAATTTTTTCTGTGCAACCAGCTTTCCTTTAATTTGTTGAACGATTTCCTGCATCGAAACTTCAGGAAATGGTGATTTTTTTAATAATAAAGAATGCAGATCCGCTTTGAGGTTTGCATTGATGTAATTTTGAATATCTTTATTTAAAATTTGAATTTCCAAAGAATTTATCTTTTGTAGAAAATATAATCTGTCAAAACCGGCTCGATTCCATTCAGTTTTAATTGAGAATTGATTTGCCCTCTATGATAAGTGGAATGATTAATTGCCTGAAACAACATTTCGAAAATCGTATTCTCAAACTCAGCACCTTTTGAATTATGATAACTCATTCTCTGATCTAAATCTGAATTTTTGACAATTTGAATGCTCTTCTGAAAGTTTTGGTTATTGATGTCTTGTAAATTTTCAAATGGATTGATCTGCCAGACTTCGAAAGATTTTTCATGTAAAATTCTTGAGTTCCATACCTGTTGAGCATTTAAAGTATGATTGATTAAACTGATTGTTTTTTCGTCAATTTTTGAGATATTTTCAGAGATAATCTTTATCATTTCGTTGTTAAAATGGTAGGTATATTCGAATAAATCGGTGAGTTTTTCTTTCATCCCTTAATTTGTAATTAATAACAAGTAATTTTTTAATGCAAAGTTCGCAAAGATTATTTCCTTCTAATTTGTTTTTAAGCTTGCAACGGCGTATCACCTAGCGTAGATTACAAAGATTTTTAATATTAAATCACTCAAACATTTCAGCCCAACGAACAGCTTTGACTTTTTGTGCATCATAAAGTTCTTCTACAGACTTTTTAATCTCCAATTTTGGATATAAATTCACACCAATCAGTTTTATTCTGCCTTCTTGAATCCATCTTTGTTCTTCGACAGCCTGATCGTAAATTTTTTTCTGAAGAATTCCTTGCTTTAAAGTATCTAAATATCCGCCGGTTTCTTCAATATCAATAAAAAATTGCCATGATTTTTCTGCGATCTGCTGCGTAATGTCTTCAATGTAATAACTTCCATTGGATGCGTCTTCAAAAACATTGATAATGCTTTCGTAGGCGAGGACGATCTGCTGTTTGAATGAAATTTCTTCGGAATTTTCTGTATTGTTTGCGATCTGGTAATTGATGCTGAAAACTGCATCTGCACCTCCAATCATTGCTGCGGCTAATTCTAAAGTGGAACGAATCAGATTATTTTCACTGTCTGAGACCGATTTGTTTCTTAAAGAAGTTTCCGCAAAAATATAAGGAATATCATCTAAACTATATTCTTTTGTAAGCTGATTAAAAACCAGTTTAAATGCACGGATTTTAGCCATTTCGAAGAAATAATTTGCTCCTACAGCTAATCTGAATAGTATTTTATTTAAAATTTCAGCACCATAAACTTCAATTAATTCTTTCGTTTTTGCCAAAGCGATTCCCAGCTGCTGTACGATAGATGCGCCTGCATTCTGATGGAGCGAAATATCAACACAGATATTGCGCCTGAAACTTTTTGCCAACAATTCCTTAACCAACTGATCATCAATCGTAAGATTATTTTCATCAAAAACATCAATCAATGAAAAATACTCATCTTCATCTGCAGGACTAATATGTTCTGCCAAATCTTTATTGTTGATGAATATCGTTTTCTCAGTAAGATTTTCAACATTTTCATTGAGTAAAAATGCAAAAACATCATCTTCGAGAGTCTCGTGATAAGTTGCAACCAGATGAGTGCTTTCTTCCACTCTCGGAAGATTGACCATAGGTTTCTTAAAGGAATCATAAAAAGGCTTTACAGCAATTCCCTCTAAATTTTCTTTTTTTAGAATCGTGTAAATATCTTCGGTTTTCAGCTGTTTTTTAACAAGATTTTCCCAGCTTTCAAATGTATCTCTAGACATAGGTAAGGAGTAATGGGGTAATATACAATTATGATTCGCATATTTATTATAAAATTGACAGCGAAACTAATGACTAATTACAATTCACTTTATTTTTTAGCGATTTTTGTACTGTCGACAACTAAAATAAAAATTTCTTCATTTGGCTTCTTCATAAAATAATTTTCTCTGGCGTATTTTTCTTTTTCAGATTTATTATTCATCAGCTTTTTGTAGAATTTATCGTTCTTTTCGTATTCTGTTTTATAATATTCAAGTTGCTCTTCATACTTATTGATTTCACCGTTGAGCTCATTGATAACCAAAAAGGAAGTTTTGTCAAAGAAAATCATCCAGACCAGAAAGAGACATATTGCAATCACATATTTATTCAGAACATAACTCTGCAGAAATTTAATGGTTTCCGATTTGGGTTTAATGTCCTTAATTAGTTCTTTTTCAGGCATATTATTAGTGTTTTCTCAGTGAATTTTTAATAACGGTCGTTAAAAAATCAATCGCTACAGAATTCTGCTTCATGTTTGGAATTATTAAATCGGCATCATTTTTTGACGGTTCGATAAATTCCTGGTGCATGGGCTTCAAAGTCGTTTGATAACGGTGCAGTACTTCGTTCAGATCTCTCCCTCTTTCCTGGGTATCTCTTCTGATCCTCCTGATCAGTCTTTCGTCTGAATCTGCGTGCACAAAGACTTTTAAATCAAATTCTTTAAGCAGTTCTTTATTCGTTAAAACCAAAATACCTTCTACAACCAGAACATTTTTCGGTTCAACGGTAACGTGGTCGCCGGTTCTTGAGTGTGTCACAAAACTATAGACCGGTTGCTCGATTGATTCGTTATTCTTTAATGCTTTTACGTGTTTCAGCATCAGTTCAAAATCTATAGACTTGGGATGATCATAATTTAACGCTTCTCTTTCCGTCAGTGTAAGATTATGATTATCGTGATAATAATTGTCTTGAGACAAAATATTCATTCCTTCAATATCTAGCTGCTGAATGATTTTATCAACAACCGTAGTTTTGCCGGATCCTGTTCCTCCCGCAATTCCTATTACAAGCATTTTCTATATAGTTTGTACAAATATAAAATAATTAAAAGATTAAAGAATTGAAAGATTAAATTATTTAACTGTTAAAAATAAAAAAGCTCCGACAATTGTCAGAGCTTGTACTATACGATCTCACTTGTTAAGCTTCGTGAAATTAGTTTCTCATGCATGGGTTTCAAAACATCCATAGATCCTGTTTTTACTGTGCATTTTCCTTTGTAGTGTACGAGCATTGTACATTGCTCGGCTTGTAAAAGGTCATGTTTGCAAATTTCTATTAAGGCTTCGATGACGTCATCAAATGTGTGAATGTCATCGTTATGCAAAATTAATTTGTATACTTCATCGGTTTCATCCAAAACAAGAACTTCCTCTTGATACTGACGTTTCGGATCTCCGTAATCTTTTATGCTATTATAAAAAATCATCTTTCTAAATTTTAATCGTCTCCTAACTTATCTAAAATATCGTCTACGATATTGGGTTCATTATAAATCAATTCTACCATTTCCACACTCTTATTATTCATTTTTAAGATCTTGAAATGATAATTTTCCAAATCAAACTCCTGATTTTCTTCAGGAATATCTTCTAAGGCGTGTAGAATAAATCCTGCCAAAGTATTGTACTCACTTTCTTCAGAAACGGTCAGTTTTTTAGGTAAGGATTCGTTGATCTCGTCTAAAGGCTGTGTCGCTTTTACCCAAAATGTATTCGGACCCACTTTATCAACCAGTTTCTCTTCATCATCTTCTTCATCCTGAATTTCACCCACCAATTCTTCTAATATATCTTCTAGTGTAATGATTCCTTCAGTTCCACCAAATTCATCAATCACAATTGCTAAATGCTGCTTTTTCTGCTGGAAAATCTTCAGTAAATCCGAAATTTTCTTACTTCCCACCACAAAGAAAGACTCTCGCATCAGTTCACTCAAATCTTCATGACTCAGAACTCCTTTTCTTTTAACGAATTCTCTGATGATTTCTTTGGTATAAAATACCCCAATAATGTTATCAATCGAATTTTCGTACACAGGAATTCTAGAATATCCACTATCCATAATTTTGGTAATGATCTCATTTAAATCATCTGCAAAGTCAATTGACGTGATATTTTGCCTCGGAACCATGATCTGTTTCGCAGAATGATCCGTAAAATCAAATGCATTTTTAATGATCTCGTAGTTTTCTTCTTCAATTTCTCCGCTGTCTGCGCTTTGTTTTACCAAAAGCTGAAGTTCTTCCGTAGAGTGGATTTCCTGTTCAGAGGCCGGGTGAATTTTCATTAATCTTAAAACTCCGTTTGACATGAGATTCATCAACCAGATAAATGGTTTGAAGATGGTATAAAAAACCCTTAACGGAACAGCCGTTGCCATCGTTGTAGCTTCTGCTTTACGGATTGCAATAGATTTGGGAATCAATTCACCAAAAACAATATGCATTACCGTAATAATTAGGAAACTGATCACCACAGAAATTGTAGTAACCGTAGATTCGCTAAAATTGATATTTAAAGAATGAAAAAGGTTGTCAATCACATGGTGCATTGCACTCTCTCCTACCCAACCTAATGCCAATGAAGCTAATGTAATACCTAACTGTGTTGCAGAAAGATACTCATCAAGATGCTTGATGATATGCTCAGCTTGTTTTGCCATCGAATCACCTTCTGCAGCTTTGATCTGAATTTGAGAATAACGAACTTTAACAATTGAAAATTCTGCGGCTACGAAAAAGCCATTTAGTAAAACAAGAAACAAGGCTAACAAAAGCCTGACTATGTCAGAGTCCATGTAGAAAATTATAATTTATTTTACAAAGATATATAAAATAAAACTAACAAAAAAAGCACCGAAGATATCGATGCTTTACTATTTTTCGAATATATTCTTAAGAGTTTTTCAAAGCTTCTGCTCCGGAAACGATTTCTAAGATCTCGTTTGTAATTGCAGCCTGTCTAGCTTTGTTGTAGAAGATAACCAAATCGTTTTTCAGTTCCTGTGCATTGTCTGTTGCTTTGTGCATCGCTGTCATTCTTGCACCGTGCTCTGAAGCTACGGAATCTAAAACCGCTTTGAAAACCTGAGTTTTGATAGATTTTGGAATTAAATTATCTAAAATTTCATTTCTGTTCGGTTCAAAGATATAATCTGTTTCCACCTGAGTTTCTGCAATGTCAGTTTCTACCATAGAAATCGGAAGAACTTTTTCTGTCATTACTTCTTGTGTAGCAGCATTGATAAATTTATTGTAAATCACATACACTTCATCAAATTTACCTTCTCTGAAATTGCTCATTACCGTTTCGGTAACGTTTGAAACTACATCAAAACTTAATTTATCAAAAACACTGCTTTCGTTTGAAAACACAGTACGGCCTCTTCTTACTGCATCATAAGCCTTTTTACCAATGGTAAGAACTTCGATTTCGTACTGAGAATTGTTTTGAAACTGAATATTCAGCTCTTTCACAACATTAGAGTTAAATGCCCCTGCCAAACCTCTGTTTGAAGTTACAGCAATAAAAAGCACTTTTTTAACCTCTCTTTTTTGAGCATAAATAGAAACCTGATCAGGATCTGAGCTAGAATTTACATTCTGGATGATTTCCTGCAGTTTTTCAGAATACGGTCTCAACATTACGATGGCATCCTGTGCTTTTTTCAGTTTCGCTGCCGAAACCATTTTCATAGCACGTGTAATCTGCATCGTAGATGAAATTGAACTGATTCTTCCTCGTATTTCTTTTAAGTTTGCCATATTGGGTTAGTTGTTGGTTGTCGGTTGTTGGTTGCTAGTTTTAGAAAATTCTGTCAACTATCAACCAACAATCATCAACTAATTTTAGTTATATTTTGAAGCTAAATCATTAGCTGCCTGCTTAAGAACACCTGTGATATCGTTATCGATTTTCCCGGCTTTGATTGCAGCCATCGTTTCAGGATGCTTAGATCTTAGGAAAGCGATATATTCTACCTGAAATTCTTTTACTTTTTTCACAGGAACATTTCTCATCAGGTTCTCTGTACCAGCATAAATCATTGCCACCTGAGTATCTACAGGAAGTGGAGAATTTACCGGCTGCTTCAACAATTCTACGTTTCTTTCACCTTTAGAGATAACAGCTAAAGTAGAAGCATCAAGGTCTGAACCGAATTTAGCAAACGCCTCCAATTCTTTATACTGAGCCTGGTCTAATTTAAGAGTACCAGAAACTTTCTTCATAGATTTGATCTGAGCATTACCACCAACTCTCGATACAGAAATACCTACGTTGATTGCCGGACGAACCCCTGAGTTAAACAAGTCAGTTTCTAAGAAAATCTGACCGTCTGTAATAGAGATTACGTTGGTCGGGATATATGCAGAAACGTCACCTGCCTGAGTTTCGATAATAGGAAGTGCAGTCAATGATCCACCACCTTTTACGATTGGTCTTAAAGACTCTGGTAAATCATTCATCTGGCTTGCAATGGTATCATCAGCGATTACTTTTGCAGCTCTTTCCAATAATCTTGAGTGAAGATAGAAAACGTCTCCAGGGTAAGCTTCACGGCCCGGTGGTCTTCTCAATAGAAGAGAGAGCTCACGGTAAGCTACCGCTTGTTTAGATAAATCATCATAAATGATTAAAGCCGGTCTACCAGTGTCTCTGAAGAATTCACCGATAGAAGCACCTGCCATTGCAGAATAAACTTGCATCGGAACCGGATCTGAAGCATTTGCAGCAACGATTACAGTATATGCTAAAGCTCCTTTATCAGAAAGTGTTTTAACAATTTGAGCTACTGTAGAAGCTTTTTGTCCAATTGCAACATATATACAATATACTGGGTTACCAGCATCAAAAAATTCTTTTTGGTTGATGATCGTATCGATAGCAACAGTAGTTTTACCTGTCTGTCTGTCACCAATGATCAACTCTCTCTGACCTCTTCCTACTGGAATCATTGAGTCGATTGCAACGATACCTGTTTGTAAAGGCTCGGTTACCGGCTGTCTATAGATAACACCCGGAGCTTTTCTTTCCAATGGCATTTCGTATAATTCACCTGCGATAGGTCCTTTACCATCGATAGGATTACCAAGAGTATCAACTACTCTACCCAACATTCCTTCTCCTACTTTGATAGAAGAGATTCTGTTTGTTCTTCTTACTGTATCTCCTTCTCTTACCAATTTACTTTCACCTAAAAGAGCCACCCCTACGTTGTCTTCTTCTAAGTTTAGTACGATACCTTCTACATCGCTAGCAAATTTTACCAACTCACCGTACTGTACATTTTCTAACCCGTATACACGAGCAATACCATCACCGATGGTCAAAACTGTACCTACTTCCTCAACATTTGATTGAGTGTCGAAGTTGGCCAACTGTTGTTTTAAGATCGCAGATACTTCTGCCGGATTTATTTCTGCCATTATATGGTTGTTTTTCTTTTTTAAATAATTTTTATCTTCCTAAACTGATATTAAAACCACTTCTAGGTCTTGATTCTTTTATTATAACAGTATTTGAATTTGAAGTACCTTTTACTTCATCCCTTTTTCTTGAATATTCGAAACCAACTTTTTTAGATAAAATTTCTAATTTAGCTAAATCAATTGTGCCATCATCTTTAACTGCTTTTGAAGCGAACAGCATTTTGACAATATTTTCTCTTCGATCACAACCCATTAAACATCCAGTAAGAAAAGTTTCAAAATAAACTGTATCTAAATCTGCTGATAAAACTTCAAAATACCCAACTGAACCATCAGGATTAGTTTTATAATCTACCTGCATCGGGTCATTATATGTATTATACTTTAAATAAAATAAATCATTTCCGTTTAAAGAAGTTATATTATAACAAACTCTTGCCGCGGGATCTGGAAGTACTTTTACATATTCTTTACCATCAACATAAGCAATATCCTTTTTAATTTTCACTTTTTGTCCAAAAGCCAAACAAGAAATGATAAGCATAGACCCTAATATAAATTTCTTCATCTTAAGTGTGTTAGTTTAAATGAAAATCTTTTTTGATATTATTAAGCTTAGATTTTACAGATGCATCGATCTGCTGATCTCCTACTCTTAAAATATATCCTCCCAAAATATCAGGATTGATGGTAAGATTTAAGTCAAAGTTTGAACCTGCCTTTACTAAATCTGTTGATTTTAAAATCTGATCAACATTTTCTTTTGAAAGCTGAGTCGCAGTGGTAAGTGTAATTCTCTGTACTCCATTGATATCTTCAACTTTGTTGATGAATTGTTGAGCAATATTCTTCAAATGACTCTCACGACCCTGTCTGATCACTAAAGTAATCAAATTCTGAGAAACCGGTGAAAAAGCTTTAAAAATCTCTTTTGCAACGTCCTCTTTCTTTTTTGCATCGATGTAAGGCGTCTTGAAAAATTTGTTTAAATCCTCAGATTCAGACATCAGTTTCTTAACATCTTTCATTTCAGAAAATACAGCAGCAGTCTGTCCGGATTCGTTTGTGAAATCCAGCAAACCTTGCGCGTATCTCTTAGCTACCTTAGATGTAAGCATTCTTAGTTAAGATTAGATTTGTTTAAATAATTTTGAACCAACTCGTCCTGAGCTTCAGTTTTCTCTAAATTTTTCTGCAAGATAGATTCTGCAATATTTACAGATAAAGCACCGATCTGAGTTCTGATTTCTGACATGGCAGCATTTTTTTCAGTCTGGATAGTCTGTTTAGCAGCTTCGATCATTTTATCACCTTCCGCCTTTGCAACATCTTTAGCTTCTCCTACAATTCTGTCTTTAATTTCTCTTGCTTCTTTAAGGATAGAATCTCTTTCAATCTTAGCTTCACGAATGATTCTTTCGTTATCAGATTTAAGATCTTCCATTTCTTTTTTAGCCAATTTAGCCTGATTCAAAGCATCAACGATAGAAGATTCTCTGTCATTTACTGCATTTACAATTGGTTTCCAAGCAAATTTAGCAAGGATAAATAATAGGATAGCGAATGTAAGCGTCATCCAAAACAAAAGTCCAATTCCAGGTTCTATAATTCCCATATCTGTAATTCTTTTTTTAATGTAATAATTTATGGATCTCTTTTTTAAAAATCCTTAGCAGCAGCCAACCGCTTCACTGCTAAGAATATTTTTTCTGAGGATAATTACTTGATGAAAGCACCAAAGATAATCGCGATAAGACCAGCACCTTCGATAAGACCTGCAGCAATAAGCATTGCTCCCTGAATCTTACCAGCTTGTTCTGGCTGTCTAGCGATAGCATCCATAGCGTGCCCACCGATTTTACCAATACCAAGACCTACTCCTAATACTGCTAAACCGATACCTACGTAAATTAATCCTGTTCCAGTTGTGATGTCCATAATAAATAAATATTTAGTTAAAATTATTTTCGTTTAATTAAGCTACCATTGTGTCGTGACCTACACTGTCATCATCGTTGTGTGCATGATCATGATCGTGTTCTGCAACTGCGATACCTATAAACAATGCTGATAATACTGTGAAGATATATGCCTGTAATGCCGCAACTAAAAGTTCCAATACAGAAACAAATAATGCTAATGGTACAGATGCAAATCCTAAGAATGGTGATTGAAAGATAAAGATCAAAGAGATAATCGCTAAGATCATAATGTGACCTGCAGTAATGTTTGCGAAAAGTCGCATCATTAAAGCGAAAGGTTTTGTAAAGATCCCGATGATCTCGATTGGAACCATAATCGGATATAACAATAACGGAACCGGCGGCATAAAGATGTGTTTCCAGTAATCCTTATTGGCGCTGAACAATGTAATTAATAATGTAATGATTGCCAAAACTGAAGTGATTGCTATATTTCCTGTAAGGTTTGCTCCACCAGGAAAGAAAGGAATCAATCCGAATAAGTTGTTGAACCAGATAAAGAAAAATGCAGTCAATAAATAAGGCATATATCTTTTATACTTTACAGAACCGATATTTGGAATAGCCACTTCGTCTCTTATGAATACAATTACTGGCTCTAATAATTTCCCTGCTCCTTTTGGTAGCTGAGATTTCTTATAATTTCTTGCCATACCAATAAAAATGATCAACATAAAAATTACAGACAAGAACATCGATGCGGTATTCTTTGTGATTGACATATCAAAAAATACATCGCTTGCTTTTTGTTTTCCTGAAATCACCGCAAAAAGAGTTGCTTTTTCGATTCCTTTAGTTGATACTACTTGCCCTTCGTGCAAAGTGTAGCCGTCGTGTTCGTGACCGTGAGCAATATCATTAGACAAGAAAGTGTGCCATCCTGCGTTATCTTTAATAATAATAGGTAAAGGGATAGAAAAATGATCTTCTTTTCCATTTTCATCTTTAGTAGTCCATAAATGCCATTCATTAGAATCACTGATGTGTTCCATAATCATTTTGGTAGCATTGAAAGGCTTCCCTTCCTCTGCGTGCTCTACCTTTTCAGCTGATTTTTCTCCCTCAGACTCGTGTTGTGCAGCAGCAAAACCGCTTATTAACACAAATAAAAATGCGAAAAATAATGAAGAAACTTTTCTATTCATATCTCTTTTTTAATCGTGTGCAAATATATTGATTTTATTAAACTTTACCAATATTAAAAATTGATATTTATCATCAAAAAAATCATGATTTGTTAATCTGCTTTATTACCGGTATATATATCGTTATAGAAGCAACAATAAAGCAAATTATGATGAGTAAAAAATTAGCCCTTGTCTTTTCTAATATCATTAATGAAATCACCAACCAAATCAAATCTTTAGCAATATTCAGCGTGAGAAATTTCATCCCTGCATTTTCTTTACTGTGTAGATACTTTTTAAACAGTATAAATACAGCAATATTTAAAAATGCTATTAAAAGAATAACGATCAGGCTGTCTGAAAAATTCATTTTGCAAAAATAAGATTATAATTGATATTCAAAACAAATCTCTTGATACTATATATGATAAATTATTAAAAATTACTTATTTTTGCACACTATAATTTACAATCAATATGTTCAATAGTTTACAGGATAAATTAGACAAAGCGCTTCACAATCTTTCCGGACGTGGAAAGATTACCGAGATCAACGTGGCGGAAACCGTAAAAGAGATCCGCAGAGCATTGGTGGATGCCGACGTTAATTATAAAGTAGCGAAAGATCTTACAAAGAGAGTTCAGGATAAAGCTTTAGGAGAAAACGTTCTTACATCGCTTACTCCGGGACAATTAATGACAAAGATTGTTCATGACGAGCTGGTAGATTTGATGGGAGGTTCTCAGGAGGGCATCAATCTTTCAGGAAAACCTTCTGTGATTTTGATCGCCGGACTTCAGGGTTCTGGTAAAACAACTTTTTCAGGAAAGCTTGCTAATTATTTAAAAACTAAAAAGAATAAAAAACCTCTATTGATTGCCTGCGACGTTTACCGTCCTGCAGCGATCGATCAGCTGAAAGTTCTTGGCGGACAAATCGGTGTCCCGGTTTATACAGAAGAAGGCGCAACAAATCCTTCTACGATTGCTGAAAACGGGATCAATTTTGCAAAGCAGAATGGCCACGATGTGGTAATTGTCGATACGGCTGGTCGTCTTGCGATTGATGAGCAGATGATGAGCGAAATTAAATCTGTACATTATTTCATTAAACCAAGCGAAACATTATTCGTTGTAGATGCAATGACCGGTCAGGATGCTGTGAATACGGCAAAAGCTTTTAACGAAGCTTTAAATTTTGACGGAGTTGTTTTAACTAAATTAGACGGCGATACACGAGGTGGGGCGGCTTTAACGATTCGTTCGGTTGTAGAAAAGCCAATCAAATTTATCTCTACCGGAGAAAAAATGGAAGCTTTAGACCTTTTTTACCCCGAAAGGATGGCCGACAGAATCTTAGGAATGGGAGACGTTGTTTCTTTAGTTGAAAGAGCTCAGGAACAATTTGATGAAGAAGAAGCAAAAAAACTTCACAAGAAAATTGCTAAAAACGAATTTGGTTTTGATGATTTTTTAAAGCAGATCAATCAGATCAAAAAAATGGGTAATATGAAAGACTTGATGGGAATGATTCCGGGAGTTGGAAAAGCCATTAAAGATGTAGAAATTAGTGATGATGCATTTAAACACATTGAAGCCATTATTTATTCGATGACGCCTGAAGAAAGAAGAAGGCCTTCTATCATCAATACTCAGAGAAAAAGCAGAATTGCTAAAGGTGCAGGAAGAAAAATTGAAGACGTCAATGCATTAATGAAACAATTTGACCAGATGGGAAAAATGATGAAGATGATGCAGGGTCCTCAAGGAAAACAAATGATGCAGATGATGAGCAAAATGCCAAATATGCCTGGAATGGGCGGAATGTTTGGGAAATAATTTAACAAAATTTTCAAAAAATAAAAACTCTCAGATGTGTTCCGAGAGTTTTTTTTATTATTAATTGATAGGATCTTATCTCATCCTTTGTTAAATCATCCCTTCAGGATTGTAATTTTAACTACAGTCTAAACATCACTGCAAAAGTAATTCTGCTGTCGGATTTTCTCAGATCGGGACGCCAATTTTCAATAGGTGTGTCGATCCAGCCATCAGGACTTGTCGTTCCTCCGCTCCCTGCAAAATACGGAATGTTGCTTTTTCGAAAGCCATATTCTAATCTGAATGTGATAAACTGATTGGGCATAAAATCTAAAGTAGCCGTTCCCTGAAACATTTTGAGATCTTCACCTTCTGAGATTGCTTCATTAAAATCATTATCAGCAACAGGTGACGGCGAAAATGCAAGATATGCTCCGGGATTTGTAATCGCATCTGCACGAAGTGAGAGCGCCAATTTATTTTGATTAAACCACAATCTGTTGGCAATTGAAGTTCCTATCATAAAGTTTTCTTTTGCCTTTAAACCACCTCCACTTTGAAAACCATAGTGATTGTTGATGCTGAAAGCCGCCTGAGACAAACCCTTACTTTCCTTATTTTTATAATATCTCGCAACAACGCTGTGATCGTGATGAAAGCGACGTATTTCAGGATTGTTTCTGGTATCTTTTCCGTTCAGGTAAAAATTGGCAACCAGCTGTAAATTTTCGTTTGGCCGGTAATAATTTGAAATTCCTAAACCTAAACCGCTATTCCAGGAATTGTAGGTCTGCCATCCATTCATCACCCATACTTCAGTTTTAAATTTCTTACTCGGATAAGCCTGAATTCTTGCGCCCTGAAAATAAAACGGTGTAAAATCGCAGACCAAACTCCGCTGATAATTCCAGTTTTCACCCAAAACATAACTTTCTAAGCCGATATAACTCATAAAAATTCCGGCTTCAAAATTTAATCCGTGCATCACATCAAAATGATAACCGGCAGAGGCTTCCCGTATATATTTTAAGTTGCCTACACTTGTGTTTTTTCCATGATTCACAGTGCCGTCAAGATCCTGAATGATTGAGCCCATCTGGCCGAATTGTAACCATAATCTTCCGATGATATTTTTATAATTGGTTTCAAGACCAATACTTGCCATATTGATTGTAAACTCATTGGACCGGCCAATTGCAGAAGAAATCGTGTGCGTATTATCTTTCGGACGATTAAAATCATAATTGTAATAAGAATCTACATAAGCAACTCCTGTAATTACGGTTTCATCATTTTTATCTTTTAAGGTTAAAGGGAAATCAGTTTGCCGGTTTTGACCGTTGATCCAAGTCAAATCATATCCTTCAAACGGGATTCTGACCGTAGCGGAAGAATCTGTTGACTTTTCCTGAGCATGTAAGAAAATTGACTGTATAGTGCAGATTGCAGTGATAGCTATTAAAAATTTTGCTTTCATTTATTTAAAATTGAGTTAATTTAGGTAGTATTTTACCCTCCAATGGCTTGGAATTGATATAAATATTTATAGTTTTTAATGATTTACTTAGTCATTTATAATTTACGTTCAAGATTCAGGATCTTCAAAGGCTCAAAAACTAATGGCATATGCTCCACCAGAACATCATTCCGGTCTAATCCGAAAGCATCTTCATCTCTTTGCCCCCAACGTTTCAGGAAGAAATAAGAATTGAGAATAATCCCTTCTTTTAATGCAAATTCATTCTCCACCGAAAGATATTTTTCCATAATGATAAATTTGAAATCGATGGTAGGATTGTATTTAGTTGTGCCGTTATTTCTCAGATGCAGATTCAGTTCTTTATTGGCAATCAGGTCGTCAATTATTTTCTCAAAATACAATTCGGTTCTCGGCTTGATTCTAAAACCAATATTCAGGACTATTTTGATCACCTTATCATCTACAAGTTCAGAAACTTCATAATCTAACGTGTACGGATGATTGGTTCTGTTGATATGGAAAAACCAATAAACATCAGCTCTTTTTGGTTTTTTATCAAAAATAGAATTGATTATTTTCTCTTCGATCTGATCTCTTCGATCTGCTTTGGTTAAATATATAAGATGTGTCGTATATTTTGGGATTTCTTCGTCATTACTCAAATTCACGATCTGGCTTGAAAACTTACCCAGATCAGTAAATTTGGTGTATCTGTTGTTGATTTTCCTTCCAAAATAACTGATATACATGACCATAAAGAATACTCCACCTACGAAAACCGTAATGTAGCCGCCTTCCTGAAATTTAACCAAATTGGCAATGAAAAAAGAGATTTCTATGATTGCAAAAACAAGCAATAAAGAAAATACCAAAATTTTGTTCCATTTTAATTTGTATAGTAAGAAATACGACAATAAGAAAGTCGTCATCATCATCGCCAAAGTGATTGCCAAACCATAGGCTGCTTCCATTCTTGATGAATTTTGAAAGTACAAAACAACGAGCACACAACCTATCCACAACATATTATTCACACTCGGAATATAGATTTGACCTTTGGTTTCTGTAGGTTGTTTGATCGCAACTCTGTGCCAGAAATTGAGGTTAATAGCCTCATTGATCAAAGTAAAAGATCCGCTGATCAAAGCTTGTGAAGCTACAATTGCAGCAAGTGTTGAAATTATTACTCCCGGAATTAAAAACCATTCAGGCATCATTTCAAAAAACGGATTTCTACCTTCCAGCAAAGGATTTCCCTGATGAAGCAACCACGAAGCCTGTCCGAGATAATTTACAACTAAGCAAACCTTTACAAAACCCCAGGTAATTCTGATGTTTTCTCTTCCGCAATGTCCGAGATCCGAGTACAAAGCCTCGGCTCCTGTTGTACAGAGAAAAACTGCGCCCAATAGCCAAAAACCTTTAGGATATTGAGCTAAAAGCTCGTAAGCATAATAAGGATTCAGTGCTTTGATTACGGAAGGATAATGGATAATCTGGCTCAATCCTAAAATGAGTAATACACTAAACCAAATGACCATGACGGGTCCAAAAGCCCTTCCTACTTTCTGAGTACCAAACCTCTGTAAAAAAAACACTAAAGAAATCACGATAATTACAATAGGAACAATAGGAACACGACCGATTCCTTTAATCATTTCCAGACCTTCTATTGCGGAGGTTACAGAAACTGCCGGTGTGATGATACCATCTGCCAAAAGTGCTGCCGCACCAATCATCGTGGGAATCACTATTTTTTTTCCGTATCTTCTGACTAAGGAATATAGAGAAAAAATACCGCCTTCACCTTGGTTATCGGCTTTTAAGGTTAACCATACATATTTCACGGTGGTTTGGAGAACTAAAGTCCAGAATATACACGAAATACCGCCTAAAACTAATATTTCACTGATATTCCGTTCGCCAATGATTGCTTTGAAAGTATAGAGCGGGCTTGTACCGATGTCACCGTAAATAATTCCCATTGCTACGATGAGCGATGCTAAGGTGACCTTTTTTTTAATTTCGTTTTTCACAGATTTTACATTTAATTTTCAAGTACAAAATTGCGCTGAAAACTATTGGTAAAATGTAAATTTTTGGGTGAGTTGTGTAAAGATTTTATAAAGATTAAGATTAAAAAAACTCGCACTACTTTTCATGAGAAATTTGCTGGAAAAACATATAATTATTTATCAATACTATTGAAAACTGAACTACCTGTAAAGTGGAAATAAGTTTATCTTTCTGTACAAGAATTTTATTATTTTTATCTCTGTAAACATTTATAGATTTATATTGATAATTTTAATTTAAAATAATTGAAAAACATAATCTTTTTATTCATTTTAATTTCGGGGAATTTTTTCGGCCAGAACATAGCTTTTCGTAAAAACGATAAAATTTATGAACTTGATCAGAAAATTAGAAAAGGTGATTTTACATCATTCTTAGAAATTGGAAATTATTTAGAAAGCGATGATCCTTTGACAGAATATTTAGGTTATCACATCATTCATACAAATGAAGCCAACGTAGCTAAAAGAATTATCTCTGAAAATTCTTTCTTTCTTCAAAACGAATTTAAATTTGATTCTACAATTTCAGTAAAAAAGTACAGGGAATTTTTAATAAAGAACCAAAATAAAATTGCATTTTCGGATTTGGCAGACGCATTTTTATTAACACCTTTTGAAGACCGGAAAACAGATTTTCAAATACAAGAACTTACCCAAACTAAACTTGATTTCCTTGAGTCTAAAAGAAGTGAAATCTTCAATTCAAATTGGTTGAAAACTAATAATATTGATAATCTTATTAATCAAAAAGACTCTAGAGTATTATTGGTTTTGTCATCATTATTTTTAAAAAACAGATACAGGTTTAATGAGCATAAAAATAACAATGCAGAAATTATCAATTTAATAAGACTCCTTACAAAATCTAACATTGCAGTTCCCGACGAATCCGGACAGATGAATTATCATATTGAAGAAGATTTTTATGAGATTTCAAAATTGAACTTAGTAATATTTTTTGCCAATCATTACAAGAATTATAAGTGGAACGAATCAAAAAACTCTTTTGAAAATTCTCAACTTAAACAAGTAAAAAACGATATAGAAAATGATCTTTTTGATTCGCTTTCAAATGAAGATGACTCTATTGCTTTGAATTCTTTTATTAAACTTACCCGATCTAATCCTGAAAAAGTTATTGCTTTGGCTGAGCAATTTGATAAAGATGATATTGATTTTAATTATGCACTTCCAACTTTTCCGTATAGATTTCTTAAGCAATTGGTTTATCTTACAGATTATTGTAAAAAAAACAATATTGATTTTATAGGAAATACTGATTTACAGAATTCCATCAATGTTTTAAAAACAGATTTAACATTTGCTGAAAGAAGAAAGTTAGAAAACTCATTAATATATAGCTTGACTCTGGATGAAATAACTGCTTTTGAGTATTGGTGTCTGATTTATGAAAAAGACTGGCAACTTACTTATTCCGCAGGTAGAATAATTGATAAATTTTATTCTAAAAATTGGAACAAAACGATTTCAAATAAAAAACATCTGGAATCTTACCTACTAAAGTCAAAACTTTTTGAAGATTTAGGAATTATTGGGCTTTGTCATAATTACGTAATAAAATTCAAGGGCAGCTCAGATGATATCATTGCGTCTTTAGAATCTTTACAGACAGAAAATGACAAAGTAAAACTTCAAATAGTTAAAGCAATAGAATTTGCAAAAATTCAAATTGTATATAAAGAACCCGAAAAAAAAGATTGGTACGGAAATATCGATAGCAAAGTAAAAAATTTCAAAATTGATTTCAAAAAAGTAATGGCAAAAGCTGATGACAAAAAGAAATTTGAAGATGAAATGTCTTTTCTTCTCTCTCAAATTAACTATAGCCAAATTGGTGATGCTTTAAATGCAATTAAAACAGTAGAAATGAATCCAAGACATTTATATTCATTTATGAATAGAGATTTTGGACTTTCTTTTATTGGAAACTTTGAAAAGGCTGAAACTAGACAGGACTTTTTGGATAACTATTTAAAATTAAGTGAATATGATCTTTACAAATATTATTTAGTAAAATCTAAAGTTGATTTTCTAGGCACAAAAGAAGATTTAGATTTTGACAAAATTTATGAAATTTTAAAATACGACATTAATATCGCATTTGCCGGAGGTGGCGGCAGCGAAAATGATAATGGCGTATATGCAGTTATAAAATTATTAGAATTAAAATTTAAAACTTCTTTAGGCTATCCAAAAAAATATTGCAGTTCAGACAACATGTACGCGTGCAGTGCTCGAGACAGCGCTAATTCTTGGATGAATTATTTAAATGTAAATAAATATATAAAAAATAGACATAATCAGCCTATTACTTTTGCCTACGAAAAGTAAAATTGATTTAATGTAAACATCACTTCCCAAATCTATAACCCACTCCACTTTCCGTCACAATATACTTCGGCTGATTGGGATTATCTTCGATTTTCTTGCGTAAGGTACCAACAAACACTCGCAAATATTGAGTTTCAGTCTGAAATCCTACGCCCCAGATTTCTTTTAAAATGAATTGGTGGGTTAAAACTCTTCCTTCATTTCTTGCAAAAAGTGAAAGTAAATTGAACTCTGTGGAAGTCACTTTTAAGACTTCACCGCTTTTTTTGGCTGTACGGGAGATAATATCAATTTCAAGTTCTCCGATCTTCATATTAGAATCATCATTTTCTACATTATTTCTGCGGATAGCAGCACGAATCCGCGCCATGAGTTCCGCCGTGCGAAAAGGTTTGGTCAGATAATCTGTAGCACCGTTGTCTAAGGCAGAAACGATGTCTTCTTCGTTATCAATTACAGATAAAATAAGAATAGCTTTATTGTACCATTCGCGAAGCTCTTTTAAAACGATATGGCCGCTTTTATCCGGTAATCCAAGATCAAGAATGATAAGCTCCGGCGGATGATTGGCAGCCAGAATCTGCGCTTCTTTTCCTGTCGTTGCCAGACGAACTTTATAATCATTGCTTTCTAATGTAATCTGAAGAAGTTTTCTGATCTGAGCTTCATCGTCAGCTACTAAAATCTCATGTTTATTCATTTTTCAGACTATTTATGTAAGATGTTTCTGCGGGAATTTCGATGATAAAAACCGCACCGTTCGGAATGTTATTCTGCAGCTGTATTTTTCCACCTTGTGCTTCTGTAAATCCTTTTACGATCGATAAACCAAGCCCGCTGCCGCCAGTTTTGCTCTCCGGAAGTCTACGGAATTTATCAAAGATTAAAATATGTTCGCTTTCAGGAATGCCTTTTCCGTTGTCCGAAATTACAATTTTACAGTTTTCAGAATCATGAATAACAAGAACTTCAATCCATGAGTTAGCTGGTGTATAATGAACTGCATTGTGCAAAATGTTTAGTAAAATCTGCTCGGTAAAACCGATATCTAGTTTAAAAAATGGCAGATTTTCGTTTTCTGCAAATACTATTTTATGACCTTCCGTTAAATCTATTTTTTGGATTACGGCATTGACCAGCTCATTGACGTCGCACCAGTCTGATTTTGGTTTCAGAATACCACTTTCTATACGGCTCATGTTCAGGATATTTTCTACCTGTCGGTTGAGACGCACGGTTGCGATATCAATATCATTCAGCAAATCCATCTGTTGCAGCGTATTTAATTTATGATTTGAATCTTTCAATGTATCAACAGTTCCTAAAATAGTTGCAATTGGGGTTCTCAATTCGTGCGATAAAGAATTCAGCAGCGTATTATACAATTTTATTGTCTGTTCTTTTTCTTCTTTGTCCCTGGCTTTTCGCTCTGCCTGTCTTATTTTGAAGGTCAAAACTGCATTGAGTAATGCCACAAAAAAATATGAGAGAAACATCAAAAGATCTTCTGTACTGCTGATATGCAAAGTAAATTGTGGGGGAATAAAAAAGTAATTCCAAATTACTGCGCTTAAAAAGGCCGATAAAAGTACAGGAAGAATATCAAAAAGCATGGCAACTACTGAAACTGTAAGCAAAAGAATAAGTGCAGCAACCCGGTAATTGATTTCATCTCGCACTACGAAACAAAGCACAGAAACAAGCAATATGGATAATACGCTTGAAAAATATTGACTATATTGAGCTTTTAGTGATGTGATCAATGAAATTAAAATGTGGGGTAAAAATAACTATTTAAGCATAAAGATTTTATAAAATTTTAAGTTGGAAGATATTTGAACAAAAAAAATCCTGAGAAAAATCTCAGGATTTATATTAATTTATATTTTACCAATTACTTAGCGAAAACATATTTTACACCGATACCTACATTAGCAAGGTTCAAACCGAAGTTGAAATTATTGGTGTTCTGAGCACCTTCAACATCCCATTTTGTGGTGTTGTAACCAAATTCTCCGATTGTTGCTTCAATAGTCCAGTTTTTGTTTAAGAAATAATCTAAACCTGGTTTTACAGAAACACCGAATGAATTGTAGTTTACTTTTTCAGAGAATGAGTTGTTATTTTCAGTTTCTTCATATTTAGCATTACCAAATTCCATAGGAACTGAAAGCTGACCGAAAATGTATAATTTATCTCCTAAAGTCCAGTATTTTCTTACAAAAGGCTCAACTACAAATGCAGAAAGAGTACCTTTTTCAAAACCATCATTGTAAGTAACTTTTTCGCTGCTTGAAGCATATCCAAGTCCTGCTCCAATAGCTAAGTTAGGTGCAACAAAATAACCTACAGTAGGTACGATTCTGAAGTCTTCGATTTTTGTATCCTCATTGTTATCTTCTGTAGAAGAATAACTAACAGTTCCAGATAAATAAGTAGCTCCTTTAGCGATTTGAGCGTTTGATAAACCGAAAAGTGCAACAGCACTAGCAATTAATAATTTTTTCATTTTGAATAATTTTATACTTTCTGGGTGCAAATGTATAATGTCAAAATGTAATATTAAAATTTGTTAACATGATAAAAATCACCCATCAACATTGACTTTTTTGGAGAAAACTCGCATATCTGAGAATTAAATACATACAATTTAAAAATATTAACAAAAAAACTCCAATTCTTCAATTGGAGTTTATTATGATCTATATTTAAATATTTTACTTTAAAAAGAAATTGACTCCAAAGTTAATGGCTCCAAAATTATTCTCTATCCTTTCTCTGTCAAAATCTCTCCTGCTTCCAATAGTCTGATAACCTACATACAATTCTAACTTAGTCGTCTTATAACCAAATTTTGGTTGTGCGTACAATCCACCGTCTACCCCATCTTTTACAGAAACAGCATATCCTAAATCTAATGCAACAAAAATAGGAGCTTTAGCAAATCTGTACTTTCCGGCTACTGCAACAGGTATAAAACCAAAGTCATCCGATTTATATCTGTTACCTTTAAAATCATAATCTTTACCAACAAAATGCGAATATCCTGTCGCTACACCAAGATCAAAGTTTTTAGCAATATTCCACATATAAGCACCATCCACACCAAATGTGAAAGACGCATATTTGCTTGCATCACCTACCGGAGCCCCGATATGACCCCCCAGTTTTAAACCTTCCTGTGCATGAGCTGCACTGCCAAAGAAAGCAAATGCACCCAGTAATAATAGTTTTTTCATAGTTATTAATTAAAAATTTGTTATTAACATTATGATTCACATAATAGCAAAACAGATGCCGCAAGGTACCACACCACAAAAAAAGCAGAACAAAAATTGTTCTGCTTAATAATCTGTATGTTATTTTAAATCTAGTTTCCTCCGAATTTGAAACCTACACCAACTTGTAAAAAGCTGTTCTTAGCTGTTTCATTAAATTCTGGATTTTTAGCAAGATTAGAAACACCTAAGTTATATCTTGCATCAAAGAATAATCCATTTTCCAACATATATTCTGCACCGATGAAAGGAGCAATATTTAATGTGTTTGTCTGATCTTTAATATCCATTTCATTATCTGTACCAATCTCGACACCAGGAATATTAAAACCTCCATCAAATACTGTTTCTTGCTTAGCTGAAAGAATTACCCCAAAACTTGCACCTGCAGAAACTGAAAGATTTTCAGTTATAAAATATTTTGCAGAAACCGGAATCAATAAAGTACCTAAAGTAGTTTTTGTTTTCAAGTTAAAAAAGGTATCTGGATCGTCTTCATCCTCTTCTTTAATTACGTATTTACCTCCTAGTGGTGAATATAATACTTCTCCCTGAATACCAAATTTATCACTTAATTTATATTCTACTAAACCTCCAACATAAAAAGTATGAACAGGATCAGAACTTTCAGATCCCAAATCGCTTTCATATTTAATTGTAGACATAGAATATCCTGCTTTTGCGCCGAATCTTACTTCTTGAGCTTTCACCGCTACGTTACCTAAAAAAGCAAAAGCAGCAACCAATAATAATTTTTTCATAGTTTAAAGTTTTAACAAATTTTATGATCGCAAATATATCACTTTTTATGGATTCGCAAAATATTTTTAAGCATTTATGGAAAATATCATATATACTTTATTCCCTCGTCTTTTTATCTTCTTCGTTGTAAGCCAAAATAATTTTTTTCACCACAGGATGACGTACTACATCTTCCTCTGTCAGATATACAAAACCAATTTCTTTAACATCTTTCAGAATTCTCATAGCTTCTTTTAAGCCGGAATGCTGTTTTGGCGGTAAATCGATTTGTGTCGGATCGCCCGTGATAATAAATTTAGCATTCATCCCCATTCTCGTCAGAAACATTTTCATTTGAGCGTGGGTTGTATTCTGAGCTTCATCCAAAATTACAAAAGCATCATCAAGAGTACGCCCTCTCATGAAAGCCAGCGGAGCAACCTCGATGATTTTCTTCTCCATAAAACCTTCCAGTTTTTCATGCGGAATCATGTCGCGAAGTGCATCATATAATGGCTGTAAATACGGATCAAGCTTTTCCTTCAGATCTCCGGGTAAAAATCCGAGGCTTTCACCGGCTTCTACTGCTGGTCTCGTCAAAACGATCCTCTTTACTTCCTTATCTCTTAATGCCCTTGCAGCTAAAGCAACACTCGTATATGTTTTCCCTGTTCCTGCAGGGCCTATCGCAAAAACCATATCTTTTTTTTCGGTTTCTTTAACCAGTCGTTTGAGGTTGGTTGTTTTTGCTTTAATTATTTTTCCGTTAACGCCTTTTACAATGATATCCTGATCGAAAACTAAATGTTTTTCGTTCTCATCTTTAAGATTCAGAAAGTTTTCTACATCTTTGAGCCCTATAGAATTGTTTTTTGAAATGAAACTCACAATATCATCGAGTTTCTGTTTAAATATATCTAATGCTTCCTGATTTCCCATAGCAAAAATGTGGTGATCTCTGCCGGTAATTTTAAGCGTTGGAAAGCTGGATTTTATTAAATTGAAATATTGGTTATTAACTCCGTAGAAGTTTTTCGAATCAATATCTTCTAAATCATACGTTAATTCAAACATGCAAACATTTTATTTTAGATTTTAAATTTAAAAGTTTTTTTTCGGATTTAAATCAAATTCTTATCCACATTATTTAATTCTTTTCTTTTATTTTAGATAAATTTGCAGTTCTATCAGATTATTCATGTCAATTATTACCCTTACTTCAGATTTCGGACGTTTAGATTACAGAGTTTCGGCTATGAAAGGGAAAATCCTGTCTTTGAATCCTCAGGTAAACAGCATCGACATCAGTCATGATATTCAGGCATATAATCTTATTCAGACTTCTTATATTGTAAGAAATGCCTATCCTTATTTTCCAAAAGGAACTATTCATATCGTAGCAGTCGACAGCTTTTTTCACAAGTCAAGGAGAAATATTGTGTACAAAGCAGACGGCTCGTATTTTTTGGCTTCGGACAACGGTTTATTAAGCTTGATTTTTTTCGATATTAAACCTGAAGCGATCTACGAAATTACGCTGAACAACAGATTTGATGATATCGTCAATTTTACTTCTACGGATGTTTTCGTTCCCGTTGCGGTACATTTAGCAAATGGTGGACTTCCGGAAGTCATTGGAAGAAAAATAGAAGATGTAAAGCAGCTTTTATTTCCAAAACCTGTTTATAACGAGGCAGAAAAAATGATTATCGGCGAAGTAATGTACATTGATAATTTCGGAAATATAATATCAAATATCAGTAGAGAATTCTTTGAAACTTTGGCAAAAGGTTTCGAAAAATTCACAATAAAGTTCAGAAACTTAAGTTTATCGAAAATCTACTATAGTCATACCGAGGTAGTTGCAGACTGGGACAGAGAAACCGAATACCATGGGCAGTCTGCAGCTATTTTCAATGACAGTCAGCAACTCGAATTAACCATTTACAAAGGCAGTAAAAAGAACGGCGCCAAAACCCTTTTCGGATTAAATGTCGGCGAAAATATTTACATCGAATTTTTCTAGCATTATCTATTTCATAAAAAAACCGATTTTTTTTATATATTTGTCAAAATCTAAAATTAGAAAATGGCAGAATATAAATTATTGCTTCCTTCTATGGGTGAAGGCGTGATGGAAGCTACGGTAATCACTTGGTTATTCAATGAAGGTGATCAGGTAAAAGAAGATGACTCGGTAGTAGAAATTGCAACAGACAAGGTAGATTCTGATGTACCGACACCTGTTTCGGGGAAAATCGTAAAGATCCTGAAGCAGAAAGACGAAGTTGCAAAAGTAGGTGAAGCCATCGCCATTTTAGAAATTGAAGGAGAAGGCGGAAGTACAGCTTCTGAAGAAATAAAAACTGAGACCACTGCTCCCGATGCAGAAACTATTAAAGCAATTGAAGAGCCTTTAAACCCAACAGCTACTTCCCACGTAGAATTCTCCGGAGATCTTTATTTATCACCTCTTGTAAAATCTATTGCTCAGCAGGAAAATATTTCTGAAGCTGAACTGAAAACCATCAAAGGAAGTGGTTTAGAAGGAAGAATTACCAAAGAAGATATTTTATCACACGTTTCCAACAGAGGAAACCAGCCTCAACAGGCGGTTCAGCAACAAGCGGCTCCGGTTCAGGCAGCGTCTACTCCACAATCGGTAACTTCAGCTCCGGCTTCTACAATTTCTGTAGCTGCAGGTGACGAAATCATTCCGATGGACAGAATGAGAAAAATCATCGCTGAAAACATGGTGAAAGCAAAACACATCGCTCCTCACGTTACCTCTTTCATTGAAACTGACGTAACCAACGTTGTAAAATGGAGAGCGAAAAACAAAGATATGTTCGAAAAGCGTGAAGGAGAAAAACTGACTTTCATGCCGATTTTCGTGAAAGCAATTGTAAAGGCAATTCAGGATTTCCCAATGATCAATGTTTCGATTAACGGTGACAATATCATCAAAAAGAAAAACATCAACATCGGTATGGCAACTGCTTTACCAGATGGAAACCTTATCGTTCCTGTAATCAAAAATGCTGATCAGTTATCACTTTCTGGATTAGCGAAAGCAATCAACGATTTGGCTTACAGAGCAAGAAATAAAAAATTAAGACCCGAAGATACTCAAGGAGCAACATACACGATATCTAACGTTGGCAGCTTTGGAAACTTGATGGGAACTCCAATTATTCCTCAACCGCAGGTTGCAATTATGGCAATCGGAGCCATTGTGAAAAAACCTGCTGTTCTTGAAACTAAGGATGGTGATGTAATCGCGATCCGTCAGTTGATGTTTATGTCTCACTCTTACGATCACAGAGTAGTAGACGGTTCTTTGGGTGGAATGATGCTGAAACATGTTCATGATTACCTTCAAAACTGGGATTTGAACACCGAGATATAAATAATTAGTAGTAGTAATTGCTAAAGTTGTTAAATATAACCTTCGAATTTTTTCGAAGGTTTTTTTATGAATGAGTATAACTGCTTCTAAACATCTATTAAAAGATTACGAATTTGTAAATTTTAATAAGATTATAACTACTTTATTTTTTGATTTAATAAAAATTAAACTAAATTTGAAGTATGCGTAGAATATTCATCTACTTCCGAACAAGTCTTAAAAAATCTTTTGACAACATCCGAAACGAACACCTGAAACAAAATCTGCTTCAGGCAATTCCATTTTGGATCGGTTCGGTGATTACAGGTTTTTTTGCCGTGATGTACGCAAAAGTATTTGCCTGGGGTGAAAATCTTCTGCACTTTATTCTCAACTGGCAAGACTGGATGATTTTCCTGATTGCTCCGGTTGGTTTTGTACTTTCCTGGTGGCTGGTAAAAGAATTTGCACCGTATGCGAAAGGCAGCGGTATTCCGCAGGTGATGGCAGCAGTAGAACTGGCAAATCCTAAAGAGCATAAAAAAATACGAAGCCTTTTAAGCTTAAAGATTATCGTTTTTAAAATCATTTCTTCCGTTGTTTTAGTAATCGGTGGTGGCGCAGTCGGACGAGAAGGTCCTACCATTCAGATAGCAGGTTCTATTTTCAGAAAAGTTAATGAATATCTTCCGGAATGGTGGCCTAAAATTTCGAAGAAAAACATGATCATGACCGGAGCCGCAGCAGGATTGGCAGCAGCTTTTAACACTCCACTCGGCGGAATTGTATTTGCCGTAGAAGAACTTTCAAAAACGCATATCAATTATTTTAAAACTGCACTTTTCACTGCAGTTATTATTGCAGGTTTAACGGCGCAGACATTGGCAGGCTCATATCTTTATTTAGGGTATCCAAAAACCAATGACGTTTCACTGATGGTGATGTTTCCTATTATCTTGGTAGGAGGAGTTGCAGGAATCTTAGCAAGCCAGCTTTCTGTAATTATGTTGAAAATGAATGACTGGAAAAAAAGAACACTGAAAACCGACAAATCAAATGTTTTATTTCTAATGGGTTGCGCTTTAATTATTGCATGCATTTCTTTCTTTATAAGTCGTGAAATTTTAGGTTCAGGAAAAGAAATCATGGAGCGTGTACTTTTCACTCAGGATAAGCATGAAGATTGGTATGTTCCTGTTCTGAGAATGTTGGGTCCTGCCCTATCATTCACTTCCGGAGGTGCAGGCGGAATTTTCGCTCCGGCATTAACGGCGGGTGCAAGTATCGGTTCTGTCATTTCGGGGGCTATTCATTTAACTCCAAATGAAACCAATGTTGTCATTCTTGCAGGAATGGTTGCCTTTCTTACCGGAATTACGAGAGCACCATTTACGTCAGCCATTATTGTTTTAGAAATGACCGACCGCCATTCATTGATCTTCCATTTGATGTTGGCCGGAATGGTTTCTTCTATATTATCCATTTTAGTCAGCAGGCATTCTCTTTATGATGTTTTGAAAATGAATTTTCTTGCGGAAATCAGAAGTAAAGAAGATGAAACAGCTTAGATTCAATTTTAAACTGGATTTCCACAAATTATCAAATTAATTTCTTCATATCACTACTGGTTTATTGTGTATTATAAATAAAATTCATATTTTTGCACCTCGAAATAATTAACAAATTCATTTACATTATGAACAATTACGAAACTGTTTTCATTTTAACTCCCGTTCTATCTGATGCTCAGGTGGAGGAAGCAGTGAAAAAATTTGAAGATCTTATCAAAGAAAAAAACTGTGAGATTGTCACTAGAGAAAATTGGGGATTGAAGAAATTAGCTTATCCGATTCAATTAAAAAAGAACGGATTCTATACTTTGATCGAGTTTAAAGGTGAAGGAACTGTAGTTGCTGACTTAGAATTGGCATTCAAACGTGACGAAAGAGTAATTCGTTACCTGACTACAAAACTAGACAAGCATGCTATTGACTATGCTGTAACTAGAAGAACTAAACTTAAAGCTTCAAGAGCTTAATTACTAACCCAAAATTTAAAAAAGACAAAGACATGGCAATAGATGATATGGCTAAACAAGCCTCTGCTGGAGGTGAATCTGAAGTAAAATTTCTTACTCCACTTGATATCAATACAAAAACTGATAAAAAGTACTGTAGATTCAAAAAATTCGGAATCAAGCACGTTGATTACAAAGACGCTGATTTCTTATTACAATTCGTTAACGAACAAGGTAAAATTTTACCAAGAAGATACACCGGTACTTCTTTAAAATATCAAAGAAAAGTTTCTTCGGCGATCAAAAGAGCAAGACACCTTGCAATGATGCCTTACGTAGCTGACTTATTAAAATAAGACAAAAAGAAACAAGAGAAAAGAGAAAAGATCTTGGTCTTTTTCTCTTTTTTTAAGTTGCTGAATCAATAATTAATTCTAACGATTTTTAGATTGAAGAAAAGAAATAATTTTTAAGACAACAGTCTTTCTTCTTTTTTCTTTATTCTTTTCTCTAAAACTAAAAAACGGACAACAACAATGGAAATTATCCTTAAAAAAGACGTAGAAAATTTAGGTCTTGAATTCGATACAGTAAATGTAAAACCAGGTTATGCAAGAAACTTCTTGTTACCTCAAGGAATTGCTCTTTTAGCTACACCAAAAAACAAAGCGACTTTAGAAGCTACGTTGGAAGCTAGAAAAGAAGAAGAAGCAAAATTAATCGCCGCTGCAAACGCAGTAGTTGATCAATTGAAGAAAACTTCTATCACAATCCCTACAAAAGTAGGTTCTGGTGACAGATTATTCGGATCGATTAACAATGCAGATCTTTCTGCAGCATTGGCTAAAGCTGGTGTACAAGTTGAAAAAAAATACATCAAAATTCCAGGGAATACTATTAAAAGAACCGGTAAGGTAACTGCAGTGGTTAGACTTCACAGAAATGTAGAGTACAACTTCGAGTTTGATGTAGTATCTGATGCTCCGGTAGAAGCTCCTAAACCAGCTGCTCCTAAGCCTGTAAAAGTTGAAGAAACTCCAGCTGAAGAAGCTTAAGATTTCTAGAGATTTTCTCAAATATATGAACCACTTCGCAAGAAGTGGTTTTTTTGTGCAGTTACTTTGGCATATTTTTTACCGTCTTCCTTTGTCTTTAAATTATAGAAAATGAATTATCAAAACATACTTTCATCACAAAGAGATTTCTTCAATACCCACAAAACGAAAAATGTAAAATTCAGAAAAATTTATCTTGAAAAACTGAGAGATTTAATTGTCCAGAATGAAGATTTGCTCTATGAAGCGATTAATAAAGATTTTGGTAAATCTAAGTTTGAAACGTATGTAACAGAAATTTCATTTATATTGAAAGATATTGATTATTATTTAAAAAATTTAAATTCACTTTCAAAACCAAAGAAAGTCACCACCAATTTATCGAATCAGATTGCCACAAGTAAAATTCATTCTGAGCCACTTGGCTGCACTTTAGTTATCGGTGCATGGAATTACCCTTATCAGCTTTCTTTATCACCTTTAATCGCATCTATTGCTGCCGGAAACTGTTGTATTCTCAAGCCCAGTGAAATTGCTGAAAATACCATGAAAATAATGGCAAAAATCATCAATGAAAATTTCCCGCCGGAATATATTTATGTTTTTGAAGGAGGAATAGATGAAACGACCGAAATTTTAAAATTAAAATTTGACAAAATATTTTTCACAGGAAGCACAAATGTTGGAAAGATAGTTTATAAGGCAGCTGCAGAGCATCTGACTCCTGTTACATTAGAATTAGGTGGAAAATCGCCAGTAATCGTTACAAAAGATGCCAATATAGAAGTTGCCGCTAAAAGAATTGTATGGGGAAAGTTTCTGAATGCCGGACAAACCTGCGTTGCTCCAGATTATATTTTAGTGGAAGAATCTGTGAAGGAGCAGTTTTTAGAGCTGCTGAGAAAATATATTAACGAATTTAAATATGAACCAGATTCTCAGCAGTATACAAGAATCATCAACAAGAAAAATTTTGAACGTCTTGTTCAGTTAATTAATCCTAAAAAAGTATATTTTGGAGGAAATTATAACGAGGAAAATTTTTATATCGAGCCAACTATTTTAAGCAACGTTAGTTGGGAAGATCCTGTGATGCAGGAAGAAATTTTCGGGCCTATTCTTCCGGTAATTTCTTTTACCAATTTTCATCAGGCACTGAATTCAGTTTTAGAGCTGGAAAAACCTTTATCGGCTTATATTTTCACGAATAATGATGAAGAAAAAGATTTATTTACACAAAGATTGTCTTTCGGAGGCGGCTGTATCAACGATGTAGTGATGCATTTAGGGAATGACAATCTTCCGTTTGGCGGAGTCGGAAATTCAGGAATGGGAAGTTACCACGGTAAATTTGGTTTTGAAACTTTTTCGCATCAAAAAGCAATTTTAGACCGTGCAACTTGGGGCGAACCAGATTTGAAATATCCTCCCTATTCGGAAAATAAAATAAAGTGGATCAAAAAACTTCTTTAAAATAAAAACCCGGGAAATTTCCGGGTTTTATTTTAGGATTTTGTAGTCCATGTTTTGAAGAACTCCTTTACTTTTTCAAGGCTGTAACTTTTACCTTCTTCCAGAACATCGCTTTGCTGTACATGAATCATTTTTCCATTTTGATCTAAAACAATGAAAACTGGATAACCAAATTTATCTCCGGGATTCCCATATTCGGTAAAAACCTTTTCGTTTTTATTATCCGGAGAATAATTCAGATGATAATATACATAATTATCATCTACTAATTTTTTAAGTTCGGGTGTAGTCTGTACATACTGATTAAAACGAAGACACCAGATACACCAGTTTCCTCCTGCCTGTATGATGACATTCTTCCCTTCTTTCTTTGCCTGTGCTATCATCTTCTCAATATCTTTTTCAGCATCGGCTTTTGGATCGTAAGGCTTAGGAAGCTTAGTTTTTTCTTCAGCAGCCTTTTTCTTGGCTTCAAGTTCTTGATGATCTGCTTTTACAATCAGGGCTTTATCATCAGAATTTTTTACTTCCGGAATGTTTTTGATATTTTGAGCAAAAGCTAAACTTCCAGATGTAAGAAGGGCAAGTATAGCCATGCTTTTTGTGATCTTTTTCATATGTAGATTGTAATTGTTTTTAATGTTTATCCTAAATTAGTCAGGATGGGTTATTCAATCGCATAATTTGATTAATATTTTTGCTTCTCAATCATGTCGATTTCATACTATAAAATTAAAAAAATTATACTTATTTGTAGCAACAATAAAACTATAATTTTATTATTACTAAATTTGTAGACTTTATGAATTTTCTGATAAAAATACTTTACCTTATTTCAAAAATGCCGCTAAAAATATTGTATGTTTTTTCGGACATCATCTTCTTCTTAAACTATAATATTGTAGGGTATCGGAAAAAAATAATCACTCAGAATCTTAAAAATTCTTTCCCTGAAAAAACACCAAAAGAGATTGCAGCCATCAGAAAAAAGTTTTACCAGAATTTTTCTGATTATCTTGTGGAAACAATAAAATCTTTCACCATGTCTGAAACCGAAACGAAAGTAAGGATGCAGCATATTAATCAGCATGTGTTCCGAGAGGCAAAAGAGGAAGGGAAAAACATCATATTGCTTGCCGGTCATGTATTCAATTGGGAGTGGATGAATACATTGGCTACAATTGTTCCGCAAAGTAGTTGTCATCCTGTTTATAGAAAGGTAAACAGTACCTTCTGGGAAGACCAGATGAAAAAAGTGAGAAGTAAATTCGGAAATACTGCGTTAGAAGCCAACGAAGTGATTATGCATATTTTAAGGAATAAAAATAATGGAGGTTCTATTTATCTTTTTGTTGCTGATCAAACTCCACACTCCTCTCATGTGAACTATGGATTAGAATTTCTCAATCAAAGAACACCTGCTTTTATCGGATATGATAAACTAGCGACAAGAATGGATTTGGCATTTATTTATTCTGATATGAAAAAAGTAAAACGCGGCCATTATCAGATTAATTATTACAGAATGGAGCCTGATGGTGATAAATTTGTGACGAATGAGGTAGTAAAAAAATTTCATCAATTATTAGAAAACACGATCAAAAAAAGACCGGATAATTATCTGTGGTCTCATAGAAAATGGAAATATCAGGATTCTATCAAAACTTTTGATTCCGAAAAACTTTAACGATCAATGTCAGAAAATTTAGCCATAGTTATTCTTAACTGGAACGGTAAAAGCTGGTTAGAAAAATTTCTTCCCGGTGTCATTCATCATTCTCAGAATGCTGAAATCTACGTCATTGATAATTTTTCTGATGATGATTCGGTACATTTTTTACAATCTGAATTTCCCTCAGTGCATATCGTTTTAAATGACAAAAACTATGGTTTTGCAGGTGGTTATAATGAAGGTTTAAAGAAAATTGATGCAGACTATTACTGTCTTCTGAATTCTGATGCAGAAGTAACAGAAAACTGGATTGAACCTGTTTTAAACCTATTTAAGAAAGACACTCAAATTGCAGCCATTCAGCCTAAGATTTTGTCTTATAGTCGTAAGAATTATTTTGAATTTGCAGGAGCCGGTGGTGGTTTAATTGATAATTTAGGCTATCCTTACTGCAGAGGCCGTGTCTTTGATAGTGTAGAAGAAGATAAAGGCCAGTATGACGATGAAACTGAAATTTTCTGGGCTTCCGGATGTTGTTTTTTTGTAAGATCTAAAAATTTTTGGGAACAGAATGGCTTTGATGCAAGATTTTTTGCGCATCAGGAAGAAATCGATTTGTGCTGGAGATTAAAAAATTCCGGTAAAAAAATATATTACACAGGAAAATCAAAAGTTTATCATGTAGGGGGTGGAACTTTAAACAAACAAAGTCCACAAAAAACGTTTTTGAACATCAGAAATAATCTTTCAATGATGCTGAAAAATTTACCATTTCCGAATTTGATATGGGTATTATTTTTAAGAATGATTTTCGATGGCGCAGCAGCTTTTTATTTTGCTTATAAAAATGGTATTTCTCATCTCTGGGCTGTTTTGCGGGGACACCTTGGATTTTATTCACATATTTCTGGAACTTTGAGACTTCGACAAAAAAATCAGATTAGAAAATATTATCAAACTGAATGGTTAATATTTAAACATTTCTTGGGAAATAAAAAAAAATAAATTATTTAACAACTATAAAAATCTCATGGATTTCTGCGCAATAGACTTTGAAACGGCCACTCACGAAAGACATTCTGCCTGCGAACTAGGAATTTGCGTGGTCGAAAATTCAGAGATTGTATCTACCAAAACCTGGCTGATCAAACCTCCGAGTTTTCCATATTTTAGTCAGAGGAATATTGATGTTCATGGGATTTTACCTGGTGATGTAAAAGATTCTCCTACTTTCGATGATATATGGTATGAAGTAGAGCAAATGATGTACGGAACATTAATGATTGCCCATAACGCAAGCTTTGATGCCGGCGTTTTAAGAAGCTGTCTCGATTATTATGGAATGTTTAAACCTAACCTAAATTATTTATGCAGCATTCAGGTTGCAAAAAAATCCTGGAATTATCTTCCTAGATATGGTTTGAAGCATCTGGCAGAGCACCATCAGATTAAATTTAACCATCATAGAGCCGGTGATGATGCCGAAGCCTGTGCAAGAATTGCCTTGTTGGGCTTCGAGAGATTATTTATTACAAGAAATGAGGAAATTCACGAAAGCTTTAAAGCTAAACTAAAGAAATTATAAAAAATAGTTTTCCAATAATATGAAAGATAATCAGTTGACCAATACTGCAGAAACTAGATTAAATTTTGGAATATCAACCTCAAAATCCTCTTTAGTTTCTTCATTTCTCACCAAATACTTTCCGCTCATATTTCCCACTCCTGATCGCAGCATTACGTTTGAAAAATAGGCAAACTGATCATTGGGCTGTACATCTGGTGTAAGACCAATCACACCATCGCCTACCACTTCAGTGAATCCGAATCCTACATCAAAGATAAGCCATTTTCTCTTTAAAATTTTTATCGGGAAATCACCTTCATTTTCTATGAGGATATTATATTTAAAAACAAATCGATTTTCGGAAGGATAACTGTTCTTGCTATCATACTCAGGCGTTACAGACACCTTTATATTCGAAGTAATTTTAGAAAACATTTTGCTCGTTTTATTATCTGATACAAAAATCTCGCCTTTTTTGAAGGCGAGATTGTATGTTATATTATAAAAAAATTATTTATAACCCAAGACCTCTCTTTTCATCACCACCCAATAGAATTTCTACAGGATTGTCGATACCTTCTTTTACCGCAACCAGAAATCCTACAGATTCTTTTCCGTCGATAATTCTGTGGTCGTAAGACATTGCAACATACATCATCGGACGAATAACAACTTGCCCTTCAACCGCAACCGGTCTCTGAATGATGTTGTGCATTCCTAAGATCGCAGATTGTGGCGGGTTGATTATTGGTGTAGACAACATTGATCCAAAAGTACCACCGTTTGTAATCGTGAATGTACCACCGGTCATCTCATCAACAGTAATTTTACCGTCTCTTACTTTAACTGCAAGATCTTTGATATTACCTTCGACGTTTGCAAAAGACATATTTTCAGCATTTCTCAATACAGGGACCATCAATCCTTTAGGACCAGAAACCGCTATTGAAATATCACAAAAATCGTAATTGATTTTAAAATCTCCGTCGATTGATGCATTCACATCCGGATATAGTTTAAGAGCTCTTGTAACCGCTTTTGTAAAGAAAGACATGAAACCAAGTCCTACTCCGTGTTTCTGAGCAAATTCTTCTTTATATTGCTTTCTCAATCTGAAAATTTCAGACATATCAACTTCGTTGAAAGTCGTCAGCATCGCGGTTTCGTTCTTCACAGAAACCAATCTTTGAGCAATTTTTCTTCTAAGAACTGAAAGTTTTGTCGTCGTTGTAGATCTTGCACCCGTAGCCGTTAATGAGCTTCCACCCATTGCCGGAACAGCAGCTAACTCAGCGTCAGATTTAGAAATTCTTCCGTCTCTTCCTGATCCTGAAACCTGATCAGCATCAATTCCTTTTTCGTCAAGAATTTTCTTTGCAGCCGGAGATGGAGAACCTGTAGCATAAGATTGAGGAGCAGCAGGAGCAGGTTTTGGAGCTTCCTGTTTTGCAGGTTCAGCAGCTTTAGGTGCTTCTTCCTGTTTTGGAGCTTCAGCAGCAGGAGCGCTACCTTCTGGTTTAGCAGCATCCACATCAATTAAACAAACTACCTGACCTACTTGTACCACATCACCTTCTTCAGCTTTTAAAGTGATGACACCACTTTGTTCTGCAGGCAATTCAAGAGTTGCTTTGTCTGAATCTACTTCAGCGATAGGTTGATCTTTTTCTACGTAATCACCATCTTTTACAAGCCAAGTTGCAATTTCAACTTCTGTAATTGATTCGCCCGGTGAAGGAACTTTCATTTCTAAAATTGACATATTGAGTATTTTTTATTTTTTAATTGAATATTATTTAAATTAAGCGGTAACAGGTCTTTTAGCCGGAGCATCATCTCTGTCAAAAACTCTGTTGATGACCGAATTTTGGTTTTTCTCAAACATTTTGTGACTTCCAGGAGCCGGTGCACCACTCGCAACCGGAGAGATTACCTGAATTCCTGTATCTCTGAAGTTTCTTAAAATATAGGACCAAGCTCCCATGTTTTCCGGTTCTTCCTGAGCCCAGACGATTGATGTTCTATTTTCATATTTAGCAAATACAGCTTCGATAGCGTCAGTCTGAAGAGGATATAACTGTTCAAATCTTACCAGTGCAACATTTTCACAATTTAATTCTTCTTTTTTAGCCAATAATTCGAAGTACAATTTACCCGAACAGAAGACTAATTTCTCAACCTTTGTAGGATCTGCAGTAGGATCATCTAATATAGGCTGAAATCCTTTTTCTGAAAAATCTTCAAGGGGAGAAACAACTTTTGGATGTCTCAATAAAGATTTCGGGCTCATCACAATTAATGGTTTTCTAAAAGACCACTTCAGCTGTCTTCTCAACAAGTGGAAGTAGTTAGCAGGTGAAGTGATATTCGCCACAACCATATTTTCATTAGCACAAAGGGTCAAAAATCTTTCTAATCTTGCTGAAGAATGTTCTGCTCCTTGTCCTTCAGATCCGTGAGGTAATAACATTACCAAACCATCTTGGATTTTCCATTTTTCTTCAGCGGCAGCCAAATATTGATCTACAATAATTTGCGCTCCATTCACAAAATCTCCGAACTGAGCTTCCCAGATCGTTAATGTATTCGGTGATGCCATCGCATATCCGTAATCGAAACCTAAAACTCCATACTCTGAAAGGTGAGAGTTATATATATCAAATCTGTTTTCAGAAATGTGTCTTAACGGGATAAATTCTTCTTCTGTATCTTCAGTTTTAATTACCGCATGTCTGTGTGAGAACGTTCCTCTTTCTACATCTTCACCAGAAATTCTGATGTTGTGACCTTCGGTAAGCAAAGTAGCATAAGCGAGCCACTCTCCTAATGCCCAATCTAATGAATTGACATCAATTGCTTTCAGACGGTTGTCAAAAAGTCTTGTGATTTTATTGATGAATTTTTTTTCTGCGGGAAGTGTTGACATTTTGATTGCCAATTCTTTCAATTTAGCTAAATCATATTTCGTATCAACAGCATTCTGAACTGCTCCTCTTTTTGCAATCGGGAAATTAGTCCAGTCTTCTGACATGAATAAATCCATTACGTTTTTCTCAATTTCTTTGGAAGCGTCAAAGTCTTTATCTAAAAGAGTTTTGAAATCAGTTTCCATGGTTTTAAGAACCTCGTCAGAAATAACGCTGTCTTTGATCAATTTATCTTTGTAAATTTCTCTAGGATTTGGATGTTTAGAGATTAATTTATATAAATTTGGCTGTGTAAATCTTGGCTCATCACCTTCATTATGACCATATTTTCTGTACCCCAATAAATCGATGTATACATCTTTACCAAATTTAGCCCTGAAATCAGCAGCAAAATGCATGGCATGAACGACAGCTTCTGCATCATCAGCATTTACGTGCATCACTGGAGATTCTGTCACTTTTGCAATATCTGTACAATAGGTAGATGATCTAGCATCGGCATAGTTTGTCGTAAACGAAACCTGGTTATTCACAACGATATGAACGGTACCTCCTGTTTTATAACCCTCTAAAGTCATCATCTGAGCAACTTCATAGGCAATTCCCTGTCCGGCAAGTGCTCCATCACCGTGGATAACGATCGGTAATATCTTAGAAAAATCACCTTTGTAACGGTCATCTACTTTTGCACGGCAAATACCTTCGACCAAAGCAGAAACAGTTTCTAAATGAGACGGGTTCGGAGTTAAGTTGATAGAAACTTCTTCTCCTGATGCCGTTTTTACTTTTTTAGATGAACCTAAGTGATATTTAACATCACCTGAAAATACATCCTCTTCAAATTCTTTTCCTTCAAATTCTGAGAAAATCTGCTTATAAGATTTCCCGAAAATATTAGATAAAACATTTAATCTTCCTCTGTGAGCCATCCCTAAAACAACCTCATCAACTCCCAATTGAGAAGATCTGGAAATTAGCTGATCCAAAGCGGGAATCAAAGTCTCACCTCCTTCTAATGAAAATCTTTTTTGCCCAACAAATTTAGTATGAAGATAATTTTCAAACGCTACAGCCTGATTTAATTTTAATAAAATCTCAGTTTTTTCATTGGCACTAAGGCTCGGATGATTTTCGTTTACCTGAAGCCACTGCTTAATGTAATCTTTTTCCTGAACATTGTTGATATAAGTATATTCTACCCCGATTGAGTCACAGTAGATATTTTCGAGGTGAGTAATCAATTCTTGCAGAGTTGCAGGACCTTTCATTCCTGTTTCTGTAGCACAGTTGAATTTCGTATTTAAGTCTGACTGATCAAGACCAAAATTTTCTATATCTAAAGTCGGCGTATAGTGCCTTCTTTCGCGAACAGGATTGGTTTTTGTAAACAAGTGACCTCTCGTTCTGTAAGCTTCGATAAGATTTACTACCTTAAATTCTTTTTTGATGTGTTCAGGAACTTCACCATTAGCTGCTGCCTGAGAAATCTGCTGTACTGCAGCAGGTGCAGAATTCACAGAATTTTGTATGATCTGAGTGCTGTCGTCATCGCTGTAGTTCTCCAACGCAAAATCAAAGCCTTGAAAAAAGGCTTTCCATGATGGTTCTAGAGAATCCGGAAATTTTAAGTATTGTTGGTATAAATCCTCAATTAACTGAGAATGAGCTGCGTTTAGGAATGAAAATCTGTCCATTATTACAGTTTATCTATTATTAAATTTTGTTAGTAATATTAATCTTCAAATTTAATAAAAAAAACCGACTTTAGGCAGTCCCAAACTATTAAAAAAAATATCGCGAACTGATTTGTATCATATTTATTTATAAACAGATAGCGAAAGCTTCATATTGACATCCTGATCTTCTACTGGCTGCTCTATAAATGTCTGATAAATGTCGCCATACCGCATCTCATCGGTCTTTGCTTTTTGAATCAGTTCCTGAATGGCCTTTACTCGTCCGGCATAGGTTCCTTTATAATAAATCACATAATTTTGAGTAGGACTTACCGATCTGAAATTAAAATTATTATCATTAACTCCAATTTTTTTGGATAGTGGAATACCGAAATAATAAGAAACTTCATTGTCTTTAAAATTATCAGCATCCGTAATCAGCACCGGATAACCAAATTCATCGTCTTTTTTCCCCAGATCCATCGTGACAAAATTGTAGACTTTGTTATAATTCATCACAATATTTCTGTACAAAGCATCTTTTTTGTTGGAGGCACTTACACTGATCCCCAGAATCATTCTCGCCTCTTCTTTTTCAACCATCAGACTGTCATATTTTATGGATGCCAGCTGATTGTCTTTTGAAACCTTATTCCCTAAAACATTTTTGAGATTCACCATACTTTTCTCAATATTCTCAGTGAATTTATCTTCGGTCCAGAAATTCTGGGCTCTCGTTAAAACAGATAGTTTGGGTGTATGTACAAACCATGTGATTTTTGTTTTTGCTGCAGAAATCTTTGTAAATTTTACGTCTATTAAGGTCGGGTTTTCATCCTCATCTTCAAAAAGCTGATATCTCAGTGTTTTATTTGGATTGGCATATCGGATGAACATCTCTCCACCATCTTCACTTTTAGGATCATGGTAGCTGATGGCACTGCCCTGTCCTTCGTAAGGAGTATAGTAATCGATCGTGATTGATTTTGAATGGATGAAAAAATTATTCCATCTTGTGAAATTCTGAAGATTATTAAACTGATTAAACACTTTATCTAAAGGATAATCAATTTCTTTTTCTACTTTAAAACTTTTGCTTTCGTCAACGAAAAAATACATGGCAGCAGCATAAGCTCCAATCAGCAAAACAATAAATAAGGCTATAATTCTGAAAAAACGCATCACACAAAAGTAATACAAATAAAAAAAGTGACCAATATATGATCACTTGAGTTTATAATGCTTTTCAAAATGTTATCCGATATGGGTTCCGGGCTGCAGAATAGCGCCTTTTTTCACACAAACAATACCGTCTTGTACAGAATATGTGCCATAATCACCGTCATCCAGATGTTTTCCACCGATAATTCTCACATTATCACCGATATAACAGTTTTTATCGAGAATTGCTTTTTCAATATAACAGTATTTTCCGATTCCCATGTTGGGTTTACCCTGTCTGTCGTTTATTACTATCTCTTTTGTATTTTGATAAAAATCTGCTCCCATTACATAAGAATTCACAATCGTACTGCCTTTATCAACTCGTGTTCGGTTACCAATAACAGAATTTTCAATCTTATCTGCCATAATGATACATCCGTCACCAAAAACTGCCTTACTTACATAAGAGCCATTTATTTTTGACGGAGGAAGCATTCTCGCTCTTGTATAAATTGGTGAAGATGAGAATAGGTTAAATTGCGGGAAATCCTGACAAAGATCCAGATTGGCTTCGTAGAAAGACTCAATGGTCCCGATATCCGTCCAGTAGCCTTCGTATTGATAGCTTAAAGTACTGTATTTGCCTATAGAACTAGGAATAATATCTTTTCCGAAGTCGTCTCCGGCACCGTCTTCAAACATTTTCTTCAGAATTGTTTTGGTAAAAATATAAATTCCCATCGAAGCAAGATATTCTTTTCCTTCTGCTTTGTTTTTATCAGAAACTTCAGATTTTAAACCATCTAAAAGTTCGTAGTCTGGTTTTTCGATGAAAGAAGTAATATTTCCTTCGTCATCAGATTTTAAAATTCCGAAACCAGTGGCATCTTTTGCATTGACAGGAATTGTAGCAATGGTGACATCTCCTCCATTTTCGATATGGAAATCAAGCATGGCATTAAAATCCATCTGATACAGCTGATCACCGGAAAGAATCAAGATATATTCGTAATCATATTTTTCTAAGTGCTTCATTGATTGTCTCACCGCATCTGCAGTTCCCTGAAACCAACTTTCGTTTTCTACATTTTGTTCTGCAGCCAAAATATCGACAAAACCTCTACTGAAAATATCAAAATGGTACGAGTTTTTGATGTGCGCATTCAATGATGCTGAATTAAACTGTGTTAAAACAAGGATCTTGTTTAAACCTGAATTTAGACAGTTTGAAATAGGAATATCGACTAATCTGTATTTTCCGGCGATTGGCACAGCAGGCTTTGATCTGGAATACGTTAATGGAAACAGCCTTGTCCCTCTTCCTCCTCCTAAAACTATTGAAATAACATTTGGATTCATAAATTTATTTGTGGTTTATTTTCTTATTAGTATATTTTTTGACTTTTTAATTTATTTTTGATCAGTGTTTGTAACTGCAATTTCAGCTTCGAGCGCACTTATTGCTTTCTCAAATTTTATTTTTTCTTTTCTTGCAATTTTTAGCCAAAATTCTTTTCTTTTGATCTGATTTTCAATTTTTTCTCTGTTTTTACTATTGTCTAAAGAGCTTGTCTTTTCTGCAATTTCAGCTTCAAGTTCTGAGATTCTTTTCTCATTTTTGCTCAGAAGTTTGTTGAAGAGATCAAGTTCTTTCTGCTTTGGAGCAATAAATTTGCTGTGATTTGACATCAATGACATGCCAAATCTTTGTGATTGTAGGGCTGCGGACGTTTGTTGACGTTGCAGTAACAAGGTGTTGTTCATTGATTGATAACTATTTTGAGCAAAACCATATGCTGAGATCATCAATAGTGCAATTGATAAAAAAGATGTAATATTTTTCAATAGTAAAATTAGTTTTTATATAAAGCTAAATATTTTTCTGCAGACTTTTCCCATGCAAAATCAAAATTCATATTTGAAAGCACCAGATCATCCATTGCTTTTCTCTGATTATAAATTGCCAGTCCGCGAACCATCGCATGAATAATATCATCAACTCCGGGATAGGTGAAATTTAAACCCGAACCCCCAGTAGAAATATCTTTTACGGTATCTCTTAATCCGCCTGTATAACTTACCACAGGAACCGTTCCGTATCTCATTGCGTACATCTGATTGAGACCACACGGCTCAACACGGGAAGGCATCAACAAAAAATCTGCCGAAGCGTATATTTTATGAGATAAATGTTCTTTATAACCGATATCTGTAGCAAAATTAGCATATACATAATTTAATTCTTTTAATTTATCTTCTATATATGTATTTCCGGAACCTAAAATAATGATATTTAAAGACCCGTAAGTTTGTTTAATGCTTCGCCAGACAACTTCCGGAAGTAGATCTGCACCTTTTTCTGTCGCAAATCTTCCAATGAATGCAAAAAGCGGCAAATCGGGATTCAAACCATATTCTTTGCAAAGCTTCTGCTTATTTTTCTTTTTGATTTTAAGAACATTTTTTTTATTAAAATTAAAATCTAGCATAGGATCAGTCTCAGGATTCCAAACATCGGTATCTATGCCGTTGATGATTCCGTAAGCTTTACCAAATTCATCCCGCACGAGACTTTCCAGACCTTTAAAACTCACAAAAAGCTCTTCCAGATAACCTTCGGAAACTGTTGTAAAAGCGTGAGAACATTTAATCATGCTTGCCAGCGGATTGATAAACCCGTTCCAATCGAGAATTCCCCATTTATAATGATCGAATGAAGGCATAAAATGAATCATATCCCAACGCATCATCCCCTGATATTCGCCGTTATGGATTGTACCAATTGTTTTAACATCTTTTAAAAAGCTGAACTCCGGACAATGTTCTACCATAAAAGGAACCAATCCTGTGTGATAATCATGACAATGCAAAACATCTGGACGAATCTGCATCGCAGTCAGCCAGTGTAAAACTCCGTGCTGAAATGCCAAAAACTGAAAACTTTCGTCCTGATATCCGTAAGGATTTTCACGGTCTAACAATCCCGGAATTTTAACTAAAAACAATTCAAAACCCAAAGTGTTAGTCTTTTCTCTCATTACCTGAACCTGAAGCATATTTTGCCCTTGATGAATAAAGCCATCAAAAACCACTTCAAAATCGTGATCGTACACAAAAGATTTGTTATACCAAGGCATCACTACTTTGGCATCAACATCCTTTATTTTGTTCTGATATTTTGGAAGTGCTCCCACAACATCTGCCAAACCTCCGACTTTGGCCACGGGATAACATTCTGTACTAAGGTGATAAATTGTCATTTTATTTTTTGTGTTGTTTTATTCTTTGAATTTTATATTTTTTTTCTTTTTTCATTTTCAAAACAAGCCCGGCAAGTGGCGGAAGTTTTAGTGAAATCGATTGTGGACGGTTCATCCACTCGTCCTTTTCTTCTTTAAAAACGGTTGGTTCTACTCCGCTTCCATCATATTTTTTATCGTCTGAATTAAAAATTACTTCCCAATGCGTTGCGGCATTCACGCCAACTTTGTAATCAAAGGCTTGAGGAGTCAGATTTAAAATAACCATCAATACATCATCTTTCTTATTTCCTTTTCTTAAATAAATTAAAACGGAATTATCTGTATCATCAGCTTCTACCCATTCAAAACCATTTGGATTAAATTGATTTTCGTAAAAAGCTGTTTCAGTTGTATATAAATGATTTAAATCTTTAACTAAATTCTGAAGTCCTTTATGAATAGGAAAATCCAATAAATGCCAATCCAAACTCTGTTTAAAATTCCACTCACTGGTCTGTCCAAACTCATCTCCCATGAAGAGTAGTTTTGCTCCCGGATGCGTAAACATATACACAAATAAAGCTCTGAGATTGGCAAATTTCTGCCATTCATCACCTTTCATTTTATAGATAAGACTTGCTTTTCCGTGTACGACTTCATCATGGGATAAAGGCATCATGTAATTTTCATTATACATATACATTGATGCAAACGTTAATTTATGATGCTTATATTTTCTATTTTCGTATTCTTCTTTAAAGTAATCTAAGGTATCATGCATCCAGCCCATCATCCACTTCATTCCGAAACCTACTCCGCCATCATGCACAGGTTTGGTGAGCAAAGGAAAATCTGAACTTTCTTCTGCAATCGTAATAATGCTTTCACCAAACTCTTTATATACTGCGGTATTGAATTCCTGCAAAAATAATTTAGCTTCGAGATTGACATTTTCACCGTAAATATTCGGTTCCCATTCGCCTTCGTTTCTTGAATAATCTAAATGCAGCATCGAAGTCACGGCATCTACACGTAGTCCGTCTGCATGGTAACGATCGAGCCAAAACATCGCATTTGAAATCAGAAAAGATTTAACCTCATTTCTTCCGTAATTGAAAATATAGGATTTCCATTCGGGATGAAAGCCCCTTCTCTGATCTTCAGGTTCGTAGAGATAACTTCCGTCGAAACGGTGCAAACCATTGGCATCACCCGGAAAATGCGAAGGAACCCAGTCTAAAATAACGCCGATCTCGTTTTTATGCAACTCATTAATCAAAAACATCAAATCCTGAGGCGAACCGAAACGCGATGTTGCTGCAAAAAACCCGGTAATCTGGTATCCCCAGCTGGGATCATACGGGAACTCCATCAAAGGCATGAATTCCACATGAGTGAATCCCATATATTTGATATAAGGAACCAGCTTTTCTCCAATATCTCTGTAATTTAAAAATTTATCCGGTACATCTGCTTTTCTAAACCATGAACCAAGGTGTAATTCGTACACAGAAATTGGAGAGTTCAGGGAGTTATTTTTCCACCTTTTTTCCAGCCATTCTTTGTCTGACCACTCATACCAAGTTGTTGACACCAATGATGCCGCCTGAAGATTTTGTTCCCAGCTCAATGCATACGGATCACTTTTTTCTAAAATCTTACCTAAATTCTCTATGGCATATTTATATAAAGTTCCCCAGGTTAGTCCTGCTATAAAGCCTTCCCATATACCGGAACCATCCCATCTAGGGAAAAGAATATGATCTTTATGATTCCAGTTATTAAAATTTCCAATGACGGAAACTTTTTTTGCATTAGGAGCCCAGACAGAAAAATAAACACCTTTGATGCCGTCTTTTTCAACAGAATGTGCTCCAAATTTTTCATAAAGTTTATAATGCTTACCTTCCTTAAAAAGATAAACATCATGATCCGTGAAAAGTGTATAGGTTTTTACCGAGTTCATCATAGTGTTTTTTTAACCAGACAATATCATTCATCTTCATTACCAAAAACCAAAGAACACATTATGTTAAGTAGTTTGTTTATAAATTGCGACGACTATCAAATATATACATTTTTACTTTGAAAAAGTGTGTTTTTTATTAATTTTAAGTAACTTATATAAAAAGATTTTTTATACTTTTAGCGGTTTAATTTAATTTCTACTTTTTAAAGCACATGAAGTTTACACTTTACACAGGTGAAGCAGATGAAAGACCGATATTCATAACCGGGAATTTCAATACCTGGAATCCAAAAGATTCACGCTACCAATTGACACAAATAGATCCTCACAATTATTACATCGAGATTTTTGATGATTTTCTCTCTGATATTATCGAATTTAAGTTTACAAAAGGCGGATGGGAAAATGTAGAGCTCGATCAATATGGAAGCATAACGCCTAATAAAAAAGTTCTCAAATCTTCAGGAGACGTCTCTCACACCGTCGAAAAATGGAGGTTTAACTGGGGACCTTTCAAAGAAGAGTTTTTTCCAATTGTTGAGATAATTTCCGAAGAATTTTACATTCCTCAGCTTGACAGACACCGCAAAGTTTGGGCACTTCTACCTTACGATTATTACGTTTCAGACAAAAAATACCCTGTTCTTTACCTCCAGGATGCACAAAATCTGTTCAATGAAGGAAGCCCGTATGGAAACTGGGAAATAGATAAAAAACTGTCTATTCTGGCTGAATATGGTCGTGGCGATGTTATTATCATCGCTGTGGAACACGGAAGCGAAGAAAGGATAAAAGAATATATTTTTGACAATGATAATGTTGCCAATGGCTCTGAAGGAAAAAAGTACATCCGCTTCATTACAGATACTTTAAAACCTTTTGTAGATGAGCATTACCGAACGAAAAAAGACCGTGATCATACCGGAATTGGGGGAAGCTCTTTAGGTGCTTTGATTAGTATTTACAGTGGATTTTTGTATCCTGAAGTATACTCAAAACTTTTAATTTTTTCTCCATCACTTTGGGTTGAACCAAATAACAATTTTCCGATGATGAGCTTCAGAGTTCCTTTTAAAACTAAGATATATCTGTATGGTGGCGAACAGGAAGGCTCCAAAATGGTTAAAAGGATACAAGTTTTTGAAAACTATTTAAAAAAATGGGAAAAGAAAAATCTTTTTGATTTTGAATTTAAAACCAATATCAATCCCGAAGGTTCTCACAACGAATTTTACTGGTCACAGGAATTCCCGAGAGCCATTGAATGGTTATTTTACAATAACACAGAAAATCCGGTGGAAGTTACACCGCATCAGGATACAATAGAAAACTAATATTATGAAACTATTAAATAAAAGAAATAAAAATTACACACAGGTTTTTGAATTGTTCACAGAAGAATCCTGGACCAAAAACTACAAAAACTACAATAAAAATATATCTCTTCTATTTTCAGGGAAGAAAAATGAGATTTTTGTTGAAGCAAAAGAAGAAACCATCACTTATTTTATCGGTCTTGGAAAATCTGATCTTCAGAATTTTGAATTTCAGCAGGTTGCAGTAAAATTTTCTCAGGCTCACAAGAAGAATTTTCTCGCTGTTCCCACTCTGCTTTTAGCAGATTTTATTAATGAAAAACAGTTTGAAGAATTTGTAAAAGGGCTTGTGTTGGGAACATATTATTATCCGTTTGAGAAGAGCCACATTTTCTGGAGCGATAAATTTGAATGTCATTTTGGAAATTTAAGTCAGAAAAAATTAGACGTGATTTCCAACAGAGCCGATGCAATCTGCGAAGGACAAACTGCCTGTCAGGACTGGCTCAACAAACCGGCTAATTTAAAACGACCAAATGCCGTTAATGCGTATTTGAAAAATTTAGCAAAAAAAAATCAGCTGAAATATACCGTATTTAACAGGAAAAAATGCCATGAATTAGGTCTAGGGGCTTTCCTATCTGTCAATCAGGGAAGCGCTTATGATGCGGCTTTTACCATTTTAGAATACAAAACGACTGTCAAAAATGCAAAAACTTTCGGATTGGTCGGAAAATGTGTTCTGTTTGACACCGGCGGAATTTCCATCAAAGCATCAGACAATATGCACTATATGAAATCTGATATGGGTGGCGCAACTGCTGTAATCGGAGCTTTAATTTATGCTTCACAGATGAAATTGCCTGTAAATATCACTGCAATTTTGCCTATTACCGACAATGCCGTATCTGAAAACGCGTATTTGCCAAGTGATGTCATTACAGCATATAATGGGAAAACAATAGAGGTTCTGAATACTGATGCCGAAGGCAGAATGACTTTAGCAGACGGACTTTCTTACCTTTCTAAAAACTACAAAACTGATGTTCTGATTGATTTGGCCACACTTACAGGAAGTTCGGTAAGGATGTTTGGTGACACTTGTGGTGCCCTATTTTCTAATAATGAAAATTTAAAGAATCTTTTAATCAAAATAGGTGATAAAACCAATCAGAGATTGTGGAATCTGCCTCTGTGGGATATCTGGAAAGATGATTTTCAATCTGATGTGGCTGATTTTAAAAACATTTCAATGAAACCCATAGGTGACTGCATTATCGCAGCAAAATTTTTGGAAGAATTCATTGAAGACCACAGCAATTGGGCACATCTGGATATTGCCGGAGTTGCCTTCGGAAATGTAGGATATGCTAAAGATAAGGCAGCAACCGGCTATGGCGTTCAACTATTGGCTGATTTAATTGAAAATTATCATTAAAAATTAGTTTATTTCAAAAAATCTCTGTATAATTGATTAGTGATTTTTCAAATACGCATCGATTATTGATTTTTAACATTAAAACATCAATAAAAAATAGCTTTTATTTTTGAAAATTCATCAAAAATTAAAAAACATTATATGGAGGAGAAAACTATTGTTTGCATTTCGTGCTATTACAAAGGTTACGATTTTATGGAAGAGATGAAGAAACTCGGAAATAAAATTATATTAATAACATCGGAAAATCTTAAAGAAAAAAATTGGCCTTGGGAGGCCATTGACGAGGTTTTCTATATGCCCGAAATGAAACCGTCTGTCTGGAATTTAGATCACCTCGTTCAGGGATTTTCACATTTGATGAAAACTCGAAAAGTTGATGCCGTCATTGCATTAGATGATTATGATGTAGAAAAAGCGGCTTTAATTCGTGAAACATTCCGTATTCCCGGAATGGGACAGACTACACATCGTTACTTCAGAGACAAACTCGCAATGCGCCAGAAAGCAAAAGATTCAGGAATTAATGTACCTGAATTTACTGCAGTATTTAATGATCAGGAAGTTGAGAATTTCACCAATAAAATTTCTGCTCCATGGGTTCTTAAGCCAAGATCCGAAGCATCTGCATCCGGAATTAAAAAACTAAAGACTAAAGAAGCGCTTTGGGAAGCATTGGAAAAACTTGGTGAAGAACGTCACTTATTTCTTTTAGAAAGCTTCAAACCCGGAGATGTTTATCACGTTGACAGTTTGACATTTAATAAAGAAATCGTATTCACTTCCGCATCAAAATATTTAGCACCACCCATGGAAGTTTCTCATGAAGGTGGAGTATTTAGAACCAAAACTTTGGGAAGATATTCAGACGAATTTAAAGCGTTGGACGAAGCCAATACAAGAGTTTTGAAGAATTTTGGTCTGCTCAACGGCGCTACACATACAGAATTTATCCGCGGAAAAGAAGACGGAAAATGGTATTTTCTTGAAACTTCGTCACGAGTTGGCGGTGCACATATTCCAGATTTAGTGGAAGCTTCGAGCAATATTAATATCTGGCGCGAATGGGCGAAAATTGAAGATGCACTTTTGAGAGGCAAAAACTACGAAGTTTCTAAACCTACAGGATATTATTCTGGATTGATTGTAGCTTTGATTAAAGATAAAGAACCCGATTACAACCAGTTTGAATGTGAAGAAGTCGTGAAATTCCTTCCGATAGATTATCATGTAGGAATTGTGTACAAATCAAACGATTCTGAAAAAGTAGTTGAAAGACTTGATCGTGCTGCTGAAAAAATACATGCACATTTACTCAATATTATTCCACCGAAAGAAAAACCGACTGCATAATGATTAATTATCATTAAATTAATTGAATCCAGAAACTTATTAATTTGGAAGTAATTAATTTCAGATGATTTCGCTTAAATTTAAATATAAAACTAAAACAGTACATGCCACATATAGAACACACAGATTATTACTCACATATATTAGGAACAAGTCTCAAAGTTGAAGTTACCGGACATTTTGGTTATCCTATTATCATGTTTCCGACTTCTCAGGGACAATACACTCAAAATCATGACTTTCATTTGAACAGCAGCATCAATTGGTTTGTTGAGCAGGGAAAAGTGAAATTATACAATATTCAGACGATTGATGCATGGAGTTTTTATGATGATAAAATTTCACCACAACAGAGAATAAGAAACTATGAAAAATATGTACAGTTTCTTATTCAGGAATTTGTACCGTACATTCAGAAAATGCATCAAACCCATCGTGTTGCAGTTGCCGGAGCGAGCTTCGGAGGATATCATGCAGCCAATTTTGCATTTAGATTTCCAGATGTAGTTTCTCATCTATTCAGTCTTTCGGGGGCATTCAGCATCAGAAATTTTATGGACGGTTATTCCGATGAATTGGTTTATTTTAACTGTCCGAGAGAATTTGTAAAAGATGATCAGGCATGGAAATACAAACATATGCACATTGTTCTGAGCACTTCAGATGAAGATATCTGTAGAGATAAAAATGTAGAGATGGCAGGAATTCTCCGCTCCAAAGGAATCGATTTCTGGTATGATGAAAAAAAATGGATCAATCATGATTGGCCACTCTGGAGAATGGCATTCCCTGATTTTATAGGGACCTTTTTCTCTTAATTAGAAACAACTCAAATAACAAAATAAACATTAAACAACAAATTATGGCAAAAAAAGTAGGAATTCTATTCGGTATGGAAGATACGTTTCCGTGGGCATTTATTGATAAAGTAAACGAACTTGGTAAAGGAGAAATCGTTGCCGAAGCAGTAACAATCGACAAATTGGAACAAGGTGCAGATTACGGTTATGCCGTTATTATTGACAGAATTTCTCAGGATGTTCCATTTTACAGAGCATATTTAAAAAACGCTGCATTGAATGGAACTTACGTTATCAACAACCCATTTTGGTGGAGTGCTGATGAAAAATTTTTCAATAATGCATTAATGTCTAAACTAGGAATTCCACTGCCGAATACTGTTTTGCTTCCATCATATGAAAGACCGACAGATACTTCAGAAACATCATTCAGAAACCTGAAGTTCCCGCATGACTGGGATTACATTTTTAATTATGTTGGTTTCCCCGCTTATATGAAACCTCATGATGGTGGAGGCTGGAAAAGCGTTTACCGGGTTGAAAATGCAGAAGATCTTTGGGAAAAACTGGGAGAGACAGAGCAATTGGTCATGATGGTACAGGAAGAAATTGTTTTCCAGGATTATTACAGGGTGTATTGCTTAGGTAAAAAATATGTTCACATTATGCCGTACGAACCAAGAAATCCGCATCATTTGAGATATGCTACTACACATCAGACAGAAGGAAAAGATTTAGAAAAATTGCTGAAAGTCATTCATGATTACACCATCAAAATGAATGAAGCTTTAGGATATGATTTCAATACCGTAGAATTTGCGGTAAGAGATGGTATTCCGTATGCTATTGATTTCTGTAATCCTGCACCTGATGCTGACAGAAACTCCGTTGGTGAAGAAAACTTTGCGTGGATTGTAGAACATTCTGCAAAATTGGCTATCGAAAAAGCAAAAGAATATGTTCCTGGAAAACAGAATATCTCTTGGGGAACTTTCGTAAAAAATTCAGTAAAATAATTTAAATAAAACACAGAAAAAAAATGCATCAGTTTACTATTGGCATTGAAGAAGAATATCAGATCATCGATTTGGAAAGCAGAGATTTGGTTTCACATGTTTCAAAAATCATTGAAGGAGGAAAGGCGGTTTTAAGTGAAAACTTAAAGCACGAAATGCACGAATCAATGATTGAAATGGAGACCGGAATCTGCCAAAACATTCAGGAAGCTCAGACTGAGCTGACGAATCTGAGGAGACACCTCATTAATACTGCGCATGAACAAGGACTTCGTGTATCCGGTGGCGGAACGCACCCTTTTTCAAATTGGGAACACAATACTATCACCAATGGCGAGCGTTACAACAAAATTGTAGATGACATGGGCGATGTGGCCCGTGGAAATCTTATTTTTGGTCTGCATGTTCACATCGGGATTCCAAACCGTGAGGAAGGAGTAAGAATTCAGAATGTAATGCGATATTTTTTACCGCACGTTTATGCGCTTTCCGTAAATTCACCTTTCTGGATTGGTAGAAACACAGGTTTCAGATCATACAGACAGGAGATTTTTGTTAAATTTCCGCGAACAGGAATTCCTAGCTATTTCAATTCTTTGGCAGAGTTTGACAGCTATGTTGATCTTTTGGTAAAAACAGGAACGATCGATAATGCGAAAAAAATCTGGTGGGATCTGCGTGTTCATCCGTTCTACCCCACTATCGAATTCAGGATTTGTGATATGCCTTTACGAATTGAAGAAACAGTTTGTCTGGCTGCAATCATGCAAAGCTTGGTAGCAAAAATTTACAAATTGCACCAGCAGAATTTAAGTTTCAGAAGCTACAGAAGATTATTGTTGAATGAAAATAAATGGCGTGCTTCAAGAGACGGAATTCACTCTCAATTGATCGATTTTGGAAAAGAAGAATCTGTTCCTTATGCGGATTTGTTGAAAGAATTACTAGAATTTATAGATGATGTTGTAGACGATTTAGGATGTAGAAAAGAGGTCGAATATGCATGGACGATTCTAGAAAACGGAACAGGTGCAGACCGACAACTTAAAGTCTTTGAAGAAACGGGAGATCTGAAGAAAGTCGTTGATTACATGATCTCTGAAACAGAATATGGTATTACGCATAGCGAAAATGCTTCGTAATATTTTTAATAACTTTGCATAAATTATGAAGTTATGAAAGATGTAAGAATTGCTTTGCTAGACATGAATAATAACCATGTCAATCAAGGATTTAAAAATATCAAAGAAATTTCTGAGGCTTTCCGGCAACAATCTGAAGAGAATATCAGCATTCAGGTTTTTGATGTAAGATATAAAAATGAAATGCCGAATATTGAAGATTTTGATATATTTATTTCATCAGGAGGTCCCGGAAATCCTCACAGGGAAGGACATGATTGGGAACAGAAATTTGCCGATTTTTTAGATTCAGTATATTATTACAACAAGGAAAATGATTCAAAAAAATACCTGTTTTTAATTTGTCATTCTTTTCAGCTGGCAAGCATACATTGGAAATTAGGAAATATATGTAAAAGAAAATCTTATTCTTTTGGTGTAATGCCTGTGCACAAAACTGAAGAAGGTGAGCAAGAATTCTTATTAAAAAACTTGCCCGATCCTTTTTATGCAGTAGATTCAAGGGCTTATCAATTTATTGAGCCCGATTATCCTAGATTTAATGAGTTGGGAATGAAGGTTGTTGCAATTGAAAAATTCCGTCCGCATATTAATCTGGAAAGAGCAATTATGGCTATTCGTTTTTCCGAAGAAATTTTCGGAACACAGTTTCATCCTGAAGCCAATCCTGCAGGGATGATTGAAAATCTGAAAGACGAAAAGAACAAAAATGCCATGATAGAGAATTTCGGAACAGAGAAATATCTTGAAACATTAGACAGAATGAATGATGATGATAAAATCGTTCTTACACAAGCTCAGATTTTGCCCAGATTTTTGAGTTTTGCAAAAAAAAACATCTTGAGAGAAATTAAGGCTTTGGCTTAATGTAAATAATAACTATTAATACAAAAAATCGAGCACAACTGCTCGATTTTTTAAAATCACAAAGAAAAGAAATATGATTTCAAAATACCGAGAACAATTTAATCAGGAATTTACCCAGGAAAAATATCAGCAGTTTAAACAAACTCTAAAGGAAAAAAGTGGCATCGAACCCGCATTCAGATTGTCTGAAAGCCCGATGTTTCTTACCAATGACTTTAAAAATAAATTGATTGATGCAAGCGAAAGCATTATCGATCAAATCAAAGCTTTACCTTCAGGCACTCTAGAAAAAGCCATTCCGGAAAATTGTAAAGTCCCGAATGATACTGCTCAACCTCATTTTTTCACCATCGATTTTGGGATATGCAGAAGTGAGAACGGAGAAATTGAACCGCAATTGATAGAATTGCAGGCCTTTCCTTCGCTTTACGCATTTCAAAAAGTTTTTGAAGAAACATTTTGCGAAATTTATCCTTTCTTAAATGAAATTAAAAACAAAATGCCTCATGAAGAGTTTGAAAACTATATGAAGGAGTTGATTGTTGGTAATGAAGACTCTGAGAATGTAATTTTGCTAGAAATATTTCCGGAGAAACAAAAAACAGCAATAGATTTTGCCTTAACGGAAAAACTATTGGGAATAAAAACAGTTTGTCTTACGAAAGTGAAGAAAAAAGGTAATAAATTGTTTTATGAAAATGACGGGAGAGAGATTCAGATTAAAAGAATTTATAACCGGGTTATTTTTGATGAATTAGATCGAATTCCGGATCTTCAGCTTGAATTTGATTTCCGTGAAGAGGCAGACGTACAATGGGTTACGCATCCGAACTGGTTTTTTAAAATTTCTAAGTTTCTTTTGCCCATGCTGAAACATCAGTTTGTTCCGAAAAGTTATTTTCTACACGAATTTCCAGATCATGAAAGCTTAGAAAATTTTGTCCTGAAACCTTTGTTTTCATTTGCAGGAAGCGGGGTCAATCTAAATCCGACAAAAGAAATTACTGATGAAATCGAGGATAAAGAAAATTATATCCTACAGCGAAAAGTTACTTACGAACCGGTTTTTGAAGATATCAACGGTGAATTTTCAAAGGCGGAAATACGCTTGTTGTATATTTGGAGAGATCAGGATGAGCGGCCTATTCTCCTTGAAAATTTAGGACGAATGACTAAAGCTGCTATGGTAAATGTGGATTTTAATAAAAAAGATGCGATCTGGATTGGGAGTTCCAATGCTTTTTTTGCAGATTAAATGAAAGCAAAACATAAAAACCTCAGAACTTCTGAGGTTTTGTAAAATAGTGATTATCGGCGGGCTTCTTCGAAGCCCGCCGATAATTTTAAGCAAATTTTAATTAAACTTTACCATCTTCTAGCAACTCTCTTGCCTGATATTCCTGTACGAGATCAATAGCATTTGAAATAACATCGCTTAAAGCGGTAATGAATGTGCCTTCTTCAGCCATGCTCATCGCATGCTTTAAGGCTTCAATTTCCTTCGGAATAATTTCATAGCTGACATCTCTTCCGGATTTTTGTATTCCGTCGATAATCAAACCGTTGATTTCTTCTTCTTTTCTTCCACGAAGATGTTTTTCGTTTCGGATAATAATATAATCAAACATTCTTCCGGCGATTTGTCCGCACAATGTGATGTCTTCATCTCTACGGTCGCCCACTCCTGAAATAATACCTATTTTTTTGGTTGATTCTACATTTTTAAGATAATCTTCAATAGCTTCATATCCGGCAGGATTGTGCGCAAAATCTATTAAAACCTTGAAGTTTTTAAATTTAAAAATATTCAGTCTGCCCGGTGTAAGCTGTGCACTCGGAATGAATGTTCTTAATGAATTTGAAATATCCTCAATTCCGAAACCTTGAAGATAACAAGCTAAACTCGCTGCCAATACATTATCAATCATGAATTTCGCCTTTCCTTCCATTGTAATCGGGAAGTCTTTGGCTTTTCCGATTCTTATTTTCCAATCGCCTTTTTTGATGGTTACAAAACCTTCTTCATAAACGCAGGTAATTTTTCCTTCTTTAGCAAACTTCTTGATGTACTCATTGTTTTCGTCTAAACTAAAAATAGCAACATTGCTCGGTAAATCATTGATGATTCTCATAGAATATTCATCTTGGGCATTCAGAACACTCCAGCCGTTTTTCTTTACGCTGTCGAGTACTACCCTTTTTACCTTGGTTAAATCTTTTAGATTATGGATGTCATTCAAACCTAAGTGATCTTCTTTGATATTGGTCAAAACTCCGATGTCACACTGAGAAAAACCTAATCCTGAACGAAGAATTCCGCCTCTTGCAGTTTCAAGTACGGCAAATTCTACCGTTGGATCCTTTAATATAAATTCTGCAGAGACCGGTCCGGTGGTATCGCCTTTCGTCAGCATTGTATTTTGAATGTAAATACCGTCTGATGTAGTAAAACCAACTCTGTACCCATTATTTTTAACAATGTGCGATATTAGTCTTGTGGTAGTCGTCTTCCCATTTGTTCCCGTAACCGCAATAATAGGAATTGTGAATGGTTTCCCCTGAGGATATAACATATCTACAACCGGTGCTGCGACGTTTCTCGGAAGGCCTTCGCTAGGTGCAAGATGCATTCTGAAACCCGGTGCAGCATTTACTTCAATAATTGCTCCGCCGCTTTCCTTTAGAGGCTGGGTAAGGTTTTCGGCCATAATATCAATTCCGCAAACATCTAAACCGATGATTTTAGAAATTCTTTCTGCCATCGTGATATTTTCCGGATGTACCATATCGGTAACATCAATGGAAGTACCCCCTGTTGAAAGATTGGCTGTGGATTTTAGATAAACGACTTCTCCCTTTTGAGGAACAGTTTCTAAAGTATATTGAAGTTTATCAAGTAATTCTGTAGTATCTTTATCTACTGCGATTTCGGTAAGTACATTTTCATGTCCGTATCCTCTTCTAGTGTCTTTATTTTCTTTATCAATCAGTTGTTGAATATTCATTTCGCCGTCACCTACAACATGGGCCGGAACTCTCCGTGCCGCAGCAACCATTTTATTGTTTATGACCAAAACTCTGAAATCATACCCGGTAATATATTTCTCAACAATTACTTTATTGGAATATTTCTGAGCGTGCTCCAAACCAATTTTTGCAGCTTCCCAATCATTTACATTAATTGAAGAACCTTTTCCATGATTACCGTCTAAAGGTTTGGTTACAATAGGATAGCCTATTTTGTCAATTACACTTCGAAGCTGCTCTTCATCAGTAATTACATCACCTGTAGGAACAGGAATTGCTGCATCATGCAGCATTCTCTTAGTCAGTTCTTTATTGCATGCAATGTCTACCGCGATAGAGCTCGTCTTTCCGGTAATGGTTGCCTGAAATCTCTGCTGATTAACACCATAGCCGAGCTGAACCAATGAATTGCTACCAAGTCTTATCCAGGGAATTTTTCTGGATACCGCTTCCTGAACGATACTTCCTGTAGAAGGACCCAAACGTACACGTTCCCTTATTTCTTTTAACCTTTGGATACAGGCAACAATATCATATTCAGTACCTTCTATTAATGCATTAGCTATTTCTACGGCTTGTTCGGCAGCATAAATACCTGTATTTTCTTCAATATAATCAAAAACTACATTATATACTCCGGGTGTTCGTGTTTCGCGGGTTCTTCCAAAGCCGGTTTCCATACCTGCCAATGTCTGAATTTCTAAAGCAATATGCTCTATCACATGTCCCATCCATGTTCCTGTTTCTACACGATGGAAAAAGCCACCATGTGTACCTTCAGAACACCTGTGCGTAATCAATGATGGGATCAGCTTTTCTATTCGTTCACGAAAACCTTCGATTTTATTGGTTGGATAATTCTCCATCTCTTCAAGATCCAAACGCATTTGTATCAGCTTCTTTCTTCTAATGCTCCAGATATTAGGTCCCCTCAAAGCTTGTATCTTCTCAATTTTCATAGTTTATCTTTTAATAAAAGTATCTTCTAAAATCAAAGATAATGTAAAACCTTAAAAAAAACCACAGACTCTTTAAAGATTTATTAAAAAACTTTAAAATGTATAATCAATTTAAAATCAAAGCAAATGCATTAAAAAGCCTTTCTTATTTTCTCAACAATTAATAATTTTCTAACTTTGCAAACTATGAAACCTGTTGGAAAATTAATTATTATCGGTGGAGCAGTTAATAAAGGCAGTTTCTCCGAAACCGATTACGATCAGAATATTGAAAAAAATCTTAACTTTTTTGAAAGAGGAATCTTAAGAAAGATCATTACCGAATCTAAAAATAAAGAAAATTCGATTATTGAAGTAATTACTACTGCATCACAAATCCCTCAAATTGTAGGTGCGGAATATAAAAAGGCTTTTGAATTTTTAGGAGCTAAAAATGTAAATATACTTGACGTTCACAACCGTGAAGAGGCCAATTCTGATGCTATTGTCGCCAGAGCTAATGCTGCCGATGTTGTCATGTTTACCGGTGGTGATCAGCTGCGGCTCACCTCTATTCTTGGCGGAACAAGATTTCACGATACCATTTTACTGAAATATCAGGAGCAGGATTTTATCTATTCTGGCACATCTGCTGGTGCAGCTGCGGCTTCTGAAAACATGATTTATCAAGGAAGCAGCTCTGAAGCTTTGTTGAAAGGTGAAATAAAAACTACACAAGGTCTTGGGTTAATAGATAATGTCATCGTTGATACTCATTTTGTGCAACGAGGTAGAATCGGACGTCTTTTTCAGGCTGTTGTCAACAATCCGAGGACTTTGGGAATAGGCTTAGGTGAAGATACCGGGTTATTCATCCACAATGATACGATGACTGCTGTAGGATCTGGACTTGTCATTATTGTTGACGGAAGATTTATAAAAGATACCAATCTTACAAATATTAATTTGGGTGAACCTATTTCCATTGACAATCTTACGGTGCATGTGATGTCAATGAATGATCATTATGATCTGACAACCCGAAAATTAACAATTGAAAATTCACAATTTAATCCAATCCCTCAAATTTAAAACACCTAATAGTAACTGATTGTTGACAAATGGTATTTTGCGAACATTAATCAGCAATTATTTTATATCAAACATATTTCTATGAAAATCATCATCCACGGAGGTTTTTTCTCTGAAAGTGACCAAAGCCATGAGGTGAAGGTTGCTAAACAAAATTCTTTAAAAGAGATTGCTAAAAAGGCTTACCAATATTTAGAAACCCATTCAGCTTTTGAAACCGTGGCTTACGCAGTTTCACTTTTAGAAGATGATGAATTATATAATGCAGGAACCGGCTCACAAATACAAAGTGACGGTATTATTCGTATGAGTGCTGCAATGATGGATGGTGAAACTCAGAAAATGAGCGGCGTTATCAATATACGGGATGTAAAAAATCCGATTTTAGTTGCAAAATATCTAATGAAGGAAGATGACCGTGTTCTTGGCGGAAACGGTGCGAAAAAATATGCTTCAGAACATGGTTTTGAAAATTATTCAACCGAAATTCCCCAACGACGAAAGGAATATGTTGCCAAACTAAATAACGGTGGAAAAGGAACCGTGGGCTGCGTTGCTATTGATAGAGAAGGAAAATTAGCGGTTGCAACTTCAACCGGTGGCAAAGGTTTTGAACTTCCCGGGAGAATTTCTGATTCTGCAACTGTTGCAGGGAATTATGCCAATGAATTTTGTGCAGTAAGCTGTACCGGAGTGGGAGAAGATATTGTAAGCAATGCCACAGCAACAAAAATTGTCACAAGGGTGACCGATGGTATGGATCTCGAAGAGGCATTTAGCAAAACTTTTACAGAACTAAAGAAAATTGATGGTTTCGCTGGCGCAATTGCTATTGATCAAAGCGGAAATTTGTATCATAAGGATTCTCATCCCACAATGGTTTTTGCAAGTTTCGACGGAGAAAATTTTGAATCATTTAAATAAATTTTAACATTACTTTATTAATCCCTGGTTTTTTTTGGCACGTATTTTACATACTAAGTTGTATAACAAATTTAAATATAACTTTTAAAATCAGAAATCATGGGAAATAAGACAAACGGATTATTAGCGTTATTAGGAGTAGGTGCTTTAGCATACTGGAAATACAAAAAATCGACGCCGGAGCAGCAGCAAGCTGTAAAAGATAAGATTAACAGTGCAAAGTATAACCTTAATAAATGGGGAAATGATCTTAAAGAAAAGGCTAATGATGTAGCTTCACAGGCTCAGAATAAATTTGACGAAGCAAAAACAAAAGTTGAAGACACGACATCAAATTATTAAATTTGAAATTACACTTTAATATTATTTACATTCTATATAAAAAGAAGCCATCGTTATGATGACTTCTTTTTTGCTTTTATTGCATAGATCAACGGAATTTTATTTCCGAATTTATTGATTCTCCATTTTCCATTTTCAAATTGATCCACGTTTTTGAAACAAGGGTACGGTGACCAGTCAAATTCCTGAAATTTTTCTATTTCCATCTCTTTATCCATTAAATTTTGCAGAACGTCTGATAAAGGATGATTCCATGATATATAATCCTGAACAATCTCTGCAGAAGTATCAGCATAAGTTCCTTCAGATGTTTCTATAATTGGTTTTTCATTAAAATAATTATATACTATTCTGTTAAAATCATCATCATACATCCAAACAACGGGATGAAATTCTGCCATGATAAACTTACCTTCTGGCTTTAAAAAGTGATTAACAACATGTGCCCACTTTTCTAAATCTGGCAGCCAGCCAATGGTACCATAACTTGTAAATACGATATCAAATTTTTCATCTAAAACATATGGAAGATTATAAACGTCTGTACAGATAAATTGGGTATCTGTGTGGCATTGTTTTGCCAAATCTTTTGCAGCATCAATTGCTTTATCAGACAAATCGATTCCCGTAACTTTTGCGCCCATTCTGGAAAGCGAAATAGAATCCTGACCAAAATGGCATTGCAGGTGCAGGATACTTTTATCTTTTATATCTCCAAAAAGTTCTAATTCAATAGAATTAAGTGAATTTCTTCCCTGTAAAAATTCTTCCAAAAAATAAAAGTCAGATTTCAGATGAGGTTCTACTCTTGCATTCCATGAATTTTTATTGATATCGAGATAGTTTTCCATTGATTCTAAATTTATAGTTTTTCAAGTAGATTTCTTTTCTGTTCATCAAATTCTTGTTCGGTCAGAACTCCGCTTTCCTTTAATCTTCCCAATTGTTCTAACTGATCAAGAATAGTGGGTTCAGATTTTGTCTGAAAAAATTCTTTCGGACGAGACATAAAATCTCGCACTTTCTCACAGAACAATTCAGCTTCATACTTCCCAACTCCATCAATCTCAACGATATCGCCTGAAACATTGACATCGATCGAAGCCAGCATAAATGAGGTTTCATATTGAATGGAAGCAACTTTATCATAAGAATAATCCTCCACTTTTAATCCGTACAGGAATTCTTTATCGATGAAAATCAACCTTCTGTCGGTTCCGACCAAAACAATGTGATGCTTTGTTGTTTTGTTTCTGCCCTCAACTAAGTAAATGATCTTTTCACCTTCAGAAAGAATGTTTGGCAATTCTTTGATTTCTTTTCTGGCAAAAAAAGTAGGACTTATATCTAATTGATTTAGTTCTTCTCTTATTTGCTTAAGTCTTGATTTTTCATCCATTGTTTTTGTTTATGCAATTATAGATTTAAAAACTCTTCAAGAGAAAGCGTTTTCTGTTCCCCAGCTTCCAGATTTTTAAAAGTAACCGTTTTAGTTTTAATTTCTTCTTCGCCTAAGAAGACAAGATTTTTAATTCCTTTCTTTTCTGCGTATGTGAATTGCTTGTTGATTTTCGCGTTTTCGGGATACAATTCTGCAGAAATACCTTTTTCTCTCAGCTGGTTGATTAGTTTTAAAGCTTCCAAAGTTTCATCACCCCCAAAATTAGCGAACAGATATTCTACGTTTGAGGTTGCATCTTCTGGGAAAAGATTTAATTCTTCCATAACAAGATAAATTCTGTCTAAACCAAAAGAAATTCCGATTCCCGGAATATTTTTTACTCCGAAAACTTCTGTAAGGTTGTCATATCTTCCACCTCCGCCAATTGAGCCCATTTGTGCTTCATCTGCTTTCACTTCGAAAATCGCTCCTGTATAATAATCTAAACCTCGAGCCAATGTAATATCAAAAACCAGATCCTGACTATTGATACCGAGATTAATCGATTGAGTAATAACGAATTCTAATTCTTCAACACCTTTCAGGCCTATCTCATTTCCAATAAATTTTTCTTTAAGCTGAAGAAGATTTTCTAATGCATCAGTCGATTGGTTAAAGAGGAAATCTAATTTATCAATTGATTCCTGCGAAATGTTTTTTTCTAAAAGTTCCTTTACTACTCCATCCTTCCCAACTTTATCCAGTTTGTCTAAAGCAACGGTAAAATCGATCAGCTTTTCTGTAATTCCTGCATATTCTGCCAAACCGGAAAGAATTTTTCGGTTATTGATGTGAATAGTCACCGAAACTTTTAATTCAGCAAAAGATTTTAAATACAATTGTACCAAATCCACCTCCAGCCATAAACTTTCGCTTCCTACTACATCGGCATCGCACTGATAAAATTCTCTGAATCTTCCTTTTTGCGGACGGTCTGCTCTCCAAACCGGCTGGATTTGATAACGTTTGTAGGGGAAAGTCAGTTTCCCATGATTCATCGCGACAAATCTTGCGAAAGGAACCGTTAGGTCATAGCGCAAAGCTTTATCTGTAAGACTTTCAGCACTGAACGGTTTATCTAAAGCTTTTTGAAAATCATTTAACATCTGAGTTTTCTTTTCATCTTTAGACTCGTTGATGCTTGAATTTAAAATTTTAAAAATCAAACGGTCTCCTTCTTCTCCGTATTTTCCGGTTAAAGTTGAAAGATTTTCAAAGCTTGGAGTTTCTAATGGCTGAAATCCGAACAGTTCAAAGTTTTTCTGTAATATATTGATGATGTATTTTCTTCTTGAAACTTCTAATGATGTAAAATCCCTCGTTCCTTTTGCTAAGCTTGGCTTCATTATTATAATTGATGATTAATAAATGATTTAAAGTGCAAAAATAAGGAATTGAAAGGACTTTTAAATTAATAAAAAAGGCTGGAGATATTGTTTCGCCTGCCCTTTATTTCATCATTTGTGTTTTAGTGTTTTTTATTTCAGACACTTTCAAGAATTTCTAAAATTTCTTCGCCATAATTTTCAATTTTATGCTTTCCGAAACCTTTGATATCAAGCAATTCTTCAATTTTCACAGGCTTATATTTTGCTACAGAAATCAGCTCTTTATTGGTTGCTATAAAATATGAAGGAAGATTCTGTTCTTTCGCTTTTTCGGAACGCCAAAGTTTTAATGCATCCAGAATTTTAATCTCATCATCATTGAGGATTTCATCTTCTGCAGAGTATTTTACTACTTTTGAATCTTTGACAACATTATTGGTTGAAGTACTTTTATATTCATTAAAATATAAGACAACAGACCAGAAACTTTCATCATGCACAAATGCGGTTTCTACTTTAATAATCTCATGCTTATTCAAAAAATCATCAATCATATGCTGATCCTGGAGTAGAAATTCATCTGCAATTCTTACTTTTAAAACTTTTATATTCATCATTTGTGATTTTAGAATTTTATGTCTATTTTCCGCCCAAAAGCAATATTTCTTCAACCCTGATTTCGGTAATATATCTTTTCACGCCATCCTTATCATCATAAGATCTGTAGGTAATTTTACCTTCAACAGCAATTTCTTTACCCTTCGGAACATATTTCTGAAATATTTCTGCTGTTTTACCAAATGCAACAAGGCTGTGCCATTGCGTTTCTTCTACTTTTTCACCTTTTGCGTTGGTGTAATGATCGTTTGTAGCTAATGATACAGTTGATTTTAGAGTTCCGTTGTCGAAAGTCATCATTTCTACTTCTTTTCCTGTGTAACCAATCAATGTTACTTTGTTTCTTAGTGACATAACTTTATATTTTAAAGATTAATAATTCAGATAAGAGACGTTCACTTTTTTCTCAAATCTCTGTTGCAAAGATTGTTGAATTTTGAAATGAGAATCGGTAGAAAAATATTTAAATACATTTGTAGTCGTTTGCAAACGGATATTTTGTATCTTTAAATTTTAAAATATCAAACTGTGAGGAAAGCTTTAAAGAGAACCTATCGGGTATCAAAATATGTAATTTATAAGGAGACGCTGGTTGACTATAAAGAACATTTCTGGTCATTTCTGGGCGCTTTTTTCGGAATAGGAATTATTGCATTTTTACAGTCTCACTATTTGCTGGAACAAGAAAATGTATTTCTTATAGGCTCGTTTGGTGCATCAAGTGTCTTGATTTACGGGGCAGTACAAAGTCCTCTGGCTCAGCCTAGAAATCTTGTCGGTGGCCATGTAATTTCGGCTTTGGTGGGAGTTACGGTTTATCAAATCGTTCCAGATGTTTTGTGGCTTTCTGCACCTTTGGCAGTTGCGCTTTCGATTGTTTTGATGCAGTACACAAAAACACTTCATCCTCCAGGCGGAGCTACAGCTTTGATCGCGGTGACATCACCAGGAAAAATCTCTGATTTAGGATATTGGTATGCACTATCACCCGTTTTGTCTGGGTGTATTATCTTGCTTGTAACGGCATTGATTTTTAACAATGTTACCAAAAACAGAAGTTATCCTACAAGTGCTAAGTGGAAAAAGCTTTTACATAAAAAACACAAACACCCATTGAAAAATTAAACACTATGAACTGTCTGGAATGTGGCGAAAAAATCATTGGAAGATCAGATAAAAAATTCTGCAATGATGCCTGTAGAAACGCTTACAACAATAAACAAAATAAAGACTCGAGCAATCTGATGCGGAATGTAAATAATAAACTCCGCCGCAATTACCGGATTTTGAGCGAAACCAATATAGAAGGTAAAACTAAAATCAGCAAGTCTAAACTCGGTGGCTTAGGATTTGATTTTAATTATTTTACGCAGATTAAAGTTTATAAAAATGGCTCGGAATACAAATTTGTCTATGACCAGGGTTACAAAATTTTGGATGATGATTATATTTTAATAGTTAAAAATTAATCTTTACAAATTGCAGAAAAATAAAAATCAAACATGAAAGAAATTGTCATCATAACCGGAGCAGGCGGAACTTTAGCAAAAGCTTTGGCTAAAAAACTTGAAAATAAATATGCTATCCGGTTTTTAACAAGAACAAAAAAGCATGAAAATGAATTTGAATGGAATATTGAGAAAGGAATCATTGATGAAAATGCATTTGAAAATGTAAGTCATATCATACATCTTGCCGGAGCCAATATTTCAGAAAAAAAATGGACTGAAGAGCGAAAAAAAGAAATCATCTCGAGCCGTGTTGACTCTGCACAATTAATTCTTAAAGCCTTACAAAAGAAAAATATTCAGCTTAAATCTTTTATTTCGGCATCAGCTGTCGGCATTTACGGAGCCATTACTTCAGAGAAAATATTTAAGGAAGATGACCAAAAGGGAAATGATTTTCTAAGTGAAGTCGTTATCCGTTGGGAAAAAGCTGCTGATGAATTTTTGGAGAAGGGTCTCGCTGAAAGAGTGGTAAAAGTTCGGACATCTATTGTACTTTCCGAAAAAGAAGGAGCTTTAAAAAAGATGTCTGTTCCTGTAAAATTTGGGATCGGATCGCCTATTGGCAGCGGCAGACAGTACATACCGTGGATTCATATTGATGATATTTGTTCGGTCTTTGAATTTGCTTTAAAAAACGAAAATGTAAGCGGTGCTTACAATGCTTCTGCGCCACAACATACTGATAATGAAAACTTGACGAAAGAAATTGCTGAAGTCTTAGACAAACCTCTCTTTATGCCCAATGTTCCGGGGTTTGTAATGAAGCTTATCTTTGGTGAACTCGCTGTCGTATTGCTTGAAGGCTCCAGAACTTCTTCAGAAAAACTGCAGAACGCAGGTTTTCAATTTAAATTTCCTGATTTAAAAAATGCTTTAGAAGATTTATTCAAAAATAATAAACTTACATAATCAATAAGATTGTACAATCTATGCAGAATACAAACATACATATAGAAAAGACTGAAATTTTATCAGATAACTGGTACACTTTAAAAAAGATCACTTTCAATGTTTTAAAAAATGACGGCAAGACCGAAACCCAAAGCAGAGAAGCCTATGACAGGGGAAATGGTGCTGTGATTTTGTTATATAACGCAGCCAAAAAAACGGTAATTTTAACGAGACAATTCCGGATGCCGACTTACATCAACGGAAATTCTACCGGAATGCTGATCGAAGCATGTGCAGGATTATTAGACAATAATCATCCTGAAGATTGTATAATAAGAGAGGCCGAAGAAGAAACAGGCTACAAAATATCGAAGGTTGAAAAAGTTTTTGAAGCCTATATGTCACCCGGATCTGTCACAGAAATTCTTCATTTCTTCATTGCAGAATATTCTGATGAAATGAAAATCAACAATGGTGGTGGTCTGCAAGAAGAGGGAGAAGATATTGAAGTTCTGGAAATCGATATTGAAAAAGCTCATAAAATGATTGATTCCGGTGATATCAAAGATGCAAAAACCATTATGCTTCTTCAACATTTGCGCCTTAAAAATTTAATGTAGATTTAAATAAAATAGAAATTATGAAACTGCAATTTTCGCTGATCCTTTGTCTATTATTTTCTGTAGCTTTTGGTCAGAAAAAAGAAGTACTGAATGCAAAAGATCAGCACGCTTCCGAACATTTTAAGAGGGAATATAAAAAGAAAAGTTATAAAAGGTTTGACGGAAAAATTACCGTAAGGGATAATCAGGTTTTGTTTGACGACAAAGCGATTTTATTTGATAAATCTGATCAATTAACTGTTTCGATCTTAAAGCAAGGCTTGATTTATCCGCAGCTTTTGACAGACTATCAGATGGAGAAGTTTCTGGATGAAACCACTGATAAAACACAGAAAAGATTTTTGAAATTGCAGAAAGACCCGAAAGCTTCTTTTGATGTCAATAATATCACTGTGAAAATTTCTGAAATGACGTTTCTCAATTTAAACGATAAAGTAAAAAGATTCCGATTGATAACCAAAAATCGGAACCTTCCCAATTCTGTTGTTTATTTTATTGAATTAACTAATTCGAAGGCTGCTAAAAATATAAATCTTGATGAATTTTTAAAAGATGCCAAGCTGACTTATATTGATCAGGAATAACTATTGTATGAATATGACGATTAATGATTTATGTAAAATTTGACAAGCATTTCATTTCCAAATAAATTAATAATGAATAACTTACAGTTTTACAATTAAAAAGCCTAATTTTGCATCCCGTAAAAAGGATTATATCGTATGAAAACGCTTAGACAGAATTTTGTATACAAATATACACGATAAAGCGATTGCTTATGACCTTTTAAAATCAATAAATATCTTCATATGAAAAGAATTGGCGAGCACAGAAAGCTTCTTGGCGTTGATAAAACGGCAACTTTAAAAGACTTAAAAACCATTTACAGGAATACGATGAAAGATACGCATCCTGATAAATTTATCAATGATGAAGAAGGGAAATTAGAAGCTGAAGAAAAAAGCAAATCAATCATTGAAGCCTATCATTTTTTGGTAAGCATCAACGAAGAAACACAGGAAAAATATAGAGAAGAATATACGGAGACGATCACAACATCTATCATTACAGATTTTTATCTTGAAAAACAGATTTTAAAAGTGCAGCATCTGAATGGTAAAATGTTTGAATATATCGGTGTCCCAAGAAATACTTACATCAAAATGGTGAATTCTGATTCGCCAAGCCGTTTTGCCAGAAGACATATCTATGGAAATTTCATCTACAGAAAGTCTGGTGAAGTAATGGCAGATTAATTTCTGATTTATAATCTTTATCCTAAGCTCTTTATTTATAGTCTTAACATCAAAAGTAACGGGATAAAAATCGTTATCGTTAATTCTGTTAAAAAGTATTTTTTTTCCTAAAAGATATTCACATACTGTATCAGAGACTGTATTATTTGCTTGGGTAATTATATTAATCGTATTTTCTTTCATATCCAGGTGGCAGCTTTTTTATCTCATTTAATATAGCCTGTTGCCATACCATCGGAAGAAAATATTTTTTTCGCAGAGCATCTACGTTTTTTATATCTTTTATGGGTTAAATTCAATATATTTTTTATCTTTAATCAAATCCATAATAGTTATTTTTTTTTCTTCATATAGCTTTTGTCCTTCCTTTGAGGTCTGCGTTTTAAGCCCAAAAGTTGTCGCTTTTTCTTGTATAACCGCATCATGATCATCTATTAGATATCCTAAGTCCGTTGGTCTTAAATTCTTATTTTTTATGGCAGCTTCATAATAAGATACTACTTTGGTATATATGCTGTCATCATATCGGGTGCAATGCATTAAAATAAGATCAAGATTATTAAGGTTATGCTGACCAATAGTTTTAGCGGTAGGGAAACCATATTTATCGATTTGCTGTGAAATCCTTTTATAATTAGATAGATCAGTTTCTTTTAGAAAATCTGTTTCCCTTTTTAGTTTAGTAAATGATTCATTGGTTCTTACATATTGATCCAAATACTGAGATTCGGTGATGATATCACTAAATTCTTGATTATAGTTTACAATAAATTTTTTCAGCCCTTTGTTATATGCTTTGTAAAATCTTTCTTTGGTCATAGCCTTCAATATCAATGAATCTTTTGTAAGCATATATTTTACATGATAATTTATCTCACCCAATTCTCGTATTAATTTCAGAGCCGGTTTCTTTTTATCGTTTTTCAGATATATATCTAATGCAGTTCTCTTATTTAAATCTGACAAAGGTTCTTTTATTCCTTGTAATATAGTATAAGCTTCTTTGTAATTATTTTGTTTGATTGCTACATCTATAGCAATCATAGATTCATAATATTTTTGCTGCGCATGAGTGAATGTAAAAATCACAATGCACACCAGTAGATACCCTCTTTTTATCATTTTATAATCTTTTAAAAGTTAATAACAAAAGATTAGCCTTGTCAGTAATGAATGACGAGACCAATTTCTTTAAAGAAAAATTTTGCGAAATTTTAATTAATAGACAACGAAGGGCAAGATACTGTTACTTCATTATCCCTACCAGTTTCTTTCCCATATTGTCATCATAGTTTATAACATCTGTAACAGTGCAATTTCCTCGTTGGTATTCGGTCATTTTGTAATAATCCCCACCTTTAATTTTTGATAGATTGTTAATTTCTGTGTTTTTTAAATTTTTTAATTTCTTTATAATTAAAATATAAATTTTGTTATTTGTCACAATTGACATATCAAAACTAATAATTAATTTTATAAAAAAAATCACATTTAACATATATCTAACCTTTAAAAAATGTTAAATATATGTATATATCATACTATAATTTATATAAAATTACAAAATTCATTATTTAAACAATTTATTTTTAAATATTTTGCACAAATAATAATTTATACTTTCAGTTTGTATCGTGCATTTTCACTCAATTTACCACCCGAAAAATCTATGCATGATCATTATGATACGTAAAAAACCTTAAATAAAAAAACCGTATCAAGAGCGATACGGTTTTTCAGGTTAATATTGATAGTATAAATTTATGATTCCAGACCTAAATTATCATCATTTTTCTTGTGATATTCTTCAAATTCCTGAGGATACAGCTTCTTCAATCTTTCCTGCTCTTCAGCTTCATCTTCTGCATCATGCGCATGTTTTGCAACAAACTTTTTTCTTCTGTTGATTTTACGTTTTGAGATAATGTAGAACATTACCGGAACGATGATCAAGGTAAGGAAAGTAGCAAATGATAGTCCGAAAATAATCGTCCATGCCAATGGTCCCCAGAACATTACGTTGTCGCCCCCTAATGAAAAATGAGGATTCAATGTGGTAAGGAAAGAAAATATATCGAAGTTTAAACCGATTGCTAACGGAATCAGACCCAAGATCGCTGTTGTAGCAGTCAGCAACACCGGTCTCAGACGTTCTTTTCCGGATTCGATGATGACTTCTTTTACTTCTTCAAGCTCAAGGTCATCGTGAGTTTCAACACCTTTTTTATACACCAGTTCGTCGAGTTTAAGAACAAAGAAGTCCATCAATACGATACCGTTCTTCACTACAACTCCGGCTAACGAAATGATTCCCATCATCGTCATCAGAATTACAAAGTCCATCCCGAAAATTGACAGTCCTAAAAACACTCCTGCAAAACTTAAGAAAATCGTAGTCATAATGATCAAAGTTTTTGAAAGTGAGTTAAACTGGAATACAATAATGGATGTTACCAATGCCATTGCCAGGAATAATGCAAATAAAAGGAAATTCATATTCTTGCCCTGCTCTTCCTGCTCTCCGCCAAAACTATAGGTAATCCCTTCCGGAGTCTTATAGTTTTTCAATGATTCCTGAATTTTCTGAACGATCTCATTGGCATTATAGTCTTTCAATACGTTAGAGTAAACCATAATAGTTCTTGTATTATCTTTTCTCTTGATTTTATTGAAAGTTGTTTCTTCCTTCATGGTAGAGAACGTAGACATCGGAACCAGAACAGGACCGCTCTGTCCTTGCAGCGTAATCGGCTGATTAAACAGCAAGCTCGTATTTCTTCTTTGATCCTGTTGTAATCTTACTGAAATATCATAATCATCTTTAACATCTTTGAAGGTAGAAATATCCTGTCCGAATAGAGCTCTACGAAGTGTAATCCCTGTATAAGCCGTCGAAACTCCCATGTTTCCTGCTGCCTCTCTATCGATATCTATAATCAGCTCCGGACTTTCCTTATTGATGTCTGACTGCAGTTTTTCGATTCCTGAAATTCCCTGCTTGTTTATATACGTGATCATATTGTGAGCTTCAGTCAACAATTGATCATAATCGTCTCCTCTAAGTTCAATTGAAACAGGATAACCTACTGGCGGACCGTTGGCATCTTTTTCAACGGTAAACGTAAACCCGGGAATATTTGGAACTGCTTTTCGGATCTGTTCCATTACTTCACCTGTATCAATACCCCTACGTTTTGCAAATTCTACGAACGTGATTGTCGTTTTTGATTTAAATGGCGTATCTGCTTCAGAACCTGCATCAACCTGTGGATTGATCGCACCTTTACCTACTTGGGTTACCATTGATTCTGCAAGAAAGTTTTCTCCGGTTTTCTCGTCCTTATATTGCTTTAAAACATTTAAAATCCTTGCTTCAACCTGTTTTGTAGCCGTATTTGTCTTGGCAATATCTGTTCCTTGAGGATATTCCATATAAACAATCACCTGTTTAGGAATATTTTCAGGGAAGAAAAGGACTTTTGAACGTCCGATTCCCATCATCATTCCATACAGAATGAATGAGAAAATAAGCACTCCAATAACGCCTAAGAACCAATATCTCGGTTTTTTACCCTGCAATAGATTTTTTAAAAATTTCTGATATCTTTTAGCAAGATTCGGAAAGAAAGTATATTGGAAATGCTCAATTCTGTCATGAAAAAATCCTTTATACAGCCATATCGCTGCAATGGCCAATACAGAAAGTGTTACGATTGCCAGGAAAAACTCTACCCCTGTAATTAATCTTAATGCTCCAAAAACTACTGCCAGAATTGCAAAGATAAGGGTGTATTTTTTAGCCTGAGAACCGGTAAGGTTTTTATTATCTAATGTCATTCCTCCTGCTGTCATGGAAGCGTTAATAATCAACGCCACAAATAATGAAGCCATTAAGGTTACAGAAATCGTAATCGGGAAATATTTCATGAATTTTCCCATAATTCCGGGCCACATCAACATCGGTAAGAATGCACAAACGGTAGTTAAAGTGGAAGTAATAACCGGAAAAGCGATCTCTCCGATCCCAAATTTAGAAGCTTCTCTACGTTTGTAGCCTTTTTCCATGTTAGCGTAAACGTTGTCTACAACTACAATACCATCATCTACGAGCATACCGAGTCCCATTACCATTGCGAAAAGCACCATGGTATTTAAGGTGACTCCAAAAGCACTTAATATCGCAAAGGCAATCAACATGGAAAGCGGAATTGCTGTACCCACAAATAATGCATTTTTAAGCCCCATCGAGAAACTCAACACACACATTACCAAAAGAATACCGATCAGAATGTGGTTTGCCAATTCGTTTACCTGATGCTCAACATCTGTAGATTGGTCAGATGTTAAAGAAATATCAATATCTTTCGGAATATACGTTTCCTGTGCTTTTTTAATTTTTTCTTTTGCCTGCTCTATCGCTGCAATCATGTTAGTACCCGATCTTTTCTTCAAATTGATCATGACTACATCTTCTCCGGATTCTCTTGCGTAGGTAGTTTTTTCTTTTTCTTTAAATTCCACTTTCGCAATATCCATGATTCTTACACCTGGTTTTATGACGAAATTATTGATATCTGCCGGATCTGAAATCTGACCTTTGATTCTGACATTTTCACGGTTTCCTTCGGTAACAAGATTTCCCCCGGAAATGGTAATGTTCTCATTTTTGATAGAAGTAATCACCTGATCAAAACTTACTCCTGCGGCATTCATTTTAAAGATATCCAGCGCAACTTCCACTTCATTGTCATCTACTCCCAAAACTGTTGCTTCCTTTACTTCAGGAATATCTTCAAGATCGTCTTTGATGTCATCTGCATATTGTCTAAGCGTAAATTTTGGATAATTTCCTTTTAAATTTACATTTAAGATCGGCATTTCCTCAGAAATATTAAGATCAAAAACACTAGGTTCTACTTTAGAACCAGAGTCTACTGTCGGCCAGTCCTGATCTCCTTTTGCCTCATCTACTTTGTCTTTAATTCTTTGCTTCGCTTCGGCTAAAGCTACTTTTTCTTCAAATTCAACTGTAATCAGACAGTAATCCTGAAAGGAATTTGAAGTCACTTTATCTACTCCCGAAACATTTTTAAACTTATCTTCAAGTTCTTTAGTGATCAGCTTTTCAACATCTTCTGCTGAGTTCCCCGGGTACACTGAAGAAATATATATCTTATTTTCTACCACTTCCGGAAAGCTTTCTCTTGGCATAGAAGTGTAAGCAAAGATCCCAAGAATCACAATGATAAATGTAAGTACGTATACTGTGGTTCTATTGTCTACCGCCCAGCTTGAAAAGAAAGATTCTTTTTCGTGGTGCTTATTTTCGCCCATAATTGTTTATTTATTTCAATGAGTTTAATTAAGAAATTTTAATTTTCTGTCCTTCTGTAAGATTTTTAGAACCGTCAGTAATCACCGTATCTCCGGCTTTAAGACCTCTTGTAATTTCTACATTATTTTCAGACTTTTCTCCGGTTTCTACATAAACTTTTTTGGCAACTGCGTTTTCTCCTTTGATGTTTGTCGCCACAAAAACATAGCTTTTATGCGCTGCGTCTTCATAAATATACTGACCCGGAATCTGTAATGCAGAAGGATTTACATAATCCTGAATTTTTATCTGCGCCAATAAATTTGGTTTTATATACCCCCCATCATTTGAAACAGGAATCTGAATCAGGAAGGTTCTTGTTGCAGGATCAATATAGTTTCCAACCAATCTTATGCTTGATTTCACAGATTTATTAAGAGCTGGGAAATTAATTTCTACCCCTGTTCCCGGTTTTACTTTTGCCAGATAAGTTTCAGGAACTTTAGCTTCCACACGCATCACTCCCAGGCTAATTAGTTTAACAATATCAGTTGCCGGTCCGGCAGAAACAGCCTGCCCGTTTTGCGTTATTACTTTATCGATCACCCCGCTGAAAGGGGCAACAATTGTTGTTTTAATTAAGTTGGCTCTTATTGCATCTGCAGCTTTTTGCGTGGCAGCGACCTGACTTTGCGCAGCTGAAATTTGCTTCTGGGCAGATTCATAATTGGTTTTAGCCTGAAGATACTGGAATTCTGAACCGATTTTTTGTTTCCAAAGTGCACTTTGCTTTTCAAAAGTAATTCTTGATAAATTAGCCTGAGATTTTACTTGCTGAAGCTGTGCATTGGATGCAGAAACCTGAATTAAAGCCTGTTTGTGCTGGTCATTAAGACCTCCATCTGCAATTCTGCCTAATACCTGACCTTTATTTACTCTCTGACCCTCTTTTACATAAAGCGTTAATGTTCCGTTGAACTGGGCCTGTACATTCACATCCTGATCTGTTGTAACACTTCCCTGTATCTCAACATTATGGGCAAATGAATTTAACTCTAATTTTTGTACAGAAACATATCCTAATGTTTGACTTACTCCTAATGCCGTAAGATTTTTATCTACCTCAGACATGATATTGTTGAGACTGTCCATTTTAGCTTTCTGGCGATCTTTGTATGCTTGCAGTCCTTTTACATCTTTGGTTTTTATAAGAGCTTCTAGAGTTTTATCTTGTGTAGCACTTTCTTTTTTGCAGGCTGCAAGAGTAAGAATTAATGCTAATGGAAGGAATATTTTTTTCATGTGGAATATTATTTTATTTGAATGATTTAAAGATTAGAATAACAATATCTATAGTTCACCTTTTGATTTATCAAGAGCAACTTTGGTCTGAATTAAATTAATTGCAGATTCATAAAGCTGAGACTGAGAATTATATAATTGCGATTCACTGTTTTGCAAATCGAAACTGCTTCCCAGACCTTCTTTGAATTTTATCTGTTCTTTGCGATAAATATTTGAAGACAATTTGATCAGGTCCTGTGCTGTTTTATAGCTTTCAAAGGCATTATTGTATTCTACAGATCTTTCGTAATAATCTCTTTTAATACTTTTTTCTGTATCTTCTCTATCCAGCTGGGCTTTTTGCACGTCAAGCTTGGCTTGCTGCGTTTGCCAATGTCTCTGCAATCCGCTGAAAATAGGGACATCTAATTGCAACCCTAAAATAGATGAACCAAACCATTTTGTTTGTGTATTGAAAATATTAAACTGGTTACTTCCTGTATTAATACCATAATTTGCAAAACCTGATAATGACGGTAAAGATTTTGATTTTTGATATCTCAATTGCAATTCTGAAACCTTAAGGGCGTTGTTTCTCAATCTTATATCTATATGATTACTTAGATCTAAATTTGCACTTTGATCTACCAAAACCTGATTCTTTTCAATCATTTGATCAATTGTTGTGGCAAGTTCAATATCTTGATCCAAAGGATAACCCATTAGATATTTTAGTGTCATCAAAAGCTTTGTTCTCGTTCTCTTCAGGTTATCTCTATTGGTCTGCAGATTTTTATAGCTGTATTCCAGCTGCTCTACGTTTTGTTCTTCCGTCAAACCAACTTTATATGTCTCTTTAGTATCATGCAGCGTTTTTTCGGCGACTTTTATGTTTTCTTCTAAAGTGTTAATGTTTTCATCAGTGACGATGACGGCTGCATATGCCATCATAATTCCTTCTTTTACACTTATTTCAGTTTTTTCTCTTGTAAGAGCTGCAGTTTCCTTATACGCTTTTGCAGACTTTAAACCTACCAAATATGAACCATTAAAAAGAATTTGTGTTAGTGTTAATCCAGCATTTGTATTGTGTTTTAATCCCTGCGGAAACTCTTGGATTGAGCCAGCTGGAACATTCGGATCAAATACACTTGCGTCAATCAACATCACAGGTGTCTTCAAATAATAGTTGTATTTTGCTTGTCCATCAATCTGAGGGAGCCCGATTCCCGTAGTTTCTTTCACCTTCTGGGAAGCTTTTAGCTGATCTATTTTCGCCTTTTTTACATTGACATTGTTTGCAATAGCATAGTCTAAACTCTGTTCTACCGTAAAGCTTTGCTGAGCCTGTAAAAAACCGGAAATCATAAATGCTGCAACTACCCCAAATCTTAGTTTTTTTGCAGTTATACGTTTTCTATCCATAATTTGTTACTTCGTTTATTTTTTAATAGTTTGATTCTTATGTATCATTCTTAAAGAACGATTCATTTTAGTAATTACTTTAACAAGTCTTAATTATTTCTTAAAAAGCATGTTTAGTATAATATCTTTTCTTTCTGAAATGATCTGATCAAATTCTTTATCTGTGATCATTAAATTTTCTAAAAATAACGGACGAACCGCACTTGGAAATACTAAAAGCGAAACCATATTGAGAAGAAACTGCACCGGAGCCATTAGTTCAATATTTCCTAACTGCATCTCTCGCTCAATATCTTTGTATAATTTTTTCAGCTCTTCCTCTTCCACATCTTTTTTGTGGCAGCTCCCTTTGTTGATCTGTGAAACGATGTAGGTTTCCAGATAAGGGTATTGGAGACTTGTCGATAAGCTTCCGTCGATAAAATTGGCTATTTTTTCTTTGAAAGGCAGATCAGAATTCATAATGATTTCAGATTTTTCTTTTTCTACGCGATGAGCATCATCAAAAATAATTTGAATCAGATTGTCTCTTGATCTGAAATAATAGTTGATTAAAGTACGGTTGACACCCGCTTCGTCTGCAATCTCCTGTGTAGTTGCATTAAATTTCCCCTGTACAAAGAATAAATTTTTCGCAGTTTCTTTTATTAATTCCTGTGTTTGATCTTTTTTTTCTTGTTTTGACATTTTTGTTAAACAATTTTGTGCAAATATATATCAAACATTTGTTTTGACAAAATTGTTAAACAAAATAATTAAGTAGTTTTCTGTGATTATTATCATAAAAAAAGTCTGAACAAATGTTCAGACTTCAATATTATTTTTAAGAGCAGACTTTATACAAGTTTGATTTTATCATCTAAAATATCAACGATTTTATCCTTATATAAACCACCAAGAGCTTTTTTAAAATTCTTTTTGCTCATCTGGAGTTCACTTTTTATCTCTTCGGGAGAAGATTTGTCTGACAGATGCAGCAAACCAAAATTTTCTTCTAATTTGTTTAGAATTTTCTGCTTAAATTCATCGATATTTTCAAAACCTTCCGGCTGAAGCGAGACATCTATTTTACCATCTTCCCGGATGGCTTTGATGTAACCTTCCTCTTCAGATAGAGGATATAATTTTTTATAAACATCAGAAGCATAGATCAATCCGATATATTTTTTGTTTACGACAACGTTCCATCCAAGTTCACTTTCGTTCATCATGATAAGCTCTACTTTATCTCCTCTCTGGAAAGGTACATTATCATACTGGGGATTTCTTTTGAATTTTGTCGTTCCGGTAATCAGGTCCAGATCTTCGTCTACATAAAGATTAACCAGATATCTTTTCCCTTCAAGGATTTTAGATTTTTGCTGTTTGTACGGAATAAAAAGATCTTTGATGATCCCCCAATCCATAAACGCGCCGGTCGGAAGACTCTGCACACAGCTCATCACCGCAAATTCACCCACTTCAGCCAACGGCGTTTCTGTTGTTGCTTTCAGTTTATGGTCGTCCTGATATACAAAAACTTCTATTTCATCGCCAATTTCTTTTTCTTCACGAATGAAAACTTTTGACATAAAAGCGGTCTCGCCAGTTTCGGATTCCAGCATCCATCCTGAATTGTTTTTTTCTGAAATTTTTAAAGTCTGAGTTTTCCCGAGTTGCATTGATGATAAATTTAGTTGGCAAAGGTACGGAAATTAGTTTGAGAGTTTCAGCGTTAATGAAATTTGGCTTTTATTTAGTCCAAAAAAAACTGCCATCAATGATGACAGTCTTCTATTTTAAATGATGAAATTATTATTGATTCTACATATGAATCGGTCTTTTTCCCGTAGCATCCAATGCAGCTTCTTTGATAGCTTCAGCGTACGTTGGGTGAGCATGAGAACTTCTTGCAATATCTTCTGCGCTTGCACGGAACTCCATTGCTATTACTCCTTCTGCAATAAGATCAGCAGCTCTAGCACCCACGATATGCATCCCTAAAACTTCATCTGTTTTTTCGTCTGCTAAGATTTTTACCAAACCATCTACATCACCGCTTGCACGGCTTCTTCCCAAAGCTCTCATCGGGAAAGACCCGACTTTGTAAGCTAGCCCTTCTTCTTTCAGTTGCTCTTCAGTTTTACCAACTCCGGCAACTTCAGGCCAAGTGTAAACAACTCCAGGGATCAAGTTATAATTAACGTGAGGTTTTTGTCCGGCCAATGTTTCAGCTACAAAAACACCTTCTTCTTCAGCTTTGTGAGCCAGCATTGCCCCTTTGATGACGTCTCCGATTGCATAGATGTTTGCAACGTTAGTCTGCAGGTGATCGTTAGTTTTCACTCTTCCTCTTTCATCAAGCTCAACACCCGCTTTTTCTAATCCAAGACCATCTGTGAAAGGCTTTCTACCTACAGAAACCAGACAATAATCTCCTTCAACGGTTACTTCTTCTCCTTTTTTATCTTTTGCTGTAATTTTTACAGTATCACCATTTCTTTCAACGGCTGAAACTGCTGTGGAAAGCATGAATTTCATACCCTGCTTTTTAAGAACTTTAGTCAATTCCTTGCTTAAAGCTCCATCCATCGTAGGAATGATCTTATCCATAAACTCAACCACAGTTACTTGAGCTCCTAATCTTAGGTAAACAGAACCTAACTCTAGACCAATAACCCCACCACCGATAACTACTAAATGCTTTGGAATTTCCTTAAGATTTAAAGCTTCCGTAGAAGTAATCACTCTTTCTTTATCTAAAGTGATGAATGGTAAAGATGTTGGCTTAGAACCTGTTGCAATGATTGTATATTTAGAATCGATCGTTTCTGTAGAACCGTCAGCTTTTGTTACTTTAACCTGAGTAGCAGATTCGAAGCTTCCAAGACCTTCAAAAACAGTAATTTTGTTTTTGTTCATCAGATAGCTGATTCCGTCTGTATTTTGCTTAATAACTTCGTTTTTACGCTCAATCATTCTTGCAATATCTGCCTGAGGCTCATTAATAATGATTCCGTGGCCTGCAAAATTGTGTTTTGCGTTTTCGAAGTGTTCAGAACTGTCAAGAAGTGCTTTTGAGGGTATGCATCCAACGTTAAGACATGTTCCGCCTAAAGTTGAATATTTTTCAATAATTGCTGTTTTGAAACCTAATTGTGCAGCACGAATTGCAGCTACATAACCTCCAGGACCAGAACCTATTACGGTAACATCGAATTGACTCATTTTATTTTGATAATTTATTATTAGCTATTCTTTATGATTACAAATTTACTGATTAATTGCTATGCAGCAAAGTGAGATTTGTCAAGTTTAAGGTAAACATTATATGTCTACAATAATCTTTCCTTCTCCAAATGTTCCTTCACTTTCAAAATAAGAACCTCCGTAAAGATACCATTCTAAGTTTTCTAAATGTTGTACGGCATTTTCGGGGATGATTGATGAGAGATCTTTTTTAGCTACTATTCCTCTAAACCATTTTTCTGACTGTGGTAACTTAGAATTGACAAGATAAATAATCCATATTCTTTGGCAAAGTCTGCACTGCAAAACACTCACCTCTGCATCTCTCTCATTAGTTTTATCTGTTCCTATTTTTGAAGTTCTGTAATCCGAGGAGCTTTGGCCGGGCTTTTCGCAGCCACATCCTAATTTAGGGATTTTTTTCATTGGTGAATTTGATTTTGGAAAGGTCAAATGTAAGGAAATCTAAAGAAAATTTCTCAAAACTATCGCTTTGAAAAACAATCTTCAGCAAATTTTCTTATTCTTTTCTCATACTTTGCATCACAATCATTACAATTATGCATCATCGTTGTAATAAGATTTTCCCTTATTGTTTTTTGGTCATTATAATTTTCAAAATCATACAATCCACTATACGAAATTGAATTATACCAATCAAAATATTTTTTCCCGGATTTATCAAAATCCATATAATCAAAAAACTCTTTAGGAAATTTTTCAGCATACTTTCTTGCAGGAACTCCGCTGTATTCTGCTAAAGCTCCGTCCTGAATGAGAATCGTGTTATTTAAAATCCAACGATTAAATGGTCGTAGACTATCGTTTTTTGCTGTGACAAGGTTTAGTAATCTTGCAGTTTCGGGTTCGTCTTTCGGTCTGTAAGATCCTAAATAAAATTTTAATGCAGTAGAATCAAGTTTTTTATTTGTCACATAAAATCTTACAGGCTTATTCCATACTGAATCAAGATCAATAGAATGAGTTAATTCAAGATCATCTTGCCAATTTGTAGAATTATACTTTATTGTATCTTTTTGGGGTAAGATATTTGTTTCTTTCTCTTTACAAGATAACATGATCATCAATAAAAAAAATAAGATAATTCTTACCATATATTTTAGAAAAACAAATTATTGATTCATCAGAGCCAGTAAAATTTTTTCGTATTTTTCTAAAATAATTTCTTTCGAAAATCTTGATTTGATGGAATTGATGATCCATTCTTTATCATAATTTTGCTGCAAAATAGATCGTATTTTCTGTGCAAAATCTTCGTGATTATCAATATTTCCAATTTCTCCGTTGATTTCATTCTGAATGATTTCATTGATTCCGCCCGGACAATTGTTCGCTAAAGAATAGGTACCGCAAGCCCCGGCTTCAAGCAAAACATTTGGGAAACCTTCATACCTAGAAGAAAGAATAAACAAATCTGCGTACTTCAAAAACTCATACGGATTTTCTTGTCTTCCATGGAATACAACATTTTTCAAACCTAAAAAATCTTTCATCTGATGAAGAATTTCACGATCTTTCCCATCACCTAAAATATGTAAAATAATTTTCTCGTTTTTTAATCTGGAGAACACTTTCAGTAGATTGTCGAAGCCTTTTCTGGCAGATAAATTTCCTATGGCTATAACATGTTTATAATTATATTTAAAGCTTTCGGGCTTATGAGAAAACAAAAGTTTTTCATTGATATAATCAAAATCAACAGGATTATTAATTTTAATGATTTTTGAACGGCTTATTTTAAAATTATTAACGAGATCATTCAGCATATCGTCGCTTTGTGCAATAATCTGCTGGTAATTATTGTAAAAATTGTAGAAAAATTTAATCTCTTTTTTACTCACATGCTGGGAAACTACATTCGTTTCACGCGCTATGAATTTTACTTTCGGGAAAAGTTTAATAAATAATGCCAGATAAGCATTTACTTCGCCAAATCCTGAAAATACAATATCAGGTTTTCTGCGATAAATTTCTTTTAAAATAGGTTTTAACGAATGTCTTATTCTTTCGGTTTCGATATCAATGATCTCAACATCTTTTTTTAAAATATCAAGATAGCCTCCCTGTTTGCGCAAAAGCAAAATCTTTGACTCAAACCGATCACGTGAAAGATGATTTGCAATGGTTGTAACGATTCTTTCTGCACCTCCGGTCTCTAAATCCGGCAGAATAAACATGACAGAAATTTTCTTTTTCATAATAGAAAACCCTATTCTTGAATTTGGACAAGGTTATTTTTAATTCGCAACGTCGCTGATAAACTTAATTCTCAGCATTCTCACTTCTTCATCTGAGAGTTCATCTCCAAACTCATCCAGCAAAACTTTCATGCTGTCGCTTTCAGATTCGGTCATGAATTCCATAAAATCATCTACCGTATCTTCATCAAAATTTTCTTCAATATAGTAATCGATATTTAATTTTGTACCCTGATAAACAATACGTTCCATTTCTTTCAGCAAATCGTTCATCGATAGGTTTTTGGCTCTTGCGATATCTTCAAGATCAATCTTTTTGTCGGTGCTTTGGATGATGAAAACTTTATGGCTCGATTTATTTGCCACATTTTTCAACACCATATCTTGCGTACGCTCAATACTGTTGTCTTCAACATATTTAGAAATAAAATCTGCGAATTCTTTACCGTATTTTTTCGCTTTCCCTTCACCTACACCATATATTTTTGCAATTTCTTCAACGGTAATGGGATATTGCACGGTCATGTCTTCCAGACTCGGATCCATAAAAACAGTATAAGGCGGAATTCCGTATTTTTTTGCAACTTTCTTCCTAAGATCTTTCAGCTGACCAAATAAATTCTGATCAAGACTTCCACTCGCCTGCATCTGTACCTGATCGCTGTCTGCCTTAGTTTGTGACAGATCAAATTCCCGGTCTTCAGCAATTAAGAAAGAATCCTTAAACTTTCCGTCAATGACCAAATGACCTTTTGGCGAAATTTTTAAAACGCCATACGTTTCTATATCTTTTAATAAAAAATTCTGAACGGTTGCCTGTCTGAGAATTGTTTTCCAATAGTTGTCTGTCTCAGCTTTCCCGAAACCGAAAAATGAGCTTTGTTCCATTTTATAGGATTTTGTCACTGCATTTTCTTTTCCTGCAATCACCGAAATAAGATCTTTTGACTTGAATTTTTCCTGGGTATCTTTTATTAATTCTAAAACTTTTTTTAAATCTTTTGTTGCATCTTTAAGCTTAGGCGGATTGGATGCGTTATCGCACATATTGGCTCCATTCCCTGTAACAGGATCGAAGATTTCGCCGAAATAGTACAAAATATATTGCCTTCTGCTCATTGAAGTTTCTGCATAACCTACTACCTCGTTTAAAAGTTGTAACCCGATTTCTCTTTCCGAAACCGGCTTCTGAGCTAGGAATTTTTCTAATTTTTCGATATCTTTAGGATCATAAAAAGCAAGGCAGTGCCCCTCTCCCCCGTCACGGCCTGCACGGCCTGTTTCCTGATAATAACTTTCTAGTGATTTCGGAAAATCATAATGAATTACAAAGCGGACATCCGGTTTATCAATCCCCATCCCAAATGCAATAGTAGCAACAATGACATCGGCTTCTTCCATCAGAAACTTATCCTGATTGGTCACTCTTACTTTTTGATCCAAACCTGCATGATAAGGAAGAGCATTGATACCGTTTACCTGAAGAAGCTGCGAAAACTCTTCCACCTTTCTTCGGCTCAGACAGTACACAATTCCTGATTTTCCTTTGTGCTTGTTGATAAATTTTACAATTTCTTTATCAACATTTACTTTGGGGCAAACCTCATAATATAAATTGGGACGGTTGAAACTTTCTTTAAAAACAAGCGCATCCGTCATACCCAAAGTTTTCTGAATATCATCCTGAACCTTTGGAGTTGCAGTAGCTGTAAGAGCGATAACAGGAACATCAGCAATTTTATCGATTATTGATTTTAAATTTCTGTATTCCGGCCTGAAATCGTGTCCCCATTCTGAGATACAGTGAGCTTCATCAATGGCGACAAATGAAATTTTCACATCTCTGAAAAATTCAAGATAATCTTCCTTAATTAAAGATTCCGGGGCTACATACAGTAGCTTTGTTTTTCCGCTTTTTATATCATCAAAAACTTGTTTGGTCTGGGTTTTATTGAGAGAAGAATTAAGAACATGGGCTACACCATTTTCAGATGACAATCCGTTGACGGCATCTACCTGATTTTTCATTAAAGCTATTAATGGTGAAACTACAATGGCAGTACCTTCAGAAATAAGTGCGGGAAGCTGATAACACAAAGATTTACCTCCTCCTGTAGGCATCAGTACAAAAATGTCTTTCCCCTCCAATAGTTTTTCTATGATAAGTTCCTGCTGACCTTTAAAAGTAGAAAACCCGAAGTATTTCTTTAATTCGCCTGATAAATTGGCTTTTTTTGCGCTCATCTAATTTTGTATTGCTAAATTTGCATCTTACCCAAAGTTATAACATTTTTACTGAAAATAAAAGGAAAGAGATTTATAAAAAATAGAATCAGCTTTTAAGATTTTCAAAAATCATCGTTTTTCTTTGGAATATTACAGAAAGAAATCAAACCGGAAAAATGGACGCATCAAACATTATTTCAATTGCAAAGAGCACATTAGCCATAGAAATTACCGAATTAGAAAAACTTAAAGACAGGATCGACGAAGACTTTGTAAAAGCGGTAGAAATTATTCATTCTGCGCAAGGAAAATTAATTGTGGTAGGAATCGGAAAATCTGCTCACGTAGGAAATAAGATTGTAGCCACTTTAAATTCTACAGGCACTCCGTCACAATTTCTGCATGCATCGGAAGCTATTCATGGGGATTTGGGCGTTATTCAAAAGCAAGATGTGGTTCTATGCATTTCAAATTCAGGGAATTCACCTGAAATTATCAATCTTGTTGCTTACCTGAAAGACTATTCATCAGCATTGATAGGAATGACAGGAAATAAAAAAAGCAAATTAGCTGAATATTCTGATGTTATTTTGGATACTCATGTTGATTTGGAGGCATGCCCGAATAAATTGGCCCCAACAAGTTCGACTACTCTACAAATGGCTTTAGGAGATGCTTTGGCAATTTGCCTGATGGAACTGAATGACTTTAAAGAAAACGATTTCGCAAAATTTCATCCCGGCGGAAGTTTAGGCAAAAATCTGACGTCAAGAGTAGAGCAGTTTGTTTCATCACAAAAGCCGCAGGTTACGCAGGAATCTTCAATCAGAGATGTGATTATATCTATCAGCGCCTCAAGTCATGGGATCACTGTAGTAACGAATGATGAGCAAATTCTCGGCGTGATTACAGACGGTGATTTAAGAAGAATGTTGCTGAATGGTGAAGATATTTCTAAAGTTTTGGCTAAAGATATTATGTCGGCAAATCCAAAAACAATTGAGAAAGATTCTCTGGCAAAATCAGCAATGAAAGTTTTGAAAGACAATAATATCGGACAGCTTATTGTAACAGAAAAGGGAAAATATTTTGGAATTATTGATATTCATAAGTTATTAGACGAAGGAATTAATTAAGAAAAGGCGAGATTGAGGCTGAGAACAAAATTAATTAAATAATATATTTTTATAATGTTAATTTTAAGATTGAATTATAACTTCCCGCTTCCATCATTTAACTCCCCGCTTTTTTTCATACATTTGAAACATTAAAAAATATTCTGTGAGTGAAGGTAAAGAAATGTCCTTTTTCGGGCATATAGGAGAATTAAGAGGTCATCTTATCCGTTCAATTATTGCTATTATTATCGCTGCATTTGTAGTGGGGTTCAATATTAACTGGATTATGGATCATATCTTTTTCGGACCTACCAGAAACGATTTTCCCACCTTTAAAATTGTTAATCATTTTTCGAGAATGATTTTGGGCGAAGACAGTATTGAGCTGCCCAATGAATTTCCGGTGCGTGTGCAGAGATTGTATCAGCAGTTTAATGTAATGATGGCGGTTTCTATATTTGGAGGTTTGGTAATTGGGTTCCCATATATTGTTTGGGAATTGTGGCGATTTATCGGACCGGCTTTGCATCCTAATGAAAGAAAAAATTCAATCTTCATCATCAATTCCGTATGGATTCTTTTTCTGATGGGCGTTTTGTGCGGTTATTTTCTGATATTGCCTTTCGCCGTTAATTTCGGGGTTATTTTCAAAATTTCCGACATTATTATACCATTGTATGATCTAAGTGATTACACCACTCTTTTCCTGCAGGTTGTTTTGGGTATGGGTGTTGTGTTTCTTTTCCCGGTATTAATTTACTTTTTAACATCAATAGGAATCCTGAATCCTGCTTTCATGAAAAAATACCGTAGACATGCAGTGGTTTTAATCATGGTTGTAGCTGCAATTATTACTCCTGCAGATGTTTTGAGTATGATGATGGCAGCTTTACCGTTGTTATTTCTTTACGAATTTAGTATTTTGATGTGCGCTTATACTTATAAAAAAGTGCAAAAAAGAGAAGCTAAACTTCCTGCTGTGAGATAAAATTTTGGAGATTGTATATTTAGACATTTCTTGTTCAATATAAAATAATTTGTGAAGTTTCACAAATTATTTTTTAACATTTATTTTCAATAATTACTGAAAGTTCAAAAATATTTATCTACATTTGTTTAAAACTAATCACTTCAAAAATGATTAAAATCTATCAACTATTAAACTATTTCATTGCAGTAGTCTGGCTCATTAATGGTCTGATTTGCAAAGCTCTGAACTTTGTTCCCCGTCACGAGGAAATCGTTTCTAGAATTCTAAGTGAGGGTCATTCAAGAATCTTAACCATACTTATTGGATGTTCCGAAATACTCATGGCTTTTTGGGTTTTATCCGGAATTAAAACAAAACTCAATGCAGTCACACAAATTATCATTATTGCAGTGATGAATATTCTTGAGTTTATTCTAGTTCCTGATTTATTGCTTTGGGGACATTACAATTCATTATTTGCTTTTTGGTTTATTCTATTGATTTATTTTAATGAATTTCAATTAAAACCTAAAACAATAAAAGTATGATGCTCAACTATTTAAAAAACCATCCGTTTGCCGTAGAAGCTTTTTTTGAAAGTTCGCTTGTATTTACATTTGCTGTTCCGAAGGAAGAGCTCCAAAATCTTATTCCGGAATGTTTAGAATTGGAAATTTTTCAGGAAAAATGGGCTTTCATCGCTGTAGCACTGGTGCAGACAAAAGATCTGCGGCCGAAGGGCTTTCCGAAATTCATGGGGAATGATTTTTTCCTTATTGGTTATCGTTTATTTGTAAAGTACACCAACAATAACGGCAAAAGACTTCGCGGTTTATACATTCTTAAATCTGAAACTGATAAAAAGAAAATGGAACTGATGGGAAATATTTTCACCCATTACAATTATACAACAACCGATATTACTCAAACTGACAATGAATTCTTTAAGGAGATTTATTCGGTTCAGTCAAAATTTAAAGTCATTATCAACAAAACGGAGAATAATATTTCCCTACCGAAAAATTCGCCGTTTACTGACTGGAAAGAAGCTAGGCGATTTGCAGGTCCACTGCCTTTCACTTTTACGTATAATCACAACACCAAAAAAGTTCTCATCATTGAAGGCGTAAGACAGAACTGGACTCCACAACCTCTGGAAGTTATTGACTATCAATTTAATTTTTTAAAAAATTTAAAACTGAAAAATCCGATTTTAGCCAATGCTTTTATCATTAAAAATGTTCCATATTATTGGAAAAAAGGAAAAATAGAATTATGGAAATAAATAGAAGAAAATTTCAAGGTGTATTGAATATATTAAGCTTTAACCGACATTTTTATTTTTTCGGAATCGGTATTTTAGTTTTAATTATCATCAGTTACCAACTCTTTAGCTGGTCCGGCATTTTGTTTTGGATTCTTATTATTTCATTTTTGTATGGACTGATTGTGCCTTTGATTGTCTCCGCATATGTTTATGATTTTTCAGGATATTATAATTTTAATTGGCTGAAAAAATGTGCAATCAACGATTCACAGATCAAACAGATAATCAATATCAATGCAGGCTTTGACGAGACAAGTTTTATTATTAAAAATAATTTTCCAAATTCAGATCTGAAGGTTTTTGATTTTTATGATGCAGAACGACACACCGAACCCGCAATTATCAGAGCCAGAAAAGTAAGTACTGTTTATCCGGATACGCAACAAATGCAATCAAATTCAATAGCAATGAATAATCATTCTGTTGATCTTATATTTCTGCTTTCGGCTGTACATGAGATCAGATCTCACAAAGAAAAAATTGAATTTTTGAAAGAGTGTCATCGGGTTTGTAAGTACGACGGAAAAATAATCATGGTCGAACATTTAAGGGATTTACCAAATTTTCTAGCCTTTTCAGTCGGTTTTACACACTTTTTTTCTCGGGCAGTCTGGAGGAATGCTTTTAAAAGTGCAGGTTTTACATCTTTTGAAGAAATAAAATTCACTCCCTTTATGTCTATTTTCATTTGTAAACCTTAAAAATTATAAAATGCAGACTCATTTAGTTATCATCGGAATTCTGTTCATAGTATTGGCATTGATCCATTTTATTTTTCCGAAATATTTTGAATGGGAAAAAGAATTTAAATCTTTAAGTCTGATCAACCGCCAGATCATGAAAGTCCATACTATTTTTATCGGTTTAACTGTATTTTTGATGGGTTTGCTTTGTTTTACTTCTTCACATGAATTGATTGAAACCAGTCTAGGAATGAAAATTACGCTCGGATTAGCAATTTTCTGGACAATCCGGCTGATTATACAGTTTTTCGGATATTCATCAAAATTATGGAAAGGAAAAATTTTCGAAACCATTATACACGTTATCTTCTCATTACTTTGGGTTTACATAAGTTTTGTGTTTTGGATCATATATTTTAATCACTGATATTTAGTATAGATTTTATTTTATATTTTTGAATACATCAAATTCCACATCGTATGAATAAACTCTCCTACTCATTTTTACTGGCTTCCGGATTTGCTTTCGGTCAGTTTTTTGAACAAAACAAAGCCTTCACAAAACAAGACACTTTAAAAGGTTCAGATACAGAATACCGTAATTTTTGGGATGTTAAAAAATATGATCTTTCTGTAGAACCCGATTTTAAATCAAAAAGTATCAAAGGAAATAACACAATTGTTTTTACAATCACCAAAGACATTACAAATCCTGTCTTTCAGATAGATCTTCAGCGACCGATGAAGGCGGATAAGGTAGAGTGCAGTTTTCCCGTAAAAGGTGATTTTAAAAGAGACGGAGATTTCATATTCATCACAGCCAATAAAAATTTCAAAAAAGGAGAAAAATATACAATTGACGTAGCATATTCCGGTAATCCCTTGATTGCTAAGAATGCACCTTGGGATGGCGGTTGGGTTTTTACGAAGGATGAAAAAGGAAATCCCTGGATGAGTGTTGCTGATGAAGGGATTGGTGCATCAATATGGCTACCCGTAAAAGATATCTGGAGTGATGAGCCTGAAAACGGAATCGTGATGAAAATTATAACACCATCAGATTTAGTCGGAATCGGAAATGGAAGGCTAACTGATAAAAAAACAGTAAACGGCAAAAACATTTTTACCTGGGAAGTTAAAAATACAATCAACGCCTACTCTATAATTCCGAATATCGGTAAGTATGTCAACTTTAAAGATTCTTACAATGGAGAAAATGGAAAGCTCGATCTTGATTACTGGGTGATTGAATACAATTTAGATAAAGCTAAAAAACAGTTTCAGCAGGTAAAACCAATGTTGAAGGCCTTTGAATACTGGTTTGGTCCTTATCCTTTTTACGAAGATTCTTATAAACTGGTAGACTCACCTTATCTGGGAATGGAGCATCAGAGCAATATTGCTTATGGCAATCAATATGTCAACGGTTATTTGGGAACCGATCTTTCGGGAACCGGAGTTGGCCTAAACTGGGATTATATCATCGTCCATGAGAGCGGCCACGAATGGTTTGCCAATAATATTACGGTAAAAGATCAGGCTGATATGTGGGTGCATGAAGGTTTTACCATGTATTCTGAGGTGCTTTTTACCGAAAACTATATGGACAAAAAATCTGCAGAAACCTATGCTCAGGGAATTCAAAATTCCATTAACAACGATGTGCCAATCATCGGAAAATACGGTGTTAGAAACGAAGGAAGCGGTGATATGTACCCGAAAGGTGCAAGCATGCTTCACACCATCCGACAAATTATTAATAATGATGAGAAATTCAGACAAATTTTAAGAGGCTTAAATAAAGATTTTTATCATCAAACGGTGACGACAGAGCAGATTGAAAAGTATATTTCAGAGAAATCAGGAATTGATTTTTCGAGTATTTTCAATCAATATTTAAGAACTACCAAAGTTCCGGTTCTAGAATATTCGCAGAACGGAACCGAACTGAAATATCGTTTCACAGATGTTATCAAAAACATTAATCTTCCTATAAGATTTAGTGACCAGATGATTTCTCCTACGGAATCATGGCAGAAAATAACTTTGAAAAACGCAAATCCTGTGAAGTTTAATAAAAATTATTATTTGAGATATAAAAAGATTAATTAATATAGTAAATGAGTTTATCGTTTTTTTATTTAGCAGGATGGATTAATAACTATTCTGGCGGTTTTGATTCAATAAATGGAAATTTTAAGACAATGAGTTTCTTAAATTTTGATTGGAAAATTGATGACCAAAAACTGCGCAATTTCGAAGTGCTCTTAAAGTATTCAGCCAAAATTTTAAAAGAATCTAGACTTGAAAATGATTTAACAATTAATTATTTTGAAGGGAAAAAAGGTGCCTCTTTACAATCTGTCAACCTTATAAAAGCATTTATAGATTTTTTCGAAAAGAGAGGTAATCCTATTATAAACAATCATTTTTCTTTTCCCACTTCAATTTTCAGTCCTATTAATTTAAATGATAGAAACTCATTATTATATATGGAGCGTATATATTTCCTGCTTGGAGTATTACATAGCAACTCAGAGGAAAATATTTTTTATTTTCATAATGATTACCCAAAATTTCTTTTAACTCATTATATATTAAAATCATTAGGTGATGAGGATGATAAAATTGTCATGGAATCGTATTTTAAAACTCCATATACAGATAAAATAATTATTGAAAAAAAAACTCCACTTTTTAGATATATTAAAAAGATGGAGGAAAAAATTTAAAATCTGTAACAAAATCAATTTTCTGTCAACTACTTATCTATAAAATAAATTCTAATGAAAAAAATAGCGATAAGCTTAGGAATTCTTTCGGCCGCTTTCATCAATGCGCAGTCGATCAAAACAAATATTGATCTTGTGAATGTGAAAGACGACAAAATTGCCGTTACCATGGAATTTCCGAAAATGAAATCAGGAGATGTGAAATTTCACTTTCCAAAAACAGTTCCCGGAACGTATTCTGTGGATGATTACGGACGATTTATAGAAGGAATTAAATTTTTAGATAATAAAGGAAAAGAAATAGCCTTTACAAAAGTGGGTGACAATACCTATTCTCTTAAAAATGCTCAAGCTTTAACTAAAATCACTTACCTGGTAAATGACAGCTTCGATGAAGAAAATCAGACAGACAAGCATAAAGCTGTATTTTCCCCATCCGGAACCGATATTGAGCAAGGTAAATTGTATCTAATCAATACCCACGGTTTTGTAGGATATATTGATAATATGCAGGATGTCCCGTATCAGTTGACCATTCAGAAACCTACCGATTTTTATGGAACTACAGCTTTGGTTGACCAGGATAAATCTGAGGCTACAGATACATTCACTTTGGCAAATTATGCTAAACTGACAGATTCTCCGCTAATGTATTCTAAACCTGATTTTATTACCTTCAATGCAGGCGGAATGGATTTGGTTTTGGGAGTATATTCTCCAACAGGAAAGTATAAAGCAGCAGATTTTAAAGAAAATTTAGAAAAAATGGTGGTTGCTCAAAAGAAATTTTTGGGCGATATGAATACCAATAAGAAATATGCGATCATGCTTTATCTTGCAGGAACAGAAGGTCCGCAGATCAAAGGTTTCGGAGCATTGGAACATCACGAATCTACAAGTGTTGTGCTTCACGAGATGATGCCTAAAGAAGCCATCGATGAGGCTATTGTAGATGTTGTTTCCCATGAGTTTTTCCATACAGTGAATCCGTTGAAAACACATTCTGAGGAAATTCATTATTTCGATTACGCAGACCCGAAAATGTCTCAGCACCTTTGGATGTATGAAGGCGGAACAGAGTATTTTGCCAATTTATTCCAAATTCAGGAAGGCCTGATTACAAAAGATCAGTTTCTTCAGAGAATGAGTGATAAGATCAAAAACTCAAAAAGCTATAATGACACAATGCCATTTACAGTGATGAGTAAAAATATTCTTCAGGATCAGTATAAAGATCAGTACAGGAATGTTTATGAAAAAGGAACTCTTCTGACCATGTGTCTTGATATTGAGCTGAGAAAACTTTCTAATGGCGAAATGGGTTATCGTGATATGATTAGAAAACTGTCGCAGAGATTTGGTGAAAACAAACCGTTCAAAGATGACAAACTGATTGATGAGCTGGTAACAATTACAGGATTTCCTCAGGTAAAAGATTTTTATAACAGATATATTGCTGGAAGCCAACCAACTCCTTACGCAGAATACCTGAGTCAGGCAGGTGTAGAGATCAGCAAGCAGGAAACTCCGCCGATTTTCTGGTTTGTAAAAGATCCTAATCAAACCGGTTACAATGAGAAAAACAATACTTTTATTTTTGACGAAAGCTCTGCTTTATCTCCGTTTGCAAAAAGTATCGGTTTCAAAATTACAGATGAGATTGTAGCATTAGACGGTAAAACAATTGACGTACAAAAAATACAGGATTTTATCAGCTATTCTAAAACGATCAAAGACGGACAGAATGTGACGGTAACTGTTTTGAGAAAGAATGGTGACAAAAACGATAAAATAGAATTGAAAGGTAAAGCTGTTTTAGATAAGATGACCATAGAGACATTGAAGTTTAAAGCCAATCCGACCCCAACTGAGCAGAAACTTCAAAATCAGTGGCTGACCGGTAAAAAATAAATAGCAAAAACAAAAGCGAGGATTATTCCTCGCTTTTGTTTTTTTAATAGTTTAAAATTTAGTTAAACAAATCCGGTTCGATAGAATTGTTATTCTTTTTCAGGGCCTCTTTAGTTCTTTTTTCCATCTCTCTGAAAACCTGATTAGGATCTGAAAGTTCTTTTCCGTCCGGAGTTTTCATTTTAAAGACCATTTTTGTATTAGAATCTCCGCCGTTTTTCATCATCATTTCCCGCATATTTTTGCTGGGATCATTTGCGTATGCTTTCCATGCTTTTTTAAACTGATCTTTTGTAACTTCAATTTCTTTCCCTCCCATTCCTATGATCTGAATATTTTCAGGAAGCTGGGTTTCTTTGCCTACATTGGAAGCCTGAACTGTTTTGTTACCGATCAATGTCATAGAATGTGATCCTGAAGCATCTTCAATCTTTACAATTAATCCCGGTAAACCGTAAAATTTGTAAGGCCCGTCCTGGAAAGGAATTTCTGTACTGAACCAGGCTGTCCATTGTCTTCCTCCAAAATTGGTCACCGCTTTTTGAGCATTATATTCGCCGATCTTTTGCTTATCCGGTAGAATTTTCCATTCCGGTTTTTTGTCTTCGTTTATTTTGTACTGATCTGTAGAGATGCTTCTGAAAAGATAGGTTTTGAAGTCGGGATATTGTTTTGTTACCTTAAATGAAACTTGTCCTGGTCTATCTCTTCTGTTAACGCTAATGTTTCCGGGACTCGATTTCAATTGTTTTTCCAGATCTGCTTTTGAAGTAGAATCTGCGACAAATTTATCTCGGCTGTAATATTGAGATCCGTTTTTGTCGATATCCAGAAGCATCATTTCTTTTTTTACATCTGCTTTATCGGTAGAATCCGGAATGTATTTGTATTCGTAGAAAAAACGGTTGGTCTGTGCAAAAATTCCCATTCCTGCTGATAAAAATAAAGCGATACATAATTTTTTCATACTATTTGCTTTTATTGATTTCTATTTTGTTGTTATCTTTTTTTATTTTCTCTTTTAAAAGTATTTCCTGATCTTTCATGTGATTGTTTTGTCCATCTGTAATGATCATTGTTATACCACCTATCTGCATCTGTTTAAGACCTTTTGTCGGATCGTTTTCGTAATCTTTCATCAATTTACTATATTGTTTTAAACTGACCGGAATTTCTTGCGAATCAAAAACATCATCCTGAATCGAATTGATATTTTTTACCGCCTGAAGTGTGAAAAGATGAGACCGTGTTTGATCTTCTATCTTCACAATCAGTCCCGGAAGACCATGAAATTTGTAGGGTCCGTCCTGAATGGGAACTTCTGTAGTAAACCACGCATACCAATGTCTTCCTGCGAAATCTGCTTCTGCTTTTTGTGTTGTCCATTCGCCAATTTTCTTTTTTTCGGAAGTTATTTTCCAGTTGATGGGTCTTTCTTCAGAAACTTTATATTTATCCGCTAAAATTCTGTCATGCAAAAACACTTCATATTTTGGATAGTTTTTTGTCACAGAATATTTCACCAAACCTTTCCGCATGTCAGACCTTATATTGATTGAGCCTGTTGCAGCCAGCTGTTTATCCAGATCAGCTTTCATTATAGAATCTGAATTGTAGACGGTATAACTGTAGAATTTTGATCCGGCAGGTGAAACATCAAGATTCATGACTTCAGTCTTGATATTGGAAATGTTTGTAGAATCGGGTACGAATCGGTATTCATAAATGAAACGTTTGTTTTGAGCATTCGCAAAGAAACCCAAAAACATAAAAAATAATACCGTTTTTTTCATAGGCTTAAAAATAAGCTTTGCCAAAAATTTTGACAAAGCTGATCATTATTATTTTGTTTCTATTTTGATCTCGCCTGAAGAAACACCATTATTTTTCGTCTTGTTGACATTGACATTTTTAATCGAATTCGGATTCAGGGCATCCATCTCTTTTTTTGTCACTTCTTTTCCGTCGATGTAGATTTTAAGATGATCAGAATCTGTATCAATTGTTTTAAAGTCTCTTCCGAGAATAATTGGATCTTTGCTATTGCTTCGGATATAATTGGTATTGATCTTCAGTCTTTTATCAGTAGGAATACTCCCATAAGTATTGTTGTAGATATAAACCCGTCTGTTATTTCCTTCTAAAGCTCTTCTTTCAGCCTCAATCTTAGCTCTTTCACCTTCAAGTTTGGCTCTTTTTTCATTTAGCTTTGCTCTTTTTCTATCTAATCCGGCTTTCTTCTTTGCAATTTCCGGAGAATCTTTCATTCTTTCAGAAGGTCTGTAAATAGATCCTAATTCCGGAGACCATTGCATGTCTGCGTTATCATTATATCTGTATATCTTTACTTTTGGAGCCTTCGGAGCATTGGGGGCATGTGGCGGCAGCGGTGCTTCCGGGAAATCAAAATCAAGCTCAGATAAATCCGGCATTTCGATTTCCATTTTTTTAAGCTCTTTTATATTATTTTTCCAATCTTCAGACTTGAAAAATTCATTGATTTTCATGTCATTGCCATCCATTCTGAAGGCCATTGCTGAATTTAAGAATTCATCTGAACTGGAAATCCTGCCAATTTCTTCAGACAGCTTACCTATTTCCTCAACATTTTTTTCAAATTCTTTGCTTTCCGGTTTCAGGTTTTTCAGCGATTTGCTTTTCTCTTCAATCTTTTTGCTAAGGTCTGCAATTTTTTTATTTTCATTTGATTTTCTGAAAATTCTTTCTACCCGCTCTGTTTTTTCCGGTCGTATCGTATCTTTTTTAATCTCAGAAACTGCTTTCTCAATCTCAATATTGGTTTCTGTGATTTCTTTATTTTTAGCATTCACCATGTAAGCAAAAGCAATGGTAAATAAAACGGGTAATGCAAGAATTCTACGCGCATATCCGAATTTGGTTTGTGGTTTTTGTAACATTTTGAGTCTTTTTTTAAGGTTTGAACTTAGGAACGGACTGGTCGCAGGCAACTGGTTTCCGGAAAAGTGGCTTGCTAAAAGCATTTGCGCAAATGCTTTTGTGTCCGATTGTTTGACGGCTTTTTTATCAGCCAGATATTCGTGAATTAAACTGATTTCTTTTTTGATAATATGGAAAAAAGGATTGAACCAGAAAACAGAGGTAATGATTTCTATAAAAATCTTATCATACGAGTGCTTCTGCTCAATGTGCACCATTTCGTGCTTTAAAATCTGCTTACCGATGTCAGAATTGATCACTATCGTATTCTTCCAAAACAGATTTTTAAAATATGAAAACGGAGCTTCTGAAAGGTTGGTCTGATAAAAATTGACTCCTTCGAACGTTTCTTTTTGAAATTGGTTTTTAAACTGAGAAATCTTTAGTATTCCATACAATAGTTTTCCTAAAAAATAGAGAGACACCAATCCCAAAGCTGAAAAAATAATTCTAAAATAAATGTAATCATGGTCTGTAGTTTTATCTGAGTTTAAATTCTGTATTTTATTGATCAATACAAAAACATCATTATTTACTTCAATGGTAAAATCGTCAACGCTGATCAACGGTAATAAAATAGATACCAATATTGCCGACAATAAGTAAAATCTGTTATAATGATGAAATGTCTTGTCTTTTAAAGACAACTGATAGTACAAAAACATTACACCTGAGCAGATGACTACTTTTCCGAAATATAAAATCAGTGCTTCCATGTTAATCTTTGTTTTTAAGTTCGTTTAAAAGCATTTCAAGATCTTCAACAGTCATTTCATTTTTTTCCACTAAGAAAGAAACGGCACTCTTATAAGATCCTTTAAAATAATTTTTCACCAGGCTGTTCATCGTTTTCCCCGAAAATTGTTCTTTAGAAACTAAAGGAAAATATTCGTGCTGTCTACCGTATATATTATAGTCAACAAAATCTTTCTCTTTCAAAACCTTTAAAATCGTTGAAACGGTGTTTGTGTGAGGCTTTGGTTCTGGAAAAAGATCAAGAACATCTTTCAGGAAACCTTTATTTAGCTTCCATAAATACTGCATTACCTGCTCTTCTGCTTTTGTTAGGTTCTGAATTTTCATAAGCTGCTTTTTGTTGGTGTAATATGTAATAATTAACTATCACTAATAATTTAGTTATACAAATGTAGAAATTTTATTCATTCATAAAACTATTTTTTTAGTGATAGCAAATATTTATTTATAAATGATTGATTATCAAATATATAAATTTTATTAAAATATATCAAATTTATATTAAAGATTGTTTTATGGGTAATTATATTACACCATTTGATCGGAGATTACTGAAAATTCATAAAACTTGTTAAAATTTATTAAATAAAATTAAAATCTACTTGCTTAAACTCAGAAAATATATTTATTTTAGTGCTTTAAAAATTTCTCATGAAAAGATATAATCTATTACCTGTATTATTATTGTTTGTTTTTAGTGTAACATCGGCTCAGATGTCGTCTGTTTTTGGATCGGTTACCGAAGCAAAATCAAAAATCGAAGGTACCGTTCCTGTTGTTGTGGAACATTTGAAAAAGATCAGTGAAAAGCAAGGTGATGCAACTGTTTTAAATAATGGAAAAGCGGCTTTGAAAAATGAATACGATAAAGTTTCTCAGGAATTTGAGCTTTATAAAGGCAATATGGCAAGCTGTATTTTAGGAAGATCTAAAAAAGCAACAAAATGTATGAACTACCATACACAGTACTTTAGAAATACACTCGGTATCTACGAAAACTACATTACCTATGTTACCAAAAAGAACGGATATTTAGGAGTTGCAGACGACAGTATAAAGCTTGATTTCAAACCAACAGAAATTGCCACAAAAATTGATAAAGATTTCTCAGGTGCTGTAGGTGCAGTGAAGAAGATGAAAGGAAACAACAAATCGACTTATTTTGAGCAGTTAAAATCTGATGATTTTAAGCTTCAGAATTTTGATATGCTTGTAAATTAATTATACTTCAGTATATAAAAAATCCCGTTTTTTGAAACGGGATTTTTATTTTGTATTTACTTTAGCTTACTAAGTATTCTAATATTATAGGTTGATCATTCTCTTCATTCCAAATTAGCTTCCAGTCTTCCCTTACATTCATATCAATCCTATTGTCTTTCATATCAGCAATGTATCTTACTTTAAAATTGATAGCAAACAGGTTTTTAGGATTTTCTTTTATTTCAATGTCTGAAATATGATGCGTTGTTTTGTCTAGAAGATTATTTTTAGATTCTGTGAACCAATTAATGAATCCTTCATGCCCTATAAACACGTCATTTCCTGGGAATTTCATCTTTACATCGTCTGATAAATATTGCAGAAAGAAGCTGTTTTCATCCAGATCATCAAAATGCTTAAACCATCTTCTCATAAATGCTTCAATCTTTTCCACATCTTCTTGCCGTAAATTTTCCATAATTTTTTATTTGTGTATTGTTTAATTATCTAAAAATTATTAAGCTTTTCATAACTGTTTTCATAGTTTAAAAGCATAATTAAATTTAATTATCCAATTTTATTAATAATTTTCCGATAATCTTTCCTATTTAGTATTTTTTTAATAAAAAATGGGTTTCTTTAACATTTATAAATTATGGCGAAAATATATTCTAGGGCATTTTAGTAAAAATATAAGCACAAAAAAAGGAGAACTACTTTCGTAATTCTCCTATTGGTAGCGGGGACACGACTCGAACGTGCGACCTCCGGGTTATGAGCCCGACGAGCTACCTACTGCTCTACCCCGCGGTATATTTTTTAGAGTGCAACCGAGGCACTAAAACTTAGTAGCGGGAACCGGACTCGAACCGATGACCTCCGGGTTATGAGCCCGACGAGCTACCTACTGCTCTATCCCGCGGTGTATCTTTAGAGTGCTTACCGAAAGCACTTAAACTTAGTAGCGGGAACCGGACTCGAACCGATGACCTCCGGGTTATGAGCCCGACGAGCTACCTACTGCTCTATCCCGCGATATTGGATTGCAAATATACGAATACTTTTTGAAAATGCAAGTTTTTCTTTTAAATACGGTACTTCAACAAAATAATTTAAATATTTGTATCTTTGTTTTATGGCAAAAATACTAAGAATTTATCCCGATAATCCTCAGGAAAACCTTATCAACGAGGTGATTAAATCCCTGAATAATGGCGGACTCATTATCTACCCGTCTGATACCGTTTATGCATTGGGCTGCAATATTTTTGATCTTAAAGCCATGGAAAAACTCGCTCAGATAAAAAAACAGAAACTGGAAAAAGCGAAATTTTCAATTATATGCAATGATCTTAGCCATCTTTCAGATTTTACCAGGCCCATCGACACTTCTGTATTCAGATTTTTAAAAAACCATTTACCTGGTCCATTTACTTTCATTTTAGAAGCCAATAAAGGTTTGCCTCTGGCTTATAAAAATCACAAAACAATAGGAATACGCGTTCCGGATCATCCGATTCCGCAACTGATTGTTGAAAAATTGGGACATCCTATTGCATCAACCTCTATTAAAGATGATGACGAGATTATAGAATACTCCACAGATCCCGAATTAATCGCTGAAAAATATGATCACTTGGTTGATATTGTAATCGATTCAGGCTACGGTGATAATGTAGCATCAACGATTGTAGATTTGACGTCTGGTGAACCGGAAATAATAAGACAAGGCAAAGGTGAAATCTAGAACTGCTTGTAAACTATGAGTCTGAACGGAAAATACTCGGTAGGCATTATTTTTACTTTTGTACTTCTTGCCTCTGCAATGTTGTATTCAATTCCTGTAATTAATTTATTTTTTAATTTTAAAACTTTTACTGCTGAACTTTTTTTCTATGACAGATTGGTTCTCTGGCTTGTTTTATTACTTATATTAATTTATAATTTTTTTCTTGAAAACAGATCATTCTTTGCTTGGGAAGATAAGAAATATCCCACTAAATTCTATTTGGCATCTATTATTGGGCTTTATCTGATCTGTAGCTTTGGCGGAGCTTTTTTAAATGCCGCCATTATGATTGTGACACAGGAAAAAATAAGCGATAAGATGTTACAGCTCAATTCAATTTTTAAAAGCAATTATTTTCTGATTATTTTCACATGTCTTACCGCCGGTATCATTGAAGAACTACTGATGAGAGCCTACATCCAGCCCAGAATCGAAAAAATATACAATAGTCCAGCCGCAGGAATTGTTGGTTCGGCGCTGCTATTCGGAATTCTTCACAGCACATATGGAACAATTGGTCAAGTTGTAGTTCCTTTTTTTATTGGAATCGTATTTGCAATTTTTTACAAGAAATATTCTAACATCAAAATCCTGATTATCTGCCATTTTTTGATTGATTTTATATCTTTAATCCTTCTGAATCTGGTTGATATTAAACAATTATCAGCTTTTTAAATCATGAAAATAATCACATCACCTGCCAAATTGATGAATATAGAAAACTCAACAGATTTCTTGAGAAGTACAACCCCTAAATTCATTAATGGTGCAGCATTTATACATTCTTTTTTAAAAAATAAATCTCCCAAATATCTTTCGGAACTGATGGATATTTCGACAAAGCTGGCAGATGAAAACTGGGAAAGAAATCAAAAGTGGAACTCAAAACCAAAAGCAAAAGAATCTGCTCCCGCCCTTTTTGCCTTTACGGGAGAAGTGTACAGAGGTCTGGATGCACAATCCTTAGATAAAAAAGCGGTTGATTATTTACAGAAAAATTACAGAATACTTTCCGGATTGTATGGCCTGCTGAAACCTTCCGACAAAATCATGCTCTACCGATTGGAAATGGGAAGACCTTTTCAGTTTGATGACTATAAAAATTTATATGGATTCTGGAGTGAAAAAATCACCGGCCAGCTGAATGACGAAATGAAAAAGAATGAAATCCTTTTGAATCTTGGCAGCAATGAGTACTTCAAAGTAATTGATCGTAAAAAGCTCAATCACAAAGTAATCGATTTTGAATTTTACGAAATAAGAGAAGGAAAACTGAAAACCATCGTTGTTTATACAAAACATGCAAGAGGTTTGGTAGTAAGATTTTGTGCAGAAACTCAAGCTAAGACTTTAAATGATGTGAAAGCTTTTAATTATGATGGCTACAGAATTGATGAGGAAAAATCGACTGATACAAAACTTGTTTTCACGAGATAAATGAAAATTGCAGAATTCAAAATTCAATTTAAAGATGAACTTTCAGAATTATATACAGATTCTGAAAGCGATTTTATTTATTCAATATTTATCGAGAAAATTTCAGGATTTAATAAGGTTCAGCAAAGGATATTTTCAGGGAATGAATTATCCGTCGAGCAAGAAAATCAGATTCAGAATATTATTTCAGAACTAAAAGCAGGAAAACCTTATCAACATATTTTGGGCGAAACGGAGTTTTATGGAATGATTTTTTACGTGAATAAAAATGTGCTGATTCCTCGTCCGGAAACGGAAGAATTACTGGAAATAGCAATTCAGAACATTCAAAATTTATTCTCTGAAAGTAAAAATTTAAAAATCTTAGATATCGGAACCGGAAGCGGAATTATTCCTTTGGTTTTAAAAAAATATTTTCCAAATTCTAAAGTATCGTCCATTGATTTTTCGGAAAAAGCTTTAGAAGTTGCCAAAAAAAATGCAGCATTTCATCAGTTTGACATCGATTTTATTCATACAGACTATTTGAATTATAATTTGAATGAAATGTATGATGTCATCATTTCAAATCCGCCCTACATCGGGATTGAAGAAGAACGGGAAATTGATGATTCTGTGAAAGGATTTGAGCCGAAAATGGCACTGTTTTCACCAACGTCAGACGCTTTGATCTTTTATAGAAAGATTGCCGAAGATGCTAAAAAATATTTAGATAAAAATGGGTTATTTTTTTTGGAAATCAATCAGAAATTAGGTCAGCAAACTTTAGAATTATATCAAAATAGTTTTTTAAAAGCTGAATTAATTAAAGATTTAAGCGGAAATGACCGTTTTATTTTTGGAATAAAATAATTGCTTATTTATCCATTTTATCATGATTAAGCCATTTAAATGATAATCAAAGCCCTTCATTTATCAGAATTTTAGTGAATTGAATTTTCAAACATTAGATATTTAAATCAAAAAGAGCCTTGTAATTTTTTTTCACAAGACTCTTTTCGGTGCTGTTTTTTAATTATCTGAGAGCGACTTTTACAGATTTTTCACCTGTCGCAGATTTCAAATGCACAAGATAAAAACCACTTTCAAGATCAAAATTCATTTCTGAGCTGGATTTTGCAGTCTTCACCAAATTTCCTGTTGCTGTATACACTTTTACTTCAGTGTTTGTGTTATTCAGGTTAGATACAAATAGAGAATTTCCTTTCGTATAAACTGTCGCCTGAGCTTTTTTCACTCCGTCATGTAGACCTAAAGTTGCAAGGGAAGTTGTACCTACATTGTTTGAAACTTCAATTTTATAGATATTCATCGCCTGATCACCCGCCACATAAATAATTCCGGCTCCGCCCGCATAGTTAGCAGTTAATAACAAAGGATCTGAAGAACTGGCACTTCCTAAAGAACCAATAATGCTGGTTCCATTAGTAACATATAAAGTTCTTGTACCAGAGCCCCCGCTTTTGAACCATACTTTTATGGTACATGCACCGGTTACTGCAAAATAAATATACCTTTTAGTGGGCATCACAAAAGAAGTTGCACCCGTATCCCAGCTACCTCCATTTAGTTTAAAACGTTTTGCCGCAGTATATCCATCAAGGAAGGTTGCACTGTTTGCTTCTACTGCACCGAGATTGGTGACACTCGATCCCGGAATCATCGCTAAGTTATCATACAATGTATCTGCAGAATATCCGGAAGAAACCGGCCATGTAGCGCTGTTTCCAAAATCCCAGGTTTTGCTTTGTGCGTTGATCAGGCTTGTAAAAAACAAGCCAAACAGCAACGATAAGATAAATGTGTTTTTCATAATTAAAGACTTTTAATGTTATTATTATATAAATTTAATGTGAACGCAATCGATTGCATAAAGTTAAATCTAATTTCGATATACGCAAGAAAAAATTTAAATTAATTTAAATACGTCATATAATAGTACTAAAAAATAAATTTTTGGCAACAAATTTTGTTAAATTAAAAAATTTACTATATTTACGTGCAATCGATTACATTCTTAGAAACTATTAGCAAACTATTTTAATGATCAACTTTATGAAGAAAATAATTATATTTTATGTACTGTTTATGGGATTCCTAAGCATGCATGCACAAAATGTCACCATCACCCAGGCAACAGGCTGGATGGAAACAGCTTATGTAAAATGGACGCCAGTAAGTGGTGTCGACAGCTATAAAGTGTATTATACGGGAGGAACTTTCACCGATAAAATCATCGATACCCAATTAATCAGAAATTATGGTTCTTATTACAGAGCTGATGTTCTTGGGCTGAGTGCAGGGATATACACGATAAAAGTAGTTCCTGTTACCGCAAATGTTGACGGACCGGCAACTGTATCTGCACCAATTACTGTAACCGCGCATGACAGATCTGGTTTCGCCCACAGCAACGGAAGAATACCTGGAGCGTATAATCTTGACGGTACACTTAAAGCCAATGCAGTAGTTTTATACGTCACTCAGGATACAAAAAATACTATTTCAATGAATGTTACGGGGGCAAATGCAAATCCGTGCGTAGGCTTACAGACAATCTTGGATGGTTTCAAAAAAGGTCTGGATACTCGACCTCTAGATATTAGGATGATTGGAAATGTTACTGATCCTAATTATATGTTGAATGGAGATATTGTGATAGAAAATAAAAAAATCGCAGCCAGCTCTATAACCTTTGAAGGTGTAGGATCTGATGCATTGGTAAATGGTTGGGGCATCAGGATAAAATCTGCGACCAATATTGAGGTTCGTAATTTGGGATTTATGCTGACTGATGCGTCTGAAGGTGATAATCTGAGTCTTCAACAAGACAATTCTTATGTTTGGGCTCACAATAATGATCTATTTTATGGTGCTCCGGGATCTGATGCCGATCAGGCAAAAGGAGACGGCGCTCTTGATTCAAAAAAATCTACTTATGTAACATTTTCTTACAATCACTTTTGGGATAACGGAAAGAGTTGCCTATTGGGTTTAAGTGAAGGAACTACAACTGATCTGTACATTACCTATCACCACAACTGGTTTGATCATTCAGATTCTAGACATCCACGTGTACGTTATTTTTCTGCACACGTTTATAACAACTATTATGACGGAAATTCTAAATATGGTGTGGGTTCAACTTTAGGATCATCAATTTTTGTGGAAGGAAATTATTTCAGAAACTGTAAATATCCAATGTTGATTTCTAAACAAGGAACTGATATTGCCGGAGGTGCACCAGGAACATTTTCTAATGAAGACGGGGGAATGATCAAAGCTCATAACAACTATATGACAGGTCAGACCGCTTTTGTCCCTTACAGTTCAGCAGCATTAACTCAGTTTGATGCCTATGTTGCCACTAACAGAAATGAAGTACTAACCAGCAGTATTACAGCTGCTCAGGGCGGTGCGACCTATAATAATTTTGACACAAATGCAGCTTTGTACATCAATTCTTTAGTTATTGATAATCCGTTGCAGGGAAGAGATAAAACAATGCAGTTTTCAGGTAGAGTTTCTGGTGGAGATATCAGCTGGACATTCAGCAATGCAGGAGATGACACCTCTTCTTCTGTAAATACAGGATTAATGGCATTATTACAAAATTATACTTCCCAGTTGGTTTCTGTACAAGGAATTACTTCACCCACAATAAGCTCCCAAACATTAACAATCCCCGCAAACAACGACCAAACTATAGTGACGGCAACTGCAATGTCGCCCATGATATTCACTTGGGGCGGAACTGCAACCGATGTAACAGTAACGGGATTACCTGTATCGGGAGTAAGTTTTGTGAAAAATACTACCAACAAAACAGTTACAGTCTCTGGAAATCCTACGGATGATGTAAGCTTTACTGTAATTACTGTTGGCTCAGCAGGAACACCGGTTTCAGGAACAGGAGGCATCAGTGTGATTGCGCCCGGAACTGCACAAGGAAATGAAATTCATAATTTCACAACATCAGCTTTAAGCAGTTCATTTTATACATTCACATCAGCAAACATCAATTCAACTGACGGATCAGCCACATACGATGGACTTACTTTAACAAAACGTCTAAAATTAGAATCGGCGACTTCTATAGCTTACAACACTTTACAGGCTTCAACGTTAACACTGGTTTTTGATCCGACATTCACCGGAACTGTGAAGTTTGACAATGTAAACTATACTGCATCGGCTGGTATTGTTACAATACAAAATGTTGCAGCAGGAGCACATACGATTACAAAAGGAAGTGTTGCCAACTTGTTCTACATTAAAACAGTTTTCAATTCAGGAACATTAGGAACTCAAGAGAATAGCAAAGGAAAATTTTCTGTTTACCCAAATCCTGTCAGTTCAGTACTTACTATTGCAACGCCTAGCAACAGTTTGGTAGAGAAGGTAATTGTAACCAACTCTGCGGGACAAGTAGTAAAAAAAATAAACGAAACCATCACAAAGGTTGATATGAGCAACTTGAGTAATGGGGTTTATTTTTTACAAATTAAAACGAAGGAAGGAATTTTCAATCAAAAAATTATTAAAAAGTAACCATAAACAATTATCATGTTAATCAGGAGTTCGTCTACTAAATGAAGGCGAACTCTTTTTTTTCCGTTGATCTTTTTAAGAAATTAATATTCCAATAAGAATTTTTAACACTTGTTATCAAATGTTGATGGATATCGTTTAAAGTAAAACAAAACCAATGAGTAAATCATTGGTTTTGATATTTTAAATACTAAATGTTATCCGATTTTTTTTCTAATAAATATTTCGTAAGATAGATATAAAAGAGGCAGCGACATAATGCCTATAAATAAAGAGTTCTCTAATGCTGCTTCTGGCTGATTAACGATTGCATAAACTAATCCGAAAAATGCCCCTCCCAAATGGGCAGCATGTCCCAAATTATCCCACTGTTTCGGATTCAGCATCATGTAAACTGAATAACCAAAGTATAAAAGTCCAAATACAAATCCCGGAATCGGAATTGGAATAAAAAACAGAAACAAACTCATTTTAGGAGCCATTGCTATAGCCGCAAACAGAATCCCCGAAACTCCTCCACTTGCACCAATGGCAGAATACCAAGGTTGCTTTTTATAGATAAACAGACTAAATAAATTCCCTAAAAACATTGAGGCAAAGTAAATGATCAGAAATCCTATTTCTCCAAAAAACTGTATTACAGCGCCTTGAAATAGAAATAAAGAAAACATATTAAAAAATAAATGCATAAAATCTGCGTGCAAAAATCCTGAACTAATCAATCTGATATACTCTTTCCGATTATTTATTGCAGCAACATTAAATTTATATTTTTCAAATATTGCCATATTATTCAATCCAAAATAACTGATAATACATGTGATAGCAATAAGTATGATAACAATAACACTCAAATTCATATTTTCTTAATTTTCTATACTTCCCTCTTCAAAAAGATTACCAATCGTTCCGCCGTCATCGTCTGGTGAAGGCGTAATTTCTGGTTCTTCATACACTTCAGGTTCTTCCTCTTCTTCCGGTTCGGGAACGGTGATATTAATTGTTTTTACCTTAAATTTGGTAAATTGATTTCCGATTGCCTTAATTCCTTTTACACCAATAAATTCATCTACGTTTACCGTTTCCGGTTCACGCTCTTTTCCTTTGTCTTTTGCGAAAATGATCTCTGCTGTTGCGCCATTAGAGACTAAAATTCTTTCAATAAAAGATTTCGGATGCTCAGATGGCATAAAGGTCTGCGGATTGGTTGTATTTTCAAGCAAAAATCTTTTGATAAAATAAATATCTTTTTCGCCATCATAATAGATACAGGTGATAGGCTGTTGTGGTCGCCACTTTTCGAGGATGATATATTCGTCATCAAATCGGTTTCCAAGGTCAAAGCTAATCAGTTTTGCTTCACCCTGAGAATTAACGGTCAGGATTTTGTCATCTCCTTTGAAGCTTCCCAGTAGAGTTCCTCTTACATCGGCATTTAAGCGTCTTACCGTATCATCAAACCAGATTTTTCGTGGTGCCAAAGTAGAAACACCCTCTTCTTTGAGATCTACTTTTTTTATAGAATATTTGGTAACCAGATTTCCTTTAGAGTCACGTCCTTTGATCCCTATTTCAGAGAAATCAATATCCATTTTATTTTTTCTGATTCTTGGGTTCGGCTTTAAAAGAACCGTCACTGTCTCCGCTTCACCATTAGGATTTGCTGAGAAATAAAGTGTTTCAGAACCTTTTGTGTCTGATGCTAAAGGGTAATCTGTATTTCTTGTCACACCGGTTACAGAAAAACGTTTCATGTAGTACGGACCTTGCATTCCTTCACGGTAAATCATATTGTAGACGGTACGTTTATCATTTTTCTTCCAGATCGCAACGTGGAGAATATCTTTTCCGATAAATGTTTTGGCTTCTACTTTTACAACCTTCATGCATCCGTCTTTCCGGAAGGTAATGATGTCATCAATGTCTGAACAATCAAATAAAAACTGATCTTTTTTCAATGAAGTTCCTACGAAACCTTCTTCAAAATTGGCGTAGAATTTTTCGTTGGCCACGGCAACTTTCGAGGCATCAATGGTGTCAAAAATCCTTAATTCGGTTTTACGCTCCTTTCCTTTTCCGTATTTTTTCTGTATATTTAAATAATAATCAATAGCATAAGCTGTCAAATTGCCCAAATGATACCTTACCTGCTCTATTTTACCTTCGAGCGCAGCAATATTTTCTTTAAATTTATCTAAATCGAATCTTGAAATTCTTTTAATTCTTATTTCTGTTAGTCTCAGAATATCTTCTTCAGTAACCTCTCTTAAAAGATGCGCTGTGTGGGGCTTTAAACCAATTGCAATTGTTGTTAAAACATCTTCCCAGCTTTTTACTTCTTCAATGTCGTGATAGATTCTGTTTTCAATGAAGATTCTTTCCAGTGAAGAAAAATGCCAGCTTTCCTGCAGCTCATTGAGTTCAATTTCCAATTCTTTTTTAAGCAGTGAAACCGTGTGATCGGTATTCATTCTCAGAATTTCAGAAACATTAAGGAACATTGGCTTGTCGCCGACAATCACACAGGCATTTGGAGAAATAGTAACCTGACAATCGGTAAATGCGTACAATGCATCAATCGTTTTGTCGGGTGAAACCTCATTATGAAGATAAATCAGAATTTCAACCTTATCTGAAGTATTGTCTTCAATTTTTTTAATTTTAATTTTACCTTTTTCGTTGGCTTTGATGATCGAATCTATCAGATCGCCTGTATTTTTAGAAAAGGGAAGCTCAGAAATCATCAGAGTATGCTTGTCGACCTGAGAAATTTTGGCTCTTGCTCTTACTTTTCCGCCTCTGTGGCCATCGTTATATTCTGAAACATCGAGAAAACCTGCCGTCAAAAAATCGGGAAAAAGCTCAAACTTTTTTCCTTTTAAATGAGCAACAGATGCATTAATTAATTCATTAAAATTGTGCGGAAGAATCTTTGTGGAAAGTCCTACTCCAATTCCTTCAACACCTTGTGCCAGAAGTAAAGGAAATTTTACGGGCAAATCTACAGGTTCATTATTTCTGCCATCATAAGATTTAGACCAAACTGTAGTTTTTGGGTTAAAAACCACTTCCAAAGCAAACGGTGTCAATCTTGCTTCAATATATCTTGCGGCAGCTGCAGAATCTCCTGTATAAATATTTCCCCAGTTTCCCTGCGTGTCAATTAAAAGTTCTCTCTGCCCTATTCCTACCATCGCATCAGTAATTGATGCATCACCGTGTGGGTGATATTTCATGGTATTCCCTACAATATTGGCAACTTTATTGTACCTGCCGTCTTCCAATTCACGCATGGAATGCATAATTCTTCGCTGAACAGGTTTGAAGCCATCATAAACAGACGGAATGGCTCTGTCTAAAATTACATAAGATGCATAATCCAGAAACCAGTCTTTGTACAGTCCTGAAACTTTTTTTAAGCTTTCGCCTTCGTGAGCGTTTTCTTCTATCATTGCTTTCTTACTATCTTCTTTCTTTATTTGCTTTGATTACTTTACTGAGCGAAAATTTCAAATCATTGACTTCTTTCTGCGTCAGATATGATATTTCGTATTTTAAAATGGTAGAACCACTGTTTTTGCTAGATATTGTTAAATACAATCTTTTTACAAAAAATATGTTCACCACATCATACTTAATGAGTTTGTATTTTGGAAATTCATCACTTAAAGCTTTGCTTAAAAAGGGTATAATATTTCTGTTTCTAAAATGAATGGCTTCACCATCACTGTCATATTCAAAAATCTGCCTGCCGTTAAGATAATAAAGAGTTAATAAAATGAGTGGAATGATGATTAAAAGATAGCTTTCTAATCCCAAAATATTAAACTTATATTCTTCCAATAAAAATGCAATGATTCCTATTAATAATGTCATCAATAATAATGTATTGACAAAATTGTAGATTGGAGCTTTACTTCGGTTACTTAATCTCATTTGTGTTCATATTTTATAACTCTTCAGCTTCTATTACTATTTCTTTATCACTGATATTAGAATCTTCAACCACTAGATTTTCAAGAATAAAAACCTGTCTGTCAGGCGTATTTTTGCCCATATAAAACTCGAGCAGCTGCTCAATCGTTTGATCTTTTCCCAGAACAACAGGTTCTAGGCGAATATCTTTTCCAATGAAATTCTTAAATTCATCGGGCGAAATTTCTCCCAAACCTTTAAATCGGGTAATCTCAGGGTTTTTACCTAGTTCATTTAAAGCTTTTACCCTTTCCAACTCAGAATAACAATATCTGGTTTCCTTTTTATTTCTCACTCTGAATAATGGTGTCTGGAGGATATACAAATGTCCGTTCTTGATCACATCAGGGAAAAACTGAAGGAAAAAAGTGATCATCAGAAGTCTGATGTGCATTCCGTCAACATCAGCATCGGTTGCGATAATAACCTGATTATATCTTAAATCTTCAAGGCTTTCTTCAATGTTTAAAGCAGCTTGCAAAAGGTTGAATTCTTCATTTTCATAAACTACTTTTTTGGTTAAACCATAACAGTTCAACGGTTTACCTTTTAAAGAAAATACAGCCTGTGTTTCTACATCTCTAGATTTTGTGATAGATCCTGATGCAGAATCTCCCTCGGTAATGAAAATCTGAGTTTCGGCTTTTCTTTCTGCTTTTTGATCGTTGTAATGCTGTCTGCAGTCACGCAATTTTTTATTGTGAAGCGAAACTTTTTTTGCCCTTTCTCTCGCCAACTTCTGAATTCCTGAAAGTTCTTTTCTTTCTCTTTCTGAAATTAAAATTTTTCTCTGAATCGCTTCTGCAATCTCAGGATTTTTATGCAGGAAATTATCCAACTTACTTTTTAAGAAATCGATAATAAAAATTCTTACGGTCGGACCATTGGGGCCAATATCGTTTGAGCCCAATTTCGTTTTCGTCTGAGATTCAAAAACCGGTTCTTCGACATTGATTGAAATTGCTGCGACAATAGATTTTCTGATATCTGATGCATCAAAATTTTTATTAAAAAACTCACGGATCGTTTTTACGTAAGCTTCACGAAATGCATTCAAATGTGTTCCGCCCTGGGTAGTATTTTGTCCGTTGACGAAAGAAAAATACGTTTCTGTTTGTGATTTATCAGTATGCGTCACCGCCAATTCGATGTCATTATCGCGTAAATGGACAATCGGATACAATACATCATTTTCCAGTTCTTCTTCCAGTAAATCTTTAAGACCGTTTTCAGAATAAAAAGTTTCGCCGTTAAAAAGAATTTTTAACCCCGGATTCAGGTAAGAATAATTACGGAGCATTCTCTCGATATACTCTTTTCTGTACTTAAAATGAAGAAAAATATCAGCATCCGGAACAAATGAAATTTCAGTTCCGTTACGGTCTGAAGTTTCTTTTTCTACATGATCTTCGGTAATGATTCCTCTTGAAAATTCTGCCATTTTCATTTTCCCTTCCCGGAAAGACCGTACACGGAAGTAATCTGAAAGTGCATTCACAGCTTTAGTCCCCACTCCATTTAAACCAACAGATTTTTTGAAGGCTTTACTGTCATATTTTCCACCGGTATTCATTTTTGAAACTGCATCAACCACTTTTCCTAACGGAATTCCACGCCCAAAATCGCGAATCGTTACTCTCCCGTCGTCGACTTTTATTTCAATTCTTTTCCCGGATTTCATTCTGAACTCATCAATTGAGTTATCAAGAATTTCTTTCAGTAAAATATAAATACCGTCATCGGCAGATGAGCCGTCTCCCAACTTCCCAATGTACATACCGGGACGTAAACGAATATGCTCCTGCCAATCGAGGGTTCTGATGTTATCTTCGGAATATACAGGGTTTATTTCTTGTGACATAGATTATTTCAGCAAACATACAAAAGTACGAAATAAACAAAAATATCCGAATATTTGAGACCGTTTTTTCTACTATATTTTATAGGGGTCGGTTTAAAGTTTAAACCTTAAAAATTGACAGATACTTAAGTTTAAATATTGATTAAGTTAGAAATTTCAATAGTGTTATATAATTGAAATTTCAAAAATTGCTGTACATTAGAGTTTATTATTTTTTATCACATGATACAACTCCCTTTTTCAAAACTTTCAAATGTAGGAACCACAATTTTCAGTCAGATGACTCAATTGGCCAATGAAAATGAGGCCATCAATTTATCGCAGGGATTTCCTGATTTTATGCCCGATTCTCAACTTTTAAATTTTGTAAATCATTTCATTCAAAAAGGTTTTAACCAATATGCGCCAATGGGTGGAATAATGGGTCTAAAAGAAGAAATAGCTAGAAAGATCGAAAACAGTCATCAGACGGCTTATCATCCGGACTCTGAAATAACCATTACCGCAGGCGGAACCCAAGCTATTTTTACGACAATTGCTACTTTCATTAAAAAAGATGATGAAGTCATTATTTTTGAACCTGCCTATGATTGTTATGAGCCTACAGTAGAGCTTTTCGGAGGAATTATAAAACGTTTTGAAATGAGAGCTCCCGATTATGAAATTGACTGGAATGTTGTGAAAAATTTAGTCTCGGAAAAAACCAAAATGATTATTATAAACAATCCCAACAATCCTTCAGGAAAGATTTTAAAGGAAAACGATGTTAAGGAACTTATTTCTATTGTAAAGGACACTTCGATCCTCATTTTAAGCGATGAAGTATATGAGAATATTATTTTTGACGGAAAAGAACATTTGAGCATCTGCAAATATCCCGAACTGAAAGAAAGGAGTCTTTTAGTTGCTTCATTCGGAAAACTTTTTCACGTTACCGGTTGGAAAATCGGATATTGTGCCGCTCCAAAAGCTTTGACAGACGAGTTCAGGAAAGTACATCAGTTCAATGTTTTCTCGGTCAACACACCCATTCAAATGGCTTTGGCGGAATATATGAAAAATGATGAGCATTATTTGGGTCTGAATCATTTTTTCCAGGAAAAAAGAGATTTTTTAAGACAAGGTTTAGCGCAAACTTCATTTGAATTGCTCGATTGTGAAGGAACCTATTTTCAGGCTTTGAAGTATGATAAAATCTCAGACAAATCTGATTTTGATTTCGCTCAGGAATTAACGGTTAAACATAAAGTGGCGAGCGTTCCGTTTTCATCTTTTTATAAAAATAAACTGAACGAAAATGTAATCAGACTTTGTTTTGCTAAAAAGCAGGAAACATTGGAAAAAGCGATCGAGAATTTGGCTAAGTTGTAATAAAAATCTCTAGCAGATTTTGATTGATCTGTACAATTCGCAAAATCCGCTAGAGATAATGAATTAAAAGAAATTATTTTTTGTCAGTTTAAAAGAACATTCCGCCAGAAGCTTCAATTCTTTGTGCATTGATCCATCTTGCATCTTCGGTACACAAAAATGCTACTACTCCACCGATATCGTCTGGCAAACCTGCTCTTCCCAATGCGGTATTTGAAGCAATCATTGCATTGATATTTTCATCATCTCTTGTTCTTCCTCCACCAAAATCGGTTTCAATGGCTCCCGGAGCGACCACATTGACTTTTATTCTTCTTGAACCTAATTCTTTCGCCATGTATTTCGTCAACATTTCAACTCCGGCTTTCATAGAACCGTAAACTGATGATCCCGGTAAGGCAAATCTTGCCAATCCTGAAGAAATATTGATGATTCCGCCACCATCATTGATGAATGGCAAAAATTTCTGAGTTAAAAAGAAAACACCTTTGAAATGAATGTTGAACATATCATCCATCTGCTCTTCAGTGGTTTCTGTGATTGGAGAATACAAAGCCGTTCCTGCGTTATTGATCAGAAAATCTATATTCGGGCTTCCTGTATTTTCTTGTAAATGCTCGGTGACGGTTTTAATAAAGTGATCGAAACTTTTTACATCTCTAGTATCTAATTGCACAGCCATCGATTTTCTTCCTAAAGCCTGAATTTCGCTCACTACATTTTCAGCTTCTTCTTTATTGCTATGATAAGTAATAATGACATCTAGACCTTTTTGAGCGATTTTCAATGCAGAATTTCTTCCTAATCCACGACTTCCGCCTGTTATTACTGCGACTTTTGTTCTGTTATCCATTTTTGATATTTTTATTGAGACAAAGTTCCGTCATTTTGTAAGTTCTTTATTTGCTTCAATCAATCTGAAATTTGCATAATTCAAATCACGAACGAAATTCAAGAGGAGCAATTGTAGTTTTTCTTTTAAAGAAATTTGAAAAATGAGCAATTTCTTCAAATCCCAATGCGTAGGAAATCTCAGAAACGTTCCAATTGGTTTGCTTTAATAAGATCTTAGCTTCCTGAATGACACGATCTGCAATAAATTCGGTGGTCGTTTTTCCTGTACTTTCTTTTAAATTTTTATTTAAATAATTCACGTGAATTGATAATCTTTCCGCATAATCTTTGGCAACTTTCAGCTGAATACGTTGATCGGGAGATTCGATAGGAAACTGCCTTTCGAGCAGTTCAATAAATAAAGAAACGACACGCAGCGAAGCGTTGTGAGAAGTTGAAGATTTGACGGCGGGCTGTAACTTTTGTCCGTAATGAATCAGTTCAAAAACATAATTTCTGATCAGATCATATTTAAAGACATAATCAGAATCAATTTCTTTTTTGATTTTTGAAAACAATAATTCAATTTCATCCGCCATTTTATCATCAATTTCAAAAACAGGAATTGCGCCCGGCTGAAATAAAGGCAGATCTTCCAATATATTCTGAGAAGAATTTTTAGTAAAAAAATCACCGGTGAAAACACAGAAACTTCCCTTCTGATCTTCATCTTCAGGAACATAATGGTAAGGAACTTTGGGCGTTGCAAAAAGCAAAGCGTTCTTTTTTATCGAAATTACTTTATCTGCATATTCCGCTCTGTTTTTACCCCGAATCAAACTGATTTTATAATATTTTCTTCTGTTGTAAGGCATTTCAGAAGTCTTCTTGACATTCGCAAGGGTTTGAGCAATATCAAAAACATTAAAATGACCGATATCTTTGTGAAGTCCTTTAGGAAAAATACTTTCCAGATCTTTCCCGAGCATTTTTGCCATTTCTCCATAAAAGTCTTCTAAAGAAGCGTGAGCAATTTTTTCCATGATGCGGAATTTGTATGAATCAAATATAAAAAATTTTATGACACTGTTTGTCCTACCATAGTTAAAACCCATTTTCCGTTCTTATATTCAGCAGAAAAATCGCTCGAACTGCCGCTTCCCCAACTGTTTATATAAAAAATATCCGGATTATTTTTATTTTTCTTGATTTTATCAATTCCATGTCTTGACACATCAGTAATTTTCACATAATCTGTTTGTGATTTCAAATCTTCTGGAATAAATAAAACATGATATTTAGGATTTATCTGATGAAAGTAATCGCAATCACTGATAAAAACTTCAAAAAAATAATTATGATCACGAAGATTTTCATTTCCATAATCAGGAAGAAGATCTTCGTAAAGTTGGGTAAATTTATTTTTCTCAGATTTAAACATCGGATTGAGGTCTTTAAAATCATCAATTCCGTCACCATCCGAATCTTTTCTATCCGGATTTAAACCAAAACCGTTTTCAAAAATATCATTATAGCCATCATCGTCGGAATCTTTCATTAAATCTTCTAATTTAATTTTAAATAATTTTCCGTCTGCAATCGCAGAATAATCATCATATCCAGGTAAGCCAGCAACTTTAACAATTTTAACGAGACTTCCTTCAAGTTCTAAAAAACCCTTATTGATCATTGGCTTTTTCTGAATTTCATTAAAATAATAATGGCTGAAACTCAATCCTAAAAAATAAGCATTTGTTTTATTATTTTCAATTTTCAACAGCCAGTATCCCAGATTATTTTCCCCCAAACAGTATTGAGCACTTCCCAAAACTTGTTTATTAGAGCATGAAAACTGATCATCAAATTTCTCCTTAAAATCTTTGTATTCTTCTTTTTTCTTTTCCCATTTTATTTCTTCTAATTCTTCATCTTGAAAATAATTACGTTCAATACTGTCTTGCCTGAACGATCTGTAATTTTTTAAACTTACCACTTCAAGATAATCTGGCTTATTTTCAAGAATTTGCTGAGCAGTAAATGGTTTTTCTTCCTCATAAATAGTCTTATCTTCCTTTTCAATAAAACAATTTTCTTCGGGATTTTTCGAGCACGATACAAAAAATAAGATAAACAGTAAAAGCATAAAATATTTCATAAAACTTTTTATGAAGATAACAAAAACGCTCCCAAATTCATGGGAGCGCTCTTTAAAATACTATAACTAACTTTTAATATTTTTAAACATTAAATCTGAAGTGCATAATATCACCGTCTTGTACGATGTATTCTTTTCCTTCAACAGAGAGCTTTCCGGCTTCTTTTACCTTAGCTTCTGTACCGTAGCTCACGTAATCGTTATACTTGATCACTTCTGCTCGGATGAATCCTTTTTCAAAATCGGTGTGAATAACACCTGCAGCTTGAGGAGCCGTCCAGCCTTGTCCGATTGTCCACGCTCTCACTTCTTTTACTCCGGCAGTAAAATAAGTCTGTAGCTTTAATAAATCATACGCTTTTCTGATCAAACGGTTTACACCTGGTTCAGTTAAGCCTAATTCTTCCAAGAAAATTTCTCTTTCTTCAAAGGTGTCTAATTCATTGATATCTGCTTCGATCTGAGCAGCTAAAACCACGACTTCAGCCTTTTCTTTCTGTGCCATTTCTTCAATCTTGGCAATCCATTCGTTTCCATTTTTGATAGAATTTTCGTCTACATTACAAACGTAAAGAACTGGTTTATTGGTCAATAGCTGAACATCTCCTATGATTGAAGCTGCAAAATCATCCATCGGGAATTCTCTTGCATTTTTACCGTCTTCGAGAAATTTTTCAAGGTTATGAAGCGTTTCATACGTCAAAATATCTTCTTTCTTTCCTGACTTGATGAATTTTTTAGCTTTTTCAACTGCTTTTCCTATAGTTTCCAAATCTTTCAACTGAAGTTCGATGTCAATAATTTCTTTATCTCTCATCGGGTCTACAGAACCTTCAACGTGGATGATATTTCCGTTTTCGAAACATCTTAAAACATGAATAATCGCTTCGCACTCTCTGATGTTGGCCAAAAACTGGTTTCCTAAACCTTCCCCTTTGCTCGCTCCTTTCACTAAACCGGCAATATCAACGATCTCTACAACAGCAGGTAAAACTTTTTCAGGATTTACCAGTTTTTCAAGCTCAAATAGTCTCTGATCAGGTACAGAAACTGTTCCTAAATTAGGCTCAATTGTACAGAAAGGATAATTGGCTGATTGCGCTTTAGCATTGCTCAAGCAGTTAAAAAGAGTTGATTTACCTACATTGGGTAAGCCTACGATTCCACATTTCATAACGAAATTTTGTTTTAATTTATTGTGTTATGCAACCTTTCGGCTCCATACTTTACCTGGTTTTTGCAATCAGCTTTTTGCTTTTTGCATGTTAAAAATAAAGGTCAGCAAAGATAGTGATTTTAAAGAGAGATTCATAATAAAAAAAATCTGCCAAAAGAATTGACAGATTTTCAGAAATAATAATTTAACGAAGTGTTTTTATGGGTTTGCACCGGTTGCATCTTGCGCCTGCTCAGCATCGTCCGGTAGTGTTTCCAAAGTTTTATCAAGTGTAAACAGAGATTCGTCACTGGCTCTGTCTCCACCTGCAATTTTCAATTTATCTATTAAATTCATTGCAAAAGTTTCTTCTTCAATTTGCTCTTTAACAAACCATTGCAGAAAATTCCATGAAGCCCAGTCTTTTTCTTCGAAAGCAATATTGACTAAGTTATAAATTGCTGTTGTATTGTCTACTTCATGTTGAAAAACAAGATCAAAACAATGGGAAAGACTTGTCGGTTCCTGACCCGGTGAAGGCAGTGCTGTAACAGTTGGTTTGCCGCCTCTGTTGAGCACATACTGCATAAATTTTACAGCGTGGTCTCTTTCTTCCTGTGCATGGCGAAAGAGAAAATTTGAAATTCCACCATACCCTTTATCTGCAGCCCAAATTCCATAAGAAAAATAAACTCTGGACTGCAAATCTTCAGTATTCATCTGGTCGCTCAAAGCCTGTTCCAGTCTTGGTGAAAGTCTGTTTGTATTCATAATTATATATTTTTAAGTGTATAAGCTTAATAGGATACAAAAATGATTCCGAGACAATATTTTAGATATAAATTGGCCGTGACAGGACTGTAGTAAATTGTGTGTCAATAATTTATATATTTAATTTATAGTGAATCTAAAATAAAAGCCAGTTCGATTTTTCTAACTGACTTTAAATATGATGATATTGGAAGATTTTTGTTACTATGAATGACAGTATAACTCCTCAACTTATTTTATTTGCTTTGCCATGTAGTCACTTTCATTCCCAAGACGGTCGATTGCCTTTATTGCAATAGTATTTAGAATTTTACCGTCTTTGTTTTTAAGAATTTCTTTTGAAAGTTTTTCCAAAGTCAGGATTTCAGTTTCCCAGATCCCGTTGTATTGAGTAAAAAGAACCCACTGGAAAACGTTTCCTATATTTTTTGAACTCCAGCTTGTTTTGATAAAGCTTCCGTTATCATTTATAAATAAGGTCGGTTTTTCTAAGGGAATAGATTTTATCCACGGACTTTTCGGGATTAATGCTTTCTCTCTGTAAGGTCCGTTTTTCAACGTTGGAAGCATATTTGAATTTTTTGTAAGACCTGCAATACTCCAATGAATCTCACCGGCATCGTTGTTTAAAATCTGTCTAGACAATTCAATCTGATTCTTAATTTCCGTCGGGCGGTCTGAAACTTTAATCTCTACCGTATTTAATCCCGGCCACAGATGGCGGTTCATGGTATTCTCAGATTTCCACCAGTTGAGTAATGAACCGAACGGCTGACCTTTAGATTCGATCGGCCAGTATAATTGGGGCGAAAAATAATCTACCCAACCTTTGTTTAACCACAATTTTGCATCGGCATACAATTCATCATATTGCGATGACCCAACGATTCCCTCCGGGTAACCTGGTTTCCAGATTCCAAACGGACTGATTCCGAAACGTACATAATTTTTCTCTGCGTGAATTTCTTTATAAATTCTTTCTACAAATTTGTTGACACTATCTCGCCTCCAGTCAGCTCTTGAAAGGGTTCCGCCTGAATTCTGATAGGCATTCCAGCTTGTATGATCCGGAAAATCTCTTCCGCTGTTGTACGTTGCATACGGATAAAAATAATCGTCAAAATGGATCGCATCGAGATCATATCTCTTGACCAGATCTTTCACCACATTGGATACATGCCCCTGAGTTTTGGGGTTGGCAGGATCAAACCAATACATCCCGTTTTTTAATTTTATGGTAATATCTGAGAGCTTATAGACCATCGATTGGTTGGAAACGACACCTCCATTAGAATGATGCGCTCTGTATGGATTTAGCCACACATGAAGCTCTATTCCTCTTTTGTGAGATTCTTCGATCCAGAATTGTAAGGGGTCATAGTTCGGGTAAGGCGGCTCACCTGTTTTTCCTGTCAGAAAGTATGACCACGGCTCCAGTTCACTTGTATATAAAGCATCTGCGGACGGACGCGCCTGAAATATGACGGCATTAAAATTATTTTCCTGAAGCATATTCAACATAATGATGGCTTCGGCTTTTTGCTGCTCAACAGACAAATTATTTTTCGAAGGCCAGTTGATATTGGCAACACTGGCAATCCATGCACCCCGAAACTCACGCTTGATGGCAGGAAGATTTACTTTAAAATCTGTTTCAATGATTGTGGTCGTCTGTGGCTTAACAGCAACAGCAGAATCTTTAGGTTTAGATTTATATCTGTTCTCTTTAGATGTATTTTGTATCGTTGAAGTATTTTTCTGGACAGAACACGAACTGCTGATTGAGGCAAAAAAACCTAAAATGAATAGTATTTTTATTTTGTTGATTTTCATAGAGTGCAAAAAGGATGTTAACAGTTTTGAATAAGACCAATCTCATTCTTATTTGAAGAAATACAAATTTAGAAAGTTGAAATAAAATTAACAGTACAAAATTGAATAATTATGCTGTTAATTTTATTTAAAAACATTTTTCAGAAAGCATTTGAGTGGGTTTGGCTTTAAGACTTAGGGACAGGATTAATGCTCGATCTGATCTTTTGCCACAAATCCCTCAAGACCGTCTGAAGTTTTGATATGATACCATTGTCCATCGGTTGCAAGAATCTGAACAGATCTTTTGAGGTCATTCGTTGCCAATATTGCGTATTGAGTTCCCGGACCACTTCTCACATTCTTTCCGGCCTTTAGATTTTTATCATCAAACTTTTTTTTATTTAATTCTGAAATCATTTGAGGAACAGCACGTTGTTTTATGAATGGATAGGGGTCTACGGCACCACCAGTTGAGTAGATTCCAAAATGAAGATGAGTGGCTCCTCCTGCTGCATTGCCTGTGTTCCCTACCCATCCCAATGTGTCTCCGGCTTTTACGCTTTTTCCGTTTTGGGTGATAATACTGTCGAGATGAGCGTAATAAAGCGAGTTCCCCACTGCATCGTCACGCAACCAAACCTGTTTCCCACCCAATCCCTGATTCCCGGTTCGTACTATTGTTCCATCAGCAACGGCTACAACAGGAGTTTTTCGAGGTGCAAAAATATCAACTCCTTCATGACTTCTGCCACCACCATCACGGCTTGCGCCCCAAAAACTCTGAACGTTTTTATTTCCTTTGCCTGCAACAGGAAAGGTAAGAGATGGCTGGGTGTAGATTTTTATTTTAAATGTTCCGCTGTAAGCAATTTCAGGCTGCATCACCAATTTATACCAACCGTTTTCTGTGATCTGTTTTGAAAATAAATTATTTTTTATAACACCGCTTTTCATGATTTCAGAACCGGAATTTTGATTAAGCAGATCAATGAATATTTTCTTATCCGCATTAATCGTTTCGGTTTCGATGACAAGCAAATCTCCTTTTTGAAGTTCTATTGAATATCCAAATGCAGGAGTATCCAAACTGTCTGCATTAATGATTAAAGATGTTCCGTCTTTAATTTTCAGTTGATTGGCGGCGGCTGCAGAAAAATCTCTCTTCCATTGCGTCATCAGACTATCTGCTCCCAAAAAGCTACGTTCATATTTTGCACGTTCGGAAGTTTCAAACACGTTTTTGGGAATCTTCAATCCGTCACAGGAAATGAGGAATAAAACTGAAAGGATGAGGGCTAAAAATGATTTGTATCTGACCATAAGCGGTTAAATACAAAAATTTAGCCGTAGGACGGATAGTAAATACAATATATATTCTTTTGTCCTGAAATAAAAGATTCAACGAAGTCAAACAAAAGAACAATACCAAACTCCTGAACAAGACCTGGAAACTTGAAAAAAAACTTTTGTCTTGCACAAATACAAAAGCCCCGAAAATTCGGGGCTTCAATATATTTTAGATTTTCAGATTAAGCTTTCGCTCCTCTTTCAATTCTTTTTCTTTCTTCTTCAGAAAGTACTTTCTTTCTCATACGGATGAAGTTTGGAGTTACCTCGATTGCTTCGTCACCCTGGATGTATTCCATACATTCTTCAAGAGAGAAAAGTATTTTCGGAGCGATGTTACCGTCTTTATCTTTTCCTGCAGCACGGATGTTGTTCAGCTGTTTTGCTTCTACAATGTTTACTACCATATCATTCGGCTTGTTTTGTTCACCGATCACCATTCCAGCGTAGATCTCCTCGCCCGGATCAACGAAAAACTTACCTCTATCCTGTAATTTAGCAATAGAATATTCAGTTGCAGGACCTTGAGATTTGCTGATCAAAACCCCAACAGATCTTCCAGGAATTGCTCCTTTGAAAGGCTTATAATCTACAAAACGGTGTGCCATAATCGCTTCACCAGCAGTAGCCGTCAACATCTGAGAACGCAATCCGATCAAACCTCTTGAAGGAATTTCGAATTCCAGGTGTTGCATTTCACCTTTAGTTTCCATAATGTGAAGGTCACCTTTTCTCTGTGTCGCCAAGTCGATTACCTTTGAAGCAAATTCTTCAGGAACATCTACCACCATACTTTCGTAAGGCTCACATTTCACCCCATCAATTTCTTTCAGGATAACCTGTGGCTGACCGATCGTCATTTCGTACCCTTCTCTTCTCATTGTTTCGATCAAAACTGACAAGTGAAGAATACCTCTACCGAAAACCAAGAATGTGTTAGCATCTTCAGTTGGTTCAACTCTTAATGCCAAGTTTTTCTCCAACTCACGCATCAATCTTTCTTTCAGGTGATTTGAAGTTACAAATTTACCGTCTTTTCCAAAGAAAGGAGAGTTGTTGATTGAGAACGTCATATTCAGCGTTGGCTCATCAATTGCAGTTCTTGGCAATGGATCCGGATTTTCTAAATCAACGAATGAATCACCAATCTGGAATTTATCAAAACCAACAATTGCACAAATATCTCCGGCTTTCACTTCAGTAACTTTTTTCTTACCTAAACCTTCGAAAACGTATAATTCTTTTACTTTACCTTTTACGATTTTACCATCTTCCTGTGCAAGGCCGATCCATTGTGATTCACTTACAGAACCCTGAATCACTTTACCAATAGCAATTCTTCCCAAGAAAGAAGAGAAATCTAAAGATACGATCTGCATTCTCAATGGACCTTCTTTAGCTTCAGGAGCCGGAACGTGTTCTAAAATCCCGTCTAATAAAGGGAAAATATTGTCAGTTTGTTCTAATGAAGTATTGAACCAACCCTGTTTTGAAGAACCGTAGAATGTTGGGAAATCCAATTGTTCTTCGGTAGCATTCAGGTTATAAAATAAGTCAAAAACTTTGTCATGAACTTCATCCGGACGACAGTTTGGCTTATCTACCTTATTGATCACCACAACCGGTCTTAAACCTAATTCCAAAGCTTTCTGCAATACGAATCTTGTCTGTGGCATTGGTCCTTCAAAAGCATCTACCAATAAAAGTACACCATCTGCCATTTTTAAAACACGCTCTACTTCACCACCGAAATCGGCGTGACCAGGTGTATCAATAACATTTATTTTTGTACCGTGGTACATTACAGAAATATTTTTTGATAAAATAGTGATACCACGCTCTCTCTCCAGATCGTTATTATCCATTATTAAATCTCCAGATTCCTGATTGTCTCTAAAGACGCTTGTTGCGTGGATTATTTTATCAACCAAAGTAGTCTTACCGTGGTCAACGTGTGCGATAATCGCAATATTTCTAATGTTTTGCATGAATGATTTTTACGGGTGCGAAATTAGTGATTTTTAATGAATTAACCATAAAAAGTTTTATTAATTAACAAATTCATAATGAGAAGGTTTGAGCGGTTATGAGTTTTGAGGTATTAATAATGAGATTGAGGATGAGGTTAGACTAAGATGAGAATGTAGATTTTCGGATTACTTTTTACTAGACTCTAAAAGAATAGTTCTCTTACAAAGTTATTCTCATCATTATGTGAAACAAGAAATGTTGCACACAAAAAGACTTGGATAATTCTCTATCCAAGCCTTTATCTTTATGTACTAGTTTGATCAGATACTTTGATCTTCGTGTTTTCCTTCGTTGATTTCCTCTACCAGTTTGGCATTGAAGGCCGGAAGATCTTTTGGGGTTCTGCTGGTAACCAAACCGTTGTCTACCACTACTTCACTGTCTTCCCATACTGCTCCTGCGTTTTTCAGATCCTGACTGATGGAGTTGACTGAAGTTAAATTTCTTCCTTCTACAGCGTTTGCATTAATCAGAATTTGTGGTCCATGACAGATGGCTGCCACAGGTTTGTGCTGGTCGAAAAAATCTCTCACAAAAGTCAGTGCTTTTTCGTTTGTCCTCAACTGATCCGGATTGATGACTCCGCCCGGCAAAACCAAAGCATCGTAATCTGACGCCGAAACCTCATCCAACGTCTTATCAACATCATATTCTTTGCCCCAGTCTTTCTCTGCCCATGCTTTGATGGTTCCAGATTCCGGACTAATGATGTGAGCCGTCCAGCCTTGTTGCTCTAAATGTTCTTTTGGAGATTTTAATTCGCTTTCTTCAAAACCGTGTGTCGACAGGATTGCAATTTTCTTTGACATATTATTTTATTTTTGATGTTATGTCAATGGATAAGAAAAAATGGTGCCGTGGAGGTTTTTAGGAATTATAATTTTTGTTAAAGAGATTGTCTAGATGTTTTTTTAACTAATTTAAATTACGCTCTATACCCTTATGAGTCGAATTATTTTGAATTGATGTTCTCTTGATAAGCTTTTGTAGCTTTAAAACTCTAAAAATCTTCTTTACAATTCTTAAAGATATACTGTTGTTTTTTTGTCTTTGTACTCCCGTTTTGATCATGTTTTTTGAATAACAATTCTTACAAATTTTCTCATCATTAACTCTGATACACAAGGACTGATCTTCAATCATTTAAATATGTTTTTTCTGCAAAAATAAACAAGAGCAGGGAATGCCTACTCTTGTTTTGATTGTTTTATTTTTAAATATTGCTAAAATTCAACAATTTAATCTTTTAAAATGCTCATCACAAACTTTGAAACATTACCACTGATTTTTATAAGTTATTTATCAAAAATTGATTAATAAAGGAAACCAACACTTTTAATACATTATCTACTATTCCTACTAATTAAATCTCATAGAATTGGGTGTTTCTATAACTACATAATATTTTGATTTATCTTTCATCAGTTTCGAGTATTTTTTCCTATATATTTTATTATCCATATTAAATATATTAACTATAATGTATTTTTGATTGAAAAAAATTTAGGGATAATAATTGAATAGATTGATAAATAAGTGTTTTTTGACAGAATTGCTTCAAAAGTTAGATTAAAAGATGATGATTTGTCATCAATCATTGTAGAATAATTATTTTCTGAAATATCAATTGCACCAACATTATAATTTGCATTAATTGATTTCATAGATTAAGATTCAATTTGTAGATTGCTCACAATTAAACATGGTTTTTCATCAATCATAATAAGGAAATTAATTTTTTTTAATTGAGCGTTGCATAAAAATAATAAAAGGCAACAAATCATAACCATTGTCTTTTTCATAATTTATTTTGAATTTCGATTTAAAATATTCTTAATTACAGGTACTGTTAATTTCATTCTAAAATTACCATTTGAGTTATAAACAGCAGCTCCTATAGGTCTACTATCGTTAAAACCTCCATCAGATTTTCTTGAAATATTGGTATTATTACCAACTTCTAATCTTCCTACAATAATATTAGTTGAAAATTTAGTAAATACTTTATCATCAGTTCCCTTAGTTGGGGTTAAAGCGTTAAAAGGATAAGCGTCATTGGGTTCTGAAAATCTATGACAATATTATTTGTTTTTTTATTATCAGTAGACAGAAACTTCCCAAATTGATTAAATGATCATCAGTAGGCATTTGACTTTGTAATTGTCTCACCATATCTTGCGCAGCCTGTCCCGTATAAGTTGTAGCTTCTCTACCATCTGGATCAATAAACATAATCGGGTTGTCTAAAGCATAAGTGTAGGTAGAAAATCTTCTACTTTTCTCTGCCAGCGGATCCACAACACCCCATCTCCCAATATCCGGCATATAGAATCTTGCGCCGTAATCGTACATCCCGGTCTCTTGAAGCTCCTTTCCGTTGTACTTATATTGATAACTAGGGTTTCCTGCCAAAGCATTATATCCTTCATGTTTTAGCCCAAACGGATAATAATTATTTTCTTCAAGAACTTCTATTCCACCCGGACCATTCAGATAACTCAACCTGGTGTTACCCAAATGATCGCTGTAATTGTAAATATACTTATTTTTTTCAAAATCAAAATAGCTTCGTAAGTAGTTAGACTCATTCAGCAGCTCGACGAAGAAGACAAAAGCACCGTCTTTAAAATTATCGGTAAAATGCTTACCACAAAAAAATTTAAAGACTTCTTTAATAAAAGTGTAGCTGCATTATAAAACAAAAAACCTCGCTTTTTGCGAAGTTTTTATTATCTGCCACACGATACAATCGTGCGGTAGCGGGGGGTGAGTGTTCATCGTGTTTCACAATTAAATTTAGATTGGGGATCAATTTTATAATATTGAATATATTTTGAATAATTAGAAACACTTTCAACTAAATTTTCTTTATATCCAAAATTATCTTTTATATAAGTAATTGCTTGCTTTATTTTTAGATTATTGGGAGGACAATTTACGGATTCAAATATTTTTATTTTTCCTTTAGACTTTAAATAAATGTGAATAAATGAGTATCTAATATCCTTTATATAAAAAGCATAAACTCCAGCACTTAGTAATGGCTTATTTTTTACAGAGTCAGATTTTATAGTTTCTTTTACATCAGAAGACAAATCCGTAATATAAAATTTTGCTTGTATATTATTTTCTTTTAAAACTTCATAATATATAGTGTTTTTTATATTTTCATTTATTACATCCTTCATATTTTGATAATCATTATCATTTTTTATTTGAGCCTTACAATTCACAATTATAAGTAGAAACAAACATATAAACTTATTCATGTTAACTTTTTTACATTATTTTAATTAGAATTTAAAAACTTTTCAGCATTGACAGGATCTCTTTTAATTCCAATCTGAACGGCAGTTGTCATTTCGACCTTCGTAGCGGCAGCTTCAGGATCTCTGGAACTGGGTATTCCTTCAGATCGACCTTTAATAGTACTAGTGTCTTCTATATTTAAATTGTGTTCATCTTCGTGTGCATTCGTTACTACCATTGCATCTGCCTTGGTGAAGTTATTAGCTCCTGTGATATTCGCTACATCCACTTGATCTGGGGTGTGATTCCCTCGAAAATCGTAATCGTTGCTTCTTTGTAAACAAAATTCCCATTTGAATCTTTTATATATTCAGCTTTCCCATCCCAAGTATTTGTTTTATCATTCCAATTTAATGCTTTGCCACTTGCGTCATGTGCTTGGTGTAGACCTAATAAACCATTATTAATTTTTTCTGACTTTATTTGAAAATTAGTTTTAGTTTCATTATTAGCAACTCCCATAAATTGAGACATACCCTTGGAACTTCCAGAATCATTTGTCATAGAAGCCATACGTTGTAAATCTTTTGACGCATTAGTACCTAAAACTATTTTACCATTTACCACATTAGCATCAACTCTTTTTCCATCTGTACCAACATAATAATTTGGACCTCGCCCATCAGGATCAATGAAACGTAAAGGATTATCAAAACAGTAATTGTATGGCGACCATCTCCTCATCTTCTCCGCCAGCGGATCAACAACACCCCATCTACCTATCTCCGGCATATAGAATCTTGCACCGTAGTCATACATACCCATCTCCTGAAACTCCTTTCCGTTGTACATATACTGATAAGCAACCTCACATTTTTGAGGTTTTTTTGTTTATCTCCGCAAAGCTGGAGAGTTTTTTATTTACAAAAAAATTGAAATTTTTTTGAAGAATAGTAATTCTTGTATTTAATTATGGTTGAGTCATTTAAAATATACTCATTTGGTGATTCAATACCAGATTGTATTAAATTACTTACAGGAAAAACTTTAAAACTATACTTTTTATTCAAGTCCATTTTTTTGCAAGTAGTTGATTTATTAAAAGGCGGTTTAAAGACTTCAATTATATCATTATTATCTGCAATTAAAACATAAGCTTTTTCATTCTCCTGCATTGCTATAATATTTCGTTTTAAATTAAAAGGTTTTGAACTAATAGTATTTTTTTTAGTTTGGCAACTAAAATTAATAGATATAACTATTAATAAAAAAAGTAAATTCTTCATCTTATTTTCTCAATCTTTTATCGTTAATATCAACCCTATATAACGGTTTTGTTTGTATTTTACCATTAATATCAGTTTTCTTAGCAACTCCTTCCCAATATCTATTAATACTCATACCCACAGTGTCAAAATTTTGTCTCGCCATAATAACGATATTATCATTTGGCATCATTGCTTTTGTCTTATTATGTGCTTCTCTAAACATAGGGCTTTGATTTGCTTCAGTATCAATAGGAACTGAAGTTTTTGTTTCTAAAGCCTTAGATGCTATAAGTATATTTTCTACAACTTCATGTTTCATACCAGTACCAGATCTAGTTCCAGTAAAGTTTTCCGCACTACCTAAAACACTAGGATTAACATATTGGTTACTGATAACTTTACCTGTAGCCTTATCATATGTTGCTCCTCCAAAAGATCCACCCGGAATCAAACCACCATCTGGTGTAATATTGTTATTTTCAGCATGAATTCTAGAGTCTGTATTCTCATTTTTTATTCCATCGTAGATTGCTCTATCACTTTTTGAAAGATTATTATAATCTTCTTTACTCAAATCAGCCGTCGTAACATTTCCGGATTCTTATTAAATTCCATTGAAAGTTTACTACTTGCTTGTAGTTGATCAAAACCTTGTTGAGCCAATTTACCTAAAATATGAATGTCTTTGTTTTCCATTCCATCAGGATCAATAAACCTAATCGGATTATTATAAGCGTAAGTATAGGGTGACCAACGTCTCGAAGTTTCCGCCAGCGGATCTACAACACCCCATCTTCCAATATCCGGCATATAAAATCTCGCTCCGTAGTCATACATTCCAGTTTCCTGAAGTTCTTTGCCATTGTACTTATATTGATAGGTTGGTTACCAACATTCTCTAAAAAAAGAATAATTAGCTCTTAAGTCGCGTGCTAAATTTCCCTCTTTATCGTAATAATATATACTTTTGCCATCTTTTTTTATTATCCAAGCTTTCAAACTAAAATCGGCATAAACCGTATCATTAACTTTCGAGTTAGGTATAATAAAGCAATAGTTATGATTTTTAAATAATTTCGAATTAGATTGTGGTAACTTTTGCACTAAATTTTTAATTTCAAATCGGTCTTGAAACATAATAGCGTGTTCTTGTGTATTATCCCAAAACATTTTCTCACCATAATCCATAAGATACTCTTCTGAGTACATAAATTTAATTACTTTAGTCTCATTTTTATATTTGGCAGGAATTATTTTTTCTTTTTCAAAAGAAATTGTAGATAATAAAATGACGGAGAAAAAAAACAATATTGTTTTCATGGTTTAGCGTTTATTGTATTTGACGTAGGTCCTGTTGTAATGACAGGAAATCCACTATGATTTTTTCTAATTACAATATTGGGATAAATCTTCTTTAGATTCATATCAATCTGTTGGGAAATTCCATTTACTCTTTTTTCTTCAGCATTCCTAAAATATGGTGAACAATATTGAGTGCTAAGATCATTCTGTCTTACGGCATGTTTACTAGCATTAGTGGCGTAACCGTAAGCGTGTCCAATTTCATGACCTAAAGCATGAAGTGGAGTGGCAACTTTTAAACCTTTTAAATCATTCTTTTCATATTTTGCTTTCAAATCTTCATAATTTAAATCATTTTTATCGTCGAAAAGTACTCCAACATTAGATTTAAAGATAACTGATCCGATATGGGTAGATGGCTCATATTTTTGGTCTTTTGTTACTCCACTTTTAAACTTGGTTAAAGTATTATCATTATGATCATCAAACACTGACAATTCTCTTTTGTCATTAATTATGTTTTGGATTAGGTTAACTTCTTTGCCATCGACATTTATATTGGATGCTTCATAAAGTACATCTAAAACTTTATAAGTATCTTTCAAATAATCTGGCATATTTAATTTGTCATAATCTCTACCTTTTTTATAAGTATAGTCATCACTATATTGATTGTTCAAACCGAAATAAATTCGAATATAATTTCCATCGGGATCAATATATCGTATAGGATTATTTATGGCATAATTATATTCACCATTGTTTGTGTACTTTTCTGCATAAGCATCTACGACTCCCCATCTTCCAATATCCGGCATATAAAACCTTGCGCCGTAATCATACATTCCGGTCTCCTGAAGTTCTTTACCGTTGTACTTATACTGATAAGCATTCGTTGTAGTTGCTGTATAATTATGCATCAATCCAAAAGGATAATAGTTATTTACTTCTACAATTTCTCCGGGTTTCCAAATGTCAATACACACTACATTTCCATCTCCCATATCGGTGCATTCTCTTACATTAATATCTCGACTTTTGTAGCAATCCATACTGAATTTATAGTCTTATAAATTTTAGAGATCCTTCTATTTAGATTTCGTTTCACTTATTTTACAATCATCTGTTCTCCATTTACCATCTGAATTTTTTATCGTTGTTTCTACAAACACACCTTCATTTTCAATTTTATATAATAAATAAAACTCATTTGCACTAATTTTTTTGTAATTCCTAATTTCTATCCATGTACTATTATTGTTCTGATATTTTTTCCCATAATTAACTTTATAATCGAAGCACATTATAGTTCCTATTAAAGGACTATTTTTACCTGATAATAAATTTATTGTTCTCCTTTCCTCAATTTCAAAATGATAATACTTTTCAACTTCTGGACAAATGTTCAATGCTATTTCAATTAATTTTGAATAATCTTCCTGAACGACTTCTTTTTTTTCTGGATTGCAGCTGATTAGTAATAAAAATAAAAAAATAGTTTTCATAAGTTATTTTTTGCTTTTTAATATATTTTCTTCCTTACGTTTTTTTATATCTATCTTGTCATTTACTTTTTTTTCTTCATATTTCTTCCATTCGTTTTTTGCCTTAAAATTTGCATCGAAAATTTTTGAATTAACAACCTTTTTAAAATGACTATTGAAGCGGGTTCTAATTTCCTCTGAATTGGAATATTGTACACTTTCTCCAAAAGCTTGTTCTTCAAAGGCTTCACCTTGTTCCACACCTTCTTCATGTTCATTGAATCCAGCAGCGTCATTTCCTCTATGTACATCTTCATGCATTATTGTAGAAGCGAGTAGAAATATTACATTTAATTGTGAATCTTCGGAGAATTCTGATGCATTATCAGTTGTAACTGCATTTATTTCAAATTTTCCAGATCCCTTGCCGTTGGGCGTATATTGTCCGAATGCTCTTCCAAACAAATCCTTACTTAAGGTTAACACAGGTCCTTTACCATCGGTAAAATCATTCATTATTTGAGAGCGGCTTAAATGTCCTTTAGACATCATAGCTTGAAGTACTTTTTTGTCTTGTAGTAACATTTTAGCCATATTTATTGCCCTTTGTATTATAGCACGTTGTTCTTTAGTTGCGTTTGGATCAATAATAAATCTTCCATCAGGGTCAATATATCTCATGGGATTATTTACTGCGTAATTATAAGTAGAATGCCTTCTGTATTTTTCGCTTAAAGGATCTATTTGTGACCATCTACCAATATCGGGCATATAAAATCTTGCGCCGTAATCATACATTCCTGTTTCCTGCAACTCCTTACCGTTGTACTTATAATTCTTAAAATTAGCAGTACCGAAGTAGGATTATTTTCATTAACGGAATTGAGTCTATTCTCTTATCTTACTCGGTTACAATATTTAATCTTCCTATACAGTCTATAAATTCTATCTTTTTATCTTCTTTAAGATGTGGAATCCCTTCTATACCGTCTTTGATTTCTTCATATTTTATTCTTACAATACCATAATTATTTACTTTTTTGTCTGCAAAATAATAGTTTTGGACATAAGTAGATGGTTTTGGGGTATACTCATCTATTGCTAAACATTTTTTTAAATCGCTTGCTTTATTTTGAACTACCAGTTCATACCTAAAATACTCATTAAGATATTTCTTCTTAAAGTCTTGCATAGAAACTTTCTTAGAATATAATACAAAATTACCATCTTTGATTTTCATATATGAAAGGCTGTCAGCCTTTAATTTGTAATGGCTGTCTGTTATCTCGCAAACCTCTGTATTATTTACCACAATAATTCCGTTATAAAATCCTTCTTCATCGTGAAAACCATCTTCTATGTATATATGGGAATATTTCTTATCAGGATTTATATTGCAAGATTTCACACCTAATAATCTATATTTTGAGAGTGCGGTTTTCATACCTTTAAGCTCAATAGAATCCAAATCACCAAAAGAAACATAATTATTATTCAGTAAATAATCATTCATTTCTTTAAGGGACTTCTTTTCTTGAGAAAGACAGGAATAAAATAAAATAACACTCAACAATAAAATAATTTTTTTCATAAAATAATTTTTAAATTATTACTTACCTCGACTTTTAAATTTTTGCATATGAAATACTGCTGCTGCACCATTATAATTATACCTATTTTGCAATATCGTACTATTTACATTAAGGACACTTTGAACACTAGGAGTAGGAGATATTTGACCTCCATTTGAATTATAATAAATACTACTTCCCGCATTATCTATTAACCTGCTTGCTTTTGAAGGAAATACATTACCAGCACCATCTATAATTTTTCCATAATGTGTTCTTAAAGGAAGGCCTGATTCAGCTCTTACAATATTTTCTACGTGTGTACCATATATTTCCGCTGTGGTACTATTAGGTCCAAATCTTGTATCGGATTGAGAGTTTACTCCTAAAGCATAGTTTTCGTAAATATGCCCCATTTCGTGTGCTATTGTTGTATATAAAGGAGAATATTTAGCATCATTACCCGAAGTAGTCAAAACCCCTTTGGTTGATGATGTATTTAATTCAATTATATTGCTTATGCCATATTTTATTGTGAACCACCATTAGTATAATTAAAATAAATATCTCTTACTTTTCCATCTTTACCTTGTGCCTGGTCAAAATATCCAATCATTTCATTTCCTATTGAAGTATTTTTGTCTAAATAGTTTAATCCTGCTACAGTCTGAGTAACATAATCAGATAATTGCGTATTTGCATCTATATTCGTCCATTTTCCGTCTACTTGATTCTGTGTAGCACCATTGTGATATCTATATTGTGTCCCATTTTGGTCATTGATATAAATCCATTCTCCATTTATATCAATAAATTTAGAGGGGTTATTTGCCACATAACTATAAGGAGAAATAGGAAAGTAATTCTCACTATAATTGTCTACCACACCCCATCTACCTAAATCCGGCATATAGAATCTTGCGCCGTAATCATACATTCCGATTTCCTGCTGTAGCTTCTTACCGTTTTTTTTATTTTTATAAAATTAGGATATTGAAATTTCAATACCCTAATTTTTCAACATTACTTCAATTTAGAAGTATAAACTTTTTGTCCTAAAAAAGATAGCAACTCCACTAAATGGTTACTCTTTTTAATTGATTTTTATAAGGTGTCTATTCTTAAACATCTATTAACAAAGGAAACCAACACTTCTGATACATTACCATTATTCATTTATAATATTTCCTTCCTCGTCAACTTCACTTTCTAAATATCCAATAACTTTATCCCAATCTTCACTTAAATAAAATGTTCCATAGTATTTTTGACCTAATATACTTACAAATCTTAGCTGTTCTTTAGAATAATTTTCCAAACCTAATATTAGAGTGTTAATTTGTTTTGATAATTTATTGTTACCCTCCCTTGTAGCGGTATACTGTCTAATCTTATACACTCCTATTAAGTTTTCCCTTTCAAAATTATTACTATCACTTATTTTAATTTTATATTCTTCAATATTGCCTAAAGAATTTCTTTCTTTTTTGATTAATTTAAAAATATTTTCTGATGTTAACATAATAGATTACTTTTTTATTTTGATCATGGTGAAACATATTTAACTTTAGCACCATATGTAATTCCTGGCACTAACCACTCTGATTCTGCCGGATTGAAAGGGTTTGGAGTGGCTTGTCCTGTCCTAAATGTTTTAGACATAATAATTCCCGGAACCCCGTTTTTATAAAGTGCTGTACCTGTAGCAAAATCTCTTGCAGTATTTATATTACTTGTCCAACTAGTCCAAATGCTAAGATTATCTCCTCCAGCATGTAATTCCATGTCACTATGAGGTCCCCATGTAGCAGCAACCTGTCTAAAGCCATTTGGTATTGCAATTCCCTGCATTGCTTCAAAATACATTGAACCTTTTGCTTTTGATGATATACCTCTATATAAAGTTATTGTTTGTTGTGGATTATCACCAGTTGTCGTTATAGGTATACTCTTAGGTAAATCTCTTGTCCAATTAAATTCCGGTTCTTTAATCATTGCAGGGTAAAAAATTGCTGCAGCTGTCATCCCCGCAGTCGAAAATATTGTTGCAACTGTAGCTTCCATACTTGCAGCTATTTCAGCAACTACCCCCTCGGAAATTAGAGGTCCTACTTGCACGGGAGGTATCCTTGTTATGGTAGCACCTGCTGCAAAAGTTGTAATGCCTGCCCCTTTATTTCCTCCAAAAAGATTGCTGAAGAAGTTTCCGATTGATTGCCAAACTGAAGGACCGCTATTTCCTCCAGAACCAGCACCGCCGCCGCCGTTAATAATGGCTCTTGACTCCAAAACCTGAGCAGCATTCATCTCATTTCCTTCGTAATCGATATATTTTCCTAATTCAGCATTAAAATATCCATATCCTACATTCTGCCACGTTCCCCCAAGCTGCATCATGGTATCCATCGCATTTCTGCCATCAGGATCAGTAAATCTCATCGGGTTGTTCGCAGCGTAATGATACGGTGAGAATCTGTATTCATTTCCCCTAACGGGTCAACGACTCCCCATCGTCCCAAATCAGGCATGTAGAAACTTGCTCCGTAATCATATTAATTATTATTGTCATAATAAAGCCAATCTGTAACAAAATCATTACAACCACTGAATAGATAAGTATCAAATGATAATTTAAATCTATATTTTTTCTTTTCCTTAAAGGCTTTTGTTATTCTCCCAGGAATAATTTGAATATCATATTTTTTTATTCCTTCTTTTTTTAAAGAAAGAGTTTTTCCTAAACATTTCTTAACATCTAAACATGTTGCGCCATCAAAGCTATAATTAGTGTCAAGGAAATCTTTTTCTCCTTCATCATACACTTGTATATCTGTTGGTCTTGCCCAATATTTATTGAACTCTACAGGGATTTTTATTTTTTTTTCGCCCATATTTTTAATAGAAAAAGTTATACTGCCTTTTTCTGAAAGACAATTATTTGAAAAAGAAAGTCTGCATGCTTGCTGAGCAGATAGAAAATTTAATAGAAATAGAAAAATAAATTTGTACATAATATTATTTATTAAAAAAATAAGTTTTCATAAAATCATTATATTGTGATTGATATTCGTTAATAAGATTTGGATTCTTTTTCATATAGTCATAAAACGTTTGTGCTTTCTTCCAATATCCTTCCATCTCTGTAAATGAAGCATTAGGAATATTTTTATTAAATATAGTATCATGATATGCGAGAAATTCTCTAACTTCATAAATATTCAAACTACCAGCAAAACCTAATACAGCCCGTTGATGTACATGGATAAACTCATGGTGAACAACCCTAATAAATGCTTCAGCTGAATTGTTGAAAATTTTCGTAGAAATGGTTACGGTTTGAAGTCCATATGCACTGCCTTCAGTTAAACCAGAAAATTCGTCAGCATTTTGGTAAAACATAATGTATTCGCCTTTAATGTTTTCGTCTAAATTATATTTAGAATTTACTAAATCAAATGCACCTTGATAATCTTTAGCTCTAACAAGAGTCCTAAATAGTTTTCTGGTTTCTTTATCTACTTCAGTAGTTTTCAATTGGTTGATTAAACTCAATAAACCAACAGCAGATCCACTATTTCCGAAAAATTTTTCTATAAATGAACCGCTACCAGCTCCGCCACCGCCATTTATAATACTTCTCGTTTCCAGAACCTGAGCCGCATTCATCTCATTTCCTTCGTAATCGATATATTTTCCTAATTCAGCATTAAAATATCCATATCCTACATTCTGCCACGTTCCCCCAAGCTGCATCATGGTATCCATCGCATTTCTGCCATCGGGATCGATGAATCTCATCGGGTTGTTTAATGCATAATGATAAGGTGAGTGTCTTGTGTTTAGTTCCGCTAAAGGATCTACAACGCCCCATCTTCCCAAATCAGGCATATAGAATCTTGCGCCGTAATCATACATTCCTCTTGAAACTCTTTACCGTTGTATTTATTTTTATAAAATTAGGATATTGAAATTTCAATACCCTAATTTTTCAACATTAGCTCAATTTTGTCCTAAAAAAGATAGCAACTCCACATTAAACTTTGATCAATACAACAAACAAACACTTCTGATACATTACCCCCACTTTCACAAACCATTACCTTGTGTAAAATCTCTTTTCAATTTATTTTTAAAATCTTCAAAATTAGAATGAAAAAAATACGGAGGAGGTGTAGAAAAACGAAATATCAATTCATCCATAAAAAAAGCTACTCTTTCCCAACAATTATCTTCGTATTCATCATAATTATATTTATGATGAATACTCTTGCTAAATTCAATAAAATCCTTTTCTGTCAAATCGTATTTATTTTTATACAAATTAATATATTCAAATATTGAAAAGAAAAAATCTCTATATTGATCTAAAGTTAGCTTAGAAAGATTTTCCGGATTAAATTCAATATATAATTTTTCTAAAATTTTTCTTATAATAATATCTCTTTTTTCCATATATATTAAATTATCTTACAGGTTGCCAAGCAGGGGCAGTACTTTGAATAAATGTTCTAAATGCTCCTATATTCATAGGTATCGCAGGACGAATCTGTCCATAGTTTGGAATTGAAGGATTTAAAACAGGTAATCCTACTAAACCAAAAGTTAATAATGAATTTGCTGATACTCTAAAAAGTGTTCCTTTACCTCTGCTAAAATCAGGAATATCAGACGGTATTACATTACCATATCCTACAGTGACAGAAAGTCCATTTGAAAAAAGTGGTGTTATCATGGTAGAACTAGAAAGATTATTAACATCTCTATCTCTTAAACCTAATTTATCTAAACCTTCTCCAACCATAGGCATACCATTCACACTCCTCATATTTCTATAAAAATACAATTTTTCAGAATCTGGTTTGTCTGTTGTTGTAATCGGAATATCTCTTGTTAAACCTCTCGTCCAGTCAAATTCAGGTTCTGCAATCATCGTAGGCATTAAAACTGCTCCAAGTGTCATGGCTCCTGTAGATGCAATTGTTGCAATTATAGCTTCCATACTTGCCGCTGCTTCTGCAACGACACCTTCAGAAATTAGAGGTCCCACCTGTACAGGAGGTATTCTCGTCACAGTTGCTCCTGCAGCAAAAGTTTTAATACCTGCTCCCTTACTACTTCTTCCAAAAATATTATCTAAGAGATTGCCAATAGATTGCCAAAATCCATTTCCGCTGCTGGAACCACCGCCAGAACCAGCACCGCCACCACCATTAATAATGGCTCTTGACTCCAACACTTGAGCAGCATTCATTTCGTTACCTTCGTAATCAATGTATTTACCGAGTTCAGCATTAAAGTAACCATATCCTACATTTTGCCACGTTCCGCCAAGCTGCATCATGGTATCCATTGCGTTTCTGCCATCAGGATCAGTAAATCTCATCGGGTTGTTCGCAGCATAATGATACGGTGAAAATCTGGTATTCATTTCCGCTAAAGGATCTACAACTCCCCATCTTCCCAAATCGGGCATATAGAATCTTGCTCCATAATCATACATTCCGATTTCATCCTGCATTTCCTTACCATTGTATTGATACTTATAGTTCAATCCTGTAGGATTATAGACAGGACCGTTATGCTTTAAGCCAAATGCGTAATAATCGTTTTGCCCTACAATGATTGCCTCGTTACCTTCTCTTGCAAAACTTACTCTTACGTTACCTAAATGATCATTGTAATGGTAAATATAACGATTGTTTTCGAAATCAAAATACCCTTCTGAAGTAGCAAAAAACTTTAATGCAGATGGCACCATAAAACCGGATTGGTCATCACTGTACTGAAAGCCATCAATATAGTCAGTCGTTGCAAAAGCATCAATTTGTTTTCTTCCTGAGAAATAATGATGAACTTTTTTGATCTTTACCCCATCTGCACGGTAAGAATAGCTCAGGTTCTGGTAAACATTTCCGCCGGCTCTTACCACAAAATTGTTAAACTTAATATAAGAAGGTAAATTTAGGTCATTGTATTTTATTTCAAGAATCCCCTTGTCTACGTGATTGGTCATGTTCCCGTTATCATCATACGTAATGGTATGTCCTGATGTATCGGGATACCCGCTGTAATTGTTTTTATAATCTACCACAGAAGTCAGCCTGTTACCGGTATTGTAAGCATACACTAGATCATCGATTTCCTCTACAAAACCATCATACCCTTTTTGGTTTCTTTTGAGGTCGGTGATGTTTCCGTTGCTGTCATAATGCATGGTTTCGTTATACAGTCCGTTTTGCGGAAGACTGGCATTGGGCTCCTGATACAATGCTGCTGTCAATCTGTTGTACGAGTCGTATTGGTAGCTGTACTTCTTCAGCACGTCATCTCCTGCATGTTTCCAGATCATTTCGGTAATGTTTCCGTTGTAGTTTGCCGGAGCTACAGATGCGTCGGAGGTAGAAGCAAATTTCAGCTCATATCCAAATAACTTACCGGCAAGATTTGAAGGATCATTCACCTTGATCATCGCACCACGGATGTTATAGGTATAATCTATACTTTGCAGGTTATTTCCTACTTTTTTATTGGTCACCTGACCCAGCTCATTGTAGGTGTAGTCTGAAAGAAGCTCTTCTGCATTGCTGTTTACTTTGTGATAATGCTGTCTGAGCCTGAAATTGTTGTCATAAACAAACCTTTCATTAATCACGACTTCCGTATCTGAATTTGTTTTTTTATGATAGGTATTGGCAAACAGTACGGCACCGGAAAAATCAAGTTGCTTTTCCGTTTTTGTGTACCCGCCTAAATAATTCTTACCCTGGCTTCCGATTGATCGCCCAGATCTGTCATACCAAATATGAGTAGAAGACCATGCGTCGTCATCCAGATTCTTTACCATAGATGCTGTAGGCATAGATTTCAAGCTTCTGATACTGGTCACTCCGTTCTGTGTCATGCTGTATGAGCCTGTAAGAGTAACTTGCAGAAGAATACTAAAAGGCGCTACAACCGTATTGTTAGCATTCGTTCCCGGATACGTATCATAATAGTTGACGGAATACGGTACAAAACTTACAGAAGGATAAGCAGTACTGGTATAAAATATTTGCTGACCGTTGAGCGTAAAGGAAGTAGTACTGCGTGTTTCGTTGTTGAGTCCTTTAGCATTGGCATTGCTCTGCTCCTCTGCTCTGGTTCCGCCCGTAAAAACTCCGGTATATAACACCCTCCCGAACTGATCATATCTGGTGAAATTCCACCTGTTGGGATGAGTCGCATTGTTTTTCATATTGGCGTCCTGTGAGGCTACGAGGCGGTTTTGCTGATCATAGACCATATATTCCCAGCCTTTACCGGGAAGCTTTTTCTCTACCTGCCTGAATCGGTTGTCATAGACGTACTGATAGCAGAGATCGTCTAAGATTCGCGGTGTTACAGCATTACCATTGGCAGTGATCTTCTCATTTCCTTTCGGTGAGATCACAAAGGCAAGCTGGCCGTAATTATTGTAGACATAATAAGTATCAAGCTTTCCCGATGCACTTTCTTTTCTTAGAAGCACCGTCTTACCTTCAGAGTTTTTAAAATCTACTGTGATCTTTCCGTCTTCGTCAGTTACTTTATTTTTAGACAGTTGGTTAGCATCATAAAAAGAAACATTACTTATAGAAGTCGTTAATATACCGTTATTCCATGCGGAAGTGGTATTGAATCTTTTTACCTTATCAGCTTCTGTATTGGTAAGATATTGCATTTTGGTGGTATGCCCGGAACTCATTGCCCATTCCGCTCCGGGATTGGCAACTTCAAGTACTCTTCCCAAAGGTGATGTTTCCAGTTTTTGCTCGGAGTATGAATTGGCAACGCCATAATAGCTGTTGACAGAGTTTTCATCAATCGTATGGATCGCTGAATTTCCTGTCGCAACAGGAATCGGAAGAAATGTTCTGGTCTGTCTGCCAAATTGATCGTAAGTTACAGGTACGGCAAGGTCCTGTCCCAGAGGAGTGGCCTTTACCTGGACAATCTGTTTAGCTCTACCCAAACCATCAAAATACTGTACAGTTTCAGATTTTTTGCTGCCGTCTTCAGATAGGTATACTTTGGTGTAAACATAATTTTCACTTGTTGTCAATGACTGCGCCCAAATACAATGAGCTACAAACAACAAAAGTGTGATGATTATTTTTTTCATGATTTGATTCTTAGTGTTTGTAGTTGTATTTATGTTCTTTTACCGTATTTCCGTTAACATCTACAGTCTTCAGCAGCCTGTTGAAAGTATCATATTTGTAGAGTTCCATCATTCCGTTAGGCGGAATCGTTGTGGTAACTCCTACCAAAGGATTGTAGGTAAAACAGGTAATCATGAAATTCTGAAGCGCAGCATCATTTTTAAATGAATTCAATGCATTGATTAATAACTGTTCTTTAGCTTCTTCCTGTGCGGTTGTTGCGTTACCATCTTCGTTGGATGCGTTCACAATAGCTGTAATCAACGATGTAGGAATGTCTGAAAGTTTGGCACCTTCTATTTTTGCAATCGGAAGAGTTTTGTTGTATCCATAAATGATGGTTGTTGGAACTCCTCCCGAGTTTACATCCGGAAAAGTAGAAAACTGTACCAGATTACCTTTATCATCATATAGATCATACGATACGTTTTTCACAGATTGAGAAAGATTATCTGGCAAGAAGCTGATCTCTGAAGTGGGATAGAAATGAGAAATGTCATCAAATTTTGTCTCTGTTTTTGCAATAACCGATCCGTTCCTTTTTACTTCTCTGGACAGCGGAATATCTCTGATGCCGGCTTCATACAACCGTGGAGCTGTAAGGATTTGATTCCAAGGATATGTAAAGGATTCTTCTATGATCGTTCCGTCCGGAGCAATAGTTTTATTATATGTTATATTATAGTCTTTTACATCTCTTACAGATTCGCTGATTTGGGTAAGCGTTCCCGATGAAGATATATTTTTTGACGTAGTCACCTGCTTTTTTATGATTGCAGGTTTATTGTCAAAAAAACGAGGTATTTCCTGAAAATCATACCCATTTTCCTCAGATGCAACAATCATATTATTGTTGTCGTAAACTTCTTTTTTTAGTGGTAATCCTTTAGATAATATATTGGTGTATTTTAAACCGTAACTTTTCAGGGATCCGTCCTCTTTTAAATTCTCAATAAAATCTCCAACAGTCAGGAAATAATGTTTTGTATATCCAATACCATTTCCTATCACTTCTTTTACGTTTTTATATACTACAGAGTTATTGTTGTCAAAATTGTTCAATATCCCACTGGTAATAGGACTGTCAAACTTATCGTAAAAATATTTGCGTGAAAGAGCAGGTACCAAAGTTCCGTTATCATAATAATCAATTGTTTTTACACGGACACCCTGACCGGTAGAAAAATTACGCATTGGTACCGTTTTATATCTTATTCGCATAATAGTAAGCGTACCTTTACCACCGGTACCCAAAATTTCAATATTGTTAAATCCCGCATTGCATTTTACACGATTATCCGAATACGTTTCTGTACCTGGTATTTTAAGCTTTACATACTGATTACTTGTAGGTGTTGTGTTGGTTGTATTTGTAAGGTCATCATTATAATATTCATTCACTGTATACCAATATGCAAGATAACTTGACCCGCTTTGATTGTCAGGATTTGGACTTAAGTTAAAAGTATTTAAAAACTGACTATCAAAATTAACGGTAGTTACATATTCATAATACTGGGCATCACGATCGTTGAGATCTTCAGGAGCACCAAAATAGGTCAGATACTCAGATGTGTTTTTGTTGACAAAATACTGATTGGGCTCATACTCATATCTAATTTCTGATCCTGTAGGTAATTTTGTAGAAATCAAGATTCCCGGTGCAAAATGCTTAGGATTCAGATATTCATTTTTCAGACACCCTAACTGGTATATACCCTCTGTCCATGCATTATCCAAAAAATAATTACCATAACCAAACTCTGTGATCTCATAGCTTCCCGAATTACTATACTTTAATAGTTTATGAAGAGCTCTTTTACTAATATGTTGGGTTTGGCAGATCACATCAAATCCTTCCCGGTAAGGGATGGGATAGTCATAGCCTAAATCAAGATATTGAAAACCAAATTTCTGTATTTCTTTTCCGGCTGTGTTTTTCAGTATGGCATAAGTTAATGTAAAAGGATCGTTATAGCTATTTCTTTGCGCTGCATTAAAGATGTATTCAAAATTAATCGAGCCAAAATCATGTGAAATTATTTTGCTCAGCTTTAAATTTTTAGCCATTATCTGGATAGGATTGCCCGGTGGTGATGTGTTGTAATTGTCTTCTATATATTCATATTTTAGAAGCTCACTATTTTTGGGGTCTTTTATACTTGAAAGGAAATATCCACCTGTGGTGATTATCCCGGAAAGACGAACTTTGTCCTGTATGTCAAATATGAATTTATACCCCAATTCATCTGTGATTGTATATTTAGTAATTTCGTTTGCAGAGTCTGTAGTGAGATCTATAATTAGTTTATTTTGTGTTAACAAACTTACAAACCAATTGTTATTTGCATCTTTATTAATTTTAAATTTTCCATTTCTTCCTAAAAATGTAAAATAGTAAATATTTGTTTTTGCACCTGCTTCAGACTCATTGTAAATTACACAATGTGTATTTGTAATTCCCCAGCCTAAGCCTACTTCAGTAGCACCATTATCTTGATATGTGTTATTAGGGTGATAGATGATCCCTGAATCTACAGTTATGTTTTTGCTATGGGTAGCCAAAGAGAATAAAGAAAAACTTACATCAGGAATACCACTTGCAACAGATATAGGGCTTTTGATCAATGTCGGAACTGAAGCTGCCGCAGGACTTGAATAAGTAGGACCTGTGATTATTCCTGTCTGTGCCCAGTAATTATTTGCCAGACAAATAACAAATAATAATGTAATTATTTTTTTCATCATGTTTTTATTTTTTAATCAGTTTAGCATTCGCAGTCTCATTCGTATCCGTTTTTATCGTCACCAGATACGCCCCCTGAATCAGATTCTGCGTATTAATCTTGGTCACTTTATTCTTAGTTTTCAGGCTCTGCAGCTGTCTTCCGCCCATGTCGTAAATGGTAATGTCTGCTTCCTTAAAGTCAAAGCCGATTTCTACATAACAGTAATCAGAAACAGGATTCGGATAAATCTTGATGTCCTGCTTTTCAATCAGCTGATCCAGCTGTTTGTCTCCCAGCTTTACGATCTTCCAGTTCTCCTTTCCTAGTTCTTCGGCGCTCGTTCCTGCCAGAATAATCGAACCGTCTCTGTTGAGTTTGATATCCGATAACCTTTCTTCTCTTTTTCTCGATTCTCCTTTTACATGCTTTCTCCACTGCTCATTTCCATCCTGGTTCAGGTACAGCATCCAGAAAGTTTCATCATCAGTTTCAATTCTTCCTTCTGCCTGAGTGTAACCACCAAGTAAAATACCCTGAGTTAAATCTTTATTCTTTGCTCTTTCATCTTTCCTCTGAATCACATTCATCCCCATCAGAATATCCCGGTTCTTGAAATTGTAGGATTTCTGCCATTGTTCATCCCCTTTTTCATTTAATGAAATCAGCCAGATATCGGTTCCTTCTTCAATGCCTGCTGTTTTGTTTCCTGATCTTTCGGATCTTGATTCACCGCCAACAATATATCCTGTAGAAGTCATCGCTAAAGTTCTCAGATGGTCATCTCCTTTTCCTCCGAAATTCTTCTCCCATTCTACTTTTCCGTCTTTGTTGAGCTTGATGATCCAGTAATCGCCTTCACCGAAGTTTTCCGTTTTCTTTGATCCGCCGGTATTGCTTCGAGAATAAATTCCCAGCAAAGCTCCGCCGTCAATGGTTGGAATCATCTTTTCCACTTCATCCAGACCTTTTCCGCCTAAAATAATCTGTGACAGTTCTTTTCCGTTTTTATCCAGTCTTGAGATCAGCACATCTTTTGATCCGTAACCTTTCGGTGCATTTTGCACATTTCCGGCCACGAAAAATCCGAAATCTGTGGTCTGAATGACTGCTTTCGCCTCTTCATCCTGAGCCGAACCCAGTGTTTTCTGCCACAGCTCATCTCCAAATTCATTAATCCGGATCAGCCAGATATCAGATCCGCCTTTAGCATCATCTTTTTTGTCTGAGCTTTTGCCTGAATAGGATGTCCCTGCTAAAAGAAATCCGCCTTCCTGCGTGGCAACCGTTGCCGAAAGAAAATCATGGTTCTGACCCGAGAAATATTTTTCCCAGACTTCTTCACCCTGCTGGTTGAGCTTCACCAAATGAAAGTCGTAGCCGTTGTTTTGTTTGTTTTCTGAAGTGAGTTTTTTTGCCTGAATGGAACTTCCTGTGATAAGATACTGTTGATCGATGGTTGTAGTAACCTGTGAAAGAAAATCCTGCGTGGAAGATTTGATGTCTTTCTGCCATACTACTTCCTGAGCGCACCATACAGCAGCAGTGCATATCAAAAATGCACCCGTGTAGAGTTTTTTCATCATTATGTATTTTTATGGTTTGTTATTAATTTTTTGCGAATTTATCTTTTTTTTAATATATACTACAATAGTTTTAACTAAATGTAATACGATGTAATTATTTAATGCAAAGCTAAATGGGTAATGCGACAGAACGTGGCGTGTTATAATATGAATTTCCATGCTGTTTATGAGACAACATGGAAGTAATATTTTAAGAACAAAAAGTGTTTTAAATTATTGAATAGAACAGTATTTTATTTCAGCATCAAGTAAAGTGAACATTTTTTTCATCTCATTAATTTGTTTTATTAGTTATCAATTCTTCAAGTTCAAATACTTTATCATACTCTTTATCGTGAATTTTTCCATTTTTGTAGTCAATTTTTACTGTTTCAAGAAATTCCCTAAAATCACTATTCATTGCTAACTTATTTATTGTCTCAAAATCTAAATCCTTTTTATGTTTTGCAGGAATTATTACATCAGAAGAATGAGGATCCTCGAGATCTAATTCGATAACTCCTATTCCAAAAGATAAACAAAGTCGTTCAAGCTCTTTCATAAAATCTTCATCTTCAGAAATCCTTGCAGCAACAAGATATGATTCATTAGCCCAGGAAGAATTGGAAACGCATTGAAAAAAGCTTTCTCTTAAATTCGCAAAAGTCAATTCTCTTTTAATTTCAAAAGAATACAAAACAATGGATTTTACACCAATAGCATTGCTAAAATCTCCGACTTCTTTTTTCCAATCCTGAGTTCTGTAATAACATCCTACCATATCGGGATGCACCCACTCACCAAACTCTTTTTTGCTTGACACACTGTGATTTATAGTTTTAGTATAACATTGCATATAATAATATGCATGAAATGTCAAGTGCTTATGAAGATCCTTTTCTAAAAAATCAAATTTCTTATTTTTTATAATTGGTTCTTCCGGAATTGTATTTTCATAAAAGTCAACTTTACCAGCCATATTTTTCAGATAAAACCTTTTTGGTCTTGAATCTGTTTTTAAAAATATTGACTTGGGATTATCTTTTGCATTCACATAAAGTAACGCGCCCAAAGTAGCCCAAGGTGTTTTTCCTTGAGTATTAAGCTGATTATCATATCCCTTTTCTGCAGCCATATTCCAAATTTCGTTGGCGGTCAAAGGTCTATTTTCTTCTTTTATTATTAATTCTGATAATTCTAAAAAAGTCATTTACGGTGTATTAGTTTTTTTAATGTTTATATTACCCTCATCTCCGTCCGACCACTCAACTGCTTCAACAATTGCTTCACATTTTCCTTTGCCGTATCATCTTTAAAACCTTTATCTCTAAAAACAATACGCAATGGTTTTTCCTGTGCGATTTCTTTGGCGAAAGCTTCATCGATGCCGTCATCAAAACAGCAGTACAGAGAATCTCCGGCTACGGCATAGACTTCCTTGCCCGAAATGGTTTTGCGTTCTATAGGCAACGAAAGTGGCAATCCCCAATCGAGCATTACCTGAGTGAGCAAATCTTCTGCGGTACGGCCTTCTTTTACGTTGTCTGCAAAAAGGTCTAGCGTACCTTGATTATAATCTTGCGGTTTGTAATACACATCCTGCATATTGGAAGAATCTAAACGGTACACACGGAAACCATAATCAATATTTGCTTTTGTTTCTTCTTTTATTTTGTTGGCAGCACGGCGGATTCTTTCTTTGCCTATTTCACAGATGTTTAAGTAGCCTGCTTTATACGCTTCGCTTTTTTCATCTGTGATTTCGGGTAGTTGCACCATTATGTATTTACGGTTACCTATATCTTCTGCATTAAGTTGCATTACCGCGTGAGCTGTTGTAGCTGAACCTGAATAAAAATCAAGAATTATTGCTTTTTTATCTGAAGCGAAAGAAATTGATTTTTTTAAAAGATTTAAGGATTTTGGATTTTCAAATATTTTTTTATTATCAAATAACTCTTTGAGCATATTTGTTGTTATTCTGTTATCTTGATAAAAGTAAGATTTGAATAGTTCTGTTGCTGATTCTATGCGTTTTTTGATTTTTGGTATTGTGTTTTCATCATCTCCCCACAACACGTCACCCTCATTGTCTGCCTTTCTAAAAGTTGTTAGAGGCCATCTAAAACCATTTTCCGGCTTAACACATATTTTTCTAGTTATAGGATGAACAATATCCAAATCATAACCTCCTTTTTTTGTATTGGCAGGATTTCCTGGGTAAAAAACACCTTTATGATCAACATAATTATAATGAGAAACACCTGATAAATCAACAGCATTTGACTTTTTATTTGAATTTATCCAAGCTCTAAGATTAAGTTGAATTTCCTTTACAGATAAATTATTCTTTTTAAATTGTTCGTATTTTTCTAGTATTATCTGCGCTTTTTCAGATTGTACTTGCCAAATGCCTAAATTTAATTTGTTTTTTGAATAACAAATTACATACTCGTGTTCTACTGCAATCTGAGAGGGATTATTATCTGTTGCTGTTTCCCATATAATGTTTCCAACAAAATTTCCTTCGCCAAAAATCTCATCACAAATTTTTCTTAAATTATGAACCTCATTATCATCAATAGAAATAAAAATAACACCATCTTCGGTCAAAAGATTTCTTGCTAGTTTTAATCTTGGATACATCATAGAAAGCCAGTCAGAATGGTAGCGCCCACTAGTTTCCGGGTTGGCTACCAAGCGTTGGTTGTACTTGTCTTTTTGTCCGCTTTCTATTAGTTCTTCGTCGCCTGTTTTGGCAAAATTGTCTTTATATACAAAATCTTTCCCAGTGTTGTAAGGTGGGTCTATGTAGATCATTTTAATCTTGCTCAGGTAGCTTTCCTGCAACAGTTTTAGCACTTCCAGATTATCACCTTCTATATAGATGTTTTCGGTAGTATCAAAGTCAACAGAATCTTCCCTTATTGGTCGCAAGGTATTGGTAGTAGGCAAGTTGGCATTGACAATAGATTCACGTTTACCCGGCCATTCCAGTCGGTAGCGTTCTTTGTTACCTTTTACAATTTCGGTAGAAAGCTCCTGTTTCAGCAAATCAAAATCAATCTTTTTACCTTCTGCCGTTTCGGTAACACAGCTCGGAAAAAGGGCAGCAATTTTTTCTATATTAAGGCTGGTTATATCGGTAGATTGTAGGTCTAATTTATCTTTCATCTTGGTTTATTTTAGTTGCGCAATATCTCTTAATTTGTCATAAGTCGTAATGACATCAAATTTCACTTCTCCATTACTAATAGTTTTGAAGTGTTCTTTTGCACAGTGTATTTTTAATTGTTCAATTCCTCTGTGATCCATCGTATTTTCAGAACCTTTGGTTTCGGCTACAAAATAAATGTGCTTCACTTTTTCATTGTCCAAAACGATTGCCCAGTCGGGGCTGTAATTGGCAACCGGGGTAGCAATGTAAAATCCTTTTGGCAATTTGGCATACACCACTACTTCTGTAGCCTGTTCCAGATTCTTGGTAAATTCTCGTTCTATTTTAGAATCGGTTTCCAGGAAATCATAAATATGTTTTTTAAGGATTTCTTCGGTACGCAATACATTTTTTCCATTGGTAAAAACGGTTTTCGCATCAAATGATTCTTCGGTTTTATGATAAGCAATATTATTGATAATGAGTGAAGCCTTGGTTTCATTGATAAGCTTCGCACATTTGGCAATAAATTCTTCAGGATTTTTTCGCAATAATGCAAAAGTATTCGGATTGATTTTCTTTAAAATCTCCACAATCGTGCTTCGTTTTAAATTGGTCAATGCTTCTATTTCGCCAACAATGTCATAAGTTACTTCAGTGTAAAGGTCAGAAGACAGTTTTTTAGGTTCCGTTCTGGTTACATTGAAAGCCGTTCCCTCTTTCAGGTCCTCTTTGGAAACCTCACGCATTTCTCCGGTTTTAATTTCATATTTTCGTTCAGAAATATGCAGATCTGCATCCATTCGTATTGCGCTATCCTCAATCAGTCTATCCGTATCAAATTTCACTTCATATACCGTTTTCAGACTAATCTTTTTCCAAAGCTCCTGAAACTCTTTTTTAGCAAAGTTTTTATTAACGGTTAAAGGTACAGTGTCCCGGTCGTCATCCGGCTTAATACCTTCTCCATCATAAACCGTTTGCAGCAATTGGCTTATTGCAGAAGCATAAGCTGTCAAATGTTCCGGAACAGGAACTTCATTTTTCTTGATTCGTTCTTTTCCTTCGGGTGTGATTTTATCATCTTCATCCAGAATATCGTGTTTATAAAGAAACTTATTCAGTTTTTTTGCATCTTCATCAGTAAGGCGCAAAGTTTCGCCCATTTCATTCGTCAATACTTTTCCAAAAAAGAATTTAATATCCGCTTTTACTGGGCGGTCTTTCAGCGATTTTGCAATTTCTGTTTGCAATCCTTTTGCAAACTCTTCGTAGCTTTCAGAAGCAATCACCGTCAACACATTGAGGTCGTGCACCTGTTCACCCACTTGTTCAAAATCCTGGCGAACTCCATTTTTATCAACACACAAACGCATTCCACGTCCTACTTCCTGCCGTCTTTTGGTTTGGCTTCCACCGTCCGCATTCTTCAAAGCACAAATCTGGAAAACATTGGGATTATCCCATCCTTCTTTCAAAGCCGAGTGTGAAAAGATAAAACGCGTGGGTTCTTCAAAACTCAACAAACGTTCTTTATCTTTCATAATCAAATCGTAAGCAGAAACATCATCCGAATCTTCACTGCCACGCTTTATGGTTGGGTCAACAGGTTTCCCTTTTCTATCTATAGAAAAGTAGCCGTTGTGCACACGGTCGGCATCATCACGTTTCAAATAATCGAGATAATTACCAGGTGCATACACTTTTGAAGTTTTATTGACATCGGTTTCAATCACATAATCGGTATATTCCTGATGGAAAAGATCAACAAATTGGTTGATGGCATTTTTATATTCTTCTTCAAATATTTGCGCATATTCGCCCAAAACTTCTTCACCCATTTCATCGTACTTTCGATATTTCTCAACCGAATCGATGAAGAATAGAGAAAGGACTTTAATGCCTTTTTCAAAAAGATATTTTTCCTTTTGCAGATGCGAAAGAATAGTTTCCCTGATTTGAATTCTTCTGAAAGCCAACTCGTCTTTATCATTGATAATATCTCCGGGATAAATATCCTGACCATTGACCACAATCTTATTCAGATAGCCATTGACTTCAGTCACCAAACAATTTTTGTATGCTGGTAAGTTTCCTGATATTTCATACAAATCCGTTCCTTGAGCTATTTTTTCGCGAACACGCTTTACACCATTCCCAGAACGTTTCTCATATTCCAAATACGCCAAAGGCGCTTTGTTGGCACTAAGACTGATATACTCCAGATATAAATACCCAGTAGTTCCCGTAGAACCTTTCAGATTAATTCCTTTTACCTGAATTTTCTTCACCAATTTTTTATTGTACGCATCAAGCGCATCCAACCGGTAAATTTTGTTGTATTCTTCTAAATGTGTTGCAGAATAACGCAAGGTAAACAGAGGCTGAAAATCCTCCATACTTTTTAAAGTAACAGAACCTTCTTTCCCTACGGATTGTGGTTCGTCAATAATGATAATGGGCTTTGTTTGTGAAATGATATCAATTGGTCGTCTTGAACCAAAATGATCGAGCTCCTGATGGATACGTCTGGCATCAGCACCTCTTGCGGCAAAAGCCTGCGTGTTGATAACCATGACACTGATACGACCATCAGATGCAAACGTTTCAATATCCTGCGGGCGTGAAGAATTATAGATAAACGGACTGATTTTTTGTCCATAAATTTCCTGAAAATGGTTTTGGGTCAATTCAAAAGTTTTGAAAACGCCTTCTCTTATGGCAATATTGGGAACAATAATAATAAACTTGCTCCAACCATATTTTTTATTCAATTCATACATTGTACGGATGTAAGTATAGGTTTTACCCGTACCTGTTTCCATTTCAATGGTAAAATTGTAGCCGATATTCGTACCTTTTACAATATCAATTTTTTGATTTTCAATTAGGTAATGTTCACGCTGTACACCAATAATATTTTCAAGAATCTGAGAGTCTGTAATTTGAATAGCACTATTTCTATAACCAATATCTTCTAAAACAACACTTTCAAAAGCTGAAGCTTGATAAGCATTATTTGAAACAATTTGCTTGGTTCTCCTCAATATATCTCTACTTCTTTCCAAAGTAAATCTATTAGTTGTCAAGGTCTGTCCTTCAAAACATTTAATGACAACATTAATAGCATCAATCTGAAAATTCTGCTCTTTGAATTGTAATTTCATTAATAAATTTAATTCTATTTTTATGCGAAAATAACTATACTATCTTTAGAAAACAAAGCATAATTAGTTATTTATATATTAAAACAAATTTCACTAGAATAATAAAACTTTGTTTTTTAGTCAAGAAAATCCTTGATTAACTCTAAAAGCTTAACGTCATTCATCACAGCAATACTCAATGTATTTTATATTCTTGCTTCATATCACTCCAGCTTGGTCAGTTGCGGCCTATATAAATGCTTCTTTACCTCAATGAGAATTTAACCAATCCATCATAAATTGTATCCAGGAGAACATTACATTACGATTCAAAAAAAATCTCCAGCTAACGATGGAGATTAAAAATTAAAGAATCGTAAACGTCCCGAGATACGGACTGTTACAGGCAAGGGTCTCTGTTGTATTGTTGAAGTAGACCCAGACCTGAACCGTTTTTCCTGCATAATAGGACTGCAGCGTGACTGCTGCGGTCAGGAAACTGCGCTCACCCAGTGATTCAAAGATCTCGAAGGTGCCGAGCTCTTCGCAATAGCAGACTGCATTCACTTTATCGGCAGCATTGGCATTTCCCTGTACAGAATTGTCTTCCCAGTTCAGGACGATAGCCTGTGCCGCCTGCGGAGTAGCCGATACATTCTGAAAACCTGCAAGATCGCCCCTGGTAATCAGCACTTTGTTGTACATCAGTTGCGGCACATCCCCTACTACCTCCACAGCCTCATTGATGGTGTATGACACCGCCATATTGACCCTGGATTTTGAACCGGTCCCCGATCCGAAATATCTTTTCTGAATGCTGTTGATCGGTTGCAGAAAGCTGATCACCAGCTTGAATTTGCTCTGCTGTAAGAGCTGCTTTTCACTCGGCGGCCTGCTACTGGGTTTGGGCGTACTCCTGATGATGTCCTGCCCGCGCCAGTTGGCGCCTACGATGGTTCCTACTTTTCCTGAGAATCCGCCAAGGATCCCTTTTGTAATTCTAGCCATATCACTTGTTTTTTGAGGTTAATGATACGAAGGTAAAACAGAAAACCAGTCACCGGACCACCTGCGAAAATAATGATAGGTTCTGACAAAAAATGGCTGGTTTTGACGGGTATACTATGAACGTTTTTCGGGTTTTGCAAGGCTTTTGTTTCAGTTTCTTTCGGAAAACAGGATCTTTTTCCGAACCGATACCATACCGGATGCGAAGAAATATGGAGAAATGACCGGATTTCTTGATGACCACCTGCACCCATAAAAAAAAGCCTTCACTTTTTGAAGGCTTTATTGAAAAATGATTTAGGATAAAATAACTTCTTGCCAATCCTGACACAAGGAATACTCTGTGATTTCCTGATACGGCTCAGCGTGCTGTCGCTGATATTCAGCAGCCGCTTGACATCTGCACTGTCATAATACAGCGCATCGTGCTTATGCGTTTGCTTCAACGTTTCCAAAATTTCTGAAAGGAGCACCAGAACAGCCTCCATTAGCGGGTCTTCCGTTACCTGCCGGTTTAATTTTGTTTTCATCAAATAATGTTTTAACGGATCAGAATTATTTTTAAATCATATTTCTGATCTTAATTTTTTCATTTATTTTTAACGTAAAATCTTCTCAAGATAGTATCTGCCAGTAAAAAGAAAAAATGTATTTTTGTCAAAAAAACACATGAAATTTACCCATAAGCAGTTGTTTGGAAAAATTTATTTCATTATTGTTCTTCTGAGCTTTATTCAGTATTTCAGTGCTCAGGATAAAGCAGAAAAAGCACTTCAAAAATTTGAGCAGGATTATCCACAGGAAAAAATTCATCTTCTTTTTAACAAAGACCAATATGTAGCCGGAGAAAACCTCTGGTTTAAATGTTTTGTTTTTGAAGGGTACAACCGTTCTACAATTTCTACATCTCTTTTTGTAGAACTTTATGATATCAGCAAAAAGCTCATCGACAAAAAGATGGTTCCCCTTATAAAAGGAGAAGGAAATGGCAGTTTTCTTCTTCCAACAAACTTAAAAGAAGATGCGTATTTTATCAGGGCCTACACTACTTGGATGACAAATTTCAGTGAAAACTTCAATTATCTTCAGCCGATTACTGTATATAATCCTGAATCCCCACAGAAGTTAAAAACTGACACTGAGGCAGTATGGTCAGCAACGGTATATCCTGAAAGCGGGACTTTTATAGATGGTATTAAAACAAAATTTGCGGTAAGATTACATTCAAAAGGGATCACACCTTCAGAATGGAGTGGTTTTGTGAGTGACGCTGAGAGTCCTGATGTACCTATCGTAAAGTTTACAGGTTTTGATCAGAATGTAGGATCTTTCAGTCTAAATCCCAAAGCCGGAAAAAATTACCGGCTTACCGTTGAAGACACTACAGGAAAAAAAGTACTCCTTAATTTACCCCCGGTTGCCACCAGCGGATTAAACCTTCAGGTTGAAAGCACAAACAATGAAGTAAAATACTCAATACATTCTAAAAATATTTCTGATAATAAACCTTATAAAGTACTGGCTACGATAAACAGTCAATTGGTTTACAAGGCAGAATTTAAAAAACTTTCTGACAAAACCTTCATTATTCCTGTAGAAAATTTGACCAATGGAGTTCTACAGCTTACGGTATTCGATTCAGAAGAGAATGTAGCCGCACAACGTCTCTGTTTTGTACAGGCTGATCAAGTGAATATTAAAATTCCCGAATTAAAATCAAATCTTAATACTGAAAAAAGAGCTAAAAATTCATTTACCATACCTAAAAATGAACATTACACTGACTACAGTATTATGGTATTGGATTATAATGCAAAAAGTTCAGAAGAAGAAAATAGCATCTTCAGCAGTCTTTGGCTTACAGGAGATTTAGGAGCAAATATTTTTAAGCCGGCACAATATTTTACAAAAAACCGGAATTCACAGGCGCTTGATGCTTTATTGATATCTGAAAAATGGAAACGTTTTAATTTTAAAGATTTAATTTCAGATCGATATCCAAAAATAACAAATCTATCTGATGCATATATTTCTTACAAGGCTAAAGTAATGCTAGATAATGGTCCAGCGGTAAACAAGGCGTTGAATTTAATTTTTGATAGTTCTGAAGTCGGTTCAAAATTTTATCAGGTACAAACGGATAGCTCAGGCAATTTTACATTAAGTGGATTACAGTTTGAGGGAAATATGAATGTCTCTTATCAGATAGAAAAGGATACAAAAAGTTCTAACAATAATTTTAATGTTTATTTTCAGCCTAATAATAATTTTATTGCCTACAAAAATAATCTTCCAGATAAAAAATATAAATTAGTCCAAAAAACTGCAGAAGATCAAAAAACGGATGTCGCCATTAAAGCAATAAATAATATAAAATTTCAGACAGCTTTTGACGAAAAGGTCACCGAGATTGAAGAGGTGAAAATAAAAGGAGTCTTGCAGAGTAAAACAAAAAAACTTGAAAAAGAACTTGTGAGTTCCCTATTTCAAAGTATTGATGAAAAAGTTTTTGATTTTGTGAATGATAATGAAAATGCATACAACGCCCCTAGTATTCTTCTTTGGCTACAAGGACGGGTAGCTGGCTTGGAAGTATATTCTACCGGGATAGGAATTAATGCCAATCTAAGAGGAAATCCAATAAACCTTTATTTGAATGAGATGCCTGCAAGATATGAACAGCTCCAGGCAATACCTGTTTCAAGCATTGCAATGGTTAAGGTCTTTCCAGGAGCTATGGGAATTATTAAGAATGCAATAGCTGTTTACACAAGGCGCGGTAACATGCCTCATAAACATAACTCAGAAGTATCTTATCTTAAAAAATATACTTTAAAAGGCTATGATATCGAAACTAAATTTATTAATCTGTTATATGATGAATCAAAATTTAAAAAATTGGACAACGATAACAGAGAAACATTATATTGGAATCCTAAATATACTATAGAATCAAATGATAATCAACCTATTGAGTTTTACAATAATGATCATGCAAAAAGTTTTAAAGTAATCATTATCGGATTTGATGAGGAAACAGACACACCATTCTACTACAATGATATTTTAAAATAAAAATAGCTCCACAAAACCAATTATAGTTTTATAATTGGTTTTTTTTAATTCAATTCAATCTCAATAGTCTGAAAAAGTCAGTATTTTAGCATCTTCAAAAATGCCGAATGAATACGACCGACTATATCAAAAATACCCTCCCAATATCTGATAAAAGCATCCAGGCTACTTTAAAGCTCTTTTCGGAAGACTGCACCATTCCCTTTATTTCGAGGTATCGTAAAGATGCTACCGGAAACCTGGATGAAATACAGATCGAACAGATTTTTAAACTGAATAAGCAGTTTGATGAAATTGTAAAGCGGAAGGAAAGCATTCTGAAATCGATTGAAGAGCAAAATGCTTTAACCTCAGAACTACAACAGAGAATTAACGAAAGCTTTGATCTCCAGGAACTGGAAGATCTGTATCTGCCCTTTAAAAAACGCAGGAAAACAAAAGCGGATGTTGCCAAAGAAAAAGGCCTGGAACCTCTTGCCAAAATCATCATGAGCCAGAAATCAAATGATCTGCAGCATTTGGCTTCAAGGTATCTAAACGATCTGGTCACGTCCGAAGAAGAAGCTTTGCAGGGCGCAAGGGATATCATGGCAGAATGGATCAACGAAAATATGTACGTCCGGAAAAATCTCCGCCGATTGTTTCAGCGGAAAGCACTCATTACCTCAAAGGTGGTCAAGGCAAAAAAAAATGAGGAAGGAGCACAGAAGTTTTCCCAATATTTTGAATGGGAAGAAAGCCTCAGCAGAACGCCTTCTCATAGACTTTTAGCGATGCTGCGGGCCGAAACCGAGGGTTTTGTGAAAACAAACATTGGAATTGATAAAGAAGAAGCGATTGATTTTATAGAAAATGCCATCATCAAGTCAAGAAATGAAAGTTCGGAACAGATTGCTTTAGCCATAAAAGACTCTTACAAAAGGCTGTTGGAACCTGCTATCTCTAATGAAACATTACAGGAGGCTAGAGAAAAAGCCGATCAGAAAGCCATTGAGATTTTCTCGGAAAACCTGAGCCAGCTGCTTTTAGCCCCGCCATTGGGTGAGAAAAGAATTCTGGCCATCGATCCCGGCTACAAAAGCGGCTGCAAGGTCGTATGCATTGATGAAAAGGGCGATCTGCTGCATAACGAAACGATCTATCCTCACGCTCCGCAAAACGAAAGCGGAATGGCGATGAAGAAAATCCGTTCGATGGTGAATGCTTATCAGATTCAGGCGATCTCTATCGGAAATGGAACGGCAAGCCGGGAAACAGAATTTTTTATTAAAAAAATCGCTTTCGACAAGCCGCTGCAGGTTTTTGTGGTATCAGAAGCGGGTGCTTCGGTCTATTCCGCCAGTAAAATTGCCCGGGAAGAATTTCCGAATTACGATGTAACGGTACGTGGAGCCGTCTCAATCGGAAGAAGACTGGCCGACCCGTTGGCTGAACTGGTAAAAATCGATGCCAAATCGATCGGGGTCGGTCAGTATCAGCACGATGTCGACCAGACCCAGCTGAAAAATGAGCTGGATGCTACCGTGATGAAGTGCGTGAATTCTGTTGGAATCAACCTGAATACCGCAAGCAAATCTCTGTTAAGCTATGTCTCAGGAATCGGTGAAAAGATGGCTGAAAACATTGTCAACTACCGTGCAGAAAATGGCGCTTTTGAAGACCGTAAACAATTGAAAAAAGTTCCGAGACTGGGTGAAAAAGCCTATCAGCAGGCAGCTGCATTTATCAGGATTGCGAACGGTAAAAATCCGTTGGATCAATCAGCAGTACATCCTGAAGCTTACGGAATTGTTGAAAAAATGGCGATAGATTTAGGTATTACAACAACTGAACTGATTGCCAATAAAGAAAAAATCGCACAGATCAATCCGGAAAAATACACCAACGAAACTATCGGTATTTTGGGAATCAAAGATATTCTGAAAGAACTTGAGAAACCCGGATTGGATCCCAGGAAAGCCGCTAAAGTTTTTGAGTTTGACCCGAATGTAAAAAGCATTAAAAATGTAAAGACCGGAATGATTCTTCCCGGAATTGTCAACAACATTACTGCGTTCGGATGCTTTGTAGATCTGGGCATCAAAGAAAGCGGACTGGTACATATTTCACAATTAAAAGAAGGTTTTGTATCTGATGTGAATGAAGTGGTGAAGCTGCATCAGCACGTACAGGTCAAAGTAACGGAAGTGGATGAAGCGAGAAAGAGAATTCAGCTGAGTATGATTTTATAATTTCTTTTGTCTTGAAATTGAAGATTCGGCGGAATCAAACAAAAGAAACAAAAGTTGCCACCATAAAGAAATAAGGAATTACTTAAAGAAAAACAATACTAAAAAACAATCCCCGTCATAACTGACAGGGATTATTTTTATTTCTTAGATTCTTCTACAGAAACTTTTCTGAAGTCTTTAAACAATTTGCTCAATTCTAAAGCTGATTTACGAGCTCTTGTACCCGCTGCTTTGTTTCCTTTCTCAGATTGTTGAGTTGCTTCTGTGGTGAACGCTTCAAATTCTGCGTTGATTTTTTCAATAAGTTCTTTCATGTCTATAAAATTTAGGATGCAAATATATACTTTAAGACGTTTCCAGCCTAACATTGGAGAAAAAATTTAATACTAAAGGTGAATTATTTGTCTCACAATATAAATTATGGAAAAATAACCTGAAACATGATCATGGTGTATAACAGGTAATTACACATTCAATATGAATTGAAGCCAAAGCCTTAAGATCAATGTTATTTTTCTCCACCGTCGCTTTTCTCAACATCCGTTTTGGTATTTTCTTTTACTTTTTGGTTTCCAAAACGTTTCACAAATGAAAGTGAAACTCCGTACCAATCTGATTTATTTGAATTTCTGAAGCTGCCGATCTGGTTGAAGGAGGTTGAATCAAAATTGGGTCTGCTGAAAATATTGATCAGCTGTACACTGATTTCCATCTGTGTTTTGGGAAATATTTTGGTAGCGGAAAGATTATGAAAAACATTGGTTCTGTTCGCATAAGAATTCCCGTTATTCTGATTTGAGACTTCAACCCAAGCGCTCAGATTAATATTTTTGTTAAAGAGATTAGTATAAGATACATTGGTAGATCCCGCCCAGTAGCTGATAGAGTTGCTTGCGCCGTTCAGCTTGTTTCTGGTATTGAAATCACTGTTGTCGATATAATTCCAGCCCAGGCTCAGGTTGACATTTAATTTATTCTTCAAAAACGACTGGTTGGTACTGGTATACACAGAATATTTGTGCACTTTACCCGGGAAAT